>NZ_JBGJZP010000027.1:0-100637 GCF_042610515.1 Paenibacillus paludis
GGGTTCCACGCGTACCCATCCCGAACACGACCGTTAAGCCCTCCAGCGCCGATGGTACTTGGACCGAAGGGTCCTGGGAGAGTAGGACGCCGCCAAGCGGATATTCCCTGATAGCTCAGTTGGTAGAGCACTCGACTGTTAATCGAGTTGTCACAGGTTCGAGTCCTGTTCGGGGAGCCATGCTCTCATAGCTCAGTAGGTAGAGTGCTTCCATGGTAAGGAAGAGGTCACCGGTTCGAATCCGGTTGAGAGCTCCACAGATTTACATGGCCCGTTGGTCAAGGGGTTAAGACACCTCCCTTTCACGGAGGTAACATGGGTTCGAATCCCATACGGGTCACCAACAATACTTATCATTACCCTTTGAAGGCATACATATGGAGGCTTAGCTCAGCTGGGAGAGCATCTGCCTTACAAGCAGAGGGTCGGGGGTTCGATCCCCTCAGCCTCCACCATAAACTTCTTGATATTTATAGAAATTATGGGCATTATAAAGGTATCCATCATAGGGGATTCGCCAAGCGGTAAGGCAACGGACTCTGACTCCGTCATCATAGGTTCGAATCCTATATCCCCTGCCAAATGCGAGCCATTAGCTCAGTTGGTAGAGCACCTGACTTTTAATCAGGGTGTCGAAGGTTCGAGTCCTTCATGGCTCACTTTTATTAGTATTATGCGCGTGTGGCGGAATGGCAGACGCACCAGACTTAGGATCTGGCGTCTTACGACGTGGGGGTTCAAGTCCCTTCACGCGCACCACTTATTTGCGGACGTGGCTCAGCGGTAGAGCATCGCCTTGCCAAGGCGAGGGTCGCGGGTTCGATTCCCGTCGTCCGCTCCATAATTTTTGCGCCCTTAGCTCAGCTGGATAGAGCGTTTGACTACGAATCAAAAGGCCGGGAGTTCGAATCTCTCAGGGCGCGCCATTTTTCATATTAACGGGATGTAGCTCAGCTTGGTAGAGCACCGGGTGTGGGACCAGGGGGTCGCATGTTCAAATCGTGTCATCCCGATTGTACACCTATGCGGGTGTAGTTCAATGGTAGAACTTCAGCCTTCCAAGCTGATAGCGTGGGTTCGATTCCCATCACCCGCTCCATAATTTCATAGTTTCGGGATGTAGCTCAGCTTGGTAGAGCACCTGGTTTGGGACCAGGGGGTCGCATGTTCAAATCGTGTCATCCCGATACTCAGCTAATCAGCTGACATTTAACTCTTACTCCGGTAGGAGTTTTTTGTTTACTTAAGTGAATGATAGAGTGATAATGAAGCTCTCCATAACCCAAGTGGGTTTTATGCGCGCTTTGGA
This sequence comes from Paenibacillus paludis, assembly GCF_042610515.1. NCBI lineage: Bacteria > Bacillati > Bacillota > Bacilli > Caryophanales > Paenibacillaceae > Paenibacillus > Paenibacillus paludis. The sequence goes on from NZ_JBGJZP010000027.1 coordinate 1,310, forward strand.
CGGGGAGGACCTAACATCCGCCTGATGTGGCAGGAGAACTCGCTCAAGGCTCTCTGACCGTGCTTTATGATAGGTTTAGGTATTTGGAAGGTTAGGCAATCCAAGCCGTTCTGTTCGATTGAACAGGGTCTTGTTATTAGAATGCTAGGGCGTCAGGAAATCCTCATAATGCCACGAAATGAAAACCCCCAATTTTAATGGCCCTTTATATGAATAGATTATATAAATTTATGCCAGCCATTGTCTTTACATAAATACCCTGTTAGTTAGCCAATATAATAAGTATTTTATGACTGTATAAAACGCCAAATTGGTGTATAATCGTAATTACTGCGACGCTTTACAGCGCAATAAGTTGAAGATTTCCGGGCGGTTTTATTGTATGATATGTGGAAAGCTTCAAATAGACAATGTTAAGAACATTGATCCGGAAGAGGATGGGGGGAGCAGCATGACCGAACTTACGACTACCGTTAGCAAAAGCAACTCCAACAATCTGCTGCGGCGGGACGTACGGTTCCTGGGGAATATTCTGGGCGAAGTCTTGGTTCATCAAGGCGGTAACGAATTGCTGGAAATCGTGGAGAAGATCCGCGAGACCAGTAAATCGCTGCGCTCATTGTTTTTGCCTGAACTGCACAATGAATTTAAAGAGCTAATTAATTCACTGGATCCGGAGAATCGCCACCTGGTGATACGGGCATTCGCCATCTATTTTCAATTGGTGAATATCGCCGAACAGAATCACCGCATTCGCCGAAAACGCGACTATGAACGTTCAGCCGGGGAGACTGTACAGCCCGGGTCCATAGAAAGCGCTATTCAGGAACTACGCGAGCGTGACTTCTCCCATGAGGATGTCCATGAAATCATGAATGGCCTCTCACTAGAGCTGGTCATGACGGCTCACCCTACGGAAGCTATGCGCCGGGCGATCCTTGATATTCATAAACGGATTTCCGATGATGTAATGGGATTGGATAATCCTACCTTGACCTTCCGGGAACGCGAACAGTTACGCGAGAAGCTGCTGAACGAGGTCATCACGTTGTGGCAGACCGATGAGCTGCGTGACCGCAAGCCTACGGTACTCGATGAAGTGCGTAATGGAATGTATTATTTCCATGAGACGATTTTTCAAGTATTGCCGGATGTGTACCAAGAGCTTGAGCGATGTCTGAGCAAATACTATCCAGGCCAGAACTGGCATGTACCGACGTATCTGCGTTTTGGCTCATGGATCGGCGGGGACCGCGATGGCAACCCTTCAGTGACTGCTGCGGTTACGCTGCAGACGCTGCGCTTGCAGCGCAAGCTGGCTATCCGGGAATATCAGCGTATCATGCGCGAACTCATGCAGTACCTGAGTTTTAGTACAAGCATCGTTGAGGTGACGCAGGAACTGGTGGATTCCATTGAACAGGACCGCAACATTATCAATCTTAACCGGGTTGATGCCTGGCGCAATGACAACGAGCCGTACCGGATTAAACTAAGTTACATGATCTCCAAGATACAGAACGTGCTGGATGATGAGAAAAAGGGTACGCCTGAGCGCTACTCCTCACCAGAACGATTTATAGATGATTTGAACGTGATAGACCGCAGTCTGCGTCATCACTATGCGGATTATGTAGCGGATACCTACATTAAGAAGCTGATCCGCCAGGTGGAGCTGTTTGGCTTCCACACGGCTACACTGGATGTTCGCCAGCACAGTCAGGAGCATGAAAATGCGATGACAGAAATTTTGGCCAAAATGAACATCACGCAGGATTACGCTAAACTAGAGGAAAATGAAAAAATTCGAATTCTGGAGAATCTGCTGAATGATCCTCGTCCGCTGACTTCACCTTATCAGACTTACAGTGAGAGCACAGAGGAATGTCTTGCGGTGTACCGTACAATCTTCACTGCGCAGGAGGAATACGGCAAGCAATGCATCACCAGTTATCTGATCAGTATGGCTGAAGCAGCGAGCGACATCTTAGAGGTTATGGTGTTCGCGAAGGAAGTCGGCTTGTTCCGCAAAGATAATGATGGAACTGTCGTATGTACACTGCAGGCAGTCCCGCTGTTTGAGACCATTGATGATTTACATGATGCGCCACAAATTATGCGTACACTGCTTAGTATGCCGATCTACCGTGATGCTGTTAGTGCGATGAGCGATGTGCAGGAAATTATGCTTGGCTATTCAGACAGCAACAAAGACGGCGGGGTAGTTACCGCGAACTGGGAATTGCGCGTTGCATTGAAGCAAATTACGGCTACTGCAGAGGAATTCGGGATTAAGCTGAAATTCTTCCACGGACGTGGTGGTGCGCTCGGACGCGGCGGGATGCCGCTGAACCGCAGTATTCTTGCTCAACCGGCCTCAACCATTGGCGGTGGCATCAAGATTACGGAACAGGGAGAGGTTATTTCTTCCCGGTATTCGATGCAAGGTATTGCTTACCGCAGCTTGGAGCAGGCAACCTCGGCGCTTGTGACGGCAGCTATTAATGCCAGAATGCCTGAGGCTGATCTGTACGAAAGCAAGTGGGAAGAGATTGTGGCCCGGATTTCCGAAGTCTCGCTTAATAAATATCAGGATCTGATCTTCCGTGATCCGGATTTCTTTGCTTATTTCAAAGAATCAACACCGCTGCCCGAGGTTGGAGAACTCAATATCGGTTCCCGTCCTTCGAAGCGTAAGAATAGTGACCGTTTTGAGGATCTGCGCGCCATTCCATGGGTATTTGCGTGGACGCAGAGCCGTTATCTGCTCCCGGCCTGGTACGCCGCTGGAACAGGGCTGCAGAGCTTCTATGAGGATAAGGAAGAGAACCTGAAGATCATGCAGCATATGTATGAGAACTTCTCCTTCTTTACTACGCTCATTGACACCCTGCAAATGGCTATTGCCAAGGCCGATCTGATTATCGCCAAGGAATACGCAAGCATGGGTAAGAATGAGGAAGCGCGTCAGCGGATATTCGGCCAGATCGAAGCCGAATTCAAGCTGACCTCAGAACTCATTCTCAAAATTACCGGCCAGCAGGATATTTTGGATAACGTTCCTGTGATTCAGGAATCTATCCGGCTGCGCAATCCATACGTTGATCCACTCAGCTACCTGCAGGTGCAGTTGTTGTCCGAGCTGAGAGCTCTTCGCGAGGTTGAAGGCGATGACGCCGAACTGCTGCGTGAGGTGCTGCTCACGATCAATGGTATTGCCGCCGGTCTGCGGAACACGGGCTGATACTCTGATCTGACTTGATGGTTTGCAATATTTGATCTTCAAGAAGTAGATCTTTGAAGTTGATCTACTGTAGTTAATATTCATGATGTCACTCTCTTAGTCGTTGATTTTTCGAAGCCGGCAAAGCCGCTTCCTTCAAACCCGTCCACCTCTGGTATGGAGGCCGGACGGGTTTTTGTGTTTTCTATGTAGCCGGCCTTAAGGGCCAGGCAAGAGAACCAGATCTTGTTCCCTTTACATTAGCTGAAGCTGCTCCAGCCCCATGCCTCTCAGCCTTTGTTGCTGAAATGTAATTTGGGCTGAATTACATGGCATTCCAATACCGGTGATGGAGCAGCGAAGAGGAAATTTGCAACTGGAGGAGCGGTAGCGTTCGCCTTTATTGTCGGATTCCTACCGCTGCCAGCGGTTCAAATCAGGGAATCTGACAATAACAGCGACTAGAAGTCCAAATGTTTCCCGCAGCTGCGATTAATCACCGTCTAAGCAATGCGTGGATTTTGCCCAATATACCTATAGGTAACAATACAATCCTTGATTTTTGCCGGAACATGAATTACGATTTAAATGCTTGTACCGTGGACATTCAAGAGATGAAATACCAAGGGCGGCAAGTCTGGGGGAGTTAACAGGTGGAGAATTTGGAAGGCAGATTGACAAAGCTCGCCTTGAAAGGCGACCAAAGGGCATTTGCCGAGCTTGTGGAACTATATAAAGACAAGATATATCATCTGGCTTACCGGATGCTGAACAACCGCCATGAAGCGGAGGATATCGTTCAGGAGACTTTTTTGCGTGTGTATCGAAATTTGGACCGTTATGATGATAAGCAGAAGTTCTCAACCTGGATTTACCGGATTGGCACGAACCTCTGCATTGATAGGCTGCGCAAGCGCAAACCAACGTATTCGCTGGATGCCGAGATGAACGATCAGGAAGGTATTGACGGCTATTCGATGATTCCCAGCGACAATGTAACACCAGAGACAGAGCTTTTGCTCTCTGAGACACAGTCGCTGATTTATGAGGCTATCGACAGTTTGCCCGTCAAATACAGGTCCGTGATGATTTTGCGTTATTTGCAGGATTTGTCGCTTCAGGAGATCAGTGACGTGCTGGATATGCCCGTAACGACGATCAAGACACGGGTTCACCGCGGACGTGAATTTTTACGTAAAAAATTAGGCCCTAAAATGTAAAAATAGATTTATTTTTATGAAACGTCCTTCAGGGAGCGACGTATGTAAGTTAAGCAAGTCTTATGCGCCCTGTCTCTTTGTTTTGAAATAATTAAATAGCACTCATGAAAGGATTGGCTCCTATGGAATGCAAACTGGCCGTCTCTATGATGCACGACTACCTGGATGACGACTTGCCCGAACTGCAGCAGAGGGAATTGAAGGAGCATCTTCTATCCTGTCCGGATTGCCGTGCGAAGTTCAAAGAATTGGAACAGACCGATATGCTGATGTTCTCGCTGATGCACCAGAACCCTGTTGCCTCGGAGGATCTTGTAGGCCGGATTATGAATTCATTACCGAAATCCAAGAAGGAAAGAGCCTTCATCACCTGGATCAAGCGACATCCCGCGCTTACTGCGGCGTCCTTGTTTATTTTTGTGATGTTGATGAGCTCCGTTACTTTTTGGAATCAGGATAGACAGCTTGTAGTCAGAGGAAGCGACCTCGATCAGGTTGTCATCAAAGGAGATACGGTTATCGTACCTTCCGGCAAAATCATTTCCGGCGATCTTACGGTGGAGAACGGTAAAACTCAAGTATATGGGGAAGTCAACGGCAATGTGACTGTGATCGACGGCACTCTGTACAAGGCTTCAACCGCTCATATTTCCGGGCAAGTCAAAAGCATAGACCAAGCGGTAAGTTGGCTCTGGTATAAAGTGACGAACATGTTCTCTGAAGTTGCCTACCGTTAATTAGATATGGTTGCTTTTAGCAGAAAACTCATTTGCGCCTCTTTTTCCGGAAAGATGGCGCTTTTTTGTTGTCTTTAAACGTCTGAAACATAAAACCCCAACGACCTAAACTTGCAACCTGAGCGTGAACGTTATAACCTAGATATTGATACAGAACTTACAGACATTTTACATAAACCCAGCTAATATGAAATGACGGGGGTTTTAGGCAATGAGTTATTTTACTGACCTTACATGGAAAGAGTCCATTAAAGATATAATCGATATTCTGATTGTCAGTTATATTATTTATAAAGTGCTCAATATGGTTCGCGGAACGCGGGCGGTTCAACTCCTGAAGGGGATATTGGTGCTGGTTATTATTTGGGCGCTGAGCACCCTGCTGGATTTGTATACCCTGAAATGGCTGATGAATCAGATTTATACCTTTGGGATCTTTGCGATCTTTATTATCTTTCAGCCTGAACTGCGAAGGGGACTGGAGCAGCTTGGACGGGGGAAATTTTTTGGACGAACCTCGGAGAATGATGAGGAAGTCAGTAAATTAATCGGTGAAGTCATTAAAGCCATGAATTATTTATCCCAGCGAAAGATAGGGGCCTTAATTGTCTTCGAAAGGGCGACTGGACTTAATGAATTTACTGAATCCGGCATTCCGATGCGTTCTGTTGTCAGCTCTGAGCTGCTGATCAATATTTTCATTCCCAACACCCCGCTGCATGACGGTGCGCTGATTATGCAGGATGGTCAAATCGCCGCAGCAGCCTGTTATTTGCCGTTGTCGGAGAATCCGTTCATCAGCAAGGAGCTGGGGACACGTCACCGGGCAGCCATTGGGATCAGCGAAGTCGCGGATTCTGTGTCTGTTGTGGTCTCCGAAGAGACCGGGCAAATTTCGCTGGCGATTAACGGGCAAATTGTAAGGGACATTAAGGAAGAATCGCTCATCTCGAAGCTGCACCAGGAGCTTAGTGCGACTTCCCCGCTGAAGGAGAAAAGTTCTGCTTTCTGGAAACGGAGAGGGGGCAAGAGCAATGGATAAGTGGATGAAGAACAATAACTTCAACAAAATTCTTGCGCTTGTCTTCGGTGTGATTTTATGGACCATTGTACATGTGGATACGGAGCCTACGAACCAGACTACAGTTAATACTGAATCGAAAATCATTGAGAATGTTAAGATAGCGAGAAGCGGATTTGATGACGAAAAGTATATCTACACCATGGACGTTGACAGCGTAAGGCTGGAGGTTCGGGGCAAAAGATCCGACCTTAACTTTAAGTTGTCGGATGCCTATAAGGTTTCGGTGGATTTAAGCGGATTACAGCCGGGGGATACAACGCTGCCGCTAAACTATTCGCTGCCCAGCGGGGTGATGTATGAATCCATGGAGCCTAAACAAGTGAATGTGCATGTGGAACTGCGGACTACAAAGTCATTTCCGGTCACAATAAGTACGAAGGGCGAGCCGGCGGCGGGTTATCAGGTCGGCACCCCGGTGATTCAGCCGGAGACGGCTGAGGTTACGCTGGCTGACAGCGAGCTGAGCAGGGTGGCTAAGGTGCAGGGGATCATCGAGCTGGATGGCGAAAGTGAAACCTTCAAAGAGAAGAAACTAAAGTTGTATGCCTATGACAGCAGCGGCAAGGAAATAGAAGATGCAGTGATCGAGCCTGCTTCCGTATCTGTGGAGCTGCCGATCACCCTGCCTTTCAAAAGCTTGCCGCTGGATATTAGCTTCAGCGGTCAGCTTCCCGGCTCCCTCGTCGTATCCAGGGTAACTCCTGAGGTCGATGCGGTGAATGTGTTTGGGAACAAGGAGGTGCTGGCAGGGCTGTCCTCCTATGAGGCGACCCTGGATTTAAGTTCTATCACTTCTGCGGGTACACAGCAGCTGCCACTGGAGCTTAAGCCTCCTGAGGGAGCCACGAAGGTCGATCCGGGAACGGTGAAGGTGTCGGTGACGACCGCAGAAATTGCCCAGCGGACGATTGAGGCGGTTCCCATTAAGCTGCAAGGGGTGGCCAACGGACTTACAGCCCTGATGACGGATCCGTCCAGCAAAACTGTGTCACTGACTGTATCCGGGGCACCTACCCTGCTGGATCAACTGGATCAGGACAATATCAGTGTGGTCGCGGATGTCGGCGGTTATGCCGCCGGTGTTCATCAGATAACCCTTCAGGTCTCACTGCCAAGGTTCATCTCGCTGGTGAATTCCGCTCAGCCGCTTACAGCAACAGTGGATCTGCAAGTACCTTCAACGCCAGAAAGTACGGAGGCGCCAGCTACCGAGTCGGCAGTCACTCCTGAGCCGAGTTCTGAGCCCGCTGCCGGTGAAGAAATTACTGCCGAGCCCTCCCCCTCTCACAACGGCGATAGTGCAGCCACGCCCACACCGTCCCCGACTGAGAGTACGGCAGAAAGCAGCAGTATCCCCACTGGCAACGGGAATAGCAATAATGCCGGAAGCACAGGCGGAACGTAACTTTATAAACTGGAATACGTCTATTTAGATGTATTTTGGTACACGGAATAATTAAACTTTCATACAATAATTCATTAAGCTGAACCAGCGTAATCAAAGGAGAAATAAAGATGGGTAAGTATTTCGGAACAGATGGTGTACGCGGAGTTGCAAACCGGGAATTAACAGCAGAAATGGCCTACAGTATTGGCCGCTGCGGAGGGTATGTGCTTGCGGGTAACGTAGAGAAGCCTAAGGTAGTCATAGGGATGGATACACGGATTTCCGGTCCATTGCTGGAATCGGCGCTTGTAGCCGGCCTGTTGTCCATTGGGGCCCATGTTATACGTCTGGGTGTAGTGAGTACACCTGCTGTTGCATATATTACAAGATTGCTTAAGGCCGATGCGGGCGTCATGATCTCTGCGTCACATAATCCGGTGGAGGATAATGGCATTAAATTTTTTGGCGGAGACGGCTTCAAGCTGACTGACGAGACGGAACTGCGGATTGAAGAACTGATGGATGCGGAGAAGGATGAGCTGCCCCGTCCTGTTGGATCTGGCTTAGGTACAGTTACGGTAGATAACGATGCTAAATATCTTTATCTGGAATATTTGAAGACAACCATTTCCCAAAGCTTCAAAGGAATCAAAGTGGTGCTTGATTGCGCTCACGGTGCAGCGTATGAGCTGGCCCCGCGGCTATTCAGAGAGCTTGGCGCCGAGGTCATTGCCATTGGAGCAGAGCCTGACGGGCTGAACATTAATGATGGCTTCGGTTCCACCCACCCTGAAACCTTGCGTGAGGAAGTACTGCGCCAAGGTGCGGATTTAGGACTTGCCTTTGACGGCGATGCCGACCGCCTGATTGCCATCGACGAGAAGGGCGACGAGGTTGACGGTGACTTTATCCTTTGCATCTGTGGAGATGCCATGAACCGTGCAGGTAAGCTGAAGGATGGAACTATTGTCTCTACAGTAATGAGTAACATCGGTTTCTACAAAGCGACTGAGAAATTATCGCTCAACACAGCCAAGACAGCTGTCGGCGACCGTTACGTGATGGAAGAAATGCGCCGCGGAGGATACAACCTGGGCGGAGAGCAGTCCGGGCATGTCATTTTCCTCGATTATAATACAACCGGAGACGGCATTCTCACGGCGATTCAGCTGGTGGATACGATGAAGGCCTCAGGGAAGAAGCTGAGTGCGCTGAAATCAATGATGACCAAATATCCGCAGGTGCTTGTGAATGTACGTGTGCAGGATAAGACCAACTACCCTAACAATCCGGCAATTGAAGCGGCGATTAATGAGGTAGAAGGCAAGCTTGGCGATAATGGCCGTGTGCTGGTACGTCCTTCCGGAACCGAACCGCTGATCCGTGTAATGGCGGAAGGACCGGATAAGGCTGAACTGGATCTTTTTGTCGGTCAGATTGTTGATGTAGTACAGCGCGAATTGGTCTAATTTATTATTTCTACTGGCAGCTGGTGGATGTAATCGACAGATTTATTCACCGGCTTCCTGATCAATATATCCAGTTTGTTGAAGCGTTCCAAAAGGTTTCACGAGTTATAGCATTGCCAAAGTGATGTAAGGTGCATATAATGATTAAGTGTCATTCCAGAAGGAAAGCGGGGATAGTAAGGTTACTGCAATAGCAAGCGCCAGAGCTTGATCTTGCGCGGGGGAGAAGGGAAAGCCTGCAAGTTGCCAATCAGGGCAAGGCTTGAACGGATCACGGCAGATGTAAGCTGACGAGGTGGAGGCGTTCGAAATGTTCGGCGGGGACCTCCCGGTGATGCACCAGAGCCGTAAATGGAAGCGGAAAATGAGCGGGCGACCACTCTTACAACGCGACTATGGGTGCAAATTAGAAATGTTATTTCATGGGTATGTGCGATCTGGAAAGTAAACAGAGGTCTGCTGCGGCAGAGGAGAAGACTGTGCATTTCATGAACACCTAGCAGGTGACAGGTTTATTTTGTTGGACTTATGACTACAACAGAATATTTGCTTTTTCTCAAGTAACATGCCGCACGGCACGTTTCTTTCCTTATGCCGCCCACATTACGATAAAATGGACGGAGGAAAATATAATGTGTGGTATTGTAGGATATATTGGTAATCAGAATTCGCAGGGGATCTTGGTTGAAGGATTGAAGAAGCTGGAGTACCGTGGTTATGATTCGGCAGGTATTGCCGTATTTACCAAGGAAGGACTGCAGGTCGTGAAGGCTCAGGGCCGTATGGCAAACCTGGAGTCGAGACTTGAAACCACTCCGCTGACAGGAAGTGCCGGAATCGGGCACACCCGCTGGGCGACTCATGGTAAACCTTCTGATGAGAACTCCCATCCTCACACCGATGAAAGCCAGAAGTTCTCGGTAGTTCACAACGGGATTGTCGAAAACTACCTGGACCTTAAAGAAGAGCTGATTGCCGGCGGATGCCACTTCACTTCCGAAACAGATACAGAGGTTATTTCTCACCTGATCGCCCGTGAATATGAAGGAGATATCGTAAAAGCTGTTCAAAAAGCGATCACTTTCATGCGCGGTGCGTTTGCACTGGGTGTTCTGACTGAATATGAGCCGGATAAATTGGTAGCTGTGCGTCAAGCCAGCCCGCTGATTATCGGCCTTGGCGAAGGCGAAAACTTTATCGGGTCTGATATTCCAGCACTGCTGGAATACACCCGCAACGTATATATTTTGAACGACGGCGAAATGGCTGTATTGACACGGGATGCTGTCGAACTGATGACGATTGAAGGCAACTTTATTTCTCGGGAAATGATTACTGTCGATTGGGATGCAGTTACCGCAGAAAAAGGCGGGTATGAGCATTTCATGCTGAAAGAAATTCACGAGCAGCCTAAGGCTTACCGCGACACTATGCGCGGCCGCATGAATGCCGAAGGCAACAAGGTTATTCTGCCGGAGCTAAACTTGACCGTTGAGCAAATCAAGAATATCCGCAACATCCAGATCGTGGCTTGCGGTACAGCCTACAATGCGGGTCTGGTTGGACGCAGCCTGATTGAATCCCTGGTGCGTATCCCGGTAGAGAATGATATCGCATCGGAATACCGTTACCGTTCACCAATCGTAACACCGGAAACACTGGTCATCGTAGTCAGCCAATCCGGTGAGACTGCTGATACACTGGCTGCTTTGCGTGAAGGTCAAGCAAACGGTGCGCATGTACTGGCAATCACCAACGTAGTGGGCAGCTCCATCGCCCGTGAAGCCAATGACGTGCTTGTGACACTGGCTGGACCGGAAATCGCTGTAGCGTCCACTAAGGCATATACTTCGCAGATTATCGCGTTCACTTTGCTTGGTCTGTATCTGGCTGAAGTACGCGAAACACAAAGCGAAGCACAGGTTGCCGAGATTCTCGCCGCTATGCAGTCACTGCCTGAGCAAGTGGAAGAAATTCTGGCACAGAAAGAAGCAATTAAAACCTATGCTGAGCAAATCTCCGAGCACAAACACCTGTTCTTCATCGGCCGCGGTGTAGACTATGCGGTAGCTCAGGAAGGCTCGCTGAAGCTGAAAGAAATCTCCTACATTCACTCCGAAGCTTATGCTGCGGGTGAACTGAAGCATGGTACCCTGGCACTGATCGAAGAAGGCGTTCCAGTCATTGCCTTGGCCACCCAGGAATCCGTTCTGGAGAAAACAGTCAGCAACATCAAAGAAGTGAAAGCCCGCGGCGCAGACGTGCTGGCAATCACTCATGAAGAGCATGTAACCGACCTGCTGAGATCGGTAGATCAGGCATTCGTGATTCCTAAGACCCTGCCGCTGCTGACATCTGCTTTGTCCGTAGTAACGCTGCAATTGCTGGCTTACTATGCTTCGCTGGCCCTGGGCCACGATGTGGATAAACCACGTAACCTGGCGAAGAGCGTTACGGTGGAGTAGTAGAGGTTTTGATACGAATTCTTTGTCTGGTGATAAGAAAGTAGGGAACCAGTAAAGAAAGTATAGAACTAGTTAAAAAACTATGGAACCAGTAAAAAATGTGTGGAACTTCTACAACAGTCCCGATGATGCTTTTTTAGGTCATCGGGGCTGTTTTTTTTAGAAGGGATTGTAGTCAGTGTCCAAATAAAATAAAGTATTAGACTGGCGGGCGCTTCATTAACGGGCAGGATAGTTCAATCATTTCTCGAATATTTTATGAGTTGGATAATTCTATGAACTTTGTGAATATAACGTTTTCTGAAAGATACGAAATAATTATTTTTTGAAGGGATGATTAAATTGAAGCAAGGGATATTAGTTTTTTTAAATGGAACTTCAAGTTCCGGAAAGACCTCCATATCGACTGAACTGATAAATCAGAAAGAGATTCTTTTTTATCATTTATCAATTGATGATTTTTTTAATAATTACAATGATTTTATTAACAATAAATTTCCAGATGAACCTCCAAAAGCAATAGATCATCAAGTTGTCTCTCAAATAGTTGATGATTCTATATTCACTGTGTACCATTCGACAATTAAATTGTTATTAGAATTGGGTTTTAATGTAATAGCAGATACCATAATCAACACTGAAAAGAGGTTTAATGAGTTTCTTGATCAATTTTTCGATCAGCCTACGTTATTTACAGGTGTAATATGCTCGAAAGAAGAACTCATAAGAAGAGAGCAAACAAGAGGAGATAGACCGATTGGACTAGCAGATTCACAGTTTACCCAAGTATATTGCTTTGATGAATATGACCTCGAAGTAAATACGGAAGAGATGAATCCAACAGAATGTGCCGAAAAGATATTAAGTTTTATTAAGTCCAATAAGGAATATTCGGTATTTAAGAAATTACGTAAAAGAAATGTTAGTGTTTCCTAGATGGCGTATCCATCAGATAACACCATATTCAAGCATTGGGGTTATCGTCCCTCGGTCTGCCCGAGGGATTTCGGAAATAAGCTCCCATCATTCAATTTGTTCTTAATCAATGAAAGATCACTAAATTATAAGAAAGGGTCGAGTTCATAGGGATTAAAAATTTCAAATATAAAGAATACATAGATGAATCAATTTCATAATGCATTGCCTTAAAGAGCAATAGACTACTCCAATCTCATCAACTTCATTTTTTGAATTTTATGCTGCATTAAACTGAGCTTGTTTGTTTATGCGGTCACAAGCTAAAGTAATTCAGCTTCTCGCTATCGGTTATATGCAATAATAGCAAGTGCTTTAGTTTTACGCACTTCTTGGTAAATTGCTTCGTAGTCATAACCTGCATCCAAAGTTGCATACTTAAATGTGTAGTTTGGATACTGTGAAGTGATCCCTTTCAATAATGGAATTGCAGCTTTTCTGTCATTTAAATCCCCAGAAGAAAGCAAGCCTCCAAGAATATACTGACTCCTTATTCCGACTGCTAAGTACCTTTAAATCATGCCAAATGGGAATTATTTTGTATGCTCCTTTTGGAATAAGTGAGAAGATTTCTTCACCTTAGAGATCCTTTTGATTTCTCTTGGCAGCTTAATTGGTGCTGTAAGTAGTGTATCCGGCGCACTCACTCTTGCAATCGAAATTGCAGTGGTTTATGCCATAGTTCGTCTATTGTCCTAAGGCTCTGTAAGAGAAGGCGGAAGCTCTATGCTTACTGCTTTTTTGCATCTTATTGGTTCGTGGATGCAGCTTGTCGTTTTTCTATATACATCCTTTTCGCAGTTTTTTATGATGAGTTCATTAGAATAACTGGAGGAGGAGCAGTCTTATGGGAGCTTTACTATTAATCATCGCTTGGATTGTTGAACTTGCTTTGGCAATATATTGTGCGGCAACTAAGCAAATCCCCGTCGGGATGCGTTCAATAATTCGAGCAACAAGAGAATAGACCATTGCTGAAAAATTAACTTCCACAGGTGCACCGTGACGCGACTTTTTTCTGACTAAACTCAGGATCGGTGAGATGTTTGGGTTGCTAGGACCTAATGGGGCTGGGAAGTCTACGTTGATGAATGAAAAGGTAAGGACGTGAATGAACATAGAAACAATTGTGGTAGATCAAAAAAGTGCTGATGCTGCCAGAATTGTGCGTAAACGGGGAGAGTTGATGCAAGGGTAAGTATTATTGTGAAATAATCTTCATTTATCTTAATTGGAAAAGGGGTTTTGAATCAATGAATAGCAATATTATTTGCGGGATAGTATTATTAGCGCTGAGTTTGTTTTTTAAGCCATTATTGGCGATTGTGGGGCTGAATGAAAGGTTGTTCGGATTGTACTGGCAAGGTGAAACTGTGTTTTCATTGAGTCCATTCTTAGTTCGGATTATTCTAGCAGTAATTGGGATTATCATGCTTATCATCGGCGGTATGCAAGTTGCCAAGCAGAAGAATACATAGTTGAAAGGAACTTCGCAGCACTTAATTGGCAAACAAGCTTCGATGTAGCTGAGGCAACATGCATTGCTGGATTTGACTGAATTTAGAGTCTGGATAAAAGAGCAGCTTTGAGCGTTTATCAAAGAAAACAAGCTGGTCTGCGAAAGTTCAGTTAATTAAATTAGTTTCACGGATTTTTATCACCATCAGAATAAGTGGAAAAGCAACACAGATATCAAGAGCCGTCCTAAAATCCCAGGGTGGCTCTTTTTTTGTAAATGGAAGTGTAAGGAGAAAATAATATTTTAGACTGAGAAAATAAAGTATTAGACCGTCGAGGGGATTAAACGAACGGGCAGGATAGCTCAATAATTTCGCGAATACTCTACATAGAGTTATTTACGAAGTTCGTAAATAAGACGTTATGCGAAAGTGCTGTAAATCTTATTAAGGAGGAATCCTCTTGATAGGCCCGATATATCTTAGGGAAGGACTAGTTACAAAGTTTAAAGATCATATTTCAAAAATCCCTTATTGCATAATAATTCACAACGATGAAACCCATTCAATAAAAAAACCAAAGAATCTAACAATCGACGAGGTTAATTCAATCGTTTTCAATTTTATTAGTGCAAAGTATCCTATTGTTTGTTCTGCAGGAAGCAAAAGTACAATTCCTTTTTGGGACTATCATGTTGCCCTGAATTGTGGAGATAGTGATAAAGATGTTTTTATTTCTGAATTATTAGTTAGAGAACCAATGCACGAAAACATGATAAAAGGAATATTAATGGCGTATTTTATGGTAATCAACAACAAAAATAACTACGAAAGACTAGTTGTACCAATTAAATTGGAAAAGATTGAGGGATATGAAGATATAACAATTGAATATGACCATTTAAATAATCTTACATATTTATACAAAAGAAAATCTTGAATGTATCTCAAAGAAGCCGGCACCATCGCATAACACCATGTTCACGCTTCGGGCATTCACCCCTCGGTCCGGCAGGCTTTATTAAATAATGAAAGGAATTAAGAATGAAAAGATATATTGAATTTTCTTTTTATCTACCGTTTTTTGATTTGATAGATGACACGTTTGAGGTATTTAGTTTAGAAGAATTAATGAGACAATTAAATATAAGATTTAATTTCATGGAATTATGTGACCAGTATTTATCATATGGCGAAGGACCTAGCAGAGCAGGAAAGGGAGATGTTTTTGTATTTTTTACGAAAGACGATAGGGATAGTTTTATATTAATAGATTTGTTTAATGACTTTACTGATCAGCATAACATGGTGAAATTAGGAGTCCGCTGTGAAATTAAACATGATAACGATAAGCGGGTAAGGAATATACTTAATAATATACACTCAAGGGCAGAGATTAAAAGTAAAATAAAAGAGAGTAATGATGATTTACTGAAGTTAGAGATCAACAGCGAAGAGTATCCAAAAGAGATTCGTTATGGGGATCAAAAATACATGAAGAACATTTATTATAACACCATATAGACCTTATGCCTGTAGTTCAAGAAGGCAGATACATCATCTAACAAGGTATTCACGCTGCAGCCCATACGGCCCTTGGTCTGTAAGAGATTTTTCGGGCAAGTGAACTCAGCAGATAACCCTGCACTGGCTAAGTCCGTCGGACCTGGGGCTAAGCCCCTTAAGCCAGTGAGGGTTCGTGATCGTGTCTGAAAGCCACATTAGAGTTAAATACTTAATGTGGCTTTTCTATTTATAAAACTTTGGCATTATAACACTGTTCGATCCCACGACCAGTCTACAACTTTATTTTCTTTATTCAGTTGTAGTATTACATTAAAGTTATTAATTGTCATTTATGTGAGTAACTTAACAATAAGGTTTGTGTCTTGAAAAAATAGATTGTAATTACTCATTTGAGCGACTTTTTTATGCTTACAAAGAGAAAATAGGTGTTCGGAGAAAATACAGTAGACTAGGAAAATAAAGTTGTAGACTGAGTACCTAACGATAATCCATTAAATAAATCCGATTGCGGGTACTTGGATGCCGCACCAGCCGCTTAACTCACATTGGCCATATTTATTATCACCCACAGCCGTCACAGTGCCGTCTGATTTAAGCCCGACGGTATGGTGATAACCCGCCGCGATGGCGGCCGGCGCGCCGACCAGTGTGTCATATCTTTTAGGCGCAACGGTTTCCATAATCGAATCCCCCGTAATTCATAATTTTATAGATAGTATTGCAGAATCTTCACGAATTTTCAACGATTCAGTGTGGCCGGTCACCGCACAGCTCGCCTCGGGCAACCGTCTGTTCTGGGAGACCTGATGGTGAATTCCTCATATTTAAAATCATAGATTATTTGAAGTAGACTTCTTATTCAATGTCATTAACAAAATCAGTCCGATGATACATGCTGTACCAATCCATTGGAAAAAGCCAAAAGGCTCTTTTAACCAAAATACAGTTGTTAATATAGCAGCTAGTGGTTCCAAACTACCTAGAAGGCTTGTTTCTTTTGCTGAAAGGCTCTTTAAACTTTCTATATAGAACCAGAATGCTATCATTGTGCCGAATAGAATAACGAAGATTAAGTATAAATAGGTTTCTAGCGTCCAGTTTTTAAAGTCTGACTGCCAAGGTGGATGGATAAGGCTTAATCCGAAACCACCGATTATCATAGCCCAACCGACAATGACGAGGGAATCGTATTGCTTCAAGAGAGGAATTGCGTATAGGGTATAAAAAGCTAGGGATATTCCTGATAAAAGCCCCCAAACTATTGAGATTTTTGGCACGGATAGTTGAGAGATCGAGCCGTTTGTTAGTAAGAAGAAACAACCAACTAAAGCAAGGCAAATAGTTACCAAATCATTTCGTGTTAAGACAATGTGTTTGCGAAGAATTAAATAGATGATAATCATTATAGGGGCTAAACACTGTAATAGTGTTGCAACAGCAGCATTACCGGATTTGATCGATGCCATGTACGTGTATTGAACGGAGAGCATACCAACCAAACCGAAGACAAGGAGTTGGCAAGCTGTCTTTCTATTTTTCCATACACTGAATAGTTGTGAACGGTCTTTTATGAAAAACTGAACGGTTAAGAGTAAAGCACCAGCTATGAGCAAACGTGTTGCTACAAGCCAATTTACATCGATTGTGAATTGCTGAAAGAGTTTTTTTGAAACGGTACCACTAATCCCCCAAAATATAGCCCCTGTTATAACAAGAAACAATCCTGTTCTTCTGGCTGATCTATCCATGATGATTCCCCACCTTATAATATAATAATAGTGTTATAATAGGTGAAAAATCTTTTTTATTATATCTATATTGGATGTTAAAGTATAAATATATTGAGGTTGTGGTCATTTGCAAATTAAAAATTTCATGATTGATCAAAGCTTAAAAGAGCTTACTGAGCATCGAACGGTCGTACTACCGGTTGCATGTTACGAAACAACGATTAATCAAAATATAAATGGATATATACCGCTTCATTGGCATGATGAAATTCAGTTTGTTCTGGTTATAAAAGGGGAAGCAATCTTTCAAATAAATGAAGATAAATTAGTAGTACCACAAGGTAATGGGGTATTTATAAATAGTGGCTGCCTACACATGGCCGAAGAAAAGAAAAAATCGGGTTGTGTCTATATCTGTTTAAATGTTTCTCCTCATTTCGTTTTATCACAAGAGCTGTATACAACCTATGTAACTCCTTATATTCAAGCGACTAATTTACCCTATTTATTTATAGATGCTGATAAGCCTTGGGGGAAAAATATATTAGATGCCATTGTGAAAATAAATCAATGGATTCAACAAAAATCCCCCTGCTTTGAAATTGATATTACCATGCACCTGGCACTAATTTGGAAAAACTTAATCATCAATGGCTTTCAATTAGAGTACGACCAGATGGAAATGGTAAAGAGCCATCGGATGAAGCAAATGTTGAGTTGGATATACTTGCATTACGCTGAAAAAATCACTTTAGATGATATTGCAAGAGCAGGCCAACTGAGTCGTTCTGAATGCTGCCGATATTTTAAACGAATGTTAAAGATAACTCCGTTGAATTATGTTATGGATTATCGAATACAAAAAAGCTTAGTCTTACTGCAACAAGCAGAATCTAATGTTACAGAAGTTGCCTATAAGGTTGGATTCAACAGCACCAGCTATTTTATAGAAAGATTCAGAAAGGAGATGAATATGACACCCTTAGCCTACAAAAAATCAAAAACGGATAATTGCTAATGCATTAAATAAATTTTTATTTTAGGGGGCATGACATGGAAGTTTTTGCAGAATATTTAGCGCAAATTGATAACCCGGAACATCGGGACCGAGTGGAAGAGGTTTTGGCTTGGGTAATCAAGAAATTTCCAAACCTAATGCCGAAGATTGGCTGGAACCAGCCTATGTTCACCGATCATGGCACATACATTATTGGCTTTAGCGTAGCCAAACATCATATGGCTGTTGCCCCTGAAATCGCAGGGATTAATCATTTTTCTGCTGAAATTGTGCAGGCTGGCTATGATCATACCAAGCAGTTGGTACGTATCCGTTGGGAGAGTCCGGTTGATTTCTCATTACTTGAGAAGATGATCGAGTTTAATATTTTGGATAAGGCAGACTGTTCAAGCTTTTGGCGGAAATAAAGTCGTCAAGATATGAGCGTGTTGCTTGAATTTCATCATAGTAAAAGTGAGGTGCTGAATGAAACAGCGCTTCACTTTTTTTATGGAAATTTGATGTCGTTTGGTATTAAAAACCGATTGATGATTGTATAATATAACAGAATATGTAAGCGTTTTCTGAGCATAGGGATTTCATAAGAAACCCCCATATGTTATGTGTCTTAATCATATCTGCTATGCTAGAACGATAATTCTTCTTAGATCTGATGATCTAACCGCCTCCATATGCTAATGCACCTCATAATGCCTATCGACTACACCCTAACGATTAGATAACTACCATCCCTCAAGCCATTCCTTTCACCCTTTTACATTGTTAATGAAACACCAAGACATACCCCATAGATTTGCAAACTTTGTGAAGGGGGATGGATCTTTTCGGAAAATAGAGCACGGGAAAGTACAGCAAACCATTTAAGGAGGTAGCTTTATATGTTCAAAAAAATGATTGCGGTTTTTTGTGCATTAATTATCACCTTCATGACTGTATCTTTCGTCCCCCCGCAAAAGGTGAATGCCGAAGCTAATTCGGTCGTAGCCCAAAATGGCCAATTGCGAGTTTCTGGGAACCAATTAGTGAATCAGGCGGGAGAAGCGATCCAATTAAAGGGGATGAGTTCCCATGGTTTGCAATGGTTTGGGCAGTACGTGAATTATGATAGCATGAAATGGATGAGAGACAATTGGGGAATAACTTTATTCCGGCCAGCTATGTATACGCAAGATGGCGGCTATATCAATGATCCTTCGCAAAAAAACAAGGTGAAAGAAGCTGTACAGGCTGCGATTGATCTGGGAATCTATGTGATTATCGATTGGCATGTGCTGGGTGAAAAGGATCCGAATATTTATAAAGAACAGGCAAAAGGTTTTTTTGCAGAAATGGCCAATTTGTATAAGGATTATCCGAATGTGATCTATGAAATCGCCAATGAGCCTAATGGGTATGCTACGTGGAACGGCCACATTAAGCCATATGCAGAGGAAATGATCCCGGTTATCCGATCCATTGATACGAATGGAATCATTATCGTAGGAACCGGAACATGGAGCCAGGATGTGCATGATGCCGCCAATAACCCTATCGCCCAAAGCAACATTATGTATACAACACATTTCTATGCCGGGACTCACGGTTCATTGCTGAGAGATCGTATTGATTATGCAAGGAGCAAAGGTGTGGCCGTATTCATCACAGAGTGGGGAACGAGTGACGCTTCCGGAGATGGTGGTCCTTTCCTTGCCGAATCTAAAGTATGGACGGATTTTATGAAAGACAGAAAACTGAGTTGGACCAACTGGTCGTTATGTGATAAGACGGAAGCCTCCGCTGCATTGACGCCTGGCGCAAGCCCTTATGGTGGATGGTCTGACGCGCAGTTAACGGCATCCGGTAAATTTGTCAGAGAGCAGATAAAGTCAGCAACGCCTCCAAGTGATGGTATCGTTTCTGGTAAAACCTACAAAATGGTTAACGTAGGCAGCGGTAAAGCATTGGACGCAGCTGCTGCAGGCACTGCAAACGGCACAAATGTACAGATCTGGGACGATAACGGAACGGGTGCTCAGCAGTGGATAATCACAGATGTTGGCGGAGGATTGTATAAGGTTATTAACGTCAATAGTAATACAGGTTTGGATGTAGCTGAGATGGGGACTGCCAATGGATCGAATGTGCAATT
This sequence comes from Paenibacillus paludis, assembly GCF_042610515.1. Lineage (NCBI taxonomy): Bacteria > Bacillati > Bacillota > Bacilli > Caryophanales > Paenibacillaceae > Paenibacillus > Paenibacillus paludis. The sequence continues at coordinate 21,730 of NZ_JBGJZP010000027.1, forward strand.
ATGGAGTTATGGCGGCGGTTCCAATCAGAAGTGGAGCATTGTTAAAGTTGGAAGTGCTTATAAATTGATTGCCAGCAACAGTGGGAAAGCTCTGGATGTTGCTGCTGCTGGTACTGCAAATGGAACCAACGTTCAAATTTGGGATGACAATGGTACAAACGCGCAAAAGTGGAATCTGTATCAACTAGACTAGCGGGGGAGGTTTGAAGAAGGCTCCCGGATTGTATTTATCTCTGCTCAATGTTAATCTAACTAATAGAGATGCATACAAAGGAGCGTTAACCTGATCATGTGGATTACTCTGTAAAGATTAACAATGCGAAAGGATGCCTGTAATAGTGATTACACTATTTTATTCGGCATGCTTTTCTTTAATCTTACAGGGTATGCAGGGAAAGGTGTAATTTAAACCCATTCTGCGGATACCTTAGGGTATCCGCTTTTATTGTCGTGGGAAACCGCATCTCTATCGCTCCTAACCTACATATCCTCCTACTAATGATTGGAGGGATTTTATTATGAAACCGAAGTTAGTCTTGATTGAGGGATTACCAGGATTCGGGAAAACAACAACGGCTCAATTAGTTCATGAAATTCTTACGGAAATGAACCTTAAATCTCAGCTGTTTTTAGAAGGGGATTTGGAGCATCCAGCGGATTATGAGGGAGTCGCCTGTCTCGAGCAAAATGAATTCGATGAATTATTGGGTACCCATGAGAAGTTTCGGGATTTGTTGAATAATCGTGTGATTAAACAAGGTAGCCATTCTTTCCTGGAATATCGAAAAATCGCAAATGAATATGGGCCGGATTTCCCAGATGAGTTATTGCAGGCAGTTGCCAAAAATGATGTTTATGAATTGTCGCTAGCTCAAAACAGGAAACTGATAACAGAGCGTTGGAAGGGATTTTCGGCGAGTGTTTTAAATGACTCAGACACCTTTATTTTTGATTGTTGTTTTATACAAAACCCTGTGACCATTGGAATGATTAAATATGGTGCACAGAAGGAAGACGTTATAAATTATGTTCTAGAACTGGCAGCGATTGTGGAGCGGCTGAATCCATTGCTGCTTTACGTAGAGCAGAATGATCTTGATCATTCTTTCAGAAAGGCCGTTAAGGAAAGACCTAAAGAATGGTCGGAGGGATTTATTGAATATTATACTAACCAAGGGTATGGAAAAAAACAGGGTTATACAGGTTTAGAAGGAACCTTGGAGGTACTAAAGGCAAGAAGGGAATTGGAAGAAGAAATATTTAACGGCATAAACATAGCCAAGAAAAAAGTAAATAACTCTTCTTATGACTTAAATGATTATAAGCAAGTTTTGGTGGGGATTTTATCAGAATATTTTAGTTCAGCAAATTAAGTACAAATGACAAGCCGAGTTGATTTCAGGCATTCACTGCTGACTTCACTCGGTTTTTTTTGCTTAAATATTATATATTGACGTGATATATATTGGTCTGATATATTACTGAGTGTAATATGTAGATGTTTTTAAATAAGGAGGAGCTATTCTTGAACAGTCAGGATGTTATTTTAGGCTTGCTCATGAAAGAAGCGTTGACTGGCTACGAAATAAAGCAGTTATTGGAGAATGTGTTGTCTAATTTCTATAGCTCTAGTTATGGCACGATTTATCCTACGCTTGCCCGAATGGAGAAGGAAGAATTAATAACCAAGGAAATTGTGCCCCAGAAAGGTAAGCCAAACAAGAATGTTTATAACATAACGGCTAAAGGGCGAGATTGTTTTAACGACTATTTACTAGCGCCACTAGAGGGAGACAGTAGTAAGAAATCCGATTTTATGATGAGGCTATATTTTGGCCGATTTGTGGGGTATGACAAGGTGATTTTCTGGTTGAAGCAAGTACAAGAGGAATCACAAAAAAAGTTAGATCAGTTATTAGAGCAGTATTCACATTATAAAGATGAAATGCACCCGGCCCAGATCATTTGCATCCAGATTGGGATAGCAGAATATAAAGCTAAACTTGCAACCATTGCCGAGGGATTGTTAAGCATGGAGCAGTTAGAGGAAGAGAAGAGCAGTATTTAGCGAATTCAGATACTTTTAGGAGGAATTTTAATGAAAACAATTTTTATCACGGGTGCTTCATCTGGCATTGGGAGAGCTACAGTAAAACATTTTGCTGAAAGAGGATGGAACGTAGTAGCCACGATGCGTGCACCTGAAAAAGAAACTGAATTCATTACATTGGACAATGTGTTGGTGTTGCGGTTAGATGTTGAGAAAACAGATACCATTCAATCTGCATTAGCTGAAGCTATTCAGCGGTTTGGTAAAATTGACGTTCTCCTGAACAATGCCGGATATGGGTCAATGGGGCTTATAGAAGTAGCTACGGATGAGCAGATCCGCAGACAATTTGAAGTGAATGTGTTTGGTCTTATTAGTATGACTAAAGCCATGCTGCCTCATTTTAGATCTAATCAGGAAGGGTTGCTAATCAACATCTCTTCAATGGGAGGGATCGTGACCTTTCCTACGATGTCTCTGTATCACTCCACTAAATTCGCGGTAGAAGGTTTTTCTGAATCCGTATCTTTTGAATTAGCATCACAAAACATCAAAGTAAAGTTGATTGAACCAGGAGCCATTAGCACGGACTTTGGCGGAAGATCGATGGAGTTCTTTTTTAATGATGGCTTAACGGATTATAAATCATTTACTACTGCCTTTCTGGGTAAATTAGGGGAAATGGAAAAAGCTCCAGACTATGCCTCGGCACCAGAACTTGTAGCTGACACTATTTATCAAGCGGCCACAGACGGTACAAGCAAATTCCGTTATGTAGTGGGAGAAGATGCGAAAATGCTCATAAGCATGAAGAAAAATACGGTTGAGGAAGAGTATCTAAGTAATATAGCTCAGCATTTTTCATAAAAGAGGACATGTTTATCCAAAGCTCTATTAAGAACACCGTTGACATTTGCTGGATTTCTCTGTAACTTAAACATAACTAAATAAGAAACCACTAGGGGAGCCTGAATAGGCTGAGACGGGAAAAATGCATTCCCGGACCCTTGAACCTGATCTGGATCATACCAGCGTAGGAAAGTGGAGCCGGACCTTTATTTCATTGTTGGCGTTAGCCTTATATGGATTTTTGAGCCGCTCCATGTGGAGCGGCTTTTTTGCGCGTTTTCTTATTTACTCAAACCTTAAGGAGGAAATAAGATGCCGAATCAAGAGAAGAAACATGAGGTCGATCTGTGTGCTTTTCCGGGAAGTCACAAGGTGTATGTGGAGGGCTCACGGCCTGATATTCAAGTTCCGATGCGCGAGATTACATTAAGCCGAACCTCGGGTACGGCCGGAGAAGCGGAGAATGCTCCTGTCCGTGTCTATGATACAAGCGGGCCTTATACTAACGATGAAGCCTATAGCGATATCCGCAAGGGGTTAACGCCTCACAGGCTTCAGTGGATCGCGGAGCGGGGAGATGCCGAATCTTACGAAGGAAGAACGGTCAAGCCGGAGGATAACGGGAATCTCACGGAGAAGTCGGCGGCAGAGGTGTTTCCGGGATTGCAGCGTCGGCCCTTGAGAGCCAGAGAAGGCGGCAATGTCAGCCAGCTGCATTATGCGCGCAGAGGCCTGATTACGTCGGAGATGGAATTTATCGCAATCCGGGAAAATGTAACCCCTGAGTTTGTTAGAGAGGAAGTAGCCAGCGGCCGTGCGATCATTCCAGCGAATATTAACCATCCTGAGAGTGAACCGATGATTATCGGGCGGAATTTCCTGGTGAAGATCAATGCCAATATCGGGAATTCGGCGGTGTCCTCTTCCATTGATGAAGAAGTTGAGAAGATGAGATGGGCTACCCGCTGGGGAGCGGATAATATTATGGATCTGTCGACAGGCAAAAATATTCACACCACCCGTGAATGGATTATCCGCAACTCTCCGGTACCTATCGGGACAGTGCCTATCTATCAGGCTTTGGAAAAGGTAAACGGCAAGGCTGAGGATTTAACTTGGGAGGTATACCGGGACACTCTGATCGAGCAGGCGGAGCAAGGAGTGGATTATTTCACCATTCACGCCGGGGTACTGCTGCGTTACATCCCATTAACGGCCAAAAGAATGACGGGCATCGTCTCCAGAGGGGGTTCGATTATGGCGGCCTGGTGCCTGGCCCATCATCAGGAGAACTTTCTCTATACACATTTCGAGGATATTTGTGAAATCATGAAGGCTTATGATGTGGCGTTCTCTTTGGGTGACGGGCTGCGGCCAGGCTCCATTGCCGATGCTAATGATGAAGCCCAGTTTGCCGAGCTGGAGACGTTGGGTGAATTAACCTCGCTTGCCTGGAAGCATGATGTTCAGGTGATGGTGGAAGGCCCGGGCCATGTGCCGATGCATCTGATCAAAGAGAATATGGATAAACAGCTTGAGCTCTGCCATGGCGCTCCTTTTTACACACTGGGTCCACTGACTACGGATATTGCACCCGGCTATGATCATATCACCTCGGCTATTGGAGCGGCGATGATCGGCTGGTTCGGCACGGCGATGTTGTGTTATGTTACCCCGAAGGAGCATCTAGGATTGCCTAACAAAAATGATGTGCGGGAAGGCGTCATCACCTATAAAATTGCCGCCCATGCAGCCGACTTGGCCAAAGGACACAAGGGGGCGCAGGATCGGGATAACGCACTCTCCAAAGCGCGCTTCGAGTTCCGTTGGCGGGATCAGTTCCATTTGTCACTCGACCCGGAACGGGCGCTGGAATATCATGATGAGACCCTTCCGGCGGAAGGGGCCAAAACGGCTCATTTCTGCTCTATGTGTGGACCCAAGTTCTGTAGTATGCGCATTTCTCATGGTATCCGCGATACGGCGAGGTTGCAGGATGGACAAGAAGAACCGGAGCAAGAGATGATTGCCGCAGGGATGCGGGACAAAGCAGAAGAGTTTAAGGAAGGCGGAGGTCTGATCTATAAATAAACTGTCGGTCGGGGACTATAGCCTAATCGCCCTCCTCCCTCTCAATTGACAGTCTCCGGGCGTATACCTATAATGTAAATCAGATTATGAAAGCTGTTTCATTTCTGATAGATAAGTTTGTTTCAATGAGATGGAACCCCTTAATCAAGCGGGTTTCATTTTGTTTTTTAGTGTATTTTTGTTCGTAAAAAGGAGAAGCCATGGACACAACGTTCTGCAAAATATTGGTGGTGGACGATGAAATGCTGGTACGGCAGGGGATAATCCATCTGCTGGACTGGGAAGGGGAAGGGTTTCAGATTGCGGGCGAGGCCTCCAACGGAAGAGAGGCTTTTGAATTAATTGAATTACAGCGTCCGCATATCATCCTGACCGATATCGTTATGCCTGTGATGGACGGGGAAGAGCTGATCCGGCTCGTCAAGGGGATGTATCCGGAAATTGAGGTGATCGTGCTCAGCAGCTTCAGTGAGTTCGAATATGTGCGTTCGACCTTCCAAAGCGGGGTTGCCGATTATATCCTGAAGCCCAGACTGGAGGCCGCTTCACTGCTTGCCGTTCTGAAAAAAACGGCGCAGCGGATTCCGCTGCTTCAGCATGTGGACTGGAGAAGCGACAAGCGGCAATCTGCGGACTATATTCTGGACAAACTGGTTTCCGGCTTTCCAGTGGAGTACGACGAGGAAGCGCTGCGGGTAACATTCCCCTTTCCGGGATTTGTGCTGCTAATTGCTGATACGGGCGACGAACCCGCTGCGAATAGCCGCAAAGAGGAGTGGCTGGAGAACAGCATTCGTTCTCTGCTGCAAAGCAGCGGCAGCAGGGTGACCTTCCGCCGGCTGTCTCCGCTGGAGGGGCATGTCCGCCTGTTGTTTAATCTGGAGGAGGCTGGGTATGAGGCGCTCGTCCGTCTTGCAGATCAGGTATTCACCGCGGGCATCCGTGCAAATATGTTCCTGAATCTCGCGGTCAGCCGGGTTTTCACTGAGCTGAGTGAACTGCATACGATCTATACGGATGATCTGATGAAGCTGCTGGACCGCCGCTTCTTTCTCCCGGATCACTGTTTGCTGGTAGATAACGGCGAGGAGGGGCGGCAGGGTCCCGCTTTCGATCAGGATGCCTTCGGTGCAGAGCTGAACCGGCAGGAGTTCGACTTGGCTTTCGGCCGCTTAAGCGCATATGTCGCGTCCATGTCCGGCCGGAGAGATACAGGGATGTTCGAGTTCAAATCGTTTTTATGCCACAGTATGTTTCAGATCATCGGAATGCTGCTGCATTTCCATTACGAGGCCCGCGCCTTGGACGAAAGCAAATATGAGTTCTTCCGCTCCATTCATGAGGCACGGCATATCGGTGAAACGGAGATACGGCTTGAGCAGTTTTTGCAAGCTGCGACGGAATGCGTAACCAAGAACCGCGGCGGAGTACCGGCCATTCAAAAAATTTTACTGTATATCGACGAACATTATTCACGCCAGCTTACGCTGACCGAAGTGGCAAGGCAGTTTCATTTCAACCCGTCCTATCTGTCTAATTATTTTGCGCTACATAACAAAGAGGGCTTCAACGAATATTTAAACCGGGTGCGGATCGAAAAAGCGTGCCTGCTGCTGAAAGAAAATGCCGGTTTATCCATTTCTGAAATCAGCAGTCTTGTGGGCTACTCAGACCACAGCTATTTCACCAGAGTATTCCGCAAGCTGATGGGAAGCTCGCCTAGTCAATACCGGAAAGGCTAATGCAGCGGGAAGGAGCCCGAAATGGGACTAACGGAGAAATGGCTCACAAAGCTCAAGGATCAAAGCCTGTTCAGTAAAATATTCGCCGTCATGGTCATCAGCATCATTCTGGTTACCGTCCTGATTACCGGAGTGACCGTACAAATGTCCCAAAAGCTGTTCGTGCAAACCTTCAGCATCACCAATTCCAAGATTATCGACCAGATCAAAAGTGCGCTGGAGAACTCCCATTATGCAACCGTCAACAGCGCTATTGAAGTCGGGCAGAGCGGCGTGATCAGAAGCTTCATGACGGAGAAGGATATCAATTCACTGGCGAACTTCAAGCGGTATTACAGTATGCGGGATCAGATGGACCGCATTCAATCCGGTATCGGAGGAACCAATATCGGCCTCTCCATTCTGGGTGTGAACGGAAGAAGCTACACCAGCGATGTTACCTACTGGTCGGGCTCCTCAGAAGAGTTGAAGAACAATCCCATTACAAAGGCCGCTCAGGAACGCAATGGGCAGCTCTTCTACAGCTTTATGGACGCCAGCCCGTTCAATTCACAAAGCCGTTATCTTGTCGCCGCCAAGGCGTTGACCGCCCCGGGTTTATCCAAGCCGTACGGCACATTGTATATGTTCACCCGTGAAAGTGATTTCCGCAAGAACTACGCCAGCTTTACGAGTCAGGGAAACGATGTAATGTTTCTGGATACATCGGGCCTGATCGTGTCCAGTAATCGGACGGAGCAAATCGGCAGCATGTCTCCCGACCTGCTGGAGAGTGCGCAGCAGATCGCCGAGGTGGGCAAATCCAGCCAGGAGCTCTCCATCGGCGGGCGGGAGGTCATCGTGCTGGCGGACTATTTGCCTTCGTACAACCTGTATATTGTGAATCTGATTGATAAGAAACAGACAATCGGCACGCTGCTGGACAAAAAGGCGATTTTTCTGATCGTTGCAGCAATCGCCGCCGTAGCCGTACTCGTCATCTATTTTCTGACGAAGAGGCTGACGCAGTCTCTGCGCACACTGGTCAAAAAAATGTCCAATGTGACCAAAAAAAGTTTCCATAACTACATGTCGGTTACCGGTACCTATGAGACAAGACAGCTCAGCACCGCATACAACTATATGCTCAAAGAGCTGAACGATTATGTGGGTCAGCTTGTGGAGACCCAAAAGGAGCAGCGGAAGGCGGAATTGGCTGCGCTTCAACAGCAGATCAATCCCCATTTTCTATACAACACACTGGCGTCAGTCAATATTCTGGTGCAGAGAGGAAGCAAGGAACAGGCGACGGAGACGATTCATGCGCTGATTTCCCTGCTCCAGAATACCATCAGCAATGTGAACGAGACGATTACAGTGGAAGAGGAGCTTATTAACCTGAAGCATTATGTATATATTAATCAGGTTCGCAACGGCAACCGCATTAAGGTGGATTACTTCGTTTCACCGGACTGCATGTCTGCTAAAGTGCCCAAGCTGGTTCTTCAGCCTTTTATCGAAAATGCCTTCTTTCACGCGTTCAATATCAAAACCTCCGGCTATATCTATGTCACCATAATGAAGGACAGGGATACGCTGCACTGCGAGGTGGTTGATACGGGAGACGGGATGGACCTGGACAACAAGGATTCGATTCCTGCCTCGTCCGTCAGCAGGCAGCTGTTCAGCGGCATCGGCATCCGCAACGTTCATGACCGCCTGACATTGCTGTACGGTGAGCCTTACGGCGTATCCATCTCCAGCACACCGGGGCAGGGGACGAAGGTTTCTATCAAAATTCCCTGCTGACTACGGATTGAACCGGTGTTTTTGCAGCATACTATCCAAGCCACGCCATGAACCGGCGCCCTATAAACGGCGCCGGTTTTTTGTATGTGCGATGTTTGTTGGACGGGGATTTACCTAAAAAAAGTGCGAAAGGAGAAAATAAATGCTAATTCACTCTCCGTGGAAGCGGATACAAAGACAATATTATCACTATTTTAACTAAATTAATTTCTAACGAAATGAAGGACCAGGATGATATTCTTGATAAAGAAAGCACTTTCAAATATACGTTAGGGGGATATACATCATGAAGAAAAAAGCTACTGCTCTTCTGCTCGCCGGCTTTATGCTGCTGACAGCCTGCTCCAGTAACGCCAATAACCAGGCAAATACCAACAAGGGGGAAGCTACAGGCACCTCCAAGGAAATCACGGTCTGGGCATGGGACAAAAACTTTAATATCGCCGCGATGAATCTGGCGAAGGATGCGTATGTGAAAGACCACGCGGATGCTAAAATCAACGTTATCGAATATGCCCAGGATGATATTATCCAGAAGCTGAACACCGGCCTCAACTCGGGAAGCGCATCGGGTCTGCCGAATATCGTTCTGATTGAAGATTACCGTGCTCAAAGCTTTTTGCAAACGTATCCAGACTCATTTCAGGAGCTCGGTGATGCCATTAAACCCGCTGATTTCGCCGATTATAAGATCGGACCAACCAGCTTTAACGGCAAGCAATATGGCGTTCCTTTCGACTCCGGGGTTGTAGGCCTGTATGTCCGCACAGACTATTTGCAGGAAGCGGGCTACACAGTTGACGATCTGCAGGATATCGACTGGCAGAAGTACATTGAGATCGGCAAAGCGGTAAAAGCTAAAACCGGCAAAGATATGCTGACCCAGGACCCGAACGATCTGGGGCTGATCCGGATGATGATCCAATCCGCCGGCTCCTGGTATCTGAAGAGCGATGGTACAACACCTGACCTGAAGGACAATGCTGTACTGAAGGAAGCGTTCGAAAGCTATAAAGAGCTGATGTCTGCGGATATCGTTAAGGTTAACTCCGACTGGAGCTCGTTCCTCGCCGGCTTCAACAGCGGTGCCGTTGCATCCATTCCAACAGGCAACTGGATTACACCATCGGTGAAATCGGCAGCTGACCAGTCCGGTAAATGGGCGGTTGTTCCATTCCCTAAATTGAAAAATGCGACAGGCTCCGTGCATGCCTCCAACCTGGGCGGCAGCTCCTGGTATGTACTTAACAACGACGGGAAAGAAGCGGCAATTGAATTCCTGGGCGCAACACTCGGCTCCGACACTGACCTGTACCAGAAGCTTGTGACCGACGTTGGCGTTATCGGAACCTATAAGCCGGCTGCTGAAGGCGAAGCTTACACTGCCGCAGACAACTACTTTGGCGGACAAAAGGTCATTTCCGACTTCGCAAAATGGACTGCGGAAATTCCGAATGTTAACTACGGCATGCACACCTATGCTATCGAGGATATCCTCAAGGTTGAAATGCAGAATTACCTGAACGGTACGGATATAAATAAAGCGCTCGGCGATGCTCAGTCCCAAGCGGAGTCTCAAATCCAGTAACCCCTTGTAGGACCTGACTACTCCGCTGTCCCCCCGTACCGGCCGATTTAAGCCTTTCGGGGGGACGGCGGCTTATCCGTTTTCCGATTCACGCCTGTATAGAGAAAGGATTGAGAGCTGTGAACCATACCATGCGCAACCGCGCTAAGCTTACCGGCTGGTTATTTATTGCTGTGGCCGTCCTCATGATTTGCTTGTTCTACTTTTATCCGATGATTCAGGCTTTGCTGCTCTCCTTCAAAACGGGCGCAGGAGCCAATCTTCATTTTGACGGATTAAGCAACTATAAGCGGCTGCTCAGCGACAAAACCTTCTTTACCGCCGTAAAGAATACCTTTCTGTTCCTGATTGTGCAAGTACCGCTCATGATCACTTTTGCGATGATTATTTCGGTGCTCCTTAATGACAGTAAGCTGCGCTTCAAAGGGTTTTTCCGTACCGCTATTTTCCTGCCTTGCGTAACCTCGCTTGTGGCATACTCCGTCGTATTCAAATATCTGTTTGGTAATGACGGACTGGTGAATCTGGCTTTAATGAACATGCATTTGTTATCCGAACCGATTCAGTGGATCTCCGATCCCTTCTGGGCAAAGGTCACAATTATTATCGCAATTACATGGCGGTGGACGGGATACAACATGATCTTCTTCCTCTCGTCGCTGCAGAACATCGACAACTCCATTTATGAAGCCGCGCGGATTGACGGCGCCTCGGGGGTCAGACAATTTTTCTCGATCACCGCTCCGTTGCTTAAGCCGATTATTCTCTTTACGTCGATCACCTCGACTATCGGGACGCTGCAATTGTTCGATGAAATCATGAATATTACTAAGGGAGGTCCCGGCAACGCGACACTCTCCATTTCCCAATATATATATAACCTTTCGTTCAAGTACACCCCTGACTTTGGATACGCAGCTACTGTGTCTTACTCCATCGTTGTCATGATTATTGTACTGGCCTTCCTTCAAATCAAATTGGCAGGTGATGATAAGTAATGAGAACCTTACGCCGCGCACCTATTTATGTGTTTCTGTCCATTGTAGCGATCGTTTCGATCTTCCCGTTTTTGTGGATGATTATTAGTGCGACGAACCTTTCGGTAGATGTAACTCAGGGAAGAATGCTTCCCGGAAGTCATTTGATCGAGAATATCAAGAAACTGACGGATTCAATCAATCTTGTGCCTGCTCTGTGGAACACGCTCAAAATCTCTGTGACGACAACGATTCTGGCCTTGCTGATCTCATCACTGGCCGGATACGGATTCGAAATTTATCGCAGCAAAGCAAAGGATATCGTCTTCAATTTGTTATTGTTATCCATGATGATTCCTTTCGCCGCGTTGATGGTACCGCTCTATCAAATGTTCTCAAAGCTGTCCGCTACAGCTCCGCTCATTGGAGTCAACACGATGGCCGCGGTCGTTCTTCCGACCTTCACAACGGCGTTTCTGATCTTCTTTTTCCGTCAGAGCTCCAAGATGTTTCCGCGGGAACTTCTGGAAGCCGGCCGGATGGACGGATTGTCGGAGCTGGGATTATTCTTCCGAATTTATGTTCCGACCATGAAGACAACTTACTCGGCTGCCGCCATTATTACGTTCATGTCCAGCTGGAATAATTATCTCTGGCCGCTGATTGTGCTGCAGACTCCGGAGAAACGGACAATTCCGCTGCTGATCTCCAATCTCGGCTCCAGCTATTCGCCGGATTTCGGCGTGATTATGGCCGCGGTTGTCATCTCAACGCTTCCGACAGCACTTGTCTTCTTCCTGATGCAGAAGCAGTTCGTTGCCGGCATGGTGGGTTCCGTGAAATAACAATGACTAATAAGCTGAACATAAGAATGAAGCAGCTAACATTCTTATGTTCACGTTCTAAAGGAGGAAATGAAATTGGCAGTTACCCCAAGTTTGAGCTGGCTGGAGGACCCGGGTGTGTTCAAGGTGAACCGGCTCGAGGCCCATTCGGACCACCGTTATTATGCAGGCATGGCTAAGGCAGAGGCGGGTGCGCCGATGGATATGCGCTATAGCCTGAACGGCAGCTGGAAATTCAGCTATGCGCCGAATCCGGCCAGCCGTGTAGAGCCGTTTTTTGCGGAATCCTATAATTGCTCCGCATGGGACAGCATCCGGGTTCCCGGACATATCCAGCTGCAGGGCTTCGGCCGGCCACAATATGTCAATACGATGTATCCGTGGGATGGACTAAGTGATGTCCGCCCGCCGCATATCCCGCAGGAGCATAACCCGGTCGGCAGTTATGTGAAGGAATTCCGTCTCCCGGCGAACCTGGAGGACGGACCGCTCTATATCTCCTTCCAAGGGGTGGAGTCGGCTTTTTATGTCTGGCTTAACGGGGATTTTGTCGGCTATGCCGAGGATAGCTTTACGCCGTCGGAATTTGATCTGACCCCGTATGTGCGTACAGGCAAAAACAAGCTGGCCGTCGAGGTATACCAGCGCAGTACCGGAGGCTGGCTGGAGGATCAGGATTTCTGGCGGTTCTCGGGTATTTTCCGCGACGTCTATTTGTATACTGTTCCGAAGCAACATATCCGGGATCTCGCGGTGCGGGCGGAGCTTGACGATACTTATACGCAAGGAAGCCTGAATGTTCAAATGCAGCTGCTGGATACTCTGCAGGAGAACGTTAGCGCAAGAATTGAGCTCAAGGACAAAGCAGGACAGGTCCGTCTGAGTGCGGAGGGCGGGTTCATCGGACGTGAACTGACCTTGTCTGGAGACATTGCGGATGTTCTGACGTGGAGTGCAGAGAATCCGTATCTGTATTCACTCTGCATCTCGCTGCTCGATGCACAGGGGAAGCTCATTGAAGCGATTGTCCAGAAGACGGGGTTCCGCCGGTTCGAACTGAAGAACAAGCTGATGTGCATCAACGGCAAGCGGATTGTATTCAAAGGCGTCAACCGGCATGAATTCAACTGCCGCACCGGCCGGACGATTACCCGCGAGGACATGCTGTGGGATATTCGTACGCTGAAGCGCAGCAACATTAACGCCGTACGTACGTCGCATTATCCCAACCAAACACTATGGTATGAGCTGTGCGATGAATACGGCATTTACGTCATCGACGAAATGAATCTGGAAACCCATGGTTCGTGGCAAAAGATGGGGGCTGTTGAGCCTTCTTGGAACATTCCCGGCAACGATCCGAATTGGCGCGATATCGTGCTGGACCGGGCAGAGTCTATGCTGGAACGGGATAAGAATCATCCATCCATTCTAATCTGGTCCTGCGGCAACGAGTCGTATGCGGGTCAGGTCATTCTGGATGTGGCGAATTGGTTCCGCAGCCGTGATAATAGCCGTCTTGTCCATTATGAAGGTGTGTTCTATGACCGTAATTACAATGCCACAAGCGATATGGAGAGCCGGATGTATGCCAAACCGGCGGATATCGAAGAGTATTTGAACAGCAACCCGGACAAGCCTTATCTCAGCTGCGAATACATGCATGCGATGGGCAATTCGGTGGGCGGCATGCATAAGTACACGGAGCTGGAGAATAAGTACCCGATGTACCAGGGTGGCTTCATTTGGGATTATATCGATCAGTCGATTATTACTAAGGATCGCTACGGCCGCGAGTATTTTGCTTACGGCGGTGATTTCCAGGACCGTCCGACGGACTACAGCTTCTGCGGCAATGGCATTGTCTACGCCGACCGGCAGTGGACGCCGAAGATGCAGGAGGTTAAATTCCTGTACCAGAACTACAAGCTGGAGCCTGGTAAAACTGGCATTCGGCTCATTAATGAGAGCTTGTTCGCAGGAACCGGACATCTGGCATTGGAATACCGGCTGTATCGTGAAGGCGAGCTGCTCGGCGCTTGGACAACTGACGTCAATGCCGCGCCGCAAAGCGAGGTGCTGGTGCCGGTCGAGCTGCCGCAAGCAGACGGAAAATCGGGCGAATACAGCATTCAGGCCTCATTGCTGCTGAAGGATGCGGAGCTCTGGGCCAAGGCCGGATATGAAATTGCCTTTGGAGAGTCCATCTTCGTAGTGCAAGAGGAAGCAGAAGCGGAGCAGCCAGCCGGCCAACTGAAGGTTGTGGAAGGGGATGTGCAAATCGGCGTCCTCGGCGAGGGCTTCACCGTGCTGTTCTCTAAACAGGCTGGTTCTCTGGTGTCCTTGAACATCCACGGCCGCGAAATGATTGCGGCTCCTCCGGCCCCGCTGTTCTGGCGGGCGGCGACCGACAACGACAAAGGAACCAATCTCGGCTACAATGCCGGATGCTGGTATGCTGCCAGCCTGTCGCGTAAATGTGTGGAGGTGAGCCTTGCAGAGGAGAAAGGCGCAGTCACGGTGAGCTTTGATTACCGGTTCAGTATCCATCCCGGGCTGTCGGTTCGAACCGCCTATACGGTCTACGGCGACGGAAAAGTGCGGGTGCGTACCCGCTACAACGGTGCTGCCGGGCTTCCGGATCTGCCGATCCTGGCATTGTCCTTCAAAATGCCGGCCGACTACGACCAGACGGAATGGTATGCGATGGGACCGGAAGAGAATTATATCGACCGTGCGTACGGTGCCAGACTTGGCGTGTTCAGCCGGAGCGTACAGGAGCTGCCGTCCCGTTACCTTGTTCCGCAGGAATCCGGTAACCGCACCGGTGTACGCCGCGTGAAGATTACCGATAAATCGGGAGTGGGCCTGCAAATCTCGGCCCCGGCAACCGCGCCTGTGGAATGTAATTTGTCGCCGTATACCGCATTCGAGCTGGAGCATGCCAGCCATGCGTTCGAGCTTCCGGCGGTTCATTACACCGTAGTGACAGTAGCAGGAAGACAAATGGGCGTAGGCGGAGACGATAGCTGGGGCGCGCCAGTATATAAGGAATACACCATCCCTGCAGAGCAAAGTCTTGAATATGAGTTTTTCATTTCAAGCGTGGGAACGGAAGAGAAATAGTACGTTAGGCTTATTAAAGCCGTAAACCGGCCTTGGTCCTGAAGTTCATGGACCAAGGCCGTTGTGTTTTTTTCTGGAAGAGAGGAGTTCAATGAAGGCGGGGTCTGATCTATAAATAAACCGCCGGTCCGGGACTGTAGCCTAATCGCCTTCCACTGAATACATTTGAAAGATAAGATGATTCAGGAGAGGATGTTGGCCGTGCAAGCTGTTCCTCATGATTATGTTCAAGGATGGATCGCCTACACGTCGGACCGCGCCGGAACGTTCGACATTTGGCTGTACCGACCGCAGGACGGTTTTAATTTTCAACTTACCAAGGGACTGGGTGCAGAGTTTTCCGTTCCTTATTGGTCTCCTGACAGCAGGAGAGTCGCTTTCATTGGCGTTGGCAACGTGGTCTACCTAATAGATACCGTCACGTTTAGGGCTGCCCGGATCGACCAAATCGAACCCTACACGCTGCTGGATTGGTCCCCCGACAGCAAATTTCTGGCGTATGTCAAAAACGGGCGAATCGTCATCTACGATACATTCTCCCATAACAGCAATAGCATCCCGGAGCCGGATGCCAGTGATGTCCAATGGTTCCCTTCGGGCACGGAGCTTTTGTTTGCTGCTCCGGATTCCACCGGCAACACCCAGCTCTACCGCATCCGGACAGATGGTACAGTCAGGAGACAAATCACGCAGAATACGGAAGGGCCGCTGCATGATGTTAGGCTTTCCCCGGACGGAGCCTTCGCGCTTTATACGTTTCCCGGCAGCAGCATCTCAATCATTTCCACGGTGGATCTGGCCACCGGCACCATCTACACGCTGGAAGGGGGACCGCTCGCCAAAAACTATTTTCCAGCATGGTCCCCGGACTCCCGAACCATCGCTTATAGCGCAACCGATTATAAGGCACCAAATTATTATTCTCTCATCCAAATGGACAGCCGTACCGGTCAGCAGCAGAAGACTATAGCGGCTTCGGATTGTTTCGCGACTCCCGTCAGCTGGTCGCCGGAAGGCAGCAGAATCGCGTATTTATCGGGATGCACTGATGCAGGAAGAGCAGCTCAACTCTGGATTGTCGATATTAGAGCGCCGATGCCGGTGAATGTCCTCAGCGGTGGTCATATTACCGCCCTGCAATGGTCTCCTCGTGTCAGGGTGCCGAAAAGCATCTACACAAACTCCGTGTACCGGGTATCCTTTCCGTATCCCTCAGACTGGCGCCCGGTCAGCGAAGTGAGGTATGAAGGGCATACCCCCGCCCAGTCCAAATCGGGGGAATGTTCTACAATTATTTTATTCTGTGGGCCGACGTAACCCATATCCGCCAAATTGGCGGGCGGCTGTCGTTCCATTAGCTAACCTTGCAGCGAACCAGCCCATTGAGGGCTGGTTTTTTGTAGTTCTTAAATGAAGCTGACTAAGTGGGGGCACTAGAGAGTGTCTTTAAACTGGAAGAGCTCTGGGGAAGCAGGGATTTAGTATTGAAGGTAGGGTCCCTCAAGCCCGCAGCGGGTTCGTTTACTCGGACTCAGGAGACGCTATGAAGAGTAAAACCCCTGTTTATTCTCTTTTGCGGACCCAGCGGACCTTATCTGCGCTGCATTCTATCTAAAAATGGCCATCGGGGAGAAATAACTGCACTGGAGTCCGTTTCCCTACTGTAACAGGCTAAAAGCCCCAAATAAGTGCAGATCGGTCCGTTTGTACTGCCAGGAATACACTTTCCAGACACACACACGTCTTCGGAAGAAGAGCGAAGTCTCTGAAACCCCGAGACGTAAGCCTCCACCGAAAAAACTACCTAGTGGCGAAACGCCTTTCATCGCGTGTGATCAGAAAATGGTACTGTACCCGTGATTCCTTAGAATGCATACATCAGCAGGTTTTGGCGAGTGAAGTGGTTTGAAGACACGCCCTAACTGAACATGGTAAAATATGCGTTAAATAAAATTGGATGGATTGGTAATATCCAGAGGGGGTTAGCAATGATTATTAGAGAATCCAAGATTTCAGATGCTAAAGGGATAGCAAAAGTACATGTGGATTGTTGGAGAACCACTTATAGAAATATAATGCCTGACGAATTTTTAGAGAAGCTGTCTTATGAACAGAGGACCAGATTATGGATGAGGAATTTATCAAAAGATGATAATTATGTCTTTGTAGCAGAAAATAACCTTGGAGAAGTTATTGGATTTGCCGATGGCGGAAAAAGAGAAACGAATACAGTAGAAAACTCAGGGGACTTAACCTCGATTTATGTCCTTGAACAATATCAAGGATTGGGGATAGGAAGGCAGCTTTTAAGAATACTATTTTTACAATTTGAAAAGCTGAGTATAAACAGGGTATTTGTTGAGGTTTTGGAGGGCAACAAATCTCGTTACTTCTATGAAGCCTTTGGTGCTGAATGGATTCAAACGGAAAAGGTGAAGATTGCAGGTTCTGAATTGAACCTATTAGTTTATGAATGGAAAGGTATTGGGTCTGTGCTTAATCATACATAAGCGCGAAGGGCAGCAGGCGATATTGCTGCTGCCGTTTCTCAAATTATATAGAATGAACTTAATAACTATCCAAAAAGGCAAAAGTAACGGAGGGGGATTTTGGAACTGTAGGAGCGATAGCGACCGCCTTTGTCACCGGATTTCCACCGCAAATAGCGGATTAAATCAAGAAATTCTTACGACAACAGCGGCCGGAAGTCCAAATATTCACCGTAGTTACGTCCTCGCCAAGATGGAAAATCCTTGAATTCAATTTATATAGTCGAACTAATCACATGCAACGGGACTATTTGAATTTATAGAAAAAATTTCCTTTTAGCGGCGTCTATAAATAATGAAAACTAATTGCGGAGGCAGATAAAATGAAGGGAAAAATGATGCTCCTCATTTGTACTCTTATAGGGTGTACTATGTTTACGATGCACTCTGCCCAGGCAGCTGCGCTTCAAAATGAACTTCACTTAAACATAAACGGGGTGCAGACGGGGGATCAGAAACCCATCGTAGTGAACAATGTAACGTTAGTGCCGATTCGTACGGTTTCCATTATTCCAAATGTAAATGTAGATTGGAGCAGCAAAACCAAAACTATCACGGTAACTGACTCTGTAACAAAGGATAGTCTGAAATTAACAGTGGGCAGCAAGGAAGCAATTGTAAGCGGGGAACGGGTAACGCTTAAGACGCCTCCTGTAATCAGAGATGGAGCGGTGTATGTTCCTTTTCGGTGGATTGGGGAAGGGATTAAGGCAAATGTGGTATGGGATGCGCCAACAAAAACTGTAGTTATTTATAAGACGAGTCAAGAGTTGTTGAAGGATTCGGTCAGTGCTGATCTGGTCAAGTCCAGAAATGCAGCGCTTGATTTGCCGCGTATTACGCTGCAGGATGACCTAATCCCGGATCAAGAAGGCGGAGCGGGCGGAACTTATTATTTTCAATATGGGAAAAGCAATAGCTTTATCTATGAATACAGAGGTATCTCCACCTACTATAAAGTCATCAATGGAGCGGCCTGGGGGGTATGGCAAGGGAAGGAGGTACTTCAGATCGGAAACGGATTTAAGATTAATATGATGAAACCCAATGGAGAAGAGTGGGGAACCCGTCCTGATTACAGCGGGAAGGTCAATTATTTCATGGATCTGTGGAAAATGGAGGAAGTGAAATACGGTACGTTTGACGAAGCGGGTAATGTGATTTTTAGTGCTTCCAAATCTTTTCCGGCTGGAGCTAAGGATTTTATCTCGGAAATTCCCGGGGAACAATCCTAAAGATAAGGTAGCAGAACCTGAATACAAATAGAGGTGATACATGAGTGCCTGGAGAAGAATAGGGCTTGAGTTATTTTATGATCTTAGGTTTCAGTTTAATGAAAAAGAGGACTCGATTTATTCTTTATTAGTGTGGTTAAGAGATAGACTTGTTGAAGCACATAGGAATAAGGATTGGAAAGAACAAGATAAGATTTATAATTATGCGGAGTGGTGTTTTAACCAATACCGGAGAAGTCCGTATCTGAATAATGCAATTTGTGTCGGCTTCTATGAGCATTTAGTTCAGGATGAGATGACTCTGCAAGCTATTCCATATAAGATTAAGCCTTATATTTTTGAAGCGGTCCGAACATTGTTCGAGTGGATGTTAAGCCAGCAGGAAGGGAAGTACAAGGAGCTATTGGAAGAGTACAATAAAGTAAATAACACGGATTTTGAAAATTGATAGATTTCACTATATCCTTGCACGGAGTGAATGCCGATGGAATTTCAGGAGATAAAGAAAGACTTGTTTTCAATGCCGGAAGATTACTGTCTGGCCCATTGTATTTCAGCGGATGCTAAGATGGGGGCTGGAATTGCTGTACAGTTTAGGAAAAGATTCAAGCTGTCCTCCCTTCAAGAGAAGGCCAACAGGAATGAATTACTCGTAGGTGAATGTTACAAAGTGGAGCGAGTGTTTAACTTGATAACGAAGTCAAAGTACTGGCAGAAGCCTACTTATGATACGTTAACGTTGTCCTTAAGAGCAATGAAGGAAATATGTCTGCAGGAAGCCGTCAATCAAATAGCTATGCCTGAAATTGGCTGCGGCCTGGATAAATTGCAATGGGAAAAAGTGAAAGAGATTATAATGAAAGAATTTAGTGATACCCCTGTACAAATCACTGTTTGCAGATTGTAGATTAGTTGATAACCTGAACCCGTACTTGCTGCGGGTTTTTCGCGAATAATCTGGGAATGAATGAACTTTATTAAAGCTTATGAAGGAAATCAGGAAATCAAGGAAATCGGGAGTTGTTAAATCATGAAGAAAGCTGGCACTTTATTATACCTTTGTTCCATTATCGTAATGGTATTAGCGGGATGCAGCCGTACTGACGCCGAGCCGGTACATGAAGTGAAGCTGGAGCAGCTAGGTAACGGGGCAAAGAGCTTTGTTGAGCAGATCAAAGAAAAGAATGGGTTGTATTTATATTCTCCGGCCGCTGAAGATCAGTACCTGATTGTTAATTATTCAAGCGTAATTCAAGGAGAGGAAGCCCAATTTCTGAATTCGCTGCAAGCAGAGGCGGAAGATCAGACGCTCACAATAAACCTTGAAGAACTCGGGACGATGGANTGTTAATTATTCAAGCGTAATTCAAGGAGAGGAAGCCCAATTTCTGAATTCGCTGCAAGCAGAGGCGGAAGATCAGACGCTCACAATAAACCTTGAAGAACTCGGGACGATGGACTATCAGGATAAAAGATTGGAGGGAATGAGGATTTTCGAGCTGGGCAATGCCCAGGACTATGGGAGTATACAGATTCACAAAAACGGAAAATCAGCCGTGTTTGATTCCGTAGGCGGCTGATAAGGATGGATTCTTATACCCCCAAAAAAAGGGATGTCTGGGCGGCCACGTATTTCCTGGCTTACCGGACATCCCTTTTGTATGAGAACTTAATAGGATTGACTTAGCCGCGGGCAAGCTCCTTGCGCACGATTGGCGCAACCTTGGTGCCGAGCAGCTCGATGGCGCGCATGACTTCACGGTGCGGCATGGTGCCGACATTGACGTGAAGGAAGAAACGTGTAACGCCCAGGTTCTTATGCAGCAAAATAATCTTCTCGGCGACATATTCGGAGTCACCGACATATAGAGCTCCACGCAGGCTGCGGGCATCATCATAAGCTGCGCGGTTGTACGACTGGCTCCAGCCCCGTTCCCGGCCAATGACATTCATTTGCGCCTGGGTGGAAGGATAGAACAAGGCTGCGGCCTGCTCGGTGGTTTCCCCGACAAAGCCGTGTGAATGTGTGGCAATCTGCAGCTTGCTAGGATCATGTCCGGCGCGTGCGGCGGCATCTTTGTAAAGCTTCACAAGCGGGGCAAACCGCTCCGGCATTCCGCCAATGATGGCGAAAGCGACCGGAAGCCCCAGCGTCCCTGCGCGGATCGCCGACTCCGGATTTCCCCCGGTGGCGATCCAGACCGGCAGCGGGTCCTGAACGGAGCGGGGGTATACTGCAAGGTTATCGATGGCCGGACGATGGCCGCCGCGCCAGGTTACCTTCTCTGATGCGCGGATTGCCAGCAGCAGCTCCAGATTCTCTTCAAATAATTCGTCATAATCCTCCAGGCTGTAGCCGAACAAGGGGAAGGATTCAATAAACGACCCCCGGCCTGCCATAATCTCCGCTCTTCCGTTCGAAATGCCATCCAGGGTAGAAAAGGCTTGATAGACGCGAACCGGATCATCTGAGGACAGAACGGTAACAGCACTGGTTAATCTGATCTGCTTCGTCATAGCCGCAGCTGCCGCGAGTACAACCGCGGGAGAGCTGCCCGCGTAATCTGCACGGTGATGCTCGCCTATTCCATATACATCAAGGCCGACCTGATCGGCGAGAACAATTTCTTCGACCGCTTCGCGCAGTCTTTCCGCATGGCTCATCACCTTGCCGGTCACCGGGTCGGGCGTAGTTTCCAAAAAAGTGCTGATTCCTATCTCCATACTATTTTCCATTTGGGCCATTGTAATCCGCCTCCTTCATCTTTTTATATTACTATACTTTTTAATGTTTCTCAACTTTAGTAAGTGAAAAAGATGCGGATTTTTGTGGAAGTGCAGATTAAGCGAATGCGAGCTTGAGCTAACCGCTGTTCGAGAAGCTTGTCCGGTGTCCGGCAGATTGTTATCAGAAAAAAAGCCTGCTGCCCCAGTGATACCCCGGGCAGCAAGCGGATTCAGGAGTGCATTTCTTTAGAATTTCCCCTTATTGACGGCGAGCTGTACGATCATAATGACAAGAACGAGCAGTGCAATGAGCTGATCTGTACTCATGAGTCCGACCTCCATTCCTGTGAAAGAATGGCTCTTCGGACCGGCATCTCCTCTCCAAGATGCTGCTTCGCTCCCCATTATCAGAATATGAGCTCCTACACGCTGTTAGTACTTCACGAAATAAATAATTCATACAGCAACTTTGGCCAATTAACATTGAATGCAACAGAAGCTGCACAACAGTCAACGAAACTTTTTCCATAATCAACACGTCTATATATTAGGTAAAATAAGGAAGTGGAGGCTTTCAGACATGTTCAAAAGAATCGGAATGGCATTATTGACTTTGAGTCTTACTACCGCAATTGCGGGAACCGGATGGGCAGCTCCTTCTCCGGCACAGATTGATGTCTCCCAAACGTCGTTTGACTTTGATACCGCTAAGCCAAACAGTGACGCAGAGTTTCATCATGGGCTGCTGCTTGCAGTGCAGGCTGATGGAGATCTTGTTTATTATGATCGTACCGGCAAACAGGCTTTTGTCCTCCCGGTGGGTATAGTGCCAGTAACAGACTTTGCTGAGCAGCGGGCTGTTGTGATGGATTCGGCAACCGGACGGTATGGCTATATTAACACGAAGGGAGTTGTAGCCATTCCCTGCCAATATGCATCCGCCGGAAATCTGTCGGGTGGTGTAGCCCATGTGGTGCTTGCAGAGGGGGCGGGCGAAGCCCTTATTGACCGGGCAGGCAAGGTGGTTACTACACTAACGGAGAAATATAGCTCGGAATTTTATTTTTCGGACGGACTGGCATTAGCTTACGCGCCAAAGGGCGGGAAGATCGGATTTATCAATACTTCCGGCAAACTGGTTATTCCCTATCAATACACCGAAGCGAGAGGATACTCCCAAGGTTTGGCTCTTGTGAAGAACAGTGCGGGGCTGTACGGATATATCAATACGGCGGGAAAACCAGTGATTCCGTTTAAGTACAAAGGGGGAAGCGACTTCTCAGAAGGACTGGCGTCCGTGATGAATGCGAAGGGCAAATGGGGATTTATTAACAAGCAGGGCAAGCTCAGCCTTCCTTTTCAATATGAGAATACCGGTGATTTCAGTGAAGGCCTGGCCAGCGTATACAATTCTGCAGGTAAAGTTGGCTTCATCAATAAACAAGGCAAGCTGGTCATCGGTTACCAGAAATACAATAGAGCCTTTTCGTTCAAAGAAGGCATAGCTTTAGTTGGCATCAGCAACCCGGCCGACAATTCCAAAGACAAATATGGTTACATCAACACCAAGGGCGAACTGCTGACCAAGCTTATCTATACGGGAGAATCCTCATCGTTCAGTGGCGGCTATGCCGTGGGGATGACTGCTCAAGGAACAGGTTATATTCTGACCAAACAAGGATTAGCCAAATAAAATCATCAATCTGCATAATAAGGAACGGCCTGGACAGCATTGTCCTAGCCGTTCCTTATTTGTTGTTACTCCTCGCGTTTCGGGAATCCGTAGCCCGGATATTCCACTACAGGCCATTTCACCTTACGCAATGCATTTAGCAGCTCCGGCCCGGCATTCAGATTGCTGCCCACCAGCTGATGGGGAGTCAGGGCCATCCACTGGTTCAGGGAGACGTCGGCGAAGCGGTCGCTTTTGAACATTTCCAGAAACCAGAGCGTGTCTGTGCCGGTATTCTGGATATAATGTCCATAAGCAAAAGGGACATACCCAACGTCTCCGGCTCTATAATTGAAGGTACGGGCTGCGCCGTTTCCCCCGAAGACGGTCATCCGTCCTTGCCCGGCAAGATAATATTGCCACTCATCATTATTCGGGTGCCAGTGCAGTTCCCGCATGGCCCCGGGTTCAATCTCCACCAGTGCCGCGGCAATGGTCCGGGAGATCGGAAAATTGGAGGAGTCGACGATTCTTACACTTCCTCCCGGGGTCTTCAGTGGAGGCTGGGCCAATAATTGATGTTTAAAGCTCAGCGGGATTTCCCCATAAGGCGATTGCACCTTTTGACTCTGTATTGTACCAGGCACCTGATCCTGATAGATATAGACCTGATCGTTCGGTATGCAGTCAAAGGCGGCAGCGGGCACGCCGAAATTCGCCGCCAGGACTTCCTTGGGCGTATGGGCGAACCAATCGGAGATCGACAGTGTATTCAAATCGGAGAAGCTGCCATCATCAAAGACGAGCAGGAATTCGCAGCCTTCGGCAAGTCCTTGAATGGAATGCGGAATACCCGGAGGGAAATACCATAGATCTCCGGGGCCGATGTCGGCAATGAAGTTGCGGCCGTTCTGATCCACGGAGGTGATCCGCGCGCTCCCGATCAGCATATAAGACCATTCCGCCTGCTGATGCCAGTGCAGCTCCCGCACTCCGCCGGGCGTCAGGCTCATATTGACCGCTGCCAGAGTCGTGGCGACAGGCAGTTCCCTTACCGTAACTTCCCGTGACCAGCCGCCGCAGTTCAGCTGCATATGGGTATCGGAGAAGGAAAACTTCAGATTCGGAATCAGTCCGTTGTCCGTGGGGGGAGGAACGAACATATCCGGGTTCTCGCGGTCCCGCATAATATCGCGCGGCCCGCGGTCGATATTGCCTGCACCGTCGCTTCTTATCGGCTGGGGGATTTTCATTGTTCCGGCTGAATCCTGTTCAGTGGAATCCATAGATTAAGCTCCTTTCCATATCCGAAAATACATCAATGGGAATATATATGCCGGAAGCCGATTTTTATGAATGGCAGCGGAATGTGGGACACTGGACATGATATTGGATATAATTATTAATATTCAACAAGAATTATAGAGAGCAGGTTTAGAGAACATGACGAATAGCGAACAACAACGCTACCGCTTTAGTGAAGCGCCGATTTGGGAGCTGCAGCGGTCATATTACGAGGAATTGGGCTTGCAAGCCTGGAAAAACGACCAGGTTCCGCAATATATTACGAGCAACCCGATGATCGGAACAGCCTATGCTGAGATGATCTTCGGCTTCCTGCAAGACCGTTATGCACTTGGCCAGACCGATGAGCCGGTTATTATTCTGGAAATGGGTGCGGGGGCAGGCAGACTAGCCTTCCAGGTGCTGCAGAAGCTAAGCGAATTGATCGACTATGCGGGGATTAAGCTGCCTCCATTCCAATATGTAATGAGCGATCTGCCGGTCAAAAATATTGCCGGCTGGCAGCAGCATCCCGGCCTGATCCCTTTTGTTCAGCAGGGAATCCTTGATTTCGCGCGCTTTGACGCGGTCCATGATACCGAGCTGCACCTGACGCACAGCGGCAACGTGATCCAGGTGGGCGGACTGAAGCAGCCGCTGCTGGTAATCGCCAACTATTTCTTTGACAGCATTCAGCAAGAACTGCTCTATATCGACGAAGGCAAAATTTATGAATGCGAGGTTTCCCTAAAGTATCCGGAGGAAGCCGAGTCGATGGGGACTTCAGAGGTGCTGAAGGGGATCATTCCGGAATATCATTACAGCCGTGCAGCCGGGTATGAAGAGAAGTCGTATCCGTATCACGTGGTGGCGGACTACTACCGGAAGAAGCTGGAGGATACCCATATTCTGTTCCCGGCTACGGCGCTGGCTTGTATGGAACGGCTGGACAGTCTGTCCCAAGCGGGCTTTCTGCTGTTGACCGCCGACAAGGGCGATCACCGGCTGGAGAACTGGGAGTTTGCAGAGCCCCCTAAGCTGATGCATCACGGAAGTATCTCCTTAACGGCCAATTATCACGCGATGCAGTACTTTTTTGAGCAAAAGGGTGCACTTTCGCTGTTCACCCCGCATCATTATAAGAACCTGAACGTTGGCTGTATTCTGAAGCTTAAAGATCCGGCGAGCCATGTGCATACCCGGCTGGCTTACCGGAGATTTGTCGACCGGTTCGGACCGGATGACTTCTTCAGCCTGAAGGTATGGGTGGATCAGAACTTCGATAGCATCGGGCTGCAGCAAATTCTCGCTTTCTGGCGTCTCGGCGGATATGATGCTGAGCTGTTCATCCAGAGCGCTGAGCGTATTTCCAGCCTGCTGGAGGATGCGAATGACGAAGAACTGCTGGATCTCCAGCATGGCATACAGCAGATGTGGGCAGGATATTACCCAATGCCCCAGAGGTATGATCTGGCGCTGGATAGCGGACTGCTGCTGTTTGAAATGGATATGTACCGCGATGCCCGCATGTTCCTGGAACGCTCGCTTCATGAGAGTGAGGAAGAGCCGGTAATTACAGTGCTCTATTGTCTGGCGATTTGCAGCTATGAGCTGGAGGATCTGGAGGCGGCACTGGATTATACACGCAAAGCCCTTGTCCTGGAGCCGGAACATGAGGAAGCCTTGGACCTGCTGGCCGCGCTCAGTGAAGGGTAAGCCGCCTCTTTACAGGGGCAGGGATTGTTTGGTATTCTATACAAAATAATGACACGCGATGATGAGAAGAGTAGATAATTTCATTCCTTCACAGAGAGCCCCGGATGCTGAAAAGGGGCAGGGAATGTTTTGTTGAAACAAGCCTCTGAGCGGCGTATCGGAACCGGCAGCCGGGGATGGTACGACAGGTGCTCCTGTTACAGAGCTAGAGTATAAGCCTTGCTTTCAGCAATGCCGTACTTGATGAGTTTAATATGGCGACATATTAATAAACCTGGGGTGGTACCGCGAGAATCTCGTCCCCAAGACGCAAAGTCTTGGAGGTGAGGTTCTTTTTTGTTGCGCAGAATTACTATTTAGGAGCGGTTATTGCACACACACAGGAGGGTTTAGCTATGAGTAATGTAAATGAGATGCCAGAAGAGAAGAATGAAGAGAACTATATGGAGAAACTGATCAGGGAAGATGTGGAGGGCGGCGTCTACAGCAGAGCGGTCTGCACAAGGTTTCCCCCGGAGCCGAACGGGTATCTTCATATCGGCAGCGCGTTTGCGATTCATACCAACTATGACATGGCCCGCAGATTCAATGGAGTATTTAATCTGCGCTTTGATGATACCAACCCGCTGAAAGAAGATATGGAATATGTGAAGGCCATCATTGAAGATATCGAGTGGCTGGGCTGCAGCCCGGGTGAGCATATTTATTACGGCTCCGACTATTCGGAGCAAATCTACAGCAGCGCGGTGGCCTTGATCCGCAAGGGCAAAGCCTATGTCTGTGATTTGTCTCCTGAGCAGGTCACCGCCTTCAGAGGGACTTTAACCGAACCGGGAACGAACAGCCCTTACCGGGAGCGCACGGTGGAAGAGAATCTGAGCCTGTTCAGCGGAATGAGAAACGGTGAGTATCCTTCCGGGTCCAGGGTGCTGCGGGCCAAAATAGATATGGGCTCGCCCAACATCAATCTGAGGGACCCCATACTGTACAGAATCATTCATGCCGAACATTACCGGACAGGGGAGGCGTGGTGCATTTATCCGCTGTATGATTTTGCCCATCCCATTCAAGACGCCATTGAAGGCGTAACACATTCCTTGTGCTCTCTGGAATTCAAGGATCACCGGCCGTTGTACGAATGGGTGCTGAATGAGCTGGAGACCGCCGAAGCGCCCAAGCAAAGGGAATTCGGCAGGGTTAACCTGACCGGTGTTGTCACCAGCAAACGTTACCTCCGGCAGCTGGTTGCCGGCAATTATGTGGAAGGCTGGGATGATCCAAGACTGCCCACGCTTCGCGGACTGCGGAGAAGAGGGTTTACGCCGGAGAGCATCAAGAGCTTTGTGATGGGGATTGGCATGGTCAGAAATCAGACAATGGTTGACTTCTCGATGCTGGAGCATAGCCTGAGACAGGACTTGAAAGCCAAAGCGCCTAGTGTAATGGCGGTGCTTGATCCTTTAAAGGTTGTGATCACCAATTATGCCGGGCAAGCCGGAGAGAACTTTGAATTGCTGGAGATAGATAACAACAGTGAGAATCCAGAGCTAGGCACAAGAAAGGTCCCTTTCTCCGGAGTCGTATATATCGAGCGGGAGGATTTCATGGAAGAACCGTCTCCGGGCTTTCGCCGTCTGACGACGGGCGGAGAGGTGCGGCTGAAGGGGGCTTACATTATCAAATGCAATGAAGTGATCAAGGACGCGGCAACGGGGGAGATCACTGAGCTGCGCTGTACCTATGACATTGAAACGAAGAGCGGAAGCGGCTGTAACGGGCGGAAAGTGAAAGGAACGCTCCACTGGGTATCTGCCGGTCACGGCATTCGGGCAGATGTATATCTGTACGAGAAGCTGCTCAAAGACAACGAGGGTCCTAAGGGAGATACCGGGACATGGGGAGATGTCATTAACCCGGATTCGGTGAAGCTTCTGAAGAATTGCCTGTTGGAGCCATTTGTGGAAGGGGCATTGCCGGAGGCGAAATTCCAATTTATGCGCCATGGATATTTCTGTGCCGACAGCAAGCACAGCGGCGGAGACCGGCTGGTATTCAACAGAATTGTTCCACTGAAGGATAGCTGGAAGGGGAAGAAATAGCTATTTGAGGAAGCGGGCAAGAACAGGGGATTTCATCCTGAATCTTGCCCGTTTTTTTAAAATTCAAGATTTTATATGCTTCACGCTATAAATTATTCTTCTATTTCTCGCTGAAACGGATACCGTCCTTTTGAGGACGGGGAAGGCGTATCCACTTGTGGAATCTTATGTTGTGGAAGCTCCGCAAAATACCCAAAATCCGCTTTGCAGTGGAGGCTCACTTACTGGGCTTATGGTACATATGATTAATTATGATTGCCGGACAATAATTTGAGTTAAGAATAGGTAATAGTTTGATTGGAAAATTCCATGAAAATTACATTTACATTTTTCATTAAGCAGATTATAATAAAAATAAGTTAAATGTTGCACCAGGGAAACTTTCATGTGTGAAGACAACTTTTTCCGGGCAAGAGGAGGGTTTGAAATGATCGAGCAAAACGTGGTGGAAACACCCAAAATGATAAATAATCCGAAGCACAAGAATACAATTTCAGCACAAGCAGTACTTAACGGGGACGTCAAAGGATTGAAGAGACTCCTTCCGTTTCTGGGCCCGGCCTTTATTGCCTCAGTAGCGTATCTGGACCCCGGGAATTTCGCCACGAACATTACGGCCGGATCGAAATACGGTTACCTGTTGTTATGGGTCATTGCCGCATCGAATTTAATGGCCGTGCTGATACAGTCCTTATCCGCCAAGCTTGGCATAGCTACCGGAAAGAATCTGCCGGAAGTGGCGCGTGAACGCTTCCCGAAGGGCGCTTCCATTTTTTTATGGATACAAAGCGAACTGGTCATTATTGCCACGGACCTGGCGGAGTTTATCGGGGCAGCCCTTGGACTATATCTGCTGTTCGGGATACCGATGCTGCCTGCCGCAATAATTACCGCTGTCGGTTCATTCGCTATTCTTGAGCTGCAGCGGCGTGGTTACCGGACGCTTGAGGCCGGGATTGCTTCGATGGTACTGATCGTCGTCTTAGCCTTTGCTTTCCAGGTTATTATGGCTAAGCCGGATGCCGGAGCAGTAATCGCCGGAATATTCACCCCTGCATTCGAGGGTGTGGACAGCATCCTGCTGGCAGCAGGGATTCTTGGGGCAACGGTCATGCCGCATGCGATCTATCTTCATTCTTCACTGACACAGAGCCGTGTGGTCGGGATTGACGAAAAAGAGAAAAAACAGATTTTCAAGCTGGAAATGATTGATATCGTTATTGCGATGGTTATTGCCGGTGCTGTGAATATGGCGATGGTAATCGTTGCCGCTGCCCTTTTCTTTAAGAACGGGCTTGTAGTTGAAGACTTGGATGTGGCCTTCCAGCAGTTCCGCCATTTGGCCGGTCCGGTAACGGCAGTTTCGTTCGGCCTTGGACTCTTGATCGCAGGGCTGTCGAGTTCTTCGGTTGGGACAATGGCCGGTGATGTGGTTATGCAGGGATTCATAAATAAGAGAATCAACCTGTATCTGCGGCGGGCGATTACGATTATTCCTCCGCTGGCGATTATCGCCTTTGGCATCAATCCGACCCGTGCACTGGTGATGAGCCAGGTGGTATTGTCCTTCGGGATAGCCTTTGCTTTGATCCCGCTTGTTATTTTCACCAGCAACCGCCAGATTATGAAGGGGCTGGTCAACCACCGGATTACTACGGTTCTGGGCTGGATCATCTCTGCGCTGGTCGTATCGCTCAATCTGTTCCTGATTGTTGAAATGTTCATCTAAAATGCAGAATCAGACAAAACCCCGCTCCCCCGGCGACTGTCAGGTATAACCTGACAGCACACCGGAAGGCGGGGCTTTTTGTACATAAGGTTGTATAAGCTTTAGGCTGATTATTGCTTCACGATATCCTGTACAGATTTATCCAATTTTTCCAGTAGCTGATCGTGGTTAATTTGTCCGCCGAGATATTCCTGCATCGCAGCGCCGAAGCCCTGAGTTACCCCGTCAGGGAACATATCCCAGTTCCAGCCGAGTGCAGTTGCGGATTTTTCTTGGACCGCAACGGCAACCTGGCCGATATCTTCTGCAGCTGTTTCAATATCAGTTTCAGCCGGAATGAACTTGAATTCCTTCGTCAAATATTGTTTGCCGGTCTCCGAGGATACGAGCCAGTTCAGGAACGCTTTGGCTTCTTCCGGATGCGCGGATTTGCTGTTTACAACATAGTTATTAGGTACTCCTACCAGAATGGTGCCTTCTTCATCACTGATGGGTAGCGGGAGCAGGCCGAGGTTCAGTGCAGGGTCAATCTTGTCGATGTCACCCTGAGTCCAGTTGCCCTGCATCATCATTGCCGCTTTGCCGGAGGCGAAATCAGCAACCTGAGTCGCATAGTCAGTAGTCATTTTGTTATCTTGGGCGTTACCGAAGATTACATCCACCAGATCAAGCCATTGCTCGAACACGGCATTGCCTTTAAAGGTTTGCGTACCGGCTTTGACATCATCGACAAATTTCTTCGGATCAGGCTGGTGGGCAAGACCAACATTCACAAGGTGCATCCCCATGGACCACCATTCGTTGGTTGCTTCAAATGGAGTGATGCCGGCAGCTTTCAGCTTTGCGGCAGCGTCCTTAAGCTGGGACAGTGTTTTTGGTTCTTCAGTAATACCAGCTTTGGTAAACAGATCCTTGTTATAGATAAGGCCATAGCCCTCGACGTTCATCGGCATGCCGTAAAGCTTGCCGTCCACAGTAGCAGGAGTTTTGGAGGTAGGGATCAGTTTTGCGGCCCAAGGCTGGTCTGACAAGTCGGTAGCGCGGTCCATGTAAGGAACCAGAGCGGTGTAGCCGCCGTTATTGAAAATTTCCGGTTCCGAGCCTGAAGCGATTTCCGCTTTGAGCAATGCGCCGTAATCTTCGCCGCCGCCATGCGTTTCGACTTCAACCTTGACTCCGGTTTCTTTCTCATACAGTTCAGCCAATGTGTTCAGCTGTTCGGCAATTTCGACCTTGAACTGGAACATTTTGATCGTCACATCTTTGGCAGGGGCTTTTGTCGCCTCAGTTGCTGCTGACTCTTTCGGCGCATTGGTAGCGGTTCCATTGTTCCCGGAATTAGTATTGCCGCCATTGCCGCAACCTGCGATAATGAGTGTGCAAACGGTTGCGATAACAAACGCGAACTTTCTTTTCATAGAATAACCTCCCTGGTCTGTGGTTCCTACAACTTGATCGTAATGCATATGACCTTACACTTACACTTAATATTTTGCTCGAAAAAGTGGATATTGTTGCAACCCTTTTATCCCTTGACGGATCCTGAAGTTACTCCTTCAACAATATACCGCTGCAGCGTCAGGAAGAACAGGAGAATCGGTGTAATGGCCATGACCAGTCCCGCGAGCGCAAGATCCCACTTCTTAGTGTACTGCCCGAAGAATTTAGTTACAGCTACCGGCAGTGTAGTCAGATCCTTATTACCGCCGATGACCAGCACAGGCAGCAGGTAGTCATTCCAGATCCAAAGGGTGTTGAGAATAATTACAGTAACAATAATTGGCATCAGCAGCGGGAAGACGATTTTGAAGAAAACGCCGTAAGGATTGGAGCCGTCGACCCGGGCCGCTTCCTCCAGCTCAAAGGGCACGGTTTTGATAAAGCCGTGGAACAGGAAGACTGACAGAGGCATCCCGAACCCCAGATAGCAAGCCACAATACCGTACAGCTCTCCGCGCAGCTCCAGGATACTGGTTACCCGGACCAATTGCAGCATCAGCGACTGGAAGGGAATAATCATCGCCGAGATGAGCAGCAGGAAGACAAAGGAATTGAAGCGCGACGGCTTTCTAACGATCTGATAAGCGGCCATGGAGCTGAACAGAACAATAAAGATAACACTAAGGATGGTAATCTGCAGAGAGTTCCAGAAAGCCTGCGGGAAGTCTATGGCGTCCCAGACCTTAGAATAATTGCTCCACACAAAAACCTGCGGAAACGATGCAGCATCAGTCAGAATTTCCTTAAGCCCTTTAACAGAGTTGCTAAGCACCAGGTAGAACGGAGACAGGAAGACAAGGGCCAGGAGTATGGCGGCAATTTCCAGAATGAAATTTCTGGGACGGTATCTGCTGCTGTTCATTACGCCGACACCTCTTTTCTCTTAGTGATCCATACCTGAGTAACGGTGATCAGTGATACAGCAGCGAAGAAGAGCAGCGCTTTAGCTGTGCCGAGACCGTACCGGTTGTTGATCAGCGCTTCCGCGTAAATGTTATAGGCGAGCGACTGGGTGGAGGTTCCCGGTCCGCCCTTGGTCAGCGACAGGTTAAGGTCGAACATTTTAAAGGCATTGGATGTGGTCAGGAACAGGCAGATTGTGATGGCCGGCATGATCAAAGGCACATAGACGCTTTTGAACAGCTGGGGTGCGCGGGCGCCATCGATCTTGGCCGCTTCAATCAGATCCTTCGGAATCCCGGCGAGCGAGGCAATATAGATAACCATCATATACCCGGCAGTCTGCCACACAAATACGATGACAAGGCCCCAGAAGCCAGTGCTGGGCGTACCGAGCCAAGGCAGCTGGAAGAAGGAGATTCCGGTGATTTCGCCGATTGTCCCGAAGCCCTTGGTGAAGATAAACTGCCAGATGTATCCTAGCAGAATACCGCCGATTACATTGGGCATAAAGAAGATGGTACGCAGTAATTTTTTGGTCTTCAGTGTCGTCATCAGCAGGAAGGCCAGCATAAGCGCCAGCACATTCGCCGCAACTACAGATACTATCGTGAAGCGAAGGGTAAAGAGCAGGGATTCCCAGAACTTATCATCATTCAGAATCCGTTTCCAGTTGGCGGCGCCTGTCCAGACTGCCTTGTCCAGATCCAGCCCGTTCCAGTCGGTGGAAGAATAATAAAAGCCGAGAAAGAAGGGTGTGACCACAATGGTCAGGAAGAAGAGCAGGCAGGGTCCGAGGAAAACGATTTGCTGTCCCCAGCCTTTTTGCAAACGCAGAGCTTTTCTCATATGGAATCTCCTTTGTATAGTTTTTCTACGGGTTCATACCCTCATTATAGGAAGAGGCAGGAGTCATCAACACTCAATTTGGTGATTATAAAAGTGGATTATATTGCAGGAGGAAAAGAGCATGTTCAGAAACAGTATCCGGACCCGGCTGATGGCGCTAGTGCTGCTGGCCTCAGTGATTCCGTCGGGGATATCCGTAACGTTCTCATATCTCTATACCAAGAAATCGGTAACCGAACAGTCAGTGAAGCAGAATACGAAGCTGCTGACGCTTGGGGAGGCCAATCTCAGCGGTTACTTCAGCGGAATAAATCAGCAGGCAATGTCCCTGTACAGCGGAATCAATGTTCCCAGCTCGTTCTATACTACCCTGCTTACGGCCAAACATCCGGATAATGCTCCTGAAAACTCCGTGTTGCCGGATAACCGGGCGGTCATCTCAACCCAGCTGTATAACCTGTTCCTCTCCGACCGGAACACCTTTCAGATTCACCTGTATGTCCGGGCGGCCAGGCAGTCGAATCTGGTGCTCGGCGGGCTATTCCGCCGGGAGAATAATGATGATTACGCCCCGGTGATCCAAACGGAGGAAACGTACCGGCCTTATATTGAGGTTACGCATATGGATCATCAATACGGGATGAAGTCCGGATTCCCTAATTTGAAATCGGGTACTGTGCCGGTTTTTACTGCTCATTTCCCCATGTACCGAACGCCGAGCGATGATGTTCTGGCCGATCTGTCGATTGATTTCCGTTTGGGGGAGCTGGAGGGAATCGTCAAATCCATGTACAATTCGGATACAGAACGGCTTTATATCTTGAATGAACAGGGGCAGGCCTTGTTTGCTTCTGATTCCGATTGGATCGGCAAACCGGTCACTGCAGGCTGGAGCCAGCTGCCGGAGAAGGATGACAGTGGCCATTTCACCTGGAAGAAGGATGGTTTCGAGGGTATTGTAATGTATCGCCACATTGAGAATACGTTGTTCAAGGGCAGCATCATCAAGCTGGTTCCCTATGAAGATCTGTATGGCGATGCCAGAACTATCACCCGGTTCAACACCGGAATCGGTGTGCTGTTCCTGATCCTTGGCGGACTCAGCGCGGTATTAATCTCCGTCGGATTCACAAGGCCGATCAAGAAGCTGATCTCCTTCACCCAGAAAGTGCAGATTGGTCAGCTTGATGCGCATATGGATGCTGAACGGGAGGATGAATTCGGCCTCCTGACACGCAAAATCACCGGCATGACCCGGACGATCAACGATCTTATCTTAAAGGAATACAAACTTGAGCTGGCCAACAAGACCAATCAGCTGAAGGCGCTGCAGGCCCAGGTCAATCCTCATTTCCTGTATAATGCCCTGCAGTCCATTGCCAGTCTGTCCTTGCGCTACAATGCACCCAAGGTGTATGATCTCATCTATTCGCTTGGCAGTATGATGCGCTATTCCATGAACACGGAGCGGACGCAGGTCCCGCTTCGTGATGAACTGGAGCATGTGCAGAATTATGTGATCCTGCAGACGGAACGTTTCGGGGAAGAGAACTTAAGGCTGGATATTGATGCAGAGGAGGCTGCTCTGGAGATTGCCGTGCCCAAGATGATTCTGCAGCCCATTGTTGAGAATATATTCAAGCATGGTTTTACGGACGGGATCCGCGAGGCTGTAATCTCCATCACCTGTGCTCTGGATCCGAACGGCAGCCTGCAGCTTGCCGTCAAGGACAACGGCAAAGGAATCACTGCGGAACGGCTGGAGGAAATTACAGCCGGACTTCAGCAGAGCGGCCGGACAGAGCACGAAGAGATTGGGCTGTATAACGTACTTGCGCGTGTGCGGCTGCAGATGAGCAGCGGGGCAGAGCTATTGCTGCAGAGTGTCGAAGGCGGCGGGGTTAAGGTGACGCTTATTATTCCGCTGGATATGATGGACCCAACAAATTAAGGGAGTGCAATGGACCCAAAGGAGCGGCAAGTGAGATGAAGGTGCTGATTGTAGACGATGAGAAGCATGTGCGTGAGGCGATCCGCTATTTTGTACCGTGGGAAAAATATCAGATTTCAGAGATTTTTGAGGCGACCAACGGGCAGGAAGCTACGCTGATAATGCAGGAGCAACAGCCGGCGATTGTCTTCACGGATATGCGGATGCCGCTGATGGACGGTGCGGAGCTGCTGGAATGGCTGCATCATCATTTCCCGAATACGAAGACAATTGTCATTAGCGGGTATCAGGACTTCAATTATGTAAAGCCGGCAATCGTCTACGGAGGGACAGATTATTTGCTGAAGCCCCTGAACAGTAAACAACTGATTGCCGCAGCCGAGCATGCCTTCAAGCTGTGGTTGGAGGAAGAGGAGGAGCGGCAGCAGAGTCACCGGCAGAATATGCAGCTTAATGTGCTGCGGCCGCTGTACTGGGACAAGATGCTCTCGGATCTGGTCTCCGGCCATGCTTCATTTCAGGAGCTGAAGCCTTCCTTGTGCGAAGAGCTGGGGTTGCAGGGGGATGCGGCAAGCTGCAGAGTTGCCGTAATCTCGCTCCAGCGTGCAAACTGCCGCCTGCTGGAGCGGTTTCATGGCGATGTGACGCTGACCTCCTTCGTGCTGGCGAACGTCTGCAATGAGGTGATCTCCCCCGGGAGAAGCGGCTTTGCCTTTCGCAGCTGGCAGGCCGGCACCGATATTGTCATTCTTTTCTGGACGGCGGCTCTGGATGTGGAAGTGTGGGTGCGGCTTATCAATGAATCGATGAAACAGACTTATGGGGTACAGGTGGATATTGGACTCAGCCGGCCCGTGGCTTTTCCCGAAGGACTGCAAAACGCCTTCCGTCAGGCGCGTCAAGGCCTGAGTGAGCGCAATCTCCTTCAGCGGGAAGGGCGCATTTATCATTACAGGGAGCTGACGGAGGAGAGTGGGTCTGTGGAAGACCACGTGCTGGAATCACTGCTGGACAAGCTCAGAGTGGCCGTATTATCGGGGGATCTGCAGAGAATGGAACGGGTGGTTGATGAATGGGCCGATCAGCTTTCAGGGCTGTCGCTGCTCACCGAGAATAACTTTCTGCACCAGCAGGAAGAGATCCGCGCCGTTCTGATGCGCTGGCGGCAGAATGAGGAGATTGCCTTTGAGCTGTGTTATGACGAAGAGGGGATGTTCTCCGTTGAGAACTGGCGGAATCAGTTTAAGACTATGCTGCAGCGATTGTGGAAAGGGAATTCCCAGACACCGGACAGCCGGCTTGTTCAGGAAATCCGGGAATACCTCAATCAGAACTACGCCAAGGACATGACGCTTCAGCATATCGCCGAGCGCTTTTTTATCAGCAGGGAGAATGTCTCACGCAAGTTCAAACAGATCAGCGGGGAGAATCTGTCCGATTATTTAACTGCACTGAGAATAGACAAGGCCAAGACGCTGCTGCAAAATACAAACCTGCGGCTGTCGCAGATTTCAGAGCTGGTCGGCTATGAGGATGAGAAGTATTTCAGCCGGGTTTTTAAGAAATCGACCGGGCAGACTCCTCGTGAATACCGCAAGCAGGAGGACTCTCTGTAGCGAAATAACCACTCCACAATGGACAAAAAATGGAGCGGTCCTACAAATTTCAGAATTCCCCATCTTTTACCGATAATAGTCATACAGATATCGCACATCATTTTATCGGTTAAATGGGAGGGTTGGTATGGTATGGATAGTTATTTAGGCAGAATCCTCAAAAATGATCTGATCAATGCGTACGGTGTAACTGTAATACCGGCAAGAAGCATATTGAACGCAGAGCATTTGGAACTCATCCGCAAGCAAAGAATCAATACATTGGATATCGTATTCACCGATGAACAACCACAGACGCCGGCCTGCCGCGAGATGGTTAACGGTGTGGTGGAAGTGTCGAAGGATTTGTTTAATTCTTTCAGATTAACCCGCAAAGTTCCATTGGCGGATATAAGAAAGGATGTTGTACCGGTTGTTCAGGAGATTTCACTCCTTCCCGATATTTTTGCACTGTTCGAAGCGATTCAGGGGAAGGACGATTATACATACCAGCACAATATTGGCGTAGGTGTGTTATCCACATTGATTGGCAGATGGATGAATATGGGGCAGGCGGAGCTGTCGGTGCTTTCCCTAGCTGCAACCTTGCATGATATCGGCAAGCTCAAAATTCCTCCCGAGTTGCTGAATAAACCGGGCAAGCTGACTACCGAAGAATTCGCCCTCGTCAGAAAGCACACGATTTTCGGCTATGAGATGTTGAAGGAGACAACGGGGGCTAATTCACATATCACCTTGACCGCGCTCCAGCATCATGAAAGGAATGACGGCAAGGGTTATCCGCTGGGGCTGAAGGAGGAACAGATTGATTCCTACAGCAAAATCGTTGCCGTTGCCGACATCTTTCATGCGATGTCCTCCAAGCGGCCCTATCATGAAGCTATGCCGTTCCATCTCATTGTGGAGCAGATGAGGAGAGGCAGCTTTGGGGCGCTTGACCCGCATGTGGTCTCCGTGTTCCTGGAGAATATTGTGAAACGGACCGTCGGGCGCGATGTGATCTTAACCGACGGCCGTGTCGGTGAAATTGTCTACTTGAATCCCCATAACATCGAAACGCCCTTAATCAAGATAGATGGTGAATATATCGACCTTGGAAAAATGAGGGATCTCAAGATCAAAGAAATCAGTATTTAGCCGTTTCGCCATTAACCTTTAAAATAGTCCGCCAGCCCCTCGGCAATTGCCTTGGCGGCTTTTTTCTGATAGGCAGATGTGCGGACGACCGCTTCATCGTTCCGGTTGCTTAGGAACCCGAGCTCCACCAGTGCTGCCGGAAGGTTGTTCTCCCGCAGAATATGGTAGTTGCCGAAGGATACTCCATTGCTCTTCAAGCCGATGCCCTGCCCGAGCCGGTTCTCAATGGAGCGTGCCAGGCGCAGATCATCCGATTCCGAGTAATAAAAAGTCAGCGTGCCGCTTACATTCTTCGGGGAGGAGTTGTAATGGATGCTGACAAAAGCGTCCGCCCCTACAGACTGCCCGATCTGCACCCTCCTGGCGAGGGAAGGGCGCTGGTCTTGGGCACGTGTCAGCTCCACACGGGCTCCCTTGGCTGTCAGGTAGTCGCGGACATACAATGCCGTCTGCAGATTCAGATCCTTCTCCAACGTGTCAAAGGATGTGCCGAGCATGCCGGGATCGCTGCCGCCATGACCCGGATCAATGACGATCCGCTTGCCATTGATCCCGCCAGTCTGCCTAAGGCTGCCAGTCGTTCGGCTCCCGCTTCCTGTACTCGCGGAGCTTCCGCTGGCAAGATACTGTGCTGCGACCCAGCCGGTCTCCCCGCTGGCGGTGCGGATCCGCACCCAACCGTTCTGCCG
Organism: Paenibacillus paludis; assembly: GCF_042610515.1. Lineage (NCBI taxonomy): Bacteria > Bacillati > Bacillota > Bacilli > Caryophanales > Paenibacillaceae > Paenibacillus > Paenibacillus paludis. The sequence goes on from NZ_JBGJZP010000027.1 coordinate 60,439, forward strand.
CAGCAGAACAGTTACGGAGTCCTCTGCCTTTAACGCTCCGAGTATCTTATAACCGGTTCCCGGACCTCCACGGATGCGCAGGGAATCAGCCGTAACCATTGCTGTGCTGCCGCCGCTTCCGGAGGCCTTGGCGGATGTGGATACAGCAACTGCTGCACGGGATTCACCGCCTGTCCCGCTCACTTTTATGAGATAATACCCCGCAACCCAGCCGGAGATTGAACCGGACCGCACTTTTGCCCAGCCATGCTGTTCATCGGTAACGGTCACCTGTGCGCCGCTTTTTAAGGATCCTGTAACTGCCGCATTGGCTGCCGGCTCGCTGCGTACATTGAGGGAGCTTGCACTCACTTTTGCTGTATAGGCTCCTGCAGCGGAACTGGTTGCAGGCTGCAGCATGCTTCCAGTGAGCAAGCAGGCTGCCAGCACTGCGGTATGTATAAATTTGTTCATAAATTTCCTCTCTTCCCGGATGGATAAATGTCTATTACCCGTTTCATCGGTCAAAGAAAAGGATTTGGTTAAAATTTAATAGAAATTAAACCTCTGTTCCAAAGCGGCAAAGCACTGTATAATTGTTTCATATTGGAAAAGTTTGTAAAGGAGTGCCGTCGTGACCAGACCCAAACTATTCATCGGATCATCCAGGGAATCCATCCGTTACGCCCGGGCGATCCACGAACAGCTAAAGCGAGAAACCGAGGTTAATCCTTGGTATGCCAATGCCTTCCGTGCGAATGAATATACGATGGAGGCGCTGGAGAGACATCTGGATGAAAGCGATTTTGCCGTATTCGTCTTTTCACCTGATGATGTGGCTCAAATCCGCGGCAAATATTATTATGTCACCCGTGATAATACACAGTTCGAAATGGGGCTGTTCTGGGCCAGGCTGCGGCGCAGACGTGTCTTTTGCCTGCTTCCGGACCGGGTAGCCCCGCGCACGGATTTGATTCCCGGCAAGAATATCGAAGAGTATCATCTCTTATCCGATCTGTCCGGACTCACCCCGCTGGAGTATGAATGGCAGCATGATAATCCGGTGGCAGCCGTTGATGTCAGCTGCGGGAAGATCCTGGACATTATTCAGGAGCAGGGGAGCTACCGCGATCCCCTGAAGGAATTGGAACATTTGGGCTTGGAGCTTAGGCGCAAGGAAAGTATCCTTCATTTCTTCTGGCAATATAATAGTAATGTGGCCGGAGCTCAGGGTGGAGAGAAATACCAGGCGCTCAGCGAGGCTATCCGCAATTCCTTTCTGCCGCCCGGACAATGCCGGGTGATTGGCGCCGCGCTCTGGCGGGAAAGTGAGAAGGAAGGTCTGATACAGGTTGGAGGAAATGTGGGCCGTGGGCATTGTTACCCTTTTTCATTAAGTGAAGACAAAGGGAAACGGCCCGGTGTGCTCGATGCTTATCTGAGCAAGGAATGGACCTTTTTTCAGCGTACTGAAGTTGCCGAGGTATATATCCTATGCTATCCTTTAGGTGAGCAGCATGTCCTTTCTGTGCATTTCTCGGGAAACGACGGGCTGTCTGCGGAGGATCTTACCGCAGTGGTTGCTTACAACCGCGATTTGTTCCGTACCGTCAATTATTTAGTGGGAGGGGACTAGGAGCATGAAGAATATGAAGGGTGTAGTCAGTTTGTCCAGTGCGGTCCGCCGATCCGCAGGCGGCAACGGCAGCAGTTCCGGAGGGACACGGCGCTCTAAGGGCAAGGCAAGTGCAGGCCGGGCCGCAAAGCCAGCTTCTTCGGCAGGCCACGTATATATTGCGCCATCGCTGGATGGCGGAGATGAGGAATACAAGAAGCTTATCAGCGGGAAGGTCGACAACAGCAAGCCTTCATTCGCCTAAATAGTTAAGGGGTCTCCGGCATCAGCCGGAGACCCCTTTTTTCGTAAATATAAGCGATTTATATGCTTCACGCTATAAATTATCCTTCTATTTCTCGCTGAACGATACCGTCCTGCAAAAAAAGCAGTTTCCACTTGGGTACGCCCAGTTTCTTAGATTTCCTGGTGCGAAGACCGGCTGCTACGCTTCTTGGCAATTTCCCGCCGCACGACCGGTGCCACCTCGGTGGCTAGCAGCTCAATAGCCGTCGCTACCTTGTTGAAGGGGAGTCCGCCGATGTCCAGCTGGGTCATAAAGCGGTTATGGCCGAACAGCTCATGCTGGTACAGGATTTTCTCTATAATCTGTTGCGGACTGCCAACGGCAAGCGTGTTAACAGGAGAGACGAAACGCCCGAAATCGCTGCGGGATACTCCGTACTCCTGGCCCGGATGCGGACTGATGGCATTGCGGTAACTGTAATAGTAAGGATAGTACTCGTCCAGCGCCTGCTGTGACGTCTTCGCAATATATCCGTGGCTGGTGATGGCGATCTTTAAGTCCTCTGGGGCATGACCGGCTTTGGCTCCGCTTCTGCGGTAGGTTTCGGCAAGATTCTGAAAGGGTTCAGGACTGCCGCTGAGAATGGCGATAGCCATCCCAATACCAAGCGTACCGGCTCTTTCGGCACTTTCGGCCGAACCGCCAATGCCGACCCAGAGCGGGAGCTTCCGCTGCAAAGGCCGCGGGGCAATCTCGGCATTCTTCAGCGGGGAGCGGAAGGTTCCCTCCCAGTTCATGACTTCATGCTGATTGAGTTCCAGCAGCAGATCAAGGTTCTCCGCGAACAGCTTCTTGTAATCTTCCAGCTCGTATCCGAACAGGGGGAAGGATTCCAGAAAAGCACCGCGTCCGGAGATGATCTCCGCCCGGCCGTCCGACAGCAGATCGAGTGTGGCGAAGTCTTCGAAGACCCGTACCGGATCAATGGTGCTCAGCACCGTTGTGGCGCTAGTCAGCTTGATCCGTTTCGTGGCCTGCGAAATTGCCGCGAGTACAACCGGCACCGAGGAGATGACAAAATCAAGCCGGTGATGCTCACCGACACCGAACACGTCCAGCCCAGCCTCATCAGCCAGCTTAGCCGCTGCGATGACTTCATGGAGACGCTGCCGGGGGCTGATGGTCTGACCTGTATGGCAATCGGTTACGATATCGCCGAGTGTGTAAATACCGAATTCAAACTCCGGCACGTTTTCTTGCGGAACGCTGTTATTCATAAATGCTGACCCCTTGTTCAATAGAATGTTAAATATAGTAAATGGTAACTGGTCCGGTGTGAGAAGGAATATTGATGATTATAACATAACTGCTTACAAAATGTAAGTATATGAGTAAATGATAAATGTTCTGTGAACCGTGGAGGGCTTTCAGTCGAGTATCTTCAGAAGAAGCCTATTCAATGCATTTGCTTGAATTAATGTACTTAAGTAAACAGCGTTTTGGCTGTAAACGAAATGTGTATTTTTGTTGACAGACCTGTAGATAGATGATATTTTAAATTTACAAATTCCAATAGTTTTACTTTGAATTATTAATTGCCGACTGTTCAGACAGAGGTGCCCGTGTTAGTTTACACGAGGTCCCTCTGTTTTTTTGTGTAGAATTTGGGTTTGCCAATTGGAAGGAGGAGCATGAATGGGTGAAGCTTTGCTGTCTATTACGCATTTGAACAAGAGTTTTGATACAGCGGGCGGGCAGGTACAGGCACTGCATGAGGTTGATCTGCATGTAGCGGAAGGCGAATTTATTACAGTGATTGGACCCAGCGGCTGCGGCAAAAGCACGCTGCTGCGCATCGTCGCCGGTCTGGATACCGGTTATACCGGCAGTGTGACTCTCGAAGGTGAGGAGATTGGCGGTCCGGGTATTGATAAGGGGTTTATCTTTCAGGAGCATCGCCTGTTTCCCTGGCTTACCGTGGAGAAGAATATCGCCTCCGACCTGCCGCTCGGCAGGCCGGACATCCGGCAGAAGGTGGATGAGCTGATTGAACTGGTGAAACTGACCGGCTTCGAAAAGTCCTATCCCCGCGAGCTGTCGGGAGGGATGGCCCAGCGTGTGGCGATTGCCCGGGCGCTGCTGCGGAATCCAAAGATCCTGCTGCTCGACGAGCCGTTTGGCGCTCTGGATGCATTTACCCGGGCGCATATGCAGACGGTGCTGCTGGACATTTGGCGGCGGAACCGGACCACGATGATTTTTGTAACCCATGACATTGATGAAGCTGTCTTTCTGGGCAACCGGGTAGTCATTCTGGAGCCGCGCCCGGGCAAAATCCGCAAGGTCGTTCCGGTCGATCTGCCTTATCCGCGCAAGAAGACGACTACCTCTTTTCAAGAGCTGCGTCTGAAGGTGCTGAATTATTTCGAGAAGGTGGATGAGCTTGAGCTGACTGACGGGGCAGGGATTTAAGGTTGTCTTTACTGAAACGATTTTACGGAAACAAGGGATTTGTGTTGTCCTTTATCCGACTTAGATGATGTGAATTATATGATAAAAGGAGGGATATTTATGAGCAATCGGGCCATCGCGGCCAGAACCCCCGGAAGACCCGGAAAAGCGGCCATTGCCGGACTTGGTATGCTGCTGCCGGGAAGTGTGCTGATTCTGTGGCAGACCCTTGGACATTATGGAATGATCTCGGAGATGCTGTTCCCGACCCCTTATACCATTGCCCAGTCGTTCATCTCGCTCGCTTCCACCGGAGACCTCTGGATCAACCTCCGGATCAGCGTGATCCGGGCATTGTCAGGATTTCTGCTCGGCGGCGGTCTTGGCCTGCTGTTCGGTGTACTGGTCGGGCTGTTCCGCAGATCGGAGAAGCTGCTGGATCCCTCCCTGCAAATGATCCGGATGATACCGAGTCTGGCCGTAGTGCCGTTGTTCATCCTGTGGTTTGGCATCGGTGAAGAATCCAAGGTGCTGCTGATTGCCAAAGGAGCTTTTTTTCCGGTATACATCAATACGTTTATGGGCATCCGCGGGACTGACAACAAGCTGTTTGAAGTATCCAGGGTGCTTGGCTTCGGCCGGATGCAGCAGATTCTCCGGCTGGTGCTGCCGGCGGCGGTCCCGAACATAATGCTTGGCGTCCGCCTGTCGCTGGGCTTGTCTTGGCTGGGACTGGTAGTGGCTGAGCTGATTGCATCCACTTCAGGAATCGGATACATGATGTCCGACGCCCGCCAGTTTGCAGACACGCCTGTAGTGTTCGTGGGAATTATTATATTTGCCGCTGCCGGCCTGCTGAGTGATACCATAGTCCGTCTGATCGAACGGCGGCTGCTGAGATGGCGGGACAGCTATCAAGGATAGGAGGAGAACAACATCATGAGCGATGGAATAGAGGCGGTAGTCAAGGCCGCCAAAGGGGCAAGGGAGGCGCGTGATTATAGCGGTACGGCACCTATTACTGCGCGTAATAATGCGGGAAGACTCCCTTCCTTCCGCTTGAAATCCCTTCTTGCAGATTGGGGAACCGGAGCCGCAATTCCGGTTGCGGTCTTAGCCGTTTGGCAGATTGCCGGAAGCACCGGACTGGTTTCATCGGAATTTCTGCCGGCGCCGCTGTCGATTCTTTCGGCCTTTGCGGGCCTTGCGGGTACCGGGGAGCTTACCCAACATTTGGGTGTCAGTATCGGGAGGGCGGGTCTCGGTTTTCTGATTGGCGGCCTTCTAGGTCTGCTGTTCGGGGTGTTGACCGGGCTGTTCCGCAGTGCAGAGTACCTGCTGGACCCGAGTGTCCAGGTGCTGCGGCTGGTTCCGCATCTGGCGATTGCGCCGCTGATTATTCTCTGGTTCGGCTTTGGCGAAATCTCGAAGACCGTCATTATTATGAGCGGCTCGTTTTTTCCGCTCTATATCAATACTTTTATGGGCATCCGGGGTGTGGACAACAAGCTGTTTGAGGTCGCCCGGGTATTGGGCTTCAGCCATATACAGAGGCTGCGGCGGCTCATTCTGCCTGCGGCGCTGCCCGGCATTCTGCTCGGCCTGCGTCTTTCGATGGCGGTGGCCTGGATTGGCCTTGTCGTCGCCGAGTTGATCGGCTCGCAGTCGGGGGTGGGATTTCTGATTAATGAGGCGAAGCAGAACTCCAATACGGAAGTCATTTTTGTAGGCATTATCATTTTTGCGGTGGTTGGCAAGCTGATTGACTCTTTGTTCCGCGCCATTGAGCGCAAATTCCTGTACTGGCGTGACAGCTATCAAGGCTAATGAATCCATAGGGGGCTAGGACAATGAATCATATTTCGGCAATAAAGGACTCTTTGAATCTGACGGCGGATGTACTGGTGATCGGCGGAGGTCCCGCAGGAACATGGGCGGCCCTAACGGCTGCGGCTAAAGGGGCGAAGGTCATTCTTGCCGATAAGGGCTATTGCGGCTCCAGCGGGGCAACTGCCCCGTCAGGTACAGGGGTCTGGTATGTGCAGCCGGACGCCGTACTGCGTGAAGAGGCGAAGGCCAGCCGCTATTCCATGGGCGGAAAGCTGGCGGAGCACCGCTGGATGGACCGGGTGCTGGACCGCACCTACGACAATATGAACCGGCTGGGCATTTCGGGGTATCCCTTCCCGCTGGATGAACAGGGCAACCCATACCGCAGAAGCCTGCAGGGACCGGAATATATGCGGCTAATGCGCAAGCTGGTCAAGAGAGCGGGTGTGAAGATTCTGGACCATAGCCCGGTGCTGGAGCTGTTGGCCGACGGGCACGGTGTAGCCGGAGCAGCCGGAGTGCAGACCCAGAGCGGGGAGACCTGGAGCGTTCAGGCGGGGGCAGTGGTGATCGCGACCGGAGGCTGCGCCTTCCTGAGCAAAGCGCTGGGCTGCAACGTCCTCACCGGTGACGGCTATTTGTTCGCCGCCGAGGCCGGAGCGAGCCTCTCAGGCATGGAATTCTCCAATGCCTATGCCATCTGCCCGACCTTCTCGTCAGTGACGAAGACGGCCTATTACAGCTATGCGAGCTTCTATTATGAGGACGGCAGTGTAGTGGAAGGGGCAGGCTCCAAGAAAGGCCGCTCGGTTATTGCCCTGAATCTGCTGGCGGGCCGCCAGGTATTCGCCAAACTGGACGGTGCCCCAGAGGATCTGAGACCGCTGCTGAGAGTCGCACAGACGAACTTCTTCCTGCCCTTTGACCGCCGGGGAATCGATCCCTTCAAGGACGCTTTTCCGGTGACGCTGCGGCTGGAAGGTACAGTCCGCGGCACAGGCGGCATTCGCATTACGGATGAGAACTGCAGCACCGGCGTTCCGGGATTATATGCCGCCGGGGATGCGGCTACCCGCGAGCTGATCTGCGGCGGCTTCACCGGAGGCGGCAGTCACAATGCCGCCTGGGCCATGTCTTCCGGCTCCTTCGCCGGAGAAGGTGCGGCGGCTTATGCGCTGGAGCTTGGGAAACATGCGGCGCACCGCACACCAGCAGGGCTGTCCTCCTCGCCGCTGGTTCACCAGCAGGTGAAGCCGGGAGCGGCAGCCAGAGCGTCTGAGGCGGTGGCCGCTGTACAGGCAGAGGTCAAACCCTACGACATCAATTTGTTCCGTACCGAGCAGGGGCTGACCTCTTCGCTGGAACGCTTGGACGGACTGTGGAAAGAGCAGCGGAGCCGGGAAATCCAGCGTACACCGGAGGGGGTTAAAGCGCGCGAGGCGGAAGCGATGACGGCTACGGCGCGCTGGATGTACAGCTCTGCACTTGCCCGGACAGAGACCCGGGGGATGCATAAGCGGGAGGATTACAAGGAAACGGATAACGGTCAGCATCACCGGCTGATCAGCGGGGGATTGGATCAGGTCTGGGTGAAAACAGAAGAGGTTGCGAAGGAGAGTGTACTGTTGTGATTGAAGTCATCAGCGCTGCCAGGTGTGTAGAGTGCAATCAATGTGTGTCTGTCTGTCCGACGAACGTCTTTGACCGGGTGGAGAACGGAATTCCTGTCATTGCCCGGCAAAGCGATTGTCAGACCTGCTTCATGTGTGAGCTGTATTGCCCTACAGATGCTTTATACGTAGCGCCGGATTCCGAAGAGCTTACCGGTGTGACGGAGGCGGAACTGGAGCAGCAGGGACTGCTTGGCGGTTACCGCGAGAAGGTCGGTTGGGGCAAGGGCAGACAGCCGGTGGCAAGTCATGACTTTATGTATAAACTGGCGGCCAGAGCGGGGTTCTGAGAATCCCGCGGAAGAAACAGCACGAATAAAATCATTCAGCAGAAGACTGAGGGGAGATCAGGACAATGAAAACGTACAGAGAGATTCAAGGCGGATGGGGAAAAGGGATTCGCTACACACTTCTCGCAAGTGTGGTTATGGTCATGCTGGTGCTTCAGGCTTGCGGAAATAATGCAGACTCCGGCAAAGAGGCTTCTTCGGCAACGGGAGGCGGCACCAATACTGCAGAGGCGGCGGGTGGTGAGACAGCCGGTAATGCGCCTGCTGTACTGAGTTTCGGCTTTATCGGCTCGAATAAGCTGAACGTTCCGGGAGGCGCGGAAGGCTGGGGGTTCCATAAAGGCATTATCCAGGAGGAATTGAAGAAATACGGCATTACCGAAGTGAAGCTGACCGGCTTCCCGAACGGACCGGACCAGACGGAATCGCTGATTAGCGGCAGACTGGATTTCGGCAGTCTAGGGGACACTCCGGCCATTATAGCTTATGCCTCCGGCGCAAAAACACGCCTGATCTCACAATCCTCAGCCCATACCGTCGGCTACCTGATCGGCAAGAAGGACGGGCCGAAGACCGTAAAGGATCTTCAGGGTAAAACCATTGCTATTCAAAAAGGCTCCTTTATGCACCGCTATGTGGTCGGCCTGCTCCAGCAGGAGGGCGTCACAGGATATAAGCTGGTTCATATGCTGATTCCCGATGCTACGGCGGCACTTGCACGGGGAGATGTGGATGCTACGACCAATCTCGGTGTTCCGGCATTGAAGCTGATTGATGAAGGCTACACCCATCTGGATGATGCTTCGAAGCATCCTGATCTGCTCGGCTCCAGCGCTACCGTTGTGTCGGAGGAATATCTGGAGAAATTTCCGGATTTCCCGAAGGTTTGGAATGCGGCGCGGGAGAAGGCATTGGCCGATCTGAAGCAGCATGAAGAGGAGTATTACGAATTCCTGGCCGAAATCGGCGATACCACACCCGAGCTGGCGAAGCAGGTGAATCCGATCAGCGATATCAAGGATACCGCCTTCACTGAAGATGGCTTAAAGCTGCTCCAGGGTACGAAGAACTTCCTGGTGGAGGAGAAGCTGGCCAAAAAGGATTTCAATATCAGCGATTGGCAGCTCCAATAAATTTTTATATGGAGGAGGTAACGTATGGGAAAGGAAACTTTGACGATTGAGCGTTTCAAGCTGCCGCTGGATAACGGACTTTATCTGGAGGGCGAAGTAAGGGTTCCTCCCGGCGAGTTATTGAAGCCTGTTGTCCTGATCACCCACGGCTTCCGGGGTCATAAGAACTGGGCATTCTGGCCGGAGATTTCCGGCAGGCTTGCGGAAAGCGGCTTCTACACCGTCAGCTTCAACTTCTCGCGTATTGCTGCCCGCAGCGCAACAGGGCTCGGACCGCAAGAACTCGCGGAAACAGCTACGCTGAGCCGGGAACTGGAAGACCTGGAGCAGGTGCTGCGCAGTCTGCAGGACGGCAGACTGCCGCTGGCGGAGCAGGCCAACCTTAAGCGGCTGGCCCTTCTCGGGCACAGCCGTGCGGGCGGCGGCAATATTGTGTTCGCTGCCGAGCATCCGGAAGTGCAGGCGCTGGTGGTCTGGAACGGCGGTTCTGCACCACCCCGTTCTCAGGCTGACGGGGGGCCGGCATTGACTCCACAGGACTATGCCGTTCAGGAAGATGTGGAGCGGAATAAGGGACGTTTTAATTTGGAGGAGGCTCTAAGGTCGCTACCTGCTACTGTGCTGATCATCCAGGGCGACCAGGACAGGGAATCGCTGCTGCAGCAGAATGCAGGTTTCCGGGACCAGGCACCGCAGCACCGTTATTATTCGGTAAGAGGTGCTGACCACACCTTCAACACCGTAGATCCTTACGAAGGCCCGACCCCGGAGTTGAATGAAGCCGTGGCGGTGACACTGGGATTTTTGCATGAACAACTGGGCTAGAGCAGGCCGGAAATGATCAAGTGAAACTTTTGGGAGGTAATGAAATGCCGCAGCAGCAGCAAATAACAACGGATGTGCTTGTGCTGGGCGGAGGTCCAGCCGGGGCATGGGCGGCATGGAACGCAGCCTCAGTGGGAGCGCAGGTCATCCTGGCGGATAAAGGGTATCTGGGAACGAGCGGCGCCACAGCTCCGGGCGGCACCACGCTGCTCGTGATCCCTCCGGTAGCCGAGCTGCGTGAAGCGGCGGTTCAGGCCAGGCTTAAAGCCGGAGGGTACCTCTCGGAGAATGCCTGGATACACCGTGTGCTGGATCAGGTGGAGCAGAGTCTGGAACGGGTTGAGGCTTGGGGGTATCCCTTTCCCAAGGATGAAGCGGGAAATCCGCTGCGGACCCATCTCCACGGCCCGGAGTATATGAAGATTATGCGGCGGGTAGTCCGTAAGGCGGGAGTGAAGATCTGGGATCAGTCTCCCGCTTTGGAACTGCTGCATGATGAACATGGCGTGGGCGGCGCGCGGGGGATCAACCGCCTGACCGGCGAAGCCTGGGAGGTACGGGCGAACGCCGTGGTGATGGCTACCGGCGGCTGTGCCTTTCTCAGCAAAGGTCTGGGCTGCAACGTGCTCACAGGCGAGGGGCTGCTGATGTCGGCCGAAGCCGGTGCCGATCTGTCGGGCATGGAATTCAGCCGGCAGTATGCGCCAAGCTTTGAAGGCGGAACGGTGACGCGCGGGCGGATGCTGGCTTGGGCGACGCTGTACGATGCGGCGGGCAAGCCGCTGCACCAGGGCGACCGCAATTTTGGCAGCATCCCGGAACTGATGCAGAAAGGTCCGGTCTATGCTTCGCTGGATTTGGCCGACACAGCGGAGAAACGCGAATTTCTGCGCCGTGCCCACCCGATCTTCTTCATGCCGCTGGAGCGGGCGGGGATTGATCCGTTCAAGGATAAATTCCCGCTCACGCTCCGTTATGAAGGCACGATGCGCGGTACGGGCGGCCTGCGCCTGACGGGGACCGACTGTGCGACAACGGTACCCGGCCTGTATGCGGCCGGGGATGCCGCATCCCGCGAGAAGGTAACCGGCGCCATTTCCGGCGGCGGGGCCTACAACGCTTCCTGGGCCATATGCAGCGGAAGCTGGGCCGGCCAGGGAGCCGCGCGGCATGCGCTGTCCCAGTCGCGGCAGGCGGACACCCGGCAGCTTACCGCGGCAGGCCGCTATGGTCTGCCGGCCGGCGCCGATGCGCCGGAAACGCTGGAGGCAAGGCCGCTGATCGCGGCCGTCCAGCGTGAAATTCTGCCGCTGCAGATTAACTATTTCCGCAGCGAACCTGTCGTTGCCGCAGCCTTGAAGCGGCTGGACAGCCTGATGCCCTATTTGGCCGGGCGGCCTCCCGCCACGGTGCAGGGCATAGTGCAGTCGCGGGAAGCAGCCGCCATGCTGAATGTCGGCCGCTGGATATACACCGCTGCGCTGGCCCGCAAGGAAAGCCGGGGCCTCCAGCGGCTGGCTGAATATCCGGAGCTGGATATCCGCCAGACCCACCGGCTGATTCTGTCCGGCATAGACCGAATCGGCATCAGCACGGAAAGAGTGCCGCATGCCCATGAGCTGAATGTGCGCAGAGAGGGGCAGGCGATATGATCGAACTGGTCAGCAAGGACCGCTGCATCGGCTGCAGGTTATGCGTCAAGGTATGCCCGACGAATGTATTCGAGATGCAGGGCAAGCTTGCGGTCATCGCCAGGCAGGAGGACTGCCAGACCTGCTTCATGTGCGAGGCTTATTGTCCGGCGGATGCGCTCTATGTAGCGCCCCAGGGAGATGAGCAGGTTGCGGTGGATGAGCAGGAGCTGATTGCTTCCGGGCTGCTCGGAAGCTGGCGGGCGGAGATTGGCTGGAGTCCCGGGGTACAGGATACAATGGCGGAAAGGGACACTACGCCGTTCTTTGAAGTGTTCACTGAAACGTACCGTGGCAAGTGAAACAAGCCATTCGGTTCTTTTGTAAGCATAAAGAGGGTGTTCCAGAAGCCGTGAATGAAAGGCTTCCGGGACGCCCTCTTGTCGTATCCATATATTAGCAGGCACTATGCAGCTGAACTATTTTACAGCAGTTCCTGAATAGCCGGCTCAATGTCCAGCGGATCGCTGTAGGATTCAAAACGCTTCACAACTTGGCCTTTACGGTCAATAAGAAACTTGGTGAAATTCCATTTCACTTCGTCGTCAGCCAGTGTTGCAGGCTCACGCTCCTGAAGCATGGCATGCAGCAGCTTCCCGCTGGCATTGCTTTCATCAAAGCCTTCAAAGCCCGCCTGACCGGTCAGATAGTGAAACAGGGGATGTTTATTTTCGCCTTTCACATCAACCTTCTCAAATAGGGGGAAGCTAACTCCGTAGTTAATTTGACAGAAGACGTCTACTTCTTCGTTGGTTCCGGGTTCCTCCCCGAATTGGTTGCTGGGAAATCCCAGAATTTGAAATCCGTCATCCTGATATTTCTCATAGAGCTTCTGAAGGTCGGAATATTGGGGAGTGAACCCGCATTTGCTGGCGGTATTCACAATCAGCAGGACTTTATCCTTGTATTGTTCAAGGCTGGTTTCCTTGCCCCGAATGTTGCGTGCGGTATATTGATATATGCTCATTGCTGAATCATCCTTCCGCAATATGTAATGAAATATTTTTATTAATTAAATTGTACACAATATAATTTTGTGTGTCAAATTCTGCAGTGATTTTTTTGTGTGTACGAAGCTGGCAGTTGAGATTATACTAAGGTGTACGAACCGTTCTTCAGCAGGCGGAGAGTCTCCCCATACAGTTAGACACAGACAAAAGAATATAATGCTGGAGGAAATTTGATGAGTACTACAGAACTTACTAGCCAACTTTCCAGTTACACAGGAAGACTGCTGAGAGAGCGCTTCGGGAAAGGCCCCGAATCCATACATGCATCTATCGGAGAGCAATGCATCGCCATGCATATCCGCAATTTTATCGGGCCTGTGGAGAGATTTTTATTAAACAAGGAAGAGGAGCAGGCGTTCCGCTACACGCGGGAGCTCCTGATGAAATCACTGCTTCCCGAGCTTTCGGCTTACCTGAAGGACAAGATGGCTATTGAGGTCAGCGAGATTTTTTATGATTGGGGCATACATAATGCGTCAGGAATGATCGTTGCACTCATCAAGCACAGCGGAGTGGCTGTCGACGATTATGCCGGGCGTGAAGAAGTCCATGCCCAGATTAATGAAGTGAGCAGGAAAGTGCAGAAGGAACCGGAATTTACCGACTCCTGGTGGCTTGGCCCGCGCACTCTGATCATCAAGCGTGAGGGAATTCTGATTCCTCTGGAGAAGGAACTGATTGGCCTCGGCTATGAGAATACACTCAAAACAACGAAACGCAAAATGGAAAAACGTTATTTGGAGGATACCACCACAATTGCGCCGATGCTTGGCAAGGAGCTGTCTGACATTTATGTGGATTGGGATTTCGACAAGGATACCAGTGTGATAGCATATACTTTTCATTAAATATCATAAATGAGGTGGAAATGGGTCGGACATGCAAATGAGCCGAACATGAGCCGAAGAAGGGGGAGATGACCCTTTCTTCGGCTTTTTTATTTTTCCCTGACTAGGTATATTGCGCATCAAACATTTAGGGGGACTTGATGAATGGGGGAATACAAGCAGACGGTGCTCTATGTAGAAGATAATGAGCTCAACATGGATTTAATGCATCATATCTTCAAAAGAAATCTGCCCTCCGTATTACTGCTGAAAGCTGATACGGCGAAGCTTGGTCTGCAGATTGCCAGGCAGAAGCTGCCGGATCTGATTATTTTGGATATTGGCTTGCCCGACCTGAGTGGTTATGAGGCATTGGAGTCTTTGAAGTCGAAAGAGGAGACCCGGCATATCCCGGTTTTGGCGATCAGCGCCTTTGCCCAGAGATTGGATATTGAGCGGGCCAAAGGTGCAGGTTTTGCCGGGTATATTACGAAGCCCTTTCAGGTCAAAGCCGTTACGGAAACAGTGGAAGCTCTGTTAACAGGGGGTTCCTGAGGCCGGACCGGGATTAGAGCAAGGGTGTGCAATCAAAGGTGGGGCACTGGGGAGAACTCCGCCGGAAGGCCGGTTTGCCGGCAAAAAGCCGTTCTATAAGGATTATTACGAAGCCGCTTTGTTAAGGGCTTCTTTGTATTTAACTGTTCTTGCCCGCGTAGCCGGGATTAAACCTATGATAAACTAAAAGGAAAATGCAGGAACGGGGATTATATAATGGAATCTGAATTTGTGGACGACTTGATACATCATGCAGAAGAAGCGCTTGCGCTTTATTCTATCTCGGAACCGGCGATTGAATTTATAAGACATAATGAAAATATGACGTTTAAGGTAACAGATACAAGCGAGGGCAAACAATATTTGCTGCGCATACATAAACCTGCAACAGCAGGTCTGTTTGGTATACAGCATACGCTTGAAGGCTTACAGTCAGAAATGTACTTACTTCAGGGATTATCCCAAAAGAACAGCCTGCGGGTGCAGAAACCCTCTGTTAACCGTGCGGGCCAGTTTGTTTCAGAATACACAGCCAATGAATTTGGTTCTTGTTATGCAACCTTATTGGAGTGGATAGAGGGGTCAACGCTTACTTTGCAGGAAGACAACATAGGGCAGATTGTTTATGCATTAGGGGAGAAGCTGGCGGATCTGCATCATTTTTCACGGGAATCCGCACTGCCGGCGCTAACCAGACCTGTATATGACGCAGCAAGAATAGATAGTGCGATTGAGGAACTTAGATATGGAATTGAAGCCAGCCTGTACAGTCAAGAGCACTATGAGATCATTAAGGAGGTTCTGGAATATGTAAAGGACCAACTGAGGGATTTGGATGCTCAACAAGAGTGGGGGCTCATACATGCCGATGTTCAACTTGGGAATGTCATTATTACAAATGAGGGTCCCTGTTATATAGACTTTGGATTGTTCGGTTATGGCTATTACCTATTTGACCTGGGCAGCGCATCTTCCATCCTTCCAAGCGAATTAAGGCAAACCCTATTGCTGGGTTATGCTTCAAGGTCCACTTTCACTTTTGATCAGGTACGGTATATTGAAGGATTGATTTTCATGGATATATTTATCAGCTATCTATTTTTTATCCATGACCCTGACCGGAATGGCTGGATTAAAGAGGACGCAGCAAAAGTATGCGATACCCTGTGCAGGGATTTTCTTGCCGGAAAAGAAGTTTACTATTCATTCTAAGACCTGCGGAAAGTGAATATCTAATGCCTTGAATTTTAAGCTGAAAAAGCGGGAATAACATTTGACTTTCGCCCGATTATACAAGATATTTATATTGAAGTTTTAAAATAAGTGAATTTCACTCAATACTCCACAAACGGGTGGTGGATCAGATGTTAAGACAGCATGCGGAGGTATATTCCCGCTTTGGACAGGCGTACAAAACGGGAAAGGTTGGAGTAGCTTTTCTTTCTATGGATGAGAAATGGATCCGTATAAATCCCGCGGTAGTTTTGATGCTGGGGTATTCGGAGGAACAGCTCCTGGAGCATGAATTCGGTGAGTTTCTGCATAATGATTCTTTGGCGGTGTATAAAAAGATGATGGGGGCTCTGCAAGCAGGAGAGGCCCCCTTTTTTGAATGTGAAATTAAGCTGATCCGTGCCGCCGGCACACCGGTCCAGCTGCTTCTGCATGCTGTGCTTATCAGCGATCCTTGTACGGGGGAGAAGCTGCATTATTTAATCCATTTGGCTGAGATTCCAGAGGGGAATACCTCCGGAATCACCCCTCCTCCGAGTGATGAACTCTACCGGCTGATCGCCGCGAACATAAGGGATATTGTGTATTATTCCACTTTGGACAACATTTGCCTGTATTGTTCACCTTCGATTCAGGAGGTGCTGGGGTATGAGCCGGAGAAGCTGATTGGACGCGATATCCGCGGGCTGATTCACCATGAGGATCTTACCGTTTTGGAGCTCTCTGAGCCCGTGGATGCTCAGAGCATCCAGCTGCGAATCCGCCATGCCGACGGACGATACCTCTGGATTGAATTCACCCTGCGTTTAATTGAGGATGGGAATAGCATGAGCGTGCTTGCGGTAGGCCGTGACGTAACGGAGCGCAAAGCTGTAGAGACGATGCTGCAGGAATCCATCGAGCGGTATACCTCTCTGAAAAAATATAATCATGATGCGATTATTTCCCTGGATCTGCAGGGCAATATCATAAACGGAAATGAACAAGCCTGCCAGTTGACAGGCTACACCATCCCTGAAATGGTCGGAATGAGTGTGAGTCTGATTATCGGCACCCATCATCTGCATGATGTAATCGGTTATTGCAATGAGAACAACAGCAAGGAGCGGAACATCAATCTGATCTGGCATAAAGACGGCCATACCGTCGAAGTGCTGACAACGATCGCCCCTATCATCATCAACGAGGAGCGGGTCGGATTCTATATTATCGTGAAGGATATTACCGAGCAGAAGAAGCTGCTCATTGCCAAGGAGATTGCTGAGAATACGAACAAGGCCAAAAGCGAGTTTCTGGCGATGATGAGCCATGAGATCCGCACACCGATGAATGGGGTTCTGGGGATGACTGATCTGCTGTTGGACATGAGTGAACCGGGCTCCGTGCAGCGTGAATATCTCGATATTATCCGGCAGAGCGGTGATACGCTGCTGAATATCATCAACGATATTCTGGATTTCTCCAAGAATGAAGCGGGCAAAACAGCCCTGCACGAAGAGCCCTTTGTGCTGAGGAACTGCATGGACTCCGCGCTCGAACTGCTGCTCCTTAAGGCGGAGGCGAAGGGGTTGTACATTGAGGTTACGATGGGTGCTGAAGTGCCGGAGCATTTGATAGGCGACGCAGAGCGGCTGAAGCAGATTCTGCTCAATTTAGTCGGCAATGCAGTGAAGTTCACCTATACCGGAGGTGTCACAATAGAGGTCCGGTCTGCGGCAAAGGCCGCGGATGGCATTACGCTGCAATTCACTGTTGCTGATACCGGGATTGGTATCCCGGAAGACTCCCGGAGCCGGCTGTTTGAGCCGTTTTATCAGCTTGAGCAATTTATGGGCCGGCGTCATGAAGGAACAGGCCTGGGCCTGGCCATTACCAAACAGCTTGTTGAACTGATGGGCGGCAGCATCGCACTGGATACCGGCACAGAGAACGGTGCGGCCTTTGTATTCACTGTGGTGCTTCGCGAGGAGGACAAAGGTTCAGACGGAGAACCGGGTACCGAGTTGCCAAGCCTGGGTCCGGTTGGCCGGGAGCTGCGTATATTAGTGGCCGAAGACAATGAAATTAACCGAATCGTGCTGCGCAAAATATTGGAGAAGCGGGGCTACGCTGTTGATGTTGCGGTAGACGGACTGCAGGTAGTGGAGATGGCCGGCAGCAAGGACTATGACATTATTTTCATGGATGTGCAGATGCCCGGGATGAATGGGCTGGAAGCTACCAGGGTTATTAAACAGACGTTTCCGCAGGAGAAGCTTCCGGTAATTATTGCGGTTACGGCAAATGCGCTGAAGGGTGACCGTGAGCTTTGTCTAGAGGCCGGGATGGATGAATATATCAGCAAGCCGCTGAGAAGCGAAGCTATTTCGAATATCATCGGGAAATTTTTCTGAGGCGAAAAAACAGGCTTGGGCGCTTAATCTTATTAAAGGTTATTTTAGTTGCTTAAAGCTGCGAAGCGGTACATTGATGTCTTGCATCAGAGGATCTTATTGATTAAGATAGCATCAACCGGCGCAGAAGAAGCGCCGGCATATAACACAAATGACAATGACGAAGAGAGTAAGCGCTAGAAGCGGATCTTAACAGGGAAGGTGTGCCGGAGACTGAGAGCACCCTCATGAGACGATTAGCGCCGAAGTTCACTTCCGAGTCGGCCCCTGAAGTATTTGCTGCAGCAAGTATGGGTAGGGAGGCCCGCGCCCCGCGTTATCGGGTGTAAGATAG
This sequence comes from Paenibacillus paludis, assembly GCF_042610515.1. NCBI lineage: Bacteria > Bacillati > Bacillota > Bacilli > Caryophanales > Paenibacillaceae > Paenibacillus > Paenibacillus paludis. The sequence goes on from NZ_JBGJZP010000027.1 coordinate 78,522, forward strand.
GGTTAATCCCGGGCAGGAAATGAGCTTTCATTTTTTGTGCCGGCGGTTGTTTTTGATTAATCCTAAATAAGGGTGGTACCACGGCTCCTCGTCCCTTGCGACGGGGTGCCTTTTTGCGTTCATAGTTTGAATTAATCGAGAAGAGGGAGTGGAAGGTAATGAGCAACGTGGAATTGGATGGGCTGAGAGCCCGCCTGGATGAAATTAATGAGCAGCTGCTGGAGCTGATCTCCGAGCGTGCCCAGGTAGTTCAGGAAATTGGTGTAGTTAAAGAAAAGCAAGGCGTGCCGAAGTTCGATCCGGAACGGGAAAAACAGATGCTGGAGAAGCTGGTAGCGGGCAACAAAGGACCTTTCACAAGCGGAACGATCCGCAGCCTCTTCAAGCAAATCTTCTCCGCTTCTCTGGATTTGCAGTCTGCCGAGCACAAGAAAAGCATGCTTGTCAGCCGCAAGAGCCACAAAGAGGACACCGTTATTGTCCTGCCGGGCGATGTGACCGTCGGCGGCTTGTCGTCGCTGATGGTAGCAGGCCCTTGCTCCGTAGAAAGCGAGCTGCAGACCCGTACGGTGGCCGCGGCGCTGCAAAAGGCCGGTATCCGCGTAATGCGCGGTGGAGCGTTCAAGCCCCGGACTTCGCCGTATGATTTCCAGGGCCTTGGCATGGATGGGCTGCGGATTCTCCGTGAGGCGGCTGATGAATACGGCCTGCTGACGATCAGTGAAATCGTCGATCCGGCACATCTGGAGCCGGCGCTGGATTATGTGGATATTATCCAGATCGGCGCACGCAATATGCAGAACTTTGAGCTTCTCAAGGCGGCTGGAGAACTGAATAAACCGGTTCTGCTGAAACGCGGGCTTGCTGCAACGATGGAAGAATTCCTCCATGCAGCTGAGTACATCATGTCACGCGGAAATACCCAGGTCATGCTGATCGAACGCGGTATCCGCACTTACGAGAAGTGGACGCGTAATACACTGGACATCTCGGCCGTGCCGATCCTGAAGCAGGAGAGCCATTTGCCGGTGCTGGTCGATGTGACCCACTCCACCGGACGCAAGGATATCCTGATCCCTTGCGCCAAAGCGGCACTCGCCGCCGGAGCCGACGGCATCATGGTCGAGGTTCATCCCGACCCGGCGACTGCATTGTCGGATGCTGCGCAGCAGCTTAATATCGAGGAATTCAATACCTTCTTCAATGAGGTTAAGGCTTCAGGACTATACCGGTAATTTAAATCTATTGAATGGACTTGATTTTCGCAGCATATGCGAGAAAAAGACAGAAATAAACGCTTACAAGTACAGGCTGCACTTTTGTGGAGGTTATGGCGGGTCAGGTACAATAAGAAACATTGGCGTTGCACCGGCCCGGGCTGTTCGGAACAGTCCAATCAACCATAGCAGAAACAGGAGGAAACAGAAGCTTGAAGCAGCTAAAATTAAATAACGGGTGGTTTTCCAATACACGGAGCGATGTTCTTTCCGGAATGACGGTGGCGATTGCACTCATTCCCGAAGCGATTGCGTTCTCGATCCTTGCCGGAGTAAGCCCGATGGTCGGTTTGTATGCCTCCTTCTGCATCGCAATTGTAACATCGTTTGCCGGAGGCAGACCGGGCATGATCTCGGCAGCCACCGGCGCAATGGCGCTGCTGGTCGGCAGTCTGGTAATCCAGCACGGAATTGAGTATCTGTTCGCAGCTACCGTATTAGCCGGAGTTTTCCAAATCGTGATGGGGATGCTCAAGCTGGGGAGATTTATTACCTTTCTTCCGCAGCCGGTCATGACCGGCTTTGTCAATGCGCTGGCTATTCTGATCTTTATGGCACAGCTTACGCATTTCAAGGGCCAAGGCTGGGTGATGTATGCCCTTGTAGCCTTGACTCTGCTCATCATCTATACGGTTCCGCGTTTCACCAAGGCGGTGCCTTCGGCGCTTGTGGCAATTATTATCGTTTCAGTGCTCAGTATTGTGCTTGATCTGGATGTGAAGACCGTGGGGGATATGGGAGAGATAACATCGGCATTGCCGCTGTTCCATCTGCCTCAGCTGCCATTTACACTGGATACGCTGCTCATTATATTGCCATATTCACTGTCACTCGCTGTGGTCGGGCTGCTGGAATCGCTGATGACGGCAACTTTAATTGACGATATAACCGGCACCGGAAGCGACAAGAACCGTGAAGCGAAGGGGCAAGGATTGGCGAACATCGTCACGGGCTTTTTCGGAGGCATGGCAGGCTGTGCGATGATCGGCCAATCGATGGTCAACATGAAATCGGGTGGACGCACCCGGCTATCCACCTTTGTGTCGGGGATATTCCTCTTGTTCCTCATCCTCGTTCTCGGTGATATCGTTAAGCAAATTCCAATGGGAGCGCTGGTAGGCGTCATGATCATGGTGTGTATCAGCACCTTTGAATGGGGCTCGCTGAAGACGCTGGCCCGCGTACCGCTAAGCGATGCGCTGGTAATGATTGTAACGGTTGTTACGGTCGTGCTAACGGATAATCTGTCCATCGGGGTGTTGTTTGGTGTTCTGCTCAGTGCCCTGACGTTTGCCTGGAAAATAGCCTCGATTTCCCTGAGCGTCCAGACATCCGCCGATATGGCCACATATGTCGTTTCCGGCCAGCTGTTTTTCGGTACAACAAGCCACTTTATTCATGAGTTTAATTATGAGGGCGATCCGGAGAACATCAGGATCGACTTCACACATTCCCATGTATGGGACCAGTCAGCGGCTGGCGCCATTGCCAAGACGATCAGCAAGTATGCGGCGTATGGCAAAACGGTTACGATTACCGGATTAAACGAGGAAAGCACACAGCTGGTAAAGCGGGTTGGCTTGTCCTTATCCGGCGGACATTCGTAAATCATATGATTCATAATTCATCTTTTTAGCAGCTTTCTCTATGGAGAAGGCTGCTATTTATATATTATAGAAGAACGGTGATATTCACGGCAGAAGAGGAGTGGAGAAATGAATCTCATCCTGAAAAGAATAACCGCAGTGCTGCTTGTGCCGCTGCTGACATTGGCATCCGGCTGCTTGCCGTCCGGCAAAGAAACTGCGGAACTCCGCGCTACAGCCGCTCCCCAGTCAACGGCAACGGCTGCAGCCGTACCCGGCGGTGGGGATGGCATATCCTCTCCGCCGCCGGAGGTAAGCTCCGATCCGGAGAACGGAGCGGGGCTGATTCCACTGGATTGGCAGCGGGTGGAAGAAGCTACCGTGCTTGAGACCTCCAAAGGGCTCCCTGCGGGCAGCAAAGTGATTTCACAGACAAGGCTGGACGATTTTGGCGGGATTCAGATAACTGTCTATACGCAGGCAGAAGATGATGACTATGTATATGCAGATTTAGACACAAGTAAGGGGCATTTCAGCCTTGGCTCCGTTGGAACATACAATTACCGTAAGGTAGAGGATATACAGGTAGAGGTGACTAATCTTTTTAAGGACCGGGTGCTCAAAATCACCGGCGGCCTGGGAGCGAACAACTCGCTTAGCAATTACTACAATATAGATAATAAGGGGACACCGGCGGAAATGCTGCGAATAGACACAGGCCATACCCGGGAGCTGGATGTTGACGGCGATGGATACCGGGAAGCAGTGGCAGCACATGGAACACCGATGACCGCATATGTATACCGCTATCACAGCGGGTACGCTGAATTTATATACCTTAATGACGCCTTGCAGGCCAATTCCGTTGTGCTTAGAGACGATTTGGTCTACGAAGCCTCCGACATCGGCGGGGAGATAACGAGAGAATACCGCATTACTCTGGAAGGAATGATTCCGGTAGCCACTTCTCCCTAATACAATATAGAATACTTCCCTGCAAAAAATTCCTTGCGACCGCTGGTGCTGCACCACCGTATAAAAGGTTAACAATACCAAGCAGAGCATAATTAGGGAGGTTTCAACAATCATGGAGATTAATCCGAAATTGAAGCAGACTAGGCCAGGCAAACTCATAGGCATCGCGGCGGCGGTGTTGGTTCTGGGGCTAATCGCCGCCAACTCATTTGCTACCGTAGAGTACGGGCATGTAGGTTTGTACAAAACCTTCGGCAAACTGAACAACAATATGCTGACACCGGGCATTCATTTGAAAATTCCCTTCTTCCAGAGTGTGATTCAGGTCAACACGCAGGTAACCAAAGCGGAGACGGACACTACGGCATCGTCCAAGGACCTTCAGCCCGTATCTACCCATGTAGCCGTTAACTATTCCGTCAGTAAAGACTCTGCCTACAATCTGATGAATAATATTGGAGGCAATTTTGATGCCGTGATCATCAACCCGGCGATTCAGGAGATTGTGAAGGAGGTAACGGCTAAATACCCCGCAGAAGATCTGATTACACGGCGTGATGCCGTGGCGGGAGAAATCAGTGGTCTGCTCACTGCACGGCTGGCCAAATATGATCTAGTCGTTAATGACATCAACATTGTCAATTTCAAATTCTCCGATGCCTTCAACCAATCGATTGAAGCGAAGCAGGTCGCCCAGCAGCAGGCGCTGAAGGCGGAGAATGATCTCCGGCGGATTGAGATAGAAGCCAAACAGAAGATTGCCCAGGCACAGGCGGAGGCCGAATCCTTAAGACTGAAGAAGCAGGAGGTTACACCTGAGCTGGTGCAGCTGAAGCAAATTGAAGTCCAGGAGAAAGCGCTGGAGAAATGGAACGGCGTACTGCCGTCGGTAACTGGCGGGGCCACGCCATTTGTGGACATTGATTCGCTGACGCAAAAGTAACCATTGGCTACGGCATAAAGAAGAGCCTTGCTCCAGAATGAGAGCAAGGCTCTTTGCATGATTTTAAGAAGATAGCTTGTCCGGTTTCCCGTTAATCAGTATTGGAAGAGCATCGTCGGAATTTGCCAGCCGGCGCCTACGGACCAGAAGAAGACATAGTCCCCGCGTTTGATCCGTCCATCCTCGACTCCACGCTGAAAGGCGATAAATGGACTGCTTGTGGCGGTATAGCCGAATTCGTCGCCAACATAGATGAATTTCTCTTCACTAAGGCCGAGCCCCTCTTGAATCAGCTCAATGTTTTTGAGTGAGAATTGGGACAGGCAGAAGGCGGAGATATCATCGGTAGTCAGGCCGTTGCGGCTCAGCAGCTCTTTAATATCGGCTATGGCCGCATCTACGCATACGGTACCGTCAAACGGCGTCCAGCGGATTCGAATCTGCTCTGCTGTTATATCTTCGCGATAGATGTTAGACAATCCGCATGCTGGAAACATAATGTTCTCGCAGCCTTCGGAATCTGTATAGTACAAGGAATCTGTAAATCCCCCAGCTTCACTGCTCCGCTCCAGAATAACGGCGGCCGCCGCATCTCCAAAGTTAGGATAGGTGATTTCATCGTCCGTATTGCAGTTGACCGAGCTGTAGTCGCTCCCTGTGATCAGCGCATAACGGATGCTTGGGTTCGACTGCATGTAACGGCTCGCCTGTTCAACAGCCGCTACCATACCGGCGCAATTGGCATTGGAATCCAGAGTAATGGTGCGATGCTTGCATTGCAGTTTGTTGTGCAGCAGCAGGGCATTGGTAGGATAAGTATACTCCGGTGTCTGTGAAGCGAACACAATCATATCGAGATCTTCACTTTGCAGACCGGCATCCTCAAGCACCTTCTGTGCCGCCTTTAATCCCATCGTCAGCGAATTTTCATTTTCGTCCTTGATAATGTATCTATTCTTGCGGCCCATCACTTCGAGGAACCGCTTGATGTCCTTCCCCATTTGCGCGAAATGATCAAGGTAATAATCATTGCCAACAATGTGCTGTGGATGGTAGTACGCGGCATTGCGGATTCTAATGTTTTCTCCGGTATGTTTCATCAGCTTCACCTACACTTCGATAATTTCATAGTTTGCCAGTTTTGTGGAGCGAGCCACCCGGCTAAGCTGCATTTTCAGCACCGGACTTTTGGCGATCGTGAAGACTACTTTTTTGAACCCGGATTGTTGGTACAGAATATAGCATTGCTCCAGCATAGGCAGCACATCCGGAGAAGAAACATTCAGCGTAGTGCAGTCCAGGACAATCTCATATTCAGTAGGGTCAAACTTGCTTACGGTTTGATTATATTCCTGAATAAACCGTCCTGCGTCCTCCTCTGACATGGTTCCTTCGACTTGTACATCTAGTTTGTGCTCTTTGGTGTTCGTTGCGAATTTAAAACTACCCATCTGTCCAAACATCTCCTTCTACAAAATAGTTGTGAAATCAATCCAGAAAAATATGGAAACTAATAATTCCATATAATTATTATCGTTGTTTTGAAAAGGTTTATTTAGCATAATTAAACTTTTTATTTTTTTATATTTATAAAAATAGGGATCAATCTATTCCGCGGAGAGGTGCATAGAAGCATATTGAAAGGTGCAGATCGTTCTCCCTCGCCTTTCCAAAGCGTTCTTCTATTGGTATGATTACAGGGTATGAGAATATCTACTGCTATGGAGGAATTAATAATGAGTGAAATTACACTATCCGGGATCATTGATCATACGCTGCTGAAGGCGGATGCACGGAAAGAAGATATCATCAAGTTGGCGGAAGAGGCCAAAGCCTATAAGTTCGCCTCAGTCTGCGTAAATCCGGCATGGGTATCTGTTGCCCATGAAGTCTTGAAAGATACACCTGAGGTAAAAGTATGCACGGTTATCGGCTTCCCGTTAGGCTCTTCAACACCGGAAACAAAGGCCTTTGAAACAACCGATGCAATAGCAAAAGGCGCAGGTGAAGTCGATATGGTGATCAACATCGGCGCTTTGAAGGATGGCAATGATGAATTGGTGAAGCGTGATATCTCTGCTGTTGTTGATGCAGCCCGCGGCAAAGCATTAACCAAAGTCATTATCGAGGCTTGCCTGCTGAGCGATGAGGAGAAAGTCCGTGCCTGCAAGCTTGCTGTTGAAGCGGGAGCGGATTATGTGAAGACTTCGACCGGATTTTCAACCGGAGGAGCCACCAAGGAAGATATCGCACTGATGCGTGCGGCAGTCGGTCCGGACATCGGCGTCAAAGCATCCGGCGGCGTGCGCAGCGCAGAGGATGCCCTTGTTATGGTTGGAGCCGGAGCGACAAGAATCGGCACTAGTGGCGGCGTGGCTATTGCCAAAGGCGAACAGAGCCAAAGCAGCTATTAAAGTTCATGCAGTCCAGCTACTCCAGCTACAAAAAACCGGCTGCGCCATCCTTGTATAAAGGACGGCGCAGCCGGTTTTTTTCTAAAGGCAGGACTCGATTCTATAATTCACATCATTAACTAGGGTAGTGTTTTCCGCTGCAATATCCATTGAAGGAAGGTACGACTGGTGCAGCTCAGATTAGACCAGTCCTTTGTCCATCGCTTTGCTGACCAGGGTGGCGAACAGGCTGTTGGACCAGGCGAACCACTCGCGCGAGAAATCGGCGGGATCGTCAGGGTGGAAGCCTTCGTGCATATATCCGGTATCCGCATCGGTCCGTATAAGCATATCGATCAGTTCTTTGATCTCCTTATCATTGTCTGCCGTCAGCGCCTGCATGGACAGCGCCATATGCCAAACATAACCTCCCGGCGTATGCGGACTGCCGATCCCTTTGGCATGTTTACCTTCGAAATAGAAAGGGTTGTCGAAGCTGAGCGCAAACCGGCGGGTGTTCTGATAAATTTCATCCTCCACACCCACATAACCAATATAAGGAATGGACATCAGTCCCGGCGTTCCGGCATCATCCATCAGGGAATAATTGCCGTAGCCGTCTGTTTCATAGGCGTAGATTCTGCCGTATTTCGGGTGGTTTACAATTCCGTAGGTACGGATGCCGAAGTCAATTTCCTTGCGCAGCTTTGCAGCCCGGGCCGCCAGTCTTTCGTCCTTGTACACCTCGCTTGCGATCTCACGGATATACCCCAGAATCACCACGGCGAACATATTTGAGGGAATATTGTAGCCGAATTCGCAGCTGTCATCGCTTGGACGGAAGCCGGACCAGCTCATGCCGGTGTAATTGACGGGCATGCCGCGTCCGTTGTTGTACAAAGTCTCCGTATCCTGAAGCGTCTGCCGGATGAAATGGTACGGCGATTTTTCCCCGTGATACTGCTCCGTTTCTATAACGTTCACGATGGAGGTCAGCGCCTGGCAGCAGGCGGGATCGAAGATGTCGGTCTGCTCCGCTTCCTTCCAGTACATGTAAGCCAGTTGTACGACGAAGCAGAGGGAGTCCAGCTCGTATTTACGCTCCCACATCCACGGATTCAGATTGCAGTCGTCGGTGTCCCGGTAATGCTTGTCGCTTGCTGTTTCGTTGAAGGCATTGGTATACGGATCGATATTGACATAGAACATCTGCCGGGCAATCAGGCCGCGGAGAGTCCGCTGAAGCTCAGGATCATTTTTGGCAAAAGGAATATAATGGCGCACCTGTTCAGTGGAATCACGCAGCCACATGGCCGGAATATCCCCCGTGAATACGAAGGTAGTGCCGTCATCAAGCAGTCTGGTTGTAGTCTCCAGCGTATTCGGAAAACAGTTACGGAACAGTTTTTGCAATTTCGGATGGTGAGCAAGCCGTTCGTCGGCTTCATTCAGATATTGGGTAATGGAAGCTGGCAAGTTCATAGTCTAACTCCTCCTGGTATGGTTGATATTAGGGTTGTAACGGTTGCAGCGCATAGGTGACAATTTGGGCTTTGCTGACGGAACTGCGAAGGATTCCTTCGTCTGATGCTTCCCTGTGGTTCCGCCGCTCCAGAATATCACTGGCGTATGCAGCCTGTACGGGAAAATGAGCCTTAAGCGTAAAGTCCTGCTCCCTGTGCGCCAGATTATACCACCGCAGGACAACGTCCTCATTTGCTTCGGACATTTTGAATGCGGAGAGGGCCAGTGTGCGGCCTTGCCACTCCAGCGGCTGATACTCGGCAGGCAAGGAGCCCTGCTGCCAGCCGGTCTGGGCAGTGAACCATGGGGCCTGATATTGATAGGCCCAGGCAAAAGCCTCCGGCTCGGCAGCATCACCGGCATAAGGACGAACCGCAAATTCTACGGTATGCTCACCCAGGCACTGGGCTTCCGGTGTAGGGAACACACCCCAGTCCCCCAGCTCCGACACGCTGCGCAGCAGAGTCACAGCAATGGTATTCCTCCCGTCGCGCAGGACCTCGTATTCATTCAGTCCTTTGTTGGCGATCATAAGTCCGGCGCTGCCATCCGACACACTGACAAAAGCCTGCTGATGCTGGGCGTTGCTTGGATTGATCCAATCGGAAGCCGGAGCAATATTGCGCTCCGCCGCTTCAAATATGGAATCGGCCAGAAGGGTGGAGGCGGCAAGTCTAGTAGGGAAGAGGACGCGCAGCCGGTGGTCCATGGCCTGATTATTAAACTTGGCAGAGACCTGAATGCCGGTCCCTGCAGCCTCAAGGCTGATCCGGGTCACGATCCGCAGCGGCACTTTCTCCGAGGAACGGCCTGCCTTGCGCTGCCGGAACGGAACCATTTTGCGTTTCTCTTCCGCGAACGCAGCATCGGCGGAAGCCGGGATTTCCCATTCATGGACGATTTCGTAGGTAATGCGGTAGGGTTCATGCTCGGCAAGAGAGATCCGGGCCGTGAGGCCACGGGTAGTCAGCGGTACATCGCCCTCCGGCTGACGGAACACATACTCATTCCCCACATCGCCGCAGTTCTCATAGACGCCGAGTCCCTTAAAGACTTTACCGGTATGCTTGTCCGTTACATCATAGGAGCCGTCCTCCCGGATCCCAATAGCGAGGAAGTCGTTGGCCATTCCCTGTTCCATGAGTCTTAGTGGACTGGCAGCAGCTTCGGTACGGACATCCGGTGACTGTATCCAGGCATATGTTTTGTAGCCGAGCGGTGGTACCTGTGCGGCCTCGAAGGTCAGACGGAGTTTGCGGGCCATATAAGGCTTGCGGAATTGGTCGTCCGGCAGCTCATAGCCGAACTGGGTGCCCAGATCTTCCGCCCGGCAGGAAATGCTCCGCCCTTCACTGTCCAGCAGCCGGCCGTTGCCCAGATCAAGCGGCAGCCGGTCCAGCGCCTCGGCAATCGCCGCCGGGTTCGGCCCTTCCTTGAAATAGCGTTTGGCGGCAATGATCTCCACACTTACCGTACCGCTGCGTTCCCAGCCTGTGGTATTGAAGACGGCTGCCGGAATGGCGGATTCTCCCCAGGAAGCCGTGTTTGCAGTACCGATAACTCCGGTTATAGCCTTCAGGCTTTCTTCAATAATGGCTTCACCCACATGTCTGCTCTTCTCGAAGCGTCCAATCATTTCGCGGTGAACCTCATCCACGCTGCAGCCGCAGATGCTGTCATGCGGATGATTCTGCATCAGGGTCTTCCAGGCGTAGGTTAGCAATGCATGGGGGTAAGCCTTCCCGCTGACCAGATAAGCCAGTGTAGCCAGAGGCTCGGCGCCCTTCTCCAGCAGGGTCTGCCCCCGCTGGTTCATCTGCTTCAGGTAGACGCGGGCGGAAGCGGTGTTCACAAGCGTGCCCCAGCCGTCGGTGTGCTGGCTGCGCAGCTCGCCGTTCACGGTCACGAGATCTTCAGGCAGCGAGGGCTTAAGCGCCTGCAAATACTGCTCGAAGCTGGAATGGACGAAATCCACATCCGGATACAGCTCCCTGGCGGTCTCCAGGGCATCGGCGAGATTGCGCTGCACAGGCTGATGATCACAGCCGTTCATGAATAGCAGCTCCGGGGTGGAGGCATATTTACCGGCATCGGCAAGCTTTTTGTCCCAGAAGGCCGTGGCCTCCTGCGCCTCCACAGGCACCTCGTTACCGTTGCTGTACCAGTTCGCGAAGAGCAGTCCAAGCACGCTTGAGCCGTCGGGAGACTCCCAGAACATTTCGGAATAAGGTGATTCATAGCTTGCACTGTTCAGCTCACCGACCATATTGTCAAAGCCAGTCGGCTTCACACCGCGTCCGAACACTGCAGTCTCAATATCTGCCTGCCGGAGCAGCTGCGGCGCTTGTCCCATATTGCCAAAGGAATCCGGAAAATAGCCCAGCTTGGAGATGACGCCATACTTGGCCGCATCCTGATGGCCGATCAGCAGATTGCGGACATTGGCTTCCGAGCTCGTCAGGAATTCATCCTGAAGCACATACCAGGGTCCGATGACAATGCGTCCTTCACGGATGAATTGCTCCAGGATTTCTCTTTTCTCAGGATGCACCTGAAGATAGTCTTCAATAATAATGGTCTGTCCGTCCAGGTGGAAATAACGGTAGCGTTCGTCCTTCTCCAGGGTCTCCAGCAGTTCATTCATCAGCTTCGCCAGCAGAGCATGATGACGCTCGTAAGGCATGTACCATTCCCGGTCCCAATGCGTGTGGGAGATCAGGTGGGCGGTTGTACGGGTCATAACAGAAACCTCCTATATCGTCAGTCAATCATTTAGTCAGGCATTCGTAGCAAATGTTTGCATACCTGTCCTGTGATCACAATATGTAACTTTTGCAGCCCGGAGGGAGGTTCATAATTCACACATTTCAGGCGGTGGGCCATATGAAGGTGACAATAGCAGAGCAGGCCGGAAAGTGCCGCAGCAGTGCGGTTTTACACTCCCTTAACATGACAATGCAGAACCTACATATTTACGATGTCAGCTTAGTTTCACTACAATTTGTGTTGTAAGCGTTAGCAAGAGTTGCATTGTGAAGAATGCGAAGCAGCTATACGACTTAATGTTACGTAAACTAACATAGAGAGGAGTGGAAGAATGAAGGGGAGTAACGCTGCGGTATCCGGAAGTCCTTCATTGAAGAACAAGTCCCTTGGCAAAAGGATCTGGAAAAACTGGGAGCTTTATCTGTTCATGCTTCCCGCATTACTGTATTTCTTCGTTTTTCATTATGGTCCGATGTACGGCATCCAGATTGCTTTTAAGAACTTCGTGCCTTCCAAAGGAATCACGGGCAGTGAATGGGTTGGTTTTGACCATTTCGAACGGTTCTTCAATTCCTATTTTTTCTGGGATCTGCTCTGGAATACCTTCAGCATCAGCTTCTATGAACTTGCGATCGGGTTTCCGCTGCCGATTATTCTGGCGCTGGCCTTCAATGAGGTCCGCAACGGTCCGTTCAAAAAAACGGTCCAGACGGTCACCTATGCACCGCATTTCATTTCTGTAGTTGTCATGGCGGGGATGATCATTACCTTTTTATCACCCTCCATCGGAATGATTGTGCGGGTCATTGAGTTCCTCGGATTTCAGCCTGCACAGTTTCTGACCGATCCGGCCTGGTTCAAGACGGTGTATGTCTTCTCGGGCGTCTGGCAGAGCACGGGGTGGGGGACCATTATTTACCTTGCGGCCCTGTCGGGCGTAGACCCCCAGCTGCATGAAGCAGCTATAGTGGATGGAGCGAGCCGGCTCAAACGGGTGCTGCATATCAATCTGCCGACAATTGTGCCCACGATTACGATCATGCTGATCTTGAATATGGGTAATATTCTCGGCCTTGGCTTCGAGAAAATTCTGCTGCTGCAGAACTCGCTCAATATGGAAGCTTCCGATGTAATCTCCACCTATGTATACCGCGCCGGCCTGGTGAACGCCCAATACAGTTTCTCAACGGCTGTCGGATTGTTCAACTCGGTGGTCAACGTCATTCTGCTGGTTACCGTCAACCGGATTGCCAAACGCACCAGTGAGAACAGCCTCTGGTAGAAAGGAGTTGAAGTCTATGGTTACTGCAATGAAAGAATCCAGGGGGGATAAGCTGTTTCTGATCAGCACCTATATTTATTTATGTCTTGCGCTGGTGGTTGTCCTTTATCCGCTGATCTATATTCTCAGCGCTTCAATCAGCTCCCCGCAGGACGTCAATTCGGGGGCCATGTGGCTGTTTCCGAAGAATGTGACTCTGGACGGCTACAGGCTTGTTTTTGAGAACCCTAAGATATGGAATGGTTATTTGAACACAATTATCTACACGGCGGCAGGCACCCTGCTCAATCTCGCCGTTACCCTGCCGGCCTCTTATGCGCTCAGCAGATCTGATTTTGTCGGACGCCAGCTGTTTATGGGCATCATTCTGTTCACGATGTTCTTCAGCGGCGGACTGGTGCCGACGTATCTGCTGGTCAAGAACCTGGGCCTCATTAATAGTATGGGTGCTTTGATACTGCCGGTGGCCGCTTCAGTCTGGAACATTGTCGTGGCCCGCACATTTTTTCAGACGACCATCCCTAAGGAGCTGCAGGAAGCGGCGCACATTGACGGCTGTACCAATCTGAAGCTGTTTATCCGCATTATTTTGCCGCTATCCGCACCGATTGTAGCCGTTATGGCCTTGTTCTATGGTGTAGGCCACTGGAACAGTTATTTTCCGTCCCTGATCTATTTGAATGATGAAGCCAAGTATCCGCTGCAGATGGTTCTGCGTCAGATCCTTGTCCTTCAGGAAATGTCGGCCGAAACCACGGGTGCCGCGATTAACAGCGAGGTGGCGATGGCCATGAATTCGAAGGCAGAAACGGCATCGCTGATCAAATATGGAGTCATTGTCGTCTCCACCCTGCCCATTGTGGCTGTCTATCCGTTCCTGCAGCGTTACTTTGTCCAAGGGGTCATGATTGGCTCTGTCAAAGGGTAAGTGTATAAAATCTAATGATAATAAGGGAGGAATCATCTATGCAGACCACACGTAAACCATGGAAGCTTCTGCTGTCTTCGGCTGTGATCCTGACACTGCTGGCAGGCTGCGGCAATTCGAAAGAAGGGGCAGCGAACAGCGGTACCGCAGAAGTCACTGTGAGCAAGGAAGGATTTCCGATTGTAAATGAACCCGTTACGTTAACGATGCTGGCACCGGATGTAGGGATTCAGAACTGGGAGAACATGGCTGTGCTTCAGCAGATGCAGGAGCTTACCGGCATTACGCTGGAATACCAGAATGCGCCGAAGGACAGCTTTGAGACCAAAAAGAATCTGGTGTTTGCGAGCGGGGATTACCCGGATATTTTTTATGCTGCCGGTCTGACGACTGCAGAACAGATGAATTATGGAGAACAGGGTATCCTGATTCCCCTGGAGGATCTGATTGATGAATATGCCCCGAACTTCAAGGCGCTGCTGGAGGAGAATCCCGATGTCCGCAAGTCGATTACAGCACCGGACGGGCATATCTATTCCTTGCCGGTGGTGGAGCTCAGCCAGCACTGGTACCGCAACCCGATGTGGTATAACGGGGATTTCCTGAAGGCGCTGAATATTGACAAGCTTCCTGAAACGACCGAAGAGCTGTATACCTATCTGAAGCGTGTGAAGGAGGAAGATCCGAACGGCAACGGTGTCGCAGACGAAATTCCCATCTCCTCGGTGACGACAACCGCAGCGAATCTCCGCGATATCCGCACATGGCTGCTGGGCGCTTTCGGCATCTATGAGGAAGAAATCTACGTGGATGACAACGACACGGTGCATTATACACCGCTTGAGGAAGGCTTTAAGGAGTATTTGACCTACATGAACCGTCTGTGGTCCGAAGAGCTGCTGGATCAAGAGAGCTTCTCGCAGACCGCAGAGCAGAAAAAGGCCAAAGCGCAGGACAACCGCGTTGCCCTGTTCTCCGACTGGCATGCTTATATGACTAAAGGCGGAGAGCCTTCGACGGCAGATCCGATGTTCGCGCCGGTTCACAGCGAATCGGTTGCCGCCCCGGCGATTGCCAAGAACAGAGGGATTACTACCGGCGCGTTCGCCATCTCCGAGAGCAACCCGCAGCCTGAAGCTTCCATCCGTTGGGTAGATTATCTGTATTCCTATGAAGGCGCGCTGTTCTTCAATAAAGGGCCGGAGGGAACACTCTGGAATTACACTGATAAAGAAAATAGAGTCAAGGAGTACCTGCCTGTACCGGACGGCAAGGAAATGGAAGATTACCGGGCGACCTTGACGCCTAACTACGGCATCCCGGCCCCAACCCTCTCCATGGATGATATCAACAAGGGTCTGAAGACGGACTTTGACCTTTGGGTGGAGCAGGAGACTAAGCAAAAGCTTCTCGATAAGGGAGCGCGGATTCCGTTCCCGGCCTTGTTCCTCACCGTGGAAGAGCAGACCGAAATCAGCAGTCTGAATTCGGATCTGAGCACGTATGTGAAGCAGATGGAAGCGAAGTTCATCACCGGTGCCGAGCCGCTCTCCGGCTGGGATAATTATGTGGCGACTGTCAAGAAAATGGGCGGTGAGCGTGTGGCTGAGATCAATCAGGCTGCATATGACCGCTGGAAATCCAACTAATTCAGGTCTCTATCCTGAAATAACAGTGTCCATACTAAGGACATTGTTATGGAAGCCTCGAATTTGGCGAAGCCAAATTGAGGGCTATCTTCTTCGAAATTTCATCCTCTGAAGTGCCGCCAAAGAGCGGCATGATTGTCTATTGCAGAAAGGTGCTGTAGAAATGATCTATAAGGATAAAACAAGCCCTGTGGCGGATCGGGTACAGGACCTGTTGCAGCGCATGACACTTGGAGAGAAGGCTGGGCAATTAGTCCAGCCTTTCGGGTGGCAATGTTATGAGAAGCGTCCGAACGGAACCACGGGGATGACGGAAGCCTTCAAGCGACAGGTCGCAAGCGGAGGCGTTGGCTCTTTGTATGGAACTCTGCGTGCAGATCCATGGACTGGCGTCACACTGGAGACGGGCTTGTCCCCGAAGGAGGGGGCGGAGGCGGTTAATGCCATTCAGGCTTATGCCATGAAGGAGAGCCGTCTTGGCATTCCGATCCTGTTCGGCGAGGAATGCTCACACGGGCATATGGCTATTGGTGCGACTGTATTTCCAGTGCCGCTGGCCCTGGGTAGTATGTGGAATCCCGAATTGTACCGGGAGATGTGCCGGGTAGTGGCACTCGAGACCCGCAGCCAGGGCGGAGCGGCGACCTATTCGCCGGTGCTGGATGTGGTGCGGGATCCGCGTTGGGGGCGGACAGAGGAGACTTTTGGCGAAGACCCGTTCCTGATTGCCACGATGGGAGTGGAGGCGGTAAAGGGATTGCAGGGCGACCGGCTGGATGCAGATGACTCCGTTCTGGCGACTCTGAAGCATTTCGCCGCCTATGGCAGCTCGGAAGGCGGACGGAATTCCGCGCCCGTGCATATGGGGCTCCGCGAGCTGCATGAGGTGGATCTGCTGCCCTTCCGTAAAGCGGTGGAAGCCGGAGCCTTGTCTATTATGACTGCTTACAATGAAATTGACGGTGTTCCTTGCACGACGAACCGATATCTTCTGCAGGATGTGCTGCGGGAACAATGGGGCTTTGACGGGTTCGTGATCACGGATTGCGGAGCGCTGGGCATGCTGACGAACGGGCATAACACAGCGGACAGCGGGGAAGCGGCGGTGGTCCAGGCGCTGCTGGCCGGAATCGATATGGAGATGTCGGGGGAGATGTTCGAGAAGCATATTTCCGGCGCTATCCAGCATGGACGGCTGCAGGAGTCCGACCTGGATCGCGCTGCTGCCCGGATTCTGGAGCTGAAGTTCAAGCTCGGGCTGTTCGACCGTCCCTTTGCCGATCCTGAGCAGGCCGAGTGGACTATAGGCAAGCCGGAGCACCGGGAGCTGGCGCGGCGTATTGCCGGCGAGAGCATTGTTATGCTGAAGAATGAGGGCGGAACGCTGCCGCTAAGCAAGCGGATCGGGAAGCTCGCAGTTATAGGACCCAATGCGGATGCATCGTACAATCAGCTGGGCGATTATACCTCGCCTCAGCCCAAAGGCGCTATTGTCACTGTGCTGGACGGGATTCGAAATGCGCTGGGCGGCGGGCTGGACAGAGTGCTGTATGCTCCGGGCTGCCGGATTAAAGGCGATTCCCGGGAAGGCTTCGCGCATGCACTGGCCTGTGCAGCCGAGGCGGATGCCGTTGTGATGGCGATTGGCGGCTCAAGTAGCCGAGACTTTGGCGAAGGGACGATTGATCTGCTCACCGGTGCTTCTGTCGTGACCGAACATTCCTGGAGTGATATGGAGTGCGGCGAGGGCATTGACCGTGCCACACTGAATCTGATGGGCGTGCAGCTTGAGCTGGTGCAGGAAATCCACAAGCTGGGTAAGCCGCTGATTGTGGTCTATATCAATGGCCGTCCAATTGCCGAGCCATGGATTGTAGAGCATGCCGATGCCATTCTGGAAGCCTGGTACCCCGGTCAGGAAGGCGGGCATGCCATTGCCGACATTCTCTTCGGCGCAGTGAACCCTTCCGGGCGGCTGACCATCAGTATTCCGAAACATGCCGGTCAGCTCCCCGTGTATTACTACAAGCGGCGGACGAGAGGCAAGCGGTACCTGGAGACGGACTTTAATGCCGAGTATCCGTTCGGCTACGGACTTAGCTTCAGCGAATTCAAATACAGCAACTTGAAGGTGGAGCCCTCCGTCATTTCTGCGGATGGTGAAGCGCGTGTATCCGTTGATGTAACCAATTCGAGTGCCCGGACGGGGAGTGAGGTGGTTCAGCTGTATATTTCAGACCTGGCCTCCAGCATAACGCGTCCTGAGAAGCAGCTTAAGGCCTTCCGCAAGATCAGCCTCCAGCCGGGAGACATGCAGACGGTTACGTTCAAGGTCGGCAGGGAGCAACTGGAATACGTATCGGCAGATTTAACGCGGATCGTGGAGACAGGGGAATTTACGATCATGGCGGGACCTCACTCCGCAGAATATTTGACGGCACCGCTCCATGTCAGGGAGGAAGTCTGAGCTATGAAGCGTATGAACCGTTTTATCGGCTGGCTGGCGGAAGGCCAGTGGGCGGAGAAGATAGAGCTGAAGGAATGGAGTCTGCAGAGGTCCCGCTACGTCTCTCCCGGCTTATACGAGCACGAAGAGGAGCTTCATCAGAATTACAAGATTTCACGGCTCGACGGAGGCTATGGTACCACGTATTTCCTTGAGCATCAGGTCGCGGTTCCGGAAGACTGGCCGCGCGAAGAGACTGCACTGCTCTATCTGGGCCGCGGGGAAGGCCTCCTGAGTATTAATGGAGTGCCGCACCATGGCCTGGACAGCAATCATTGGTTCATTCCTCTGCCTCCCGGCGCTGCAGGAGAGGAGCTTCAGCTCGGTATCGAGCTGTATGATCCGGTGCCTGAGCCGGAGGATCCCCTGAACCGCCAGGCGGTGATTAAGCCGCCGCTGACCGGGATCGAATTCACACTTGTGCGTGTGAATCCTCCCGTATACAGCCTGCTGCATACGGTGAAGACGGCGCATGAAGCGGCCCTGCTGCTGCCTGTAGAGGATATGCGCCGCATACGTACCCTGAAGGCGCTGGAGCGGGTGATGGATAAGCTCTACATGAAGGAGCATCTGCTCCGTGACAGCGATGCCATCGCAGGTGCTGAACAGCAGCTGCGGGCGGAGGTAGCGGCGGAAAGGTCAGATGGGCTGTCCGCCGGGACGATGCACATGGTGGGCCAGTCGCATATTGATATTGCCTGGCTGTGGCCGGTCCGGGAAACGGTACGCAAGGTCAGCCGGACCTTCTCTACGGTCTGCGCATTGATGGATAAGTATCCGGACTTCCGCTACTCCCAGAGCCAGCCACAGCTGTATGCCTTTGCCAAGGCGAACTATCCGCAGCTGTACGAACGGATTAAGGAACGGATTGCCGAGGGCCGGTGGGAGCTGGTCGGAGGCATGTGGGTGGAACCGGATTTAAACATCCCCAGCGGGGAATCGCTGGTGCGGCAGATGCTGTATGGTCAGGGCTTCTATATGGAGGAATTCGGCAAGTGGTCCACGATTGAATGGCTGCCTGATACCTTCGGCTATTGCGCTTCTCTGCCACAACTGTTGAAGCAGGCTGGAATTGATTATTTCATGACAACCAAGCTCGGCTGGAATGATACCAATCCCTTCCCGCATACGCTGTTCCACTGGGTCGGCATTGACGGAACGAAGATCGTGGCCTATCAGAACCACGGGGTAAACGAGCATACCCATCCGAAGGATGTCCAGGAGCACTGGCAGGCCTATGCCCAGAAGGACCGGCATGATGAGCTGATGCTGCTCTACGGCCACGGTGACGGCGGAGGAGGGGTCACCCATGAAATGCTGGAATACGTGGCCCGTACCGGCCTGACGCCGGGCCAGCCCGTCAGCAGATTCTCTACTGCGGAGGCTTTTTTCTCGGAGATCGGCTTGCGCCAGCCGGAGCTTCCCGCATGGCACGGCGACCTCTATCTGGAGCTTCACCGGGGAACGTTCACTACACATGCCTTTAATAAACGCAGCAACCGCAAAGCGGAGGTCCTGTACCGGCAAGCAGAGATCTGGAGCGTACTCGCGGAAAAGAGCGGGCTTCTGAAGCATCTGGAACCGGAATATCCGGAGCTTGCCGAAGGATGGAAGCTGCTGCTGCTTAATCAGTTCCATGACATCATCCCGGGTACTTCAATTCCGGAAGTGTACACCACCTCGCGGGAGCAATACGCGGAAATATTCAGCCTGGGCCAGCAGGTGCTGGACACTTCACTCCGTGCATTGGCAAGCGGAGTGGATACTTCGGGGGAGGGCCGTCCCTATGTAGTCTTCAACAGCCTGGGCTGGGAGCGGACGGAGCTGATCCGGCTTGAGGGGGACAGCAGTCTGACTGCGGTGCAGGCGTTCGATGAAGACGGCTTGCTGGATAGCGAATGCTGGAACACGGATGGAGCCGGCGGCAGCTATACGCTGGCAGTCCGGGTCCGCAGGGTCCCCGCCTTTGGCTGCCGGACATTCTGGCTGCGGGAAGCGGAACAAGCCGGCGGACGGCATGAGCCTCAGGGACAACTCAGCGCCGGAGAAGCCTTCCCGGAGCAATGGGAGACAGAGCATTATATTCTTAAGTTTAATGAAGACGGGGAAATCAGCCGCTGGTACGACAAGAGTGCCAGCCGGGAGCTGCTTCAGCCCGGACAGACCGGCAACCAGCTGCAGTTCTATCATGATACTCCCCCTCTATGGGATGCCTGGGACCTGGACCCGCGTTATGAGCAGCAGCCTGCAGGCCGGGCGAAGCTGCTGGACCGGGAGGTCCTGGTCAGCGGACCTGCACTGACGGTGCTGAAATTCCGCTGGCAGCTGAATGAATCCCTGATTGAGCAGGAGATCATTCTGCCCCGGCACAGCCGCAGGGTAGATTTTCAGACCCGTGTGAGCTGGAAAGAGGAGCACAAAGTGCTGAAGGCTGCTTTTCCGGTGGACATTGTGGCCGCGAAGGCTACGTATGAGATTCCGTTCGGAGCACTGGAGCGTCCGACCCACCGCAACACCAGCTGGGAGCAGGCACAATTCGAGGTCTGCGGCCACCGCTGGGCGGATTTGTCCGAGGGAGGCTATGGCGTCAGTCTGCTGAATGACTGCAAATACGGCTATGACATCCATGACGGGGTGCTGCGCCTCTCACTGCTGCGCGCCCCGCGCTGGCCGGACCGCTATGCGGATCAGGGGGAACATGAATTTACGTATTCTCTGTATCCCCACGCTGGCGAATGGCGTCAGAGTGCTGTTGTGCGGGAAGCGGCGGAGTTGAACGAACCCTTGCTGGCGGTCAGCGAAGAGTCTCATCCTGGCAGCTATCCCGGTACCTATGCCTGGCTTGGTTTTCAGAGCGGGCATGTGGTGCTCGATACGATCAAGAGTGCAGAGGACGGCAGCGGGACCATTGTCCGGCTGTATGAATCCGCAGGCAGCAGAGATACGGCCGTTCTGAACTGGAAGGCTGATGATATCCGCGCCTGCCGGGTGAATCTGCTGGAGACTGAGACGGGTCCCGTGGAATCTTCCGGCGGAGTTATCCCGCTTTCTTTTAAACCCTATGAGGTTCAAACAATCAAACTATACCATGAACATTATTCGCAGGAGGAATAGACATGCAAATCACAAGACATCCGAATAATCCGATCGTCGTCCCTGGCGGTTATGAATGGCGAAAGGTTACGGTCTTCAATCCTGCGGTCATCATCGATAACGGGAAATTCTATATGATCGAGCGCACCGCAGGTTCCCTGACCCCGTGCAAGAACTTTCTGGGCCTGCTGGAGAGCGAGGACGGCGTGAACTTTACCCATGTGAAGGATGAGCCGATTGTGACACCCGATATGCTGGGATTTCCTTACGGCAGTGTGCAGGACCCGCGGATTGTCAAAATCGACGGAACCTTTTATCTGAACTATGCCCTGCGCCCCTGCGCCATGAGCTATTATCCTACCGGGGCGGGTGTCCCGGAGCGCTCCATTCCGGAATACCCGGATGGCTGGGGGGAAGAGGAGGGGCATTGGCTGACCCGGTCATCCATTCTGAAATCGGATAATCTGCTGGACTGGGAGTTTGTTGCGGACACGACACCACTGGATATCAATGACCGGGATAATATTCTGTTCCCTGAGAAAATAGGCGGCAAATTCGTGCTGCTGCGCCGTCCCGAGGAATACGTGGGTGAAGCCTACGGAACCGAGAAGGCGGCCATGTGGATTACGTACTCCGAGGATCTTATCCATTGGGAAGAACCCAAGCTGCTTGCCACAGCCGGGAATCTATCCTGGGAATCGCGGAAGATCGGAGGCTCTACACCTCCGATACGTACAGACAAGGGCTGGCTGGTGCTCTATCACGGCGTCGATGAGGACATTGTCTACCGTGTAGGAGCCATGCTGCTGGATTTGGAGCAGCCGGAGAAGATCATTGCCCGGACACATAATTTCATTATGGAGCCGGAGACGTATTATGAGAAATTCGGTTTTCAGATCCCCAATGTCATCTTCCCGACTGGGAATGTAGTCAAAGACGGATTGCTTTACATCTATTACGGGGTAACGGACACGGCGATTGCGCTCGCAACCGTTCCACTGGATGAGCTGGTAGAGCATATCCTGAAGGAAGCACAGTAGCAAAATAACCCCACAAAGTGGGGCCTTAGCTTCAAATATAAGACCCCCATGCCGCTGCGCGGCACCACTGAGGAATGAAAATATGGGCGATACTGGGTAGTGGGCTGGCGAAGGTAGGTCGGAAATTCTTGGTGATACGAACCCGCATATAAGA
>NZ_JBGJZP010000028.1:0-98942 GCF_042610515.1 Paenibacillus paludis
CTCTCCAAATTGGTATTTAGAAAGAGCGATTGCTCAATTTGAAACATCTGACGAGAATTTACATTCTCAAGATGAAATTTCTAAAGCGTATAAATACGCTGCGAAACCCATCAGTTTTGGATCTCACTTGCGTGATTTCCCACTCACTCGTTGTTCAGTTTTCAAAGATCAATGTCTCTTTTTAACTCTTCACCGCGTCTCAGCGGCGACCTTTATAATATATCACAGTGTTTATCATTTTGGCAAGTCTTTTTTTGAAAAAAAGTTTTTTTCGTTTTTCCTTGCCTGCAGCTGCTTTTCAATACATAGAAAAGGAGCGCGAGATATAATGTATCATAGCGGCTCCCTTTTAGTCAACCTATTTAGTTAATTTCATGGACAAGCGATTGAATCCTAAGTATCAGCCCTCTAATTTTAATGTTTAAATTGGGATGACCGGCCGCCCCACGCATATTTAGACAGCTCTTTCTGAGGAGCAAAACGTGCGTACATACGAAATACTGTTTTATATCGATTGGCAATAGCATGCCTGATATTTTGGTCCAAGCGTTGATCACTTAAATCCAGAAGCATCTCATCAAGCTCTTTACGCAAAACATAGTCCAGCTCCTTACATTCCTTCTCGTTGAACAACATTCCCAACATATGCTTGGCCTCCTTCATGAAATTTAATATTTACAGAAACCTCAAATGCCGCTGCTTGTGTGATAGAAGATAGTCCATGGATGACGGGAAGCTGTACCTGTTTATCCGTTTACACTAGATTAACCGGAGCGCAGTATCTATAACCATAATTACGAAAAAATCGCCTCTATGGTCTTGCCGCAAATACATAGCACCGGTTGTCAGGAAACCCCAAAATCGTATGGCTTTAATGTTATGCTCAATTCCCGGTTTTTTTATGATAAAAGTGAAAATGTAATCGTGCTTTCAATTATTGCGGCGATCAATAGAAGGATCACAATCCACACCGATGCCGTTAATGTTTGCCGCATAAAGACTGGCCAAGCGTTGCTCCGCTTTTCTTTATTGGCGGCTGTACCGAATATACCTGCGAATATTTTACCGCCGAACTGCAGTCCAAAAGCACAGGCGATAATGANGTTTGCCGCATAAAGACTGGCCAAGCGTTGCTCCGCTTTTCTTTATTGGCGGCTGTACCGAATATACCTGCGAATATTTTACCGCCGAACTGCAGTCCAAAAGCACAGGCGATAATGATTGCCGGAATTTCGATAACCCCGTGCGGCAGTAGCCCCTTAACGATAAGCGTAAACAAATCCTGTTCCTGAAGCACCGACAAGTGGATTAAATATCCGATAACCGCACCATTGATGAGCAGAAAAAATGCGGGAAGTATTCCAAAGAAGGCACCGAGGAAAATAATGAACACACTCTTGATACTATTGTTCAAGAATATAAATTTGAAAAAACTCCACTGCGGATGGTCGGACTCTTTAAGATCTTTACTGATATTACTGAGACCCTGCAGCTGCTGTTCAATCAATTTTTGCATAGCGCCGGTGCCTATCCAGCCAATCACGCCCCCTGCGATGAATAAAATGGCTGCCAGTATTAAAGCTTTGCGGATCGTGGTTAAATCTTTGGCAAACGTAAAAAAGGATAGCATAGACACCTCCTGGAAGTTTTGACGTCACCCGCTTAAAAAGCCTTAACTACGATTTCTGTCCTAGAGGAGGTCATAAGCGGTGGGTACGAGCATACATTTAGAACAAACAAGCATTTCGCATAGGAGAGGAGCGCTGTCAGTATGAATTCTTTTTATGTATTCAGCGGCAAGAAGATAAAACGGTTCATTTACATTTTTGCCGCTGCGCTTCTTGCCGCCGGTGTCGTTTATGTCGAGAGGGGCAATATTACCGTTTTTTCCGAAACGGCCCCTTCTGCGATATACAGCGTACCGACGGAGAAGAAGCTGATCGCTTTAACTTTTGATATTAGCTGGGGAGAAAAAAGGCCCGAACCGATCCTCAAGGTGCTGGAAGAGAAAAAAGTGGATAAAGCCACCTTCTTCCTCTCGTCACCCTGGAGCAAGACTCATCCGGAAATTGTAACAAGCATTAAAGATTCAGGATATGAGATCGGCAGCCATGGTCACAAGCATGTAAACTACAGCGCGCTGAGCAACGAGGAAATCCGCACCCAAATTTCGACAGCACATACCGTGCTTACTGAATTGACTGGCAAGGAACCGAATCTGATCCGCATGCCAAACGGCGATTTCGACAAAAGAGTGCTTCAGGTGGCCAGCGACCTGGGTTATAAGGTCATTCAGTGGGATACCGATTCTTTAGACTGGAAGAACATCGGTGTGGACAATATCGTAAATCGAGTAACGACAAAGGCTCATCCCGGAGATATTGTACTTTTGCATGCCAGCGATTCCTGTAAACAAACTCACGAGGCTCTTCCGCTTATCATTGACAAGCTGCGCAGCCAGGGCTACGAATTTGTTACCGTGTCCGAGTTAATCAGCCAAGGCAGCGCCGAGGGCAAGGAAGTACGTGATTCCGCTTGGCTGGACGATGGAATTGAAGACGCTGCCGGAATGTAGGCTAACCCGCCGCCACTCTATCCTGCTTCTTCTGTAATTTTTAATGGCGTGGTGATATCAGCTCTGATATATCGGGCGTTGGAGTGTTCAGCTTCGGATAACTTAAGTCCAGCCCTTCCAGCGTCTTCACCACAATGGCTAATGCAAGATAATTGCGGTACCAGCGGCGATTGGCCGGAATCCAATACCAGGGCGCGTTTTTTGAACTGCTTTCTTTAAATACATCTTGATAAGTCTCCTGATAATCATCCCAATATTCCCGCTCCTGCAGGTCACTGGCGTCAAACTTCCAATGTTTCGTCGGGTCCTGCAGCCGCTCCTGAATTTTCTCAAGCTGCTTCTCCTTGGAGATATGCAAAAAGAGTTTGATGATCGTTGTCCCTTCCTCCACCAGCATTTCTTCAAACTGGCGGATATAACGAAACCGGCGTTTCATCTCATCTTTTTGCAGACTGCCGTGCACGCGGGGAACCAAGACATCCTCATAATGCGAGCGGTTGAACGCGGCAATATATCCTTTGGGCGGCGTCTTCATATGCACTCTCCACAGGAAATCATGGGCTTCTTCCTCCAGAGACGGTTTTTTAAAGCTGGTGACGATAAAACCCTGAGGGTTGATCCCGGAGAAAATATGCTTTACCGTGCCGTCTTTCCCGCTGGAGTCCATTCCTTGCAGGATGACAAGCAGGGAATGCTTTTTCTGGGCAAATAGAATATCCTGCAGCTCGGTGAGACGTTCTTTAAGCTCCTTCATCTTGACCTCGGCTTCCTCCTTGGTTAAGTCGCCGCTTTCGTTCGGATCAAGCTTGCTCAGGAGCGTTTCGTTTGTGTCTTTTATCATATAGCGCTTGATGTTCATATATTCCCCTCCTCAAAGTTTTGTGAGCATAAACAGCCGCATCTTTAAAATATGTAGTATGTCTTTAAGATTAACCTCCTCCTCCTGATTTTAATCGCCGGCTGGAGGAATCACAAAGAACCCTGCTTCTCATCTGGAGAACGGGGTTCTTTGTATTTTCATAATTATCCTGTTCGTGGTTTCAGAATACGGTGCAGCATCAGAATTTGGAATGCATTGCTTGCAATAAGCGGAATTACAATAAATACGGTAGCGCTGTCCACTCCTATGCGGAGCACACCAATCGTCTCCACTATCGTGATGGCTGTCATAAAGAAAAATGTCGGAATCCAGGCTGAACTATTCGTGCTTCGTACTTTAAAATAGGACACAATAATGGCTGTAAGCAATATAACGATGCCCAGAATCAAATCAGAGACGACGTTTCGTTCTCCTCCTACAAAAGTTCGCAGAAAGATCAGCTCAAGCAGGGCAAGCACAGCCAGCACCAGTTGTATGTACTGCCAGACCTTCCGCCGAAACACACCCGTTCCCATATAGTTGAGAATCAGATACGCAAAGAAGCCGAGCTGCGAGTAAACGCTGACAAGCATGCCATAGCCAAAAAGGATCAGGGGGTAAATGAAGAGATCGGCAGTGCTTTTGAACTCGATACGGCCATTCACAGCCTGCAGTGCAAGTCCAGCTACTACCGCTCCGCCCGCACCGATCAGAAGCGTGGTCCAGAACAAATAAAACCATTTCTTTATACTCAGCCAGTTCACCTCCCCGTGTCAGATTTATTTTACCAAGCTTACCGTCAAAAAACCATTATACTGCAACATAAATGTGTGTCCGCGCGGCATACTACAGTCAGGAATCCTACAAAGGAGGGGCAGCGCCAATGAAATGGAGGAGTTTATGGTCCGGAGGCCTGGCTTTAAGCTTAATTATGGCTTTAACGGCCTGCGGAGGAGAACAGAGCAGTTCATCATCCGGGCAGATGGGATACAAGGAAATGAAGACCATGGTTGTTGATATATTGAAAAGCGATGAGGGAAAGAAAGCCGTAGAGGAGGCACTCTCCAGTCCAAGCTCCGGCTCCGAAGGAAGCGGCGGCGGGTTGAGCATGAAAATGATGCCGCTCCAAACGACGGAACAAATCCGGATTGCCGTTAAAGACACAATTACAGCTCCTGAGTATAAAAAAGAAATTGAAAAAATCATGACCGATCCGAAATTTGCCGGTGAATTTGCCAAAGCAATCAATACCCAAAGCAAAGAGCTGCATCTTCAGTTGATCAAAGATCCAACGTATCAAAAATCAATTGAAGAGATCATGAAGTCGCCCGAAATGATGAAAATGTTCCTAGACCTTACTAAAACTTCAGATTACCGTAAGCAATCCATGACTATTATGCAGGAAGCGATGCAGAATCCTTTATTCCGCATGGAAGTGCTCGGTTTGCTTAAAACGGTAGTCCAGGATGAACTTCAGCCGAAGGTTGAAAAGAAAGGCGGGGACAAAGGAAGCGGAGGCGACAGCCAGAAGCAACAAGGCGGCGATGATTCTGATTCCTAAATAAAAAGAGGCCTTGTCCCACTTAGAATGGGGACGGCCTCTTTTTAATGCCAATCTGAATTACTGCTCATACTTCGCAATCAATTTATCGGCAATCTCCGCAAACAGCTGTGCAGTGGCTGTTTCGGGTTTATATACGGACGGTGAGAAATCCGGTTCGGAGATATGATTATCCGGTGCGCCAAGCGGCACCTGGGCCAGCAGCTCCGTATGCAGTGTCTCTGCTAGTCTCGCCCCGCCGCCGCGGCCGAAAATATAGTCCTTTTTGCCGCATTCCGAGCATTCATAGTAGGCCATATTCTCAATGACCCCAAGAATCTCATGCTCTGTCTGCAAAGCCATTGATCCTGCTCTGGCCGCTACAAAGGCTGCTGTTGCATGGGGCGTAGTTACGATAATTTCCTTGCTGTGCGGCAGCATCTGATGCACATCCAGCGCCACATCACCCGTACCTGGAGGCAAGTCAAGCAGCATGTAGTCAAGCTCTCCCCAACCTACGTCGCTGAAGAACTGGCGGAGCATCTTGCCAAGCATGGGTCCTCTCCAGATGACTGGACTATTCTCACGGATGAAAAAGCCCAT
Source organism: Paenibacillus paludis (assembly GCF_042610515.1). Lineage (NCBI taxonomy): Bacteria > Bacillati > Bacillota > Bacilli > Caryophanales > Paenibacillaceae > Paenibacillus > Paenibacillus paludis. The sequence continues at coordinate 5,578 of NZ_JBGJZP010000028.1, forward strand.
GGACATGACCTTCACTCCGAAACGTTCTACAGGTATAATTGTGCCTTCTTCGACAATCGGTCCCTCTTCAATCCCCATCATGTCCGGAATACTGAAGCCATAGATATCAGCATCAATCAATCCGACCTTCTTCCCTTTTCGGGCGAGTGCCACTGCCAGATTTACCGTCACGGTTGATTTGCCGACCCCGCCCTTGCCGCTGGCGATAGCGATGAAGTTCACGCCGGAGTTCTCACCAATCAGCTCATGGCCCTCAAGGCCCGCTGCATGCCCTTTAAGCTTGTCCCCTTGACGATCTTCCGGCTCATCTTCCACGCTCTCTCCGCGCAAGATAGAGCGCTCATAGTCGGTGGCATCACGCAGCCGGATATGTAGATTGCCGGCTCCGCCCGCTGTAAGCAGATCACGCACCTGCTGCTCCAACTCCATACGGCTCTTCTCATCTTGGTCCAGACATACAAGCGATAAGGATATGCGGTCTTCCTTGATCATAATATCGCGAATCAACTGCAGCTCCACAAGGCTTTTTCCGGATTCCGGGTCTGTAAGCGACTGCAATAGTTCCTGAATTTGTTCCCTGGTCAGCATGGAAAGCACCTCTGTTCCTTCCGGACGGGTAAGGTTCCGGTATTTTTGTCTATTATAGCATTCCCCCTCTGCGGATGAGTAGTCCCTCCTCACTGCTGCTCTGAAGCATAACGCATAATCCCGCGGTAAATGCTCGTTGCCACCTTCCGCTGATAGACATCGTCTCCAAGCAAAGCCGACTCCTGCGGATGTGACAGAAAGCCCACCTCCACAAGCACAGCCGGCATTTTCAATGCTTTTAACAGATACACTGTATTCACAGTTTTAGCTACACGATCGGTATTCTCCAGCGTAGCCCTGAGCTCATCCTGCACAAAGCCCGCCAACGCTTTATTCCCTTCGTTGTTGGGATAATAGAAGGTTTGCGCTCCGCTCCAGCGGCCGGAAGGGACACTGTTCATATGCACGCTGATAAAGAGGTCCGCGCCCTTCTCTTCAATAGTCCTTACCCTTTGCTTCAGATCCTCTGTCTTGCGCTTGGAATATCCTTTGGTGCCCTCCTGGGCCAGGTCATAATCACCTTCACGCGTCATAACTACAATCGCCCCCGCCTGCTGCAAATAATCGCGCAGATAGAGTGATACCGAGAGATTAATATCCTTCTCAATCAGTCCCTCACGGCTGACTGCCCCTCCGTCCGGTCCGCCATGGCCGGCATCGATGGCTATAATCTTACCGGACAATGGCAGGCTCCAATAGTTCAGCGTTTTGGCGGTAGGCATATCATAGGCAATGATGCCGATCATCACAGCAAGCAGCACTGCGCCCAGCATGCTTTTTTTAATACTGTTCCATGAGATCCAGACCGAGACCTTCCGCTGCTTTCGGCCAGACATAACAAAGACCCCCTCGTCCCGATAGATTCTACTCATCTATATGGGACAAGAGGGCCAAATAGTACTGGCTCTTCGTATTTAGGCGTTAACTTCCTGAGACATTCCCTCAATCAAAATTTGCGCAACCTCAGGCCGTGTAAATTCCGGAGGCGGGCACTGGCCATCCCGCAGCAGCGCACGCACCTTCGTACCGGATAATGTCAGATGCTGATCACCCGGATGAGGGCAGGTCTTGCTGGAGGCCATATTTCCGCATTTGATGCAGAAGAAGCTGTGCTCAAAAAATAGCGGTGTAATCCCCAACTCCTCAGCAGTGAAGTTGGAAAAAATCTCTTGTGCTTCGTAAGTTCCATAGTAGTCACCTACACCTGCATGGTCACGGCCCACGATGAAATGGGTGCAGCCGTAATTTTTGCGGACCATGGCATGGAATATCGCTTCTCTTGGACCCGCGTAACGCATAGCTGCCGGGAAGACTCCAAGGAACGTACGGTCTGCCGGGTAGTAATTCTCCAGCAGTGCCAGATAACTCTTCATCCGCACATTGGCCGGCACATCATCGGATTTGGTCTCGCCGACCAGAGGATTGAGGAACAAAGCGTCTACAACCTCCATAGCACACTTCTGAATGTACTCATGCGCGCGGTGAACGGGATTTCGTGTCTGAAAGCCAACAACCGTTCTCCAGCCTTTATCAGCGAATATTTGCCGCGTCTTGGCCGGATCAAAGTAGAACTCCCCGAACTTCTCCGGCTGCGGACGATTCAAGACCGTTATAGGTCCTCCTACATAGGTTGCCGGACGGGCCAGCAATTTGCTGACGCCAGGGTGCTCCGGATCTGTCGTTCTGAAGACGTTCTGTGCTTCAAGCTGCTGATCTACGCTGTAAATGCTCTGCACATCCAGCAAACCATAAATCACACCATCTTCGTCACCGATCAAAGACACGGTATCACCAACAGCCAGACCTGAGGCCACCTCATCTTCAACAGCAAGTGTGATGGGAATACTCCATACGGTGCCATCCGCAAGTCTCATACTTTTCACGACAGAATGATAATCTTCTTCATTTAAAAAGCCGGTAAGCGGTGAGAAGGCTCCCACGGCAATCAAATCCAGATCAGAGATAGTCCATGTATTAATTGCGATTGATTTATAGTCCGAAGCTTGCTGCAGCAGTTCTTCTCTCTGCGCTCCCTCCACTGTACGCTGAATCAGTGTTCCTCCATGTGGAAGTATTGACGTCATCTAATTTCTCTCCTCCTGTGTCTCGCTTCTCGTGCCTTGCTTATTTATGCAGTCCACATTCCGTTTTTTCCGAACCGGACCATCTTCCGGCACGCGGATCTTCGCCAGGCATAACAGCACGGGTGCATTGCTCGCAGCCGATGCTCGGGAAATTGCGGTCATGGAGCGGATTATATACAACATCATTTTCGCGGATGTAATTCCATACATCCTCAGTCGTCCAGTGCGCAATCGGATTAAATTTGACCAGTCCGAATTTATAATCGTACTCTACCTTTTTGGAATTGGCGCGGGTTGGGGCCTGATCACGGCGAATCCCGGTAATCCAGGCATCATATTGGGAAAGAATGCGGGTAAGCGGCTCTACTTTGCGGATCGCACAGCATTGGTTAGGATCGACATTCCATAGCGCATCACCGTATTGAAGTGCTTGTTCCTGCGTAGATATCTGCGGCGACACACGCACGAACTCCATTCCATATTTATCAGCCATAATATCTCTTGTCTCATAGGTTTCTTTGAAATGATAATCCGTATCCAGATAAAAAACATCCGTTGACGGACTAACCTTCTGCAGCATATCAACAAGCACTACATCTTCGGCTCCAAAACTGCAGGCAAAGGTGATGTTAGGGAAAGTTTCTACTGCCCAACGAATAATCTCTTCAGGTGAGGCATTTTCCAGTTCCTCGGCCTTAACTTTAATCAAATCTTCTTTCTCAAGCAGATTCATTTCGGTATTCCTCCATCCTAGTTATGCAGCTTAAAGATAATGCTGAACTTATGACGACAATTCCAACTATTTTTATATGGAATAGTATATAACTTTCCCTGAGGAAGTCAATGCATTTTATAGCATTTATAGCGCCATAAAAAGCCAAAAGCCCCTGTCCATAAAGGCAAGAGGCTTGATATCCCTAAAAACCGAGAGATATGCTGTAATAAGAAGAATATATAGACGCGGCAAGCTTATTGAGAGAAGGTAAAACATTGAGATAATACCGAATTCAAAACCTCATGGTTGTATTTTTGGACCCGATTATTCGCCTCCAAGATTTTATGAGCCCATGCTAACGCTCTGTTGTATTGATTGAAATCATGAACCTGAATCCTAAAATGGCAGAAATCCTTATGCAGCTGATACTCCTCATAGGAGGGATTGAGCCCGATTTGCCCAAATTGTTGCCTGATGATCCTCTCAGCCATCTGTTCTTGCATAGTTTCATGGACGTAAGATATCTGGTTAGTATGCACCCTGTACTTTAGCAGTACTTCAGGCAGATTGGTCAATTGGGTTACCTCCCCCAAGCGGTTCCACAGCTCAAAATCCTCAGCATGGGGGTAATCCCAATATTTCACTCCATGATTATCCAGAATGGATTTTCTAAGCATGACAGTAGGATGCACAATCGTACAGTGAAAAAACTGCCAACACCTTATTTCGTCATGAATTAGCGGTTTAGCCGTAGTCCCGGCTATGCCGATATATTCTGCTTGGCTACCGCAAACCCCTATATGCGGATTCGCATCCATAAAGGCCACCTGACGTGCCAAACGGTGCGGCAATGCGATGTCATCCCCATCCATGCGGGCAATATATTCACCCGTACATAACGAAAGGCCTTCGTTCAATGTTCTGATAAGCCCGATGTTTACGGCATGAGAAATCACCTTTATACGGCTGTCATGAATACCCTTTATTCTTCCCAAGGTTCCATCAACAGACCCATCATCTATAATCAGTAGTTCAAAATCCGGATACGATTGCTGAAGGATACTCTGAGTTGACTCCTCAATATAAAGGGATGAGTTGTATACAGGCAACAAAACCGATATTTTCACCATTACTCGCACCGCCTCAACTATACTTAACACTTTATAGATTATGAGGCCATGCCTTGTCTCGATATAAGTAAGTGCCTGTTTCAAATTAAATATGTATGATCGTCCAAACGCTTTTCCCCTGACATTAATTTAATATAGTAAATTATCCGGGGGGCGATCCGCATGATATTGAATGAGATTAAGGGTACCTATGATGTTATATTCAGTTTAGGACATAACTGCCTCGCTGCCGATCAATTATCCCGCACTCTATTACGAAAGGTAGGTGGGGTGATTGATTGGGTGGAGACCCCCGTTTTGGCAGGTGTAAGCAATCTATTGCGAAATCGGTTCGCCCATTTCATGGATTTCCCTAATCTTAGTATTACGGGAATTAATCATAAGGCGGAATGTTATATTGTTAGGGACGCAGCGTACCATGCTTTTTCTCACCATGATTTTCCACTGATTGAAAATACACCGGAGCAGCTTGTCAGCTATCCAAAACTAAAAGAAAAACTACAGCGCCGCATTCCGCGATTCCTCCAGACCCTCATGGACGCTGACAAGGTATTATTTATTCGAACCGAAGCCACAATACATGAAACCGCTGAACTGCTGGATGTGTTAAACGGGATGGTTAAAGGAACATTTAACCTGCTTATTATTAATCATGCACCCGTACATGGAATCATCGAAACTCCTTGGCCCTTTAACAATGTTTGCGCCTTACAAATCCCAGAAGTCCCGGACATGTTCCATGATAATGATCATCTCTGGAGATCCATATTGCATGGCTTTAGTGTTAGATAAAATAAGCCATTGTTATGGTCACAGCGCTATTATGGCAAAAATAAAAGCCTCTGGCCATAAAGGCCAGAGGCTTGATATCCTTGATAACCAAGGGATATTAACGTTTCGAGAACTGTGGAGCGCGACAATTAATTCCGATTAGTTCAGATAGCCGTATATAATAGGAAGTTTCTTTTCAAGAGTTCCGATTAATTCCGATTAGTTTGGTTATGAATTAGGTCGAGATATATAGTCATCAAAAAAACTCTCCATTAATCAGAGTTACACACATCTACTCCTCTAGCGAAATCTTGCCCCGACGCTTCCGTGGTAGGGCGTGATCGTTTTTAACCTATCGAATTTTTCACATATTATCTGTATACCCTTTGCCAGCCTCAGGATTACTCACGATCCCCAGCACCACCAGCACGCCGAGCACAGCATTTACTGCTGCCATTACTTCTTCAAATTTCTCCGGTGTGAATTGCACGTCAAAGATCACGCCAACGGTCTGCACCCCCAGCAGCACTGCTGCCGTCAAAGATACCCATAATCCATAGTTTCTCCATTTGCTTCTCACTATTTGGCCTCCTTACTATTGATTGTCACTGTTTTGTTCTTGGCATCATACGACACTATAGCTCCCAGAGCCTCTGCTATGGCTCTTGCTGGCGTATAGGTTACCCCTTCGTCCGCTACACCGTCAGCCACCTTCTGGCCATCCACGATTACTGATACGATTACATCTTTCTTCACTTCTGAATCCTCCTTTGTACATTTACCAATTTTGATATATGCCGCTGCCACCTGGGATGCTGTTGGTTCCTTGCCGGCACGTAACTGAGACGTTGTGAGACAGAAGGTCATTTGGAAGTGTGGCGCATCTTTAATGGAGACAAAATCCCCGCCCCACTCTAGCCCGAGCGCTTTGGCCCCCTGTACCACCTCTGTCCAATCCCCCATTCCGTCTGCATCACCATCGCGTTTCAAGTCCCAAGATACCTGTTTTCCATCTGGCAAGAGCAACGCAAAGTCGACTGCAAGTCCAAAGTTGTGGTAACTCGTGCCCCCCTTGGCATTGGTCACAATAGCCCCTGGCTTCGTACGACCCTGAGCGTACAGGGCATCCTGCTCTTCAATGCTCCGGAGCCCTTGGGTAATGACTATATTGACTCCCCGGGCGTAACTCCGCTCAATGAGAGCCAACGTAGCCGCTACAACAACAGGATGCAGCCCGATTAGACGTTTATGGGATTTGAGTTTTACCTGCTCTAATGTACGCATCACATCACTCCTTATTTCCCTAAAAATTGATTGCCTGCCGCTGCTCCAAGAGCAATCAAAACAATGTATTTAATCATGTCCATCCAAAGTTTCCGCTCTGCCCCACTGTCCTTGTTAGCTTGTTGAAGCAGCGAGAAAATTTTGCTTTCGAGGCTGTCGAACTTAGCCATAATTGCACTGAACTGAATCTCCATTTTGATTGTCGAACTTTTAATCTCCTTAATACTTTCATCATGACGATGGTCATTCTCTTCCAGTAACCGCAGCTTAGTGTTTGCCGTAACATTTTCGGCAGCTATTCGGGCAAACTCACCAGTCAGAGTATTCAATCCCGCTTCTACTTCTTCAAGACGTTGTTGTAATGGCATTACATCCTCAACCCCTCCTCTTACATCTGCACCCGCGTCTGCCATCATGATGTACCCCTTTATCTAGTTGTTGTATAAAAAGAGCCCCCGGATCGGCTCCGAGGGCAAAATAAAAACGCCTCATTGGGCGCATCCTTAAATTTATTTAGCTGGTAATGGTTCTCCGTTTTCATCCAGATCAGACGCTGCCAGGTAGGTCTTAACCTCAGGCTGCAGTTTGGCTGGCACTTGAGCATAAGTTTTCAGCCCCTTAATAATCAACAAGGCATAAATAACAGACATTGTGTCACCTCCCTTCATGAGACGTAGACCGCCGGACACCAGCAGCCCTGCCAACCAGTTACGCATTATCTTCCAGCAGCGCGGCAACATCCTCGCGGATTACAGCTGGTACTTGTTTCAGCTTTTTAAGTCCCTTGCGGATCAAGCTTGCATATACTTGTATCATTTACTTAGCACCTCCAGTCAAGGGTAATACCAGCTCGTACAGCTCGGTTAACGCCAATTGCGCACTTACAGCCTCATTTTGTGCAGAGAGCAGTTGCTCGTAATTATCAGCGAGAGCCATCTGTGTGCTGGATAGCTCTGTTGTCAGGTCCTTGATTTGCTCGGTTAAAGGCTTCTGGTAGACTGGTTCCGTGGGTTCCTCCGGATCAATCGGACCGTAGGAAAATTCCAGTTCCTCCGTTTTTGGATTCACGCGAAATCGTCCCCAGGACTCACGAAATTCAACGTTATATTGACCGAACTCTAATTCAATCATTCCTACCGTTTCCTCTACACGTTCCTGAAGCACCTTGAAAGATGCAAAATCCTGCTCGCGAGTTGTTTTAACAACATCACCGACTTTTTCGCCAGTATCAAGAATTACATTTCCCGTCGCTTTATCAAAATAAATTTTTCTTCCGATTTCCATAAAAATTCATCCTCTCGATGTAATTATTTTTCCCACGCTTGCCAAGTTACAGTATGTGTTCCGACTGTATTGCCCAGTGTAAAGCCACTGGTTGTCCATGCTTCCTTAGAATAACCACCGTATTTGAAACTCCCGCCTGGAGCAGTAAGAGTAGTCGAATGCCATTCCCCGTCAATGCCTGTAAATACGGTGTAATCACCAAGAGTTGAGTCGTAAAGACTTATGACTACTACATAAGGATCGAATGCCAGACCGTTTACGGAGAAACTTGCACCCGGACTGGCAACTGAGCCACTCGCACTTCTCTTTCCTTCTATCATCGTACCTGTGAGTCCAAGAATATTGACTCCGTTACGGATATTAGAAGCAACGAGACCCGCTGCAGCACCTGTAACCCATGTGGACCCATCGTAATAACCTGGTGGCGGCTGTAAAAATACTCTATCACCAGACCATACTGTAAAAGCGTTGGCTGGCATGTGTATATTCTGTGCGCTTCTGTTTGGCATAGTTCCTTGGAGACCAAACATAGAGACATCTGATCTCCAATATGCGGGATTAAAGTTCGCGTCGTCTTTCCTTATCCAAACATCCCCTTGAAAAGCTGTAATTGGGTCAGTCGGATTAACTGGCCTTAAGTAAATCGTGCCAGGAACCCCAGACGTTTCTTTCGCTAGGTGGTGGTTTGTGCCGCCTCCGTCCCCATTCGAAGCAGTCTTTAAAGGCATCGTACCTACGACATTGTATTTAGTCCCTGCCGAAAAGGTAACTCCGATCAGCACTTGAGATTGAAGCGCTGAACCTGGTATATATAATGGCATTGGTTAACCCTCCTGTGTAATGGTCGCGGTTATATAAACTGAACTGGCAATGGTTGTTTGCGCGACTACGTTTATATTGCTGCCCGCATTACATAAAATAGTAACGGGGATGAAATCCCAATCATCAGGCGGCATCGTTGTTAAATACGGCAACACTACTCGGCTTTTCGAACCTCCCATTCCCGCATAATTGACGTTTATTGCCACATCCCGTTGATTAGCCGCATGCAAGCATATCTTAACTGTGTACATCCCCGTAGTGGGAACTGTGTATGTTGCCACTGTAGTGGATGCGGTTGTCGTTAGCGGCACACCATTAATAGCTACTCTATTAGCAGCTACTCCCGGAATCCTCCCTGTGGAATCTGTGGTAACAACGTCAGTCCAGCGACTCCAATAATTCGCTTCGGTCCGTGTTCTAAACCTCTTCCGTGGAGTATCAGACCCCACGTTGGTGGCTTCTTGGACAATATAGCCGTTTGAGTTCATGTACACGTTTAGTACACACCAATCAAGTCCTGGTCCATTAATATAACTGGCGTTTGCTGCTAAGGTATACATACCCAATGCAGTTTTATTATTTAGGTCCTCGCCGGCGGAGGGGGCTCCACGTTTAACAAATGAGTTGCCTGATTCACTAGTCATTACTTCTACCCATGGACTCCAAAACCCCTGATCCGTACGAGTGCGGTAGTACTCAAAAGATCCAAATACCTGAGTAGCCGTTTGCTTGACGAAACCGCCACTGGACTGGGCTCTCGAAACTGTCAAGACGTAGTATGAGTCCACCGGCGGACGGTGAACATAAGTTGCGTACCAGTCACTTAGGAGCATGTAAGATCCGTTGCCGTGGTAGTCATTTAAATCTGACCCAGCAGGTATGCCTCCCCTTTCTTTAAAAAGGCCAACATCATTTTCGGCACTGTACGTTCTAGTCCATGTGCCCCAAACACCCGCTAATTTTCTTCTGTACCACATTCCTGTTCTATTGACGTCAGTAGCATTGATGGGCATGAACGTTTGCATGGCATAAGAATTGTCAGCGTTCCAGCTAGTATGCGTAAGATAGCCCTGATTACTTCCGTCTGTCCCAGCCCATGGGCTACCCGTCCATGCTGCAGTAACAACATATGAACCATTGTATACTAACGTATTGGCATTGCTTACAGTATTTCCAACTCCGAACAAGCCTGACGTATTTGCAGTGTTTAGGCTTCTCCGCCACGCCGGGTAATAACCTATCCCATTGTTAACATAGGTAAACTCACTATTGGTTGTATCGGCATCTACACCATTCGTCGGCGGGGTCGTAACGCGGATTGTATACTTATCATTGACAAGGGATCCTATAACTTCCACAACTGCCCCAGCGAGATGTATCTTGCCAAAGCCGGAATCTGTAATATAGGCATTAGTACCATAAGACCAGTCACCCCGTCCTACCCAATACCCTCCCTCTGGGGAGTGTGCTCCCATATTATTAAGCATAGTTATAAACTCAGCAGTCGTTACGCCCGTCATTGCCCCGCCAAAAGTAACAAAAAGTCCTGCCTTTGCGAATACTGGCGTATCTGCATCAGTAATAACTTTTCTCCATGGACTCCACGCTGTTTCCGTCGCCGCCCGATACCATTTTCCGTATGGGGCAGTTGTTTGGGTAACTTCTTGTACAACGTAACTGTTACTTCCCAGATAGACGTTAAGGATGCCCCACGGCGCTGTTAATGCTGGAGCATTAGGAAATATTCCCCCATAAATTTGATATGTTCCCGGTTTAACAATTTGATTATAATCTTTATCTACGAGTCCGTTAATTTTAAATACAGAATCGCCTGCTGCTACTTCAGACCAAGCTCCCCATACTCCCCCGACCTGAATACGCTCAAATGTAGAAGGCTTTCGTGTAGGTGACCCGTTTAATGTAGTAGCACGTTGGAAGCGGTAGTCCCACTGATTGTTAGAATGAACATAAGACTCAATATAAAACCAATCCGTTATGTTATTAGGAGCATTTACAAAACTTTCTCCGTCAAAAAAACCGTTTACTGTTAAATTATTTAAGTTATACCCAGTAGAAAGATTAATTACTGTCCCAGTCGGGGTTGTTAATCTATGCTTTTGGATCAGATAACCACTTCGCGTAACTGTATCATCTGGTATAGTTTGTACTGCCCTAGGTAATGTTGTGGCAGCACCAGTGTATACAGTACCTTTACTCCACGCAACATAACCATGAGGAGACATCTGTTTAATACTAACAACATAATCGTTTCCGTTGCTCGTCTGGGCTTCAATAGTGATTATCAAAGTTGAAGCACTAGAATCCCACGAAATTGGAGAAATAGAAATTGCATCTTGTATTGGCCCGGTTACTTCTGTATAAGCATCAGTTTGATAACTTATTGTTCCCCCGCCATCTGTTATGATTTCATAGCGCTTTGTTAATTTCCCCGCAGCATTACCATTAACCCACGTTCCTGCAACTGTAACTTCTACAAAACCAGCGGTTAATCCCGTGTGAACTAGGTTTAGCTTTTGATTTTGGACACCATGAGCGAAAGAGAATGTAAATATACTTTCTCCTAATTTATTTCCACCCAAACTCAACCCGCTTCCCATTACTTGGCCTATTTCATTTAGTGCTGCTACACCATTCGCCGCGCCCTTTTGGGTTGTCGGGATTGAAGCATTCTTTGCCGCTGATTCTGCTGCATCAGCCTTACTGGTCGCATCCTGAGCAGCTGCATTGATAGCTGCGTCTTTGGCTGCATCAGCCTTAGACTGTGCCCCGCCTGGTGTCTCCTTGGCGTTCCAGGTTGTTCGCTCTGGTGCTGTGATGTGGCGGGTTGCATCATCCGCGTGGACTTTAGCTGCCTCTAATGTTGTAGCTGGCGCTGTCCGCCAGGAGGATTTACCCGTGATTCCCTTAATCATATTAGCCAGCCAACCCAGCAAAGTGGTCAGCGTACCAGTTTCGCCAGTGGGTGCGGTGCTGTCGCTTATCGTTCGATTCCCGATGACAGTGTCTGATGCTGATCCTGTGCCACCAGCACCCGCCGTAATCCCGGCAAGCTTCGCCTTTTCAGCCGTGGTGTAATCTTCGGTGCTTAGTTGTTTTCCGCCCACCTTGTCCACCTTGATTGCTGCTACAGCATCCAGATCAGACCGTAAAGCATAAACCAGCGATTCATCGATTACTGCCGTTATGTTTGCTGCAGTGCCGACTACAACGATACAGTCAAATGACTTTTCTATGATGTCGGTACTATCGGCGGGGGCAATATAATCTGCTGTTACGCCAGAGTTGGCGTAAGCATAAAGAATTTCCCCTACATCCGGATCATGTGCGAAAACCCCGACCTCTCGAAAATAAAAGCCCGTTGTAATTTCTGCATTTGATAAAACCGCTCCAATTACCGCCTTATTAGGCAGTTGAGTCTTCAGTCTTGTAATCGGCAAATTCTTTTTTTGAGAAATCAGCCCATTTAGCGCTGAAATAGACTGCCCACTAAGTGTTCCATCTCCGACCGCAATACGCGTGTAGTTAAGTGCCGCTCCCGCCTGCGCCTTGCCCTGAAGTGCAATACCTTTTGTCGTTATTGTCATGCCACCAAATACTGCCACAAAAGCCCCTCCTTAAATAATAATTCGTTCTCCAACGTGTATAAACCCACCTATATACAATGGCAGTGTTTCAGCTTGTGATATGGTGACGCTATCTAGTACAGTAGAAAGACGTTTAATTGCATTCACGGCTTCTATAAACTCTTGTGCACGTGTGGTAGTAACATCCGCATTATTAGTAACCACTCGAAAATGATAAGGATCACCGCCATATTCCCACCACTCCTCAACTGAACCCTCCCCAAATAGAATCTTTATTAAACTTTCAACAGCACCAGCTGTTCCTTTATGCCGGTGAAAGGAAATGGCGTTGTTAACCAGGAGTCGCTTTTGTCCCACGGATAATTCCGGATCATAATAGGGCGGACGGTACTGAAGTGCCAATTGATCAGTCTCTTCATTTGTCCATTCTGTCGAGCGACTAAATATATTTAGTGATGTTATCATATCCGTTGTTACTTGAAGTTGTTTATCCAGTGCAGTGGCGGCGGCAGTGATAGCCGGATCGTTTCGGATCGAATGCGGAAGGAGATCAAGCAGGCTTACCGTTTGAATATTAATCATCAACAAGACCTCCATAGGTGATTGTTGTCGTACCCTCCTGTGCAATTTGGGTCATTGTCAAAGCCGTATACACTGGTGCTGTCGGCACTACGCGCAGCGCACCCGCTTCCATGACACGGGTAATCAATTCAGAAGGATTGATATGTCGACCAAGCTTGGACTTTTGCCAGAGCTGATAATCAGCGATTGCGGTTGTTACCGCCGCCTGAATGCTAGATACTTCCGAAGCCCGACTGCGGCTAATGTAATAGGTAACAGTAGTGTTATAAGATTCAGGTGTCGGGGCAATTACCTTCACCTGATCCGTCAATGGCCTAATGCCGCGGTCATCCAATATCTCACTGACGGCATCAAGGATATCCTGGCCTGGAATCTGTCCACCAATAAGCAAAGGAACTATTGTCACCTTACCATCATCCGGGGAATAGGCATGCACATCCAGAATTGCTGCAGATGTGGATTTTGCCCAAAACTCGTACGCCCCCTGCGGACCAGCTGTACTATACGAATCCGGAGCTGCCCGGATGCGATCCCGAAAGGCTTCATCCGTCTCCTCTGCAGAACCTCCACTGCTGGTTGTAGAATTGATAACAGATTGAACAAATGGTAATTGATCCATAAGAACATTAATCTGGCCTGGTAAGAAACCATTGCCGCCAGTACCGAGAGATGAGCAAATCGCTGTAACGGTACCGGTGGTTGCTCCGGCAGGTATCTCTACATACTCTGTTGTCGCAAAATATATAGAACCATCACCTCCTAGTATACCGACACGAGTACCCGCAGGAATCGAAGTGACGGCTAACAAAGGAATGGACAGTGTAAATTGCAGCGTGGTGATTGCCGAAGACGCAGGCAATCGCTCCGAACCCTGAAATGCACCCATATGATCCAACAGAACTCCCGATGCATACCGTAACAAATTGCCCTTTGCCGTCTGGTTAATAAGTACTCGTTGTTGAACAATCAGAACAGCCAATGAAGACAAAAACAGCCTCACCGGATCGGCAGGCTGCAGGGTACGGCCGGTTAGGCCCTCGTAAATAGCAATCACGTTTCGCTGGATATCCGCAGCTTCTTCAGCCACGAATTGTATTTCAGGCAAATCTGCATATAGCACCAAATCACATCACCTCCTCATTTAAACTATATTTCACTACTGCTAATAACCGGCCTGTCAGAGCATCAATCAGGTCATCCTTAAAAAATATTTCCGTTATTTGCGCTCGTGGCTCCTGTTCAGCCACAGCAGACATAATCTCGCTTATAATACGTGTCTTTGCGAAGGAATAGGGCTCGTCCACTATTCCATAATCCAGTCCGATATTTCGTGCAAGCGGTGCACTGCCCTGCGGTGTCATGAGAATCGTCCGAACGTTTTGGGCAATTTCTTCCGTTATTGTTTCCGGTGCAAAATCTATGTTTGGCTGCTGGGTAGTATCTACTGTATAGATCACTTTACATATTCCTCCAATGTAAGATCAACTTTTGCCACACGGACATTCCCCCTGTTGTCAAGCTGCTCCCAGGCTTGTGTCATATTAGTGATCACCCATAGCCCTGTTCCTACACCCTTATTTCCGATAACCAAAGGGAGTGCTCGGCCGGCCCGTTCCAGCTCTGTTAACCTGTCCACTGCTTTCCTGGGGTTGAGGCCATGCTCCCAAGAAAAGCGTATAGAAAAGGTCACTGTGTCCACTCCAGGTCCCAGCCACTCTTTTTTAGGCTTTTGCCCGATAATATCATGTTGAGCCCAGCGTCCCGCACTGCTTCGCACTAAATCCTGGAGCGTAAGAATGTATGCTTCGGAAACAGAAAATACGATAGGCCCAAGGGCGCCGACAGTATAGATATCCGCTTCTGCTTCTCCGCTCATAATACGCCTCCTGAACTTGTAACATTCCCGGTAACGGTCAAATCCCCTTCAATTTTCATACCGCCGACTGCCTTAACATTTAACATACGGGTACTGCGGTCATAAAAGACAAAGCTGCCATCCTCAAACCACACACCCTGTTGATGGACATCACCAGGCGGAGCATCCTCTGAACCATAGTAGGTCCCCAAGCAAAAACCTGCAGAGCGGTCATTATCCAAAAATGCACAAAGAACGGTATCCCCGGGTTCCGGAAAAGCATTTGTACGTGCCCATCCTCCTGGTGTAATAACCAGCAACGGTGCTGACACCATATTGTCCCGGTCAGGAAAGGTAACCCGCACGCTGCCGGATCCCGGGTCTGCCGTAGAAACTTGTCCAATAAAGTTCATGATTACCACCCTAATACCTTTCTTATTTCCAAATCAGTTGTATAGCCTCCGCTTCCGATAACATGTCTCGCAGACTCAATAATGTATTTGCCGTCGAATCGCTTCCAGCCCACTATATTAATAGTCAAGCCAGCTGCCATGCGGATATCTCCCATGAGAGATAATGAGCCTTTTCCGCCTTCTTTATTGCGCTCCCTTAGCCTTTTACGAGCCAGCTGTATGGCCGCAGCTTGATCATCTACCTGTTCGTTTATCTTTAGTATAGGACCAGTCTTCGGAGCACCAACAGGTGTGTACGTTGCTTGTACCGGCTCCTTGCTTTTAGGTGGTGTATACGTAATCGTACAGGCACGGTATGCCGAGTATGCCGTATTGATTGAAAATCCATACCCCTTCACATTGTCCTCACCACGTGTTATAGTCGCGATTGGTAGCTTTTTTTCATATACAGATTCGTCAAACATTACCAGAGTACCGTTTGAAACTTTAATGGCAATCCCTTCCCTGGTCGCTGTCTCCAATAAAAAGCTTAAATCTGATTGCTCTGTCTGTTCCAAATGATCATATGAGGGGTTATCTTCAGCCCTATAAAGCAGCTTTAGCTTTGCCCGTTTGGCAACCTCAGCAGCCACCGTATTTAGATTCGTTTTCTCCCAGGCTCGCGAGCTTTGCTGCATTCGAATTTCCGAACTGATTGGAAGCGACACTGCCTTTATTGCCACCGTATCCGGCGGACCGTTAAATTCAATGCTGTCTACTTCAAATGTCCCAAGTGGCAGCTTCTTAATTTCATTTGGCGCATCCCAATTTATAGTACGTATTGTGGCATGAATTCGATCCCCTTCGCTTGGAACCCAGGCCCCCTGCCAATTACGCCCTGTATCCTCCAGTGAGATAGAAATGTCATCAAGTGAACCGGAAGCGGCATCGTTGTACTGAAAACCTGTCAGCGATTTTGCAATATCCTTGCTTACATCCTTTCCGTTATACTGAAGTACCAGCATTGCCCTTCGGGCGTTTTGGGGCAAATCCAAGGTTAATCCTCCCTTCGCCAAGGCGGAAGCATATCTGAAGTGATGACTGGCTTATCAGGCACGTTTATGGCAATATTTCTAGAAAAGATGACTGTTGCCGCATGGTTGGGATTTGCATTCATGAGCATTGTCATTAATTGCTCGTCTCCATACACCTGAAAGGCGACACTATCCCAAGTGTCACCTTGTACTGTCCTGTAGATCATTAGAAACTCACCCGCCTTTGCTGCTGGATCATTTGCTGAAACCGTTGTTCAAATGCCGGTTGTTGATCCTGGATGGCCTTGGCTACTTCAGCCGCAATAGACGGCGTCCCTCCTTGAATCGTAACTTGCGGCGCCCAGTTAACCTGTATATTCCCCTCCGTTAAGCTGGTTGAACTGGTGTAACCCATTAAGTCATTTGCTTTATCCAGAAGGGAGCGGGAACGCGGTTTATTATTGAGCGGAATTGCAATTTCAGGGCCTGCTTCTCCAAATATAGAAGGACGTAAAGCTATGCCTCCATCCGCAAAACCCGCATAACCCTCAAAACCAGGATCACGTAGCTGCAAACGGTGTTGCTCTCGACCGGATACCGTTCTTAGATCGGGTGAACCGTTTTTCTTTGCAAACTTGTCAATTTTCTGTGGGAATTGCCCTGTTTGCCCCCATATCAGCATAACATTTATCTTTTTATCACTGGGCATCATGGACAATGCCGCGTTCAGTTCCGAAACATCCTCCATCGCTTGCTGAAATTGCAGCTTTTGAGCATCAGATAATGTCTTATACTTGGCTGCCTGCTCCTCCAGAGTTCCCCCAAGCTTCTTTTCAATTAAACTTTTTTTATTGTCATAAAGAGTTTCATAAGTGTCTTGGGCAATTACCTGCTTTTCCAAAATACTCTGAAGTTCTTCTGAGCCTTTGTCTCGCTTCTCTTTTATTGTTTTTATTGCATTTTTAAGACCAGGTAGCCGATTTATATCATCAAAATTAGCACTAGTACCTTCTACATTAAATCCTACCTCACCAGTTATTGTATTGACCTTTTGACGCAGTTCCTCAAGCTGTTCATTTTTTTTATCCGAGTTAGGGAGTTGCATTAACCGTTCATACTCCGCTTCGAATTTTTTAAGGTCGGAAATTGCAGGATCAAGCATATCCTTCTTCATGGCCAAATTTTGGGAACTGTTTTGAAGTTCAGTCATCTCTTTTTCAAGCTCAGGAAGATTGTCTTCAGTCTCGTATATTTTGTTCTCAAGGGTGATTTTCGCCAAGTCCTTCTCTGCATCGCTTTCCTGCTTCATAAGGTCCAGCTTCTCTTCAATCTTCCCATTCTCAATATCGTATTGACTTATTGTCTTAGGATGTAGCTCCTGCAGTTTGGTAGTCACTTCACGTAAACGCTCCTGTTGTCTGGCTAAAGTTTCTGTATTTTTAGCCAATCCTTCTGAACTGGTTGAGCTCTCTTTTATTTTTTCATTCAAATGCCGATATTCCCAGACAAGGTCATTGGTGAGTTTCGCCTTTCCTTGTGCTGCTTCATATTTCTCTCCAGCTTCGTCCAGTGCATCGCCCATGTGCAGTAATTCCTGCCGGGCATTTTCCTGATGATGTTTATAAGCGACCACCCCAGCTGTCACTAATCCCAGTGCCCCCACAGCTATCCCCACTGGATTCGTCAGCAGTCCCAGCGCGCCGGCAAACCCGCCAGCCGCTCCGCCTGCCCCGCCAGCCGCACTTCCGATTTTCAGGAATCCCTGAACAATCTTGAGAGTATTCACTCCGATTGCCGCCGCGGGAGCTCCAAGGCCGATGACCATCATGAGCTCTTTATTGTTCCCCATCCAATGAACCAGACCCTGAAGCAACGGCATCAACTTCTCTCCAAGCGGAACGATCAGTTCGGTCATCATTTCCCGGCCGACTGCCTGGAACTGCTGTGTCAACGTACTGTATTTTACAGCAGCAACTTCTTCCATAGTCTGCTTGGTCATGTCGAATTGACTTCGGGTGCTCCCGAGCGCAAGGACGGCTTCGCTGCCAATAGCCGAGAACTGACTGCCGAATAACTCTCCAGCAAGTTGTGCTTGTTTTACAGGATCTTTAATTTCTTTTAGCTTCTGAATCACTTGCTCCATCGCTTGCTTGCCGGTAAGTGAACCGTTCGACAGCCCCTTGAAAATTTTCTCTCCGCTGCCAAGTGTTTTCTGAAGCTCCAGCATGGCTTTCTTCGCGGAATCTCCGCCCGCTTTTAAATCTTTTGTCAGGGTGTCAGCTACAGTCTTTCCCGTCACTTTCAGAAGTTGGGCGTATTCAGCCGAACCTGCACCGCCCTTTACAAGCGCTGCGCTGAACTTGTCCAACTGCTCTGGCGCAAACAATTCGTATATAGAGGCGCTTACTGAGTCAGAGTCACTCATTATTGCTGTACTGAACTCTTTCACAGCATCAGCTACACCTCCAAGCGAAGAGGCCCCATTTTCGATCCCTGCACTGAAGAGGCTGAACATCTCATTGGCTGAATAGCCCATTTTGTCAAAATACACACTATACTCACTTGTCGTATCAAGTAGTTCACCAGATCGGTCCAAGCCCTTCTGTGCCCCTTGAGCCATCAAGTTATAAGCTTGCTCGGAGTTAATGCCAAACCGCTGCATCATCGCATCCACTGCTTTTAAGGAATCAGGCAGCTCTCCTTTAAAAACATCCCGGTAGGTAATCGCATTCTCCGTAGTTTTCTCAAGCTCATCCCCACTTTGCTGCAATACTTTTTTAACCAGCGCCAGAGAGTCACCTAAATCCTCAAAGCCTTTACCATAGTTCTGGCGATAGAGACTGTTAGAGATTTCCTCCATATCCTCCATCTGCTCTGTTGTCATTCCTGTTGATGCCTGCAATTGGGCCATAGCATCCGCGGATTCATTGATTCCGGTCATAATTTTCTTAAGCGGTTCGACACCTGATTTCAATTCAGAGAATAGTTCCTTCTGTCCCTTCATGCCTTCCAAAATGCGGCCAAGTTTAGAAGCACTCTCGCCTAATTCTCCAACTGAATCTTCCGCCGCGTCCGCATCTCGTCGCACATTATCAAAACCTGAAATTCGTGATAATTCCCGAAGAACCCTTGCAACATCTTCTATACTGTCCTCTGCTTCTCCCACCGACCGGCGAAAGGAGGCAGATACAACGGCATTCAATTGATAAACAATATTATAACTATTAATTGCACCACTCGACCCTGCCACGAATTATTTCCTCCTTCCCTTAATCCGGGTAACCCGCTCCACCCATTCCGCCATTTCGCAAAGGGGCAGCGAAAGAAAATATGGAATGGGTGTGTAGGTAAACATGGCCAGAAGGGCGGCGAGATCCTTGACCTCCCCGCCACCCCCACAGCCTACAGCAGCAAAAAACTTTGTGCCCGCAAAGTCAGCCTAGTGAAATCCTTTGCCGGAAGCGCGCGGATTAATCCGACATGAACGCCGGCAGCCTTTGCTACAATGTAAGCCTGATAGGCTTTATTCGTCTCCTTAACCAATTCAGTGCCACCGTGTCTTGCCGCTTCAGCTTGGTATTGACGGTCACAGGCAAGAATATCCACGCCGGTCAACTTGTCGAAATCAATGGTCAAAGTTTCTACAGTATTTCCTTCAAAAGTGACAGGCCGGGCGAAAGTATATACTTCCGCCAAGTCCTCCTCGATTATTTCATTTTCCATTGTTTAGCCCTCCCTTATCACAACGCCAAATTTCTTTTAGTAATTTCAAGATAATCTTTGTCAAACACTCTGTGGACATAGTTATATTTGTCGATCTCCAATATACGCTCACCGTTGAGTTCCACCATCAGATAACTAACCGAGAAATTATTCGTAGTCTCCATAGTTGTCGCAGGTTCAAGATTGCCTAGTGACAGCCCCAGTGGTCTTGCACGTACTGTGATCTTTAGCGCGGATTCATTATATTCAGCAGTGGAGGTATTAAACGTCTGAATTGATGCGCGCAGGGTTAGCATATGAACCTTAGGAGCCATTAGTTCAACTGCTTCCTTTTCCATCGTACGCCATTTGAGGGACAGATTCATTACACCGGTATGTCCTGGAGAAGGAGCCTCTATTTCGCCCGAGATTCCTCCACCTTTGATTGTTTCCACCAGATAAGTAATCTCTGGCAACGTAGCAGTAGCTGTACCCAAATATCTATCCTGATCACTCAAGAAAACTGAATAATCGATAATACGTTCTGATCTATTAGGCATGTTTTTCCTCCTTTAGGCTGTCAATGCAGCCAAATAAGTTGTGTCGTATTCAAGCAGGAATGAGATCTCCTGTGCAGGACCTGGTGGAGTGATATATAAATGGAAAGTAATTTTACCGGACATCAGGTCCGTGGCCTGATTTTCGGAAGCATTAAATTCCACACGACCGCCAAGCAGCGCACCGGATGCCACGAGACCGTTCAGCCAAATATTTACCGAGTCCGTGACTGCAGCGATCAACCGCTTGTTCATCGGATCATCAACCTTTTGCATATAGGTCAGAATCAAGCTGTTCCCGATCCAATTAAACATACGGCGAGCCGGAATAAAGCTGTCTTTCGGATCGGTCGTCCCCGGGAACGAACCTGTGTTGTTCCCCCAGGCTTTCCATCCGCTCGTGCCAAGATTAAGGGCAGTCATAATTCCGAGACTGTTCATATAGCTCACTTGATCGATCCCTAAATACAAGCTCGTCCCATTGGAAAGTGCAGTACCATCGGCTTGAAGTGCTTTATTAGATGGCGATACAAAAGGTACTCCGCCGTAGCTCGCATCTGTTGCTGCGATTAGTCCTGCCAGCTGTGTAGAAAAATGATACTGCTTATCTCCCATTGTAAGCATGGGGTAGGAGGCAATTTGGAGAGTTCCATTATAGCTATTCACAGACTTCCAGGTTCCGGCATCGCTATAAGCCTGAGCCGGATCAATATCTGTCAGCGCCATTGCCTTGAAGTTGCCGTTAATGTTGCTGGCTTTGGCTCTCATAACTGCTGCTACTGAAGGGAAATGAGACCATCCAGGTGCAAGCAGTAAATCTGGGAGAATCCCGAAACGCGGATACACTTGGTTAATCAACTCAAAGCCGGTGTATTCCCCAGATGATGTAAGACCACCGATCACATCAACCAAGTCTACGGCACTTGGATTAATCCGGTCATACCCTACAGAGAGCTGTGCTACATTAGCTGAAATGTTTCCACCAGCTTTCACCGAGATCACTACATGGCTGTTATCATTAAATGCGGCATTAAAGTCGACACCAGCTACGTATGTTGATGTTCCGTCAGACGATTTGACTGTGAGCGTTGGCAACAGTATCCCCTCAGACGTCAGCGTAACTGTACGGTTATTTACAGTGACCGCCTCCGGTGGCACCGTCGTCTTATGCACAGCGGGATCCAGGACATTAACCATAATCAACGGGGCTTTCTTGTATAACACGAAATGTGAGTAGATAAGTTCGCAAAGAGTATAGTTCTTCCAATCATCGCTATAGCCAAGTGCGGCTACAGCCTCAGCATAAGTATAAGCCAGTACTGGAGTATTCACCGGTGCAGCTGTCGAAGCCAGATTAACAGGAGCCGTCCCTACTGCAAACGGAATTCCGCTCATTGCCTCTGTGGGTGCCAGGACTGATGTTGGTTGTTCGATAATTGTTACACCATGTTTATAGGCCATTAATTAATTCCCCTTTCCTAAAAGCCTTTGATATGCTGCATACTCTGCTGTACCGGACTGAACAATACGTTCCTGCACTGCATTCATCCCATTAACCGGTACGATAAGTTCTTCTACATCCGGCTGTTCCGCAATCAGTGGCTGCAAATAAGCAGGAATACCGGTCCGAAAGACAGTTGACTGCAGCAAGCGTCCACCCGGCAAGTTCGGACCAAGATAGATTTTTACTGAATCCAAATTTTCTTTCACCGTTACCACCTGCTCCTCCTGCAATTTAACATTATTTTTAGTTCGACTCATATTTTTACCTCCCGTTTAATTTGCGGTAAAGTCCATGTGGTAATGACTTCACCAACCCATTCGAGCATTGGCTGTTCCTCAATAAGTTTCCATTTCCAGCTATCATTAATAGCGAATTTCTTTTCCAGGATACCTTGCCGCATAAGCAGTATACGTACCCGCTCCATCAGGTTTAATAAATCAATAAATCCTGAATTATCCCGCGGCCGAGTCCTAAAAAGAAGTTTAATCTGGGATTGTATATTATCCTTACCTCCCTCCCCCTCAAATGGTCGGATGATAATGAACGGATATTCGGGATCCTCCTGACTATCTGCAGAATTCGGCGGCAAATCACCTAAATATACATTTGGAACCGCAAATGCATCATCAACCAGCTCATTTTCCAAAAAGGTTTGAATCGCCTTGATCAACAAAAATATCGTCACATCATTTCCCCTTTCGGTAAACACTTCCACTCATAAGCACTGCCCGATTATTATGAATTTATTTTCATACCCTTTAGAACAGATTAGCTTTAGTAGTCATATCAACTTCCACCTCCTTACCAGCCAAGCCGGTTAAGCACATGCTTTAAAATGTCTTTCTATACATACAGGGCATTTGCTAGACAAACTCTCTTATTTCATTAACAAGAGGGCTTATTTTTCTTTGAGCCCGTTGAATGTACTCACTTACGCTACCGGCTGAAATTCCAAGCATCTCAGCTATACAAGCATGGGAAAATCCTTCTCCATGCGCCATCATATAGCATTCTCGCTCCCTTTTACTCAATGGCTCTAAAGCAAAATCAAGCAATGAACGCCGATCATCTGTAATCGAATCACTTCGATTAATAGCATCGCTACTGGTAAACAACTGCATTCGTAACGGTTCCAGTAATATTTCACGTTCATATCCGGCACGACGCTCTATCCCCCTTCTATTTCCCGGACGCCTACCTGTGGTCAGCCACTCAATAATGTATTTGCAGTCACTGACCATTCCAGAAATGATTTTCCGGTCATCAGCATCAGCGTTCACATAAGCACATTCGGCTACCTTCAAAGTATCCTGATAATCTGAAAGCATGCCCTCAAGTTCCCTGGTATACGGCAGGGCTGGTTTTTCAGTCCGTACTGTAGTCATCCTTATGCTCCTTTTGTGAGGGGAATTAATCATATTATGTATTAGTAACGTTGTTATACGAATCAATTAAGCACTTATCATTGTATAAATGCGCTTTGTTCATATATCAAACAATTTAAATAAATATGATTCCCAATACTCAATATCGTATTTTTTATCAATGGTATACTCATTTTCGTATTTAGTCAATTGATTATTGCGAATAAATACGATATTGAGCATTTACTTGCAAAAAAAAAACCTCTATAATGAAATACATCTTAGTAGAAAGAACATTCTGATGATATGAGGAGGACTTGACAGTGCGGAGGGCTGAAGTCTTAAAGAAACTGATCGAGGAAACCGGCCTGAACACAAAAGCATTTGCTGAGAAAGCGGGGATTCCTTATACTACGCTCAGATCAATGTTAATGCGCGGGGTAGGTGGTGCTTCAGTAGATAATGTCATCAAAGTATGCCGTGCTCTAGGAATTACAACTGAAGAAATGGATCGTTTGGCATTTAGACCTGATGAAGAAGTTGTTTCCCACTCGATTCACGAGCTTGCTGAGTTTGAAGCTTTTATTAACAATCCTGAACACAGCCTATTCTTTAAAGACTACCTGGGTGCTCCAGAAGAAAGAAAACGGGAAATGCTTACCTTCTGGAATTTTATTAAGGACCTGGAGAAGAAAAAAACAAATGATCAGTAATAACAACTAATACACATAATCGTGGTGCCAGCCGACGAGCTGGTTTCACGCATCCATATATACGAACATACATTCTCATAACGGAGGCCCATTATGTTTATACATTACAAAAAAACTCATTTAGAGCAATTCATTGAACATATTTATTTAGATCACCACATTACGAGCCCAGAGCAAATTACAATTCATGATCTTTCCATTGAACTAAATATAAATGTACAATATTCCCCTATCAGTAGCCGTGCTTATGAGTCAGTCTCAGGTATGCGATGTATTCTTCTGGATAGCCGGATATCTCCAATCAGACAACGCTTTGATTTCTTACATGAGCTCTGTCACATGCTTCGCCACGTTGGTAATCAGATCGTACTTCCCAATCAATTTGTTAAAGCTCAGGAAGAAGACGCTCACAAATTTGTACTCTATGCGACAATGCCGTATTTCATGATAAGAGCATACGTTTTATCAGATGATTACAATCAGGCAATCCATCAACTCTCGAGCATCTTCGGAGTCCCTAGAGAAATGGCTAAGTTAAGGTTTGATCAAATCTTACGCCGTGAATATGAAGGCGAATTATTATCTGGCAGAACATTGCATAATAAATTCAAGAAAAGCCCAAACACACACAGCAATCATGTTAAAGAGACAAAAGTATTGGCGTATTATGACCCCTACAGCAATTTTGATGGGCCAGACCAACTAATTGTTTGTTTAGATTATAAGACTTTAACTACACAATATGAAATTGTTATTCCTATGGATGAACGGTTTCAAGAAATTGAACTAGAGGCCTTAAATGATATCGTTGTGGAATCAACAATAAGCGGAGACTTAATTTGTTTCGATGGACAATTAACACTCCAAGTGCACCAACTTGTCTACAGGTGTGGATATTCCAAAAGAAATTTTGTACTTCATATGAGGGATATCGTTCAACTCCTCGAAACAGATCGAAGATCTTTAGAGAAGTTTAATTAGTATAAGCATGAACCTTCCGTTAAAATACCAATACAAAAAGCCCCTGGCCATAAAGACCAGAGGCTTGATATCCTTGATAACCAAGGGATATTAACGTTTCGAGAACTGTGGAGCGCGACGTGCTGCTTTGAGGCTGTATTTCTTACGTTCTTAAATATTGAACTTCGAACAGTTCAGATTACCGCATATAATTAGGAAGTCTTTCGATTTATCTTCAGATAAGTTCCGATTAATTCCGATTCAAATATGGTCAAAATATGGTCGCGAAATTTGTTCAGCCATCCAAACTTTCCGAGCTCCATATTTCTAAAAAGTGAACCTTTATGCCTATGCACTTCGTTGTTATTTTTTTGCGCTCGATTTTAAGTCTTTTAAGATGGCTGCCATTTTCTCGTCCGTAAACATCGGATCGGATAAATTGAACAGCGACTTCAACGAAAACGCTTTGATATAGTCGATCTTCGGCGATGCCAAAAGATCCGGAAGATACCGCTCCAATACGGGTTTGCTGCAATCATCGGCCAGCAACTGGCCTACTGTTGTATACTCGTCAATCACTTGTTCTACAAGGAGAAAATCCCTTGATTTCAACCATGCCTCGCACAGCTTTGTCCATGCTTGCGCTTCCCGATCGCCGCCGGCCAGTCCGAGTCCATGAGGACCACTTTCAAAAAGATGCATTTCGAAAGAAACCCTAAACTTCCTGAGCGCTGCCGCGAACATTAAACAATTC
The DNA here is from genome assembly GCF_042610515.1 of Paenibacillus paludis. Classification (NCBI taxonomy): domain Bacteria; kingdom Bacillati; phylum Bacillota; class Bacilli; order Caryophanales; family Paenibacillaceae; genus Paenibacillus; species Paenibacillus paludis. Next base: position 31,278 of record NZ_JBGJZP010000028.1, read on the forward strand.
TCAGCCTGAACAACCGGATCGTCTGCCGTGATCCACATAAAAACCGGCGGTGTTTCCTCCGTTACTTGCTTTTCACTTGATAACAGTTCGATCAGAGCACAGTCGTTCTGCCGATCCCCCATCAATACCGATTTGCACGATGCATTCGTAAATTCGCCCATCGTAATGAGAGGATAACAGAGCACGAGCGCATCGGGACGGCTGCTGTATCGTTCGATCGGATCATTGGCTTGCGGATTGCCGTTGTCAAAACTCGTACCTGCCATCGAAGCAAGATGCCCTCCGGCTGAAAATCCCAGCATACCGATTCGCTGGGGATCAATATTCCATTCCGTCCCTCTGTGCCTGATCGTTCGTATGGCCCGCTGAGCATCATGAAGCTGGCTCGGATATTGTGCCGGAGTAACCCTATAATGAAGGACAAATGCCGAAATGCCGATCGCGTTCAACCACCTGGCGACAGGCTCGCCTTCATGACCGGCCCGATGCGTATAGCCTCCGCCAGGACAAACGATGATGGCAGGAAACGGTCCTTCCCCTTCCAGCAAGTACGGTGTTAAGCTGGGACAACCTTCGTTGAATCCCTGCAATGCGGGTTGGTCGTCCCACAAAGGAATGTTCATTGTTATAACTCCACCAACATTCTTTTTATTTTTTCCGCAACAGCACTTCCGAGCTTCCGGTGTTGTTCTGCTTCGAAATGAATGCCGTCTGCATCACTGGAAACGATCACGGTCGAAGCATCCATGATAGATGCGTCGGTATAAGGATTAAGCATTGCGAATGCCTCGCCCAATTGTTTGGACTTCCCTTCCCCGCCCTTGAACATGCCTGCGAATAATCCGGTTTCCTTGATTGGCGGCGGAACTAGAATCAGAACCTGAGGGACTATCGTAATCCCCGGCCTTGAAAAAGTCGTTTTTACGAGCCCGGCAAGCGACAGGGTGCTCATCGCGATATCCAGCGCAGAGACGGAAAACCGCTCTTTCAAATCATTCGTTCCGAGCATGATCACGACAAGATCAAGCGGCCTGTGAGACAGCAGGCAGGACGTCAAGTACTCTTTTCCGCTCATGATTCCATCGATCGGATCCGTCCACACTGTCGTCCTCCCGGGCAAGCCTTCCTCAACAATGTCGTAGCCGTCTCCCAGTTCCTTACGCAGTACGCCCGTCCACCGAACATCCGCCGGAAACCGAACTCCTCGATTCTGCGGATCGGCTCCCCATGTATTTGAATCCCCGAAGCATAAGATCGTTCTCGTGTCGGTCATCTTTAATTACCTCCAAAATAATATGTCAACCTTTGACTACTCTTTTAACTTTAATTGTCACTTTGGGCTGTGATCGATTTTTTCTAAAGCATCATTAATTTTAGCTATAACTTCGTCCAACGAGCTCTCATTCATTATCCCCATAGCCAAGAGCCTTTTTAAAGGAATATCATTGAAGTACAGCCCCACGAATGCCGAAACGTTCAATCGGAGCCGTACTCCAGGAATCTTTTCCGTTTAGCAAGGATGCTTTTTCTTCCAATCTCATTTTTTGCACTAAGGTAGATAATTTGTTATTCATATCTCTCTCCTCCATACAATCTACTTTAGTTATTATCTATTAACTTATAATAAGTGTATGTTTACCTATAGTAGACACTTATATTGTATATTCTGCTTGTTATCAATTTATCAATTTTACGTAAAGAAATTATGAAGAAGGTTAATAAAAAAGAAGCCCCCACAGCAAGGACTTCTTCTAATCGTAATTCACCTATTTATTTAATGGGTTTCAGATAGGCCAGCATCACTTCTATTGCTTGTTTCATAATGATTGCCGGATCTACGCCTTGGTCCTGATGAAGCAATTTCCCTCTAACCGTTAGACGCTGTAACGTAGCCAAAAACATATTGCTAAGGGTATAGGTTAAAACCTTGGCATCAATATCCAATCGTATGGATCCGTCCTTTATTCCTTCCTGGATAAGAACATAAAAGGGCTGACCTCTTTGCACGAACATGCGAAACCTTTCTTCCAATTCCGTTGTAGGGTAACTCTCTGTGTAATAATGATCAAAAGCGGCAATAAATCGGATGTAAGAGCTATGAAGTTGACTTACCTCCATCGTTCTAGCTAACAAATTGGTCAACTTCTCAAATCCGCAGTCCCCTTTCAGAGGAACAGCGTTAATTTCCTTCATAAAACTTTTTAACATATCCATTTGTACTTCAAATATAATTTCATCCAGCGACCGAAAATATTTATAGTAGGTAACCTTACTAATTCCGCAAGCTTCTACGATCTCCTTTAAGGTTACTGCAGACAATCCTTTTTCCAAAAACAATCGTTTCGCTTCCATAATAATGACTTCGCGTCGCTTGGTTCTGTGTAATTCCAATTGCTCTTTCCACTGATCGTTCAAACACGTTAACCTCCCCTCAATAAATTATTATTATAACATGTGATAGCATGAATATTAAAACAATGAAGTCATTAATAATTTGTAAATATAGCTGCAACACTTCCCCATATGACAATAAAAAAAGATGCTCTCTCCGATTAGAGAGAAGCATCCACCCATAAATCAGACGAGAGCCTGTTCCAAATAGATTTTTTTAAATTGTTCCCGACGTTCAGCGGTTAGTCCGAGCACTGATTCCATGTACGCATTTAATGTTCCGTAGCGTTCTTCCGCTTCATTAAGTGCCTCTTGTAAATAAACAGCATCCACGCTCATCATTTCCCTGAACACGCCGAGCTCTTCCACGTCACCAATCTTCTGGCGAATCGCGTCCACCCATTGATTATTCGCTTCGATGCGATTACGATTGCTTCTTAAATAATCATCCATAACCGTTTCCCGTGGTACGTCGAGCGCGAGCAACAAGATCGCCGCGGCGAACCCCGTCCGATCTTTACCCGCCGCACAATGCCAAAGCAGCGGTTTTCCTTCTGTCTCCAGGAGCCCTTCAAAAAACCGGCGGTAGGCTTTCTGTGCTGCGTCGTTGGAGACAAATTGCTTGTAAGCCCCTATAAGCAGGCCGCCCTGCTTGGCAGCCTCGCCCATGCTCCGAATGTAGGGCAGCAATTCCTGTGGATTGACAGCCCCGCCTAAAGCGGGGAGGCTGACGTTCTCGGCACCGATGATCACCGGGTTCGGCTTCAATTGTTGCTCGCTGTCCGTGCGGAAATCGAAAATATAGCGCAAATCCAACGTTCGAAGCATCTCGAGATCGTCTGCATTTAATTCCGACAATTGGCCGGAACGAAACAACAGACCGGACTTGATTGTTTTTCCGTCGGAAGTACGGTACCCCCCAAGCTGACGAAGGTTCGTTCTGCGCTCAAGATCGTGCCAAAGTTGTTGTGAATTCATCTTATCGTTATCCTCCAATGATTAAGCTTTGGGGGTAAAGCTAGCAACCGAAATTCGCATGTATTCGGCACGCGAACGCGGGAGTTCGACTGCTTTAACCGCAATTCCTTTTTCGCTTATCGTGATGATATTGTATCCGCAAGTATCGAGAAATTGATAATGTTCCATGCCTTCTTCCACCTCCGCAGAGAAAGCGGTGCCTGCAGCCGCGGCGTGGAAGATACCCTGATAAGTCCCGGAATAGTTGGAATGAATGTGACCTGCAAATATACCGATCACGTCCTTCCCGGAGATTACGTGTGCGACCTGATCGCGATTATCGACGAGCATTCCTTTTGCTGCAGAACCGCCGAGGTCGAACAACGGATGATGGAGGGCGATGATGGTGCCCTTAGGCGCCGGCGTTTGAAGCTGGTTCTCCAGCCATGTCAATTGCACTTCGTCGATTTGTCCACCAGGCTGACCGGGGATTTGGGAATTCAAACAGATCAGACGCAAACCATTGATGTCTTGAACATAATAATAAGGTTCTTCTGCGGGCAACTCACCTAGATAGCCTTGACGGAATGCCGGGAGATGGTCATGATTGCCGAGTAATACATAAACCGGTACTTTGAGTTGCTCGGAAGCTTCGTCGAATAGAGATCGAACGAAGGAGTAATCCTCCGCGTCGCCTTCATGTACAAGATCTCCTGTGATCAGAACAAACTCCGGGTTAACTCCGGTTTCGCGAATATGACGGAAGGTTTGCTTTACCTTCTCAAAATGATTGGCATTGGGGAATTGGTTGTTTCTCCCTGGAGCATTGAGATGGGTGTCGGTAAGGTGTACGAATTTCATGTTTGATACTTCCCTTCTTTATCGTTTTGTCGCTTAAACACGGATTTTGGATTACTTATTCTTCGCCCATTCGTCAAGCTGCCTTTGTTTTTCCGCAATGATCTTGTCGATGCCAGCCGCTTTGAGCTTCTCGTTGAACTTCGGCAATTCCTTGGCAGGGTCAAGTGTACCCGTCTCCAGCCCCAGGCGGAATTCGGACCTCACGCTGCTTACCGTAGCCATTTCCGTCTTCACATTCTCAACGTTGAAATTAAATCCCAGCGCTTTTGACTGCTTAGCAGTTTTGTTGAATTCATCTAACTTTTTAAAAGTGTCAGGGTCTTGGGTTGACCATGTATAAGACAGGAATTCATTGCCGAACATATAAGGCGTACCGAAATTATAGCCAACATTCTTGATATCGACCCCTGACGGAAAATCGATAACGTTGTCCGACTTCTTCACGTAATGTTTGCCTTCGATGCCCCAAGCGAACAAATTGTAGAAATCCTTGTCGGAATAAAGCATGTCCAGCACCATCATCGCTCTTTCCGGATCCTCCGAGTTTTTTGGAATAGACCACATCAAGGCTGTGATCAGATCGGTTGTGGTATACGTTGGCGTCAGCGGAACCGAAATCATTTCCATGCCCAGCTTTCTGGAGCTTTCCGCATCTGAACCGGGACCCATGTTCGAAAGGAAGGAAAACGCTTTGCCCGCCTTCACCAACTCCCTGCCGTCCTGCTTGCCCGTTGCGGCATCCTTCAGCAAATATCCGGCTTGATACCATCTTCTCAGAATAGTTAACTGGTCCGCATATTCTTTGGTTTCGAACCAATTGACGACCTGCATGCCATTGTCATAATTGGGAAGTACGCCGATGGAATCGCCGAGCGCATCGAATGTTGAATAGCCAGCGGTAAAGGGTGCTGTTCCCGGATTTTTGGCGACAAGCGGCATGACCTCCGGCTCGTTCTCCTTGATCGTTTGGAAGACGGCATCCAAGTCGTTAATCGTCTTGATTTTGCTTATATCGATATGATATTTGTCCACGAGATCTTTACGCATCATAAGACCATAATAGGCTGCCATATCTCTCACATTGGGAACCGCGTAGTGCTGACCGTTGATTTTGGAAGCCGCGAGTTGATAAGGCTCCAATGATTGCCTTATGCCAGCCCCGTATTTATCCAGCATTTCGTCCAGCGAGTGAAGCTGTCCCTTCGCCACCTGTGTGGCGTAGTTGAACAGAGGTGAGGTGAACATAAGGTCGACTTTCTCGTTGCTTGCAAGCATCAGGTTGGTTTGCTGCGCCCATGCACTGACTCCGATAGGTAAAAGCTTGACAGTAGCATTGAATTTTTCCTTGGTTATTTTGCTCATTTCGTCCTGCACAGCTTGCATATCTTTTTGTTCGTTGCCATAGAACGCGATGACCACCTCATACGGCTTCAGATCTTTGCCCGTCGTACCGGTAGAACCTGCTGTCTCGGACGGGCTGGCTGTGCTGTTCCCGTTCTTGTCGCCACATCCCGCCAATAGCATGACTGTCGAGAGTACGATCGTTAGCATCATTATGAAGCTTTTTCTTTTCATTTTTGAACCTGCCTTCTGTGATTTTTTTTACTAACCGGCTAAATACCGGAAATAGCCTTACCCTTTTACCGCTCCGACTGTAAGTCCTTTTACGAAGAATTTCTGGAAGAACGGATAAGCGATCAGTATCGGAAGGACGCCTATTACGGCCAATGCCATGCGTACGGATTCCGTCGGAGTATTGGCTGACAGCTCGGTCTGACTGCCAAAATTCGAGCTGGACAAAAACTGAATATCAAGCAAAATTCGGTTAAGCAAATTCTGCAGGCTGTACAGCTTGTCGTCTGTAACATAAACCATCCCGTTAAACCAATCGTTCCAATAATGAATAGTCTGGAACAATCCGACGGTCGCCAGAATGGGCAGCGAGAGAGGCAGTACGATCCTGACGAATATGCGGAATTCTCCCGCGCCATCGATTTTCGCAGATTCGATGACTGCAGCTGGGATAGAGGTCAGGAAAAACGTTCTCATCAGCATGACGAAAAATGCATTCATGAGTAATGAGGGGATGATCAACGCCATCAGCGTATTTTTCAAGTCAAACAATTGCGTGTATACCATGTACGTCGGTACCAGCCCGCCGTTGAACAGCATCGTGAAAAAAACGAACAGTGACCAAAAACCGTTAGATGGCATATCTCTACGAGACAACGGATAGGCAAGAAGCGCAATGATGAATAAGCCGCAAGTCGTTCCGATCAAAGTAATGGCAACTGTAATGCCGTAAGCATGCAAAATCCGCTCGCTATCGTTCCATATAAATTGATAAGCGGCCAAGCTGAATTTCTCCGGAATGATGGCATATCCGTTACGGTAAATAGTCTCTTCGTCGGTAAACGAAGAAGTTACTAGCAGAATGAGTGGAAGAAGGCATATTATCGTTACCATAAGCATCATGGTGTTTACGATGATTTGCCACGCCCGATATTTCTGTTTCAAAACAAGTCCCCCTAGAATATGGCGTTATCTTTGTTTATTTTTCTGACGATGTAGTTTGACAAGAATACAAGCACGCAGCCGACCAACGATTGATAGAGTCCTGCAGCCGATGACATGCCCATATCACCAAGCATCAATAGGGAACGGTAAACGTAGGTGTCAATTACGTTTGTTGTCGATTGCAGAGCGCCCGCGTTCAGGGGAACCTGGTAAAACAACCCAAAGTCAGAGTAGAAAATACGCCCAATCTGAAGCAGCGTCATAACCGTGATGACCGGAATAAGGAGAGGAATCGTAATGCTCCTTATTTGCTGCAATTTTCCTGCACCGTCAATTTCAGCAGCTTCGTAATACTCTTTATCGATACCGATGATCGCCGCCAGATAAATGACGCACAAGTAACCGGCACTTTTCCAAATGTGTACGATCGTCAAAATATACGGCCAGTATTTCGCCTCGCTATACCACGAAATCTCGGAAAGACCCAAAAGAGGCAAGACCGTTTTATTTATAAATCCGGTCTCCAGGCTCAGTAAAGCGAATACGAGGTAACCGACAATGACCATGGAAATCAGGTACGGCAATAATAGAACCGTCTGATAAAACCGCGAAAAAAAACGAGCCTTCACTTCATTGAGCAAAATAGCAACTCCGACTCCGATGACGAGATTCAGCACGATAAAAGCGCCATTATACAAAATCGTGTTTCTCGTAATGATAAAAGCGTCTGTCGTTTTGAACAGGTACTCGAAATTTTTCAGTCCAGACCAGTCGCTTCCGAATATACCTTGCGAATAGTTGTAATCTTTGAACGCGATAATGATTCCGAACAGTGGCAAGTAGTTGTTGATGATTAAATAAGCTATTCCGGGTATCATCATCAAGAAGAGTACGCCGTATTTCCTTGCCCTTTTGATTCTCATGTTTAATCCTAGTTGTGTCATGAAACAGACCCTTTCCTCCAATATTGGAATTCAATATTCTCTTCACCACCTATTTACCGCGAGGAACTATTAATGTACCACTAGTAAACACCCTAAGTGTACAACCCATTTATTAACGAAAGATCAACCTAGGGTTAAGGTTTTGTAAATGTGTTTTAGAATGATCCATTAAAAGAATCTCAGCCCCCATTTTGGTGATATGACAACCGGGGAAGGATTGGGCGAAAGGTTATCACTTTTTATTAACAAGAGATAACTCAAGACATTCATTGGAGTCGTAGGACTTTCCGAGGGTGAATTAACAAAAATTTATTTTGATGCTGTAAAAGGAGAATATACAGGAAGAATCTCGAATAACGATTGCTCAGAAAACAAAGCCTTCGTCACAGGCCCGTTTTTCTATCGAGCACGCCGGTTTTCATCACTCTCATCTGCTGGGCAAGGTGGTCTGGGGGCATCAGGTGCAGGCTACCGTTCTCGGTTGTTCAGACCGATCCTTGATTCATTCGGATTGACCTACACGTAACTTGGACGAACTTAAGTTTACAAAATATATAAAAGATAATTCAGAATCATTTTTTACACACAAAAAATCACATCATAAGATACTGATGTGATTTCTATGACTTATATTTTTGAATAAATGATCTTTTTAATACGATCGTTGGAAAGACAGAATTGATCAGAGAGTTCATCTATCGTTGAGCCATCGATATATTGTTGACGTATTGCCTCGTTTCTGTGGCTCAAATATTTTCAATTATTTTCTTTGGATATTTTATACTCTTTGCTATTGCGAGGGAAAACGGGTTTTCGAACTTTTCGATCAAGAAAATATGCAATATGTGCAAGAATTAAGAAAAAAATAACCAGGATTAATATATTTAAAAATGCCTTATACCCAATCCTGCTGTAGTCCATAAAAAAATATGGATTGCTCACTTTTGTCCCATTGGGCAAAGTATAGTAAACGTAGCCAAAAAGTCCTGCTATATAAACAAATGGAACATATGCCAGTGGGAAAATCAAAACACAATAAATGTATCTGTATTTTAAGCTTCGTGAACCCACAAACAAAATATAATCTATTAAACATAAAAGAGGGGTAATTAAATGAACGACCACATTGTTAAATCGCCATGGGGTATATTCGTCGTTCATTGAAAAACCAACTGGTACAAGGATAACCCAATAAACTAACAAAGTAAGCAATAAGTCAATCATACAGACCATTTCGAAAGAAGGATAATATCCGTTATTCCCAAAAGCCCCTTTACTTCGCCATTCTCTCACTGTTTTTATTACCAAAATCAAAAAGAGAATAACGCCCAGAGCATTGCTTTGTACGGTATAAAACATCAATTTATCGAGTTCAAACTTGCCTTGAAAAGCGCCTAAGGCACCCAATAAACCTGAAAATGTGAAGACTAATGCGAACAATCTAAAAATAAATGCAAATCTGCGGTCATGAATCATGATTCCATACCCCTTTTGTTTTTCTGAAATTCTTCACAGTTCTGTGCATTTGGCCCGCAATTATATTAAGAGCATTATACTGACACAGGTCGAAATGCTGATAAAATAGTTTGAGGGATGTACATCTTTCTTCCAATTGGTTATTGCTCATGTTAGGACCTCCTAACACTAATGAACTATAAATGAGTGATTTCGCTTCCAGAAAACTGTAAAAATCAAAAAAAAATAGAGCCAAAGCGCGCTCCTTGTGGTAAAAAGTAGTCACCACAAATCTACACAAGGAGACACATGTGCTGAAAACGGTTAAAGAGATCAAAGCGAATCGGTTTGAAAAATTCATGGAATCTGATCCACCGATCACCGGCTCAAATGTGGTCACTCTTCACTCAAATGAATAATATATGGTCAAAATATGGTCACGTATGATTCAGAGGGCAAAATCAAAGCCCCTGACCATAAAGGCCAAGGGCTGAAATCCTTGATGTAATGCGGTTCTTAACGTTTCGAGAACTGAGGCGCACGACGTGCAGCCTTGAGGCCGTATTTCTTACGTTCCTTCATACGTGGGTCACGAGTCAGGAAGCCGGCTTTCTTAAGGGCGCCGCGGTATTCAGGGTCCACTTTGAGCAATGCACGGGAGATCCCGTGACGGATTGCTCCAGCTTGACCAGAAATGCCGCCACCATGTGCAAGAACGATTACATCGTAGTTGCCCAGTGTTTCAGTCAGGTTCAAAGGTTGTTTCACGATCATCTTCAATGTTTCCACACCGAAATATTCGTCCATCTCGCGTTTGTTAATGACAATGCGTCCTTCACCCGGTACAAGGCGAACACGTGCTACCGAATGTTTACGACGACCTGTCCCATAGTATTGTACTTGTGCCATGAAACTGTCCTCCTCTATTCTTATCCGCGAAGTTCGTAAACTTCAGGTTTTTGTGCTGCATGTGGATGCTCGGCGCCTGCATAGACTTTCAATCTCAGCTTCATGTGATCCCCTTGACGAGTCTTAGGAATCATACCGTGAACTGCAAATTCGATCATGCGTTCAGGTTTAGTCTTGATCAGGTCTTCTGCAACAGTGACTTTCAAGCCACCTGGGTGCATCGAGTGACGGTAGTATTTCTTGTTTTGCATTTTCTTGCCTGTCAGGTGAATCTTCTCAGCGTTGATAACAATTACGAAATCTCCAGTATCAACATGTGGAGTGAATTGCGGTTTGTGTTTGCCACGGATCAATGCAGCGGCTTCGCTGGCCAAACGACCAAGTGTCTTGCCTTCGGCATCAATAATGTGCCAAGTGCGTTCAACTTCGTTTGGTTTCGCCATATAGGTGGTACGCATGAATGTTTCCTCCTTGTTCTCGTACGAAAATCATCTGTTTCGTATATCTTGTTTCTCATTGGATTACAATTATGTGAGTTAAAAAAAGCTTATTTGTCGGCATCTTCTTGATCGGGGCTGTGGGATAGCCATCAAGAAAACACAACTTTTATATTACAGCATAAACATGACAAGTGCAAGTGATTTTTAAGCTTATTGACTATAATTTTTCTAAAAAAAGTATAGAACGCTCTCGCCTAAATTCCACCCTCGTCATATTCAACACTCCACAGCGCCAAGCCCTTAGATACGGCCGTTGGTCCTGCCGCCGCCCGATCGCATGCGGCTAGGATATCCGCAACCTTATCCGCATGGTATTTGCCCTCACCCACATGAATCAGCGTTCCCATAATAATGCGAACCATATGCTGCAGAAATCCGCTGCCCGTAATATAAGTGTGAATGACACCCTGGTCTACCGAGTCAGGTCGACACATACTGCGGTCAATCTCCATATGAGCCTCAAAGATCGTCCGGACATGGGAAGTCTTCGTGGACTTCCGTGATGCGAACGAGGTGAAGTCATGGGTACCCAGTAAATGTGTAAGACCTTTCTGCATAGCCGGTATATCGAGTTTCACCGGGTGGTGATGCTGCCAGCGCCGCTGAAACGGATCCGGAAACCGGTTGCCATTAATTGTGTACCGATAGGTTTTGCGCTTTGCTCCTCTACGAGAGTGGAACGATAGCGGAACCTCCCTCGCCTCGGTAACCACGATATCTTGCGGCAACCGGGCATTCAGGGCCAGACACCAGCGTTCAAGCGGGATTTGAGAGGAGGTCATGAAGTTAAACGGCTGTCCATAAGCATGCACACCCGCGTCTGTCCGTCCAGAGGCGGTTATCTTGAGCGCCTCGCCCGTCAGATGGAGTATTGCCTGTTCCAGCCGGTCCTGAATCGTATTGCCCTGAGGCTGGGTCTGAAAGCCATCATAATGGGTCCCGTCATAATTGACTTTCATCAATAGATTGCGCATTCCGTTCTCCTGTCAGTCCATACTTGGTTTTCAAAAAAAAAGAGCCCCGGCGGGAGCTCCTTCTACTCTATACAAGGTGATTCCCGCGGTTAGTTGTACGGCAGGGCCATAGCGCCCCTGCAGCACAATAACGTTTAATACTTTCCTACCCATGCTCCGAGGATCATGGGGGAAAGGGATAATTCCGGAAATCATTACTTGCGTTACTACGCGCGGTCTACCAGTTCAAGATAAACCATAGGCGCAGCATCGCCACGGCGAGGTCCCAGCTTCAGGATACGAGTGTATCCGCCTGGACGCTCTGTGTAACGAGGAGCAATATCAGAGAACAGTTTTTGGATTGCATCTTGTTCACCGTCAACAGTTTCACGACGAACAAATGCAGCTACTTGACGACGAGCATGAAGATCGCCCTTTTTCGCTTTAGTGATCAGTTTCTCAGCGATGGAACGAACTTCCTTCGCTTTGGCTTCCGTTGTCTGGATGCGCTCGTAAAGGAACAGATCCGTTACCATGTCGCGGAACAACGCTTTACGCGCACTGGAATCACGGCCCAATTTTTGGTATGCCATTTGTTTTCCCTCCTTCACTCAAGTACTCAAGCAATCTGTTAACTATTCTTCTGTGCGGAGACCCAAACCAAGTTCCTCGAGCTTCTCTTGAACTTCTTCCAAAGATTTGCGGCCCAAGTTACGAACCTTCATCATATCTTCTTCAGTTTTCGTAGTCAGCTCTTGTACGGTATTAATACCGGCACGTTTGAGGCAGTTGTAGGAACGGACAGAAAGATCAAGTTCTTCGATTGTCATCTCAAGCACTTTTTCTTTTTTGTCTTCTTCTTTTTCAACCATAATTTCGGCGTCTTTCGCTTCGTCCGTAAGTCCTACGAACAATACGAGGTGCTCGTTCAAAATTTTGGCTCCGAGGCTTACAGCCTCTTCCGGTCTGATACTGCCATCTGTCCAAATTTCCAGCGTCAACTTGTCATAGTTCGTCACTTGACCGACACGAGTGTTATCAATGCCGTAATTCACGCGGGAAATAGGAGTGTAGATGGAGTCAACCGGAATAACACCGATTGGCTGGTCGTCGCGTTTGTTCCGGTCTGCTTGGACATAACCGCGACCACGGCCTGCAAAAATACGCATGTGAAGTCTCGCGCCAGGTCCCAGCGTTGCAATATGAAGATCCGGATTGAGGATCTCAACATCGCTATCCGCACGGATATCACCTGCGGTAACGATGCCTTCACCCTCAGCATCAATCTCGAACACTTTCTCTTCATCTGAATGGATCTTCAGAGAAAGAGCTTTAAGGTTCAGAATGATTTCCGTCACATCTTCCATTACGCCAGGAACGGTCGAGAACTCATGCAAAACGCCGTCAATTTGGACCGATGTTACTGCGGCTCCCGGAAGGGAGGAAAGCAGAATCCGGCGAAGCGAGTTCCCCAGAGTCGTGCCATATCCACGTTCCAGCGGTTCAACTACGAATTTCCCATAGGTTCCTTCATCATTGGCTTCTACGGTCTCAATCTTCGGCTTTTCGATTTCTATCACGAGTGTACCCCTCCTTCAAACGTCGCTCCTATATGAAACTGTCACCCCATCAGGTGCATCATGTAGTATGCCTAAACACCTATTATTAGCAGATGCGTCAGAATTATACCACAATCACAATTCTGATTTCACTATACGCGACGACGTTTCGGCGGACGGCATCCATTGTGAGGAACCGGAGTTACGTCTTTAATGAGGTTTACTTCAAGCCCTGCGGCTTGAAGGGAACGGATGGCTGCTTCGCGGCCCGCGCCCGGTCCTTTAACCATAACTTCAACGGACTTCATGCCGTGTTCCATCGCTGCTTTAGCAGCAGTTTCGGCTGCCATCTGCGCTGCAAATGGAGTCGATTTACGGGAACCTTTGAATCCTTGACCGCCGGAGCTAGCCCAGGAAATTGCATTTCCGTGAGGATCCGTGATCGTAACGATAGTGTTGTTGAACGTGGAACGAATATGTGCCACGCCGCTCTCGATATTCTTCCGGTCGCGACGTTTGGTACGTACGACTTTTTTCGGTTTAGCCATTGTCTCTTATCCCCCCTTATTATTTCTTTTTGTTTGCTACCGTACGACGCGGGCCTTTCCGGGTACGGGCATTCGTTTTAGTGCGTTGACCGCGAACAGGCAATCCACGACGGTGGCGAACACCGCGGTAACAGCCGATCTCAGTAAGACGCTTAATATTCAAGGAAATTTCACGACGCAGGTCACCTTCAACCTTAACTGACTTGTCGATCATTTCACGCAGTTTGCTGACTTCATCTTCCGTCAAATCACGGACACGTGTGTTAACGTCAATGCCTGTTTCATTAAGAATTTTCTGGGAAGTCGTTTTACCGATTCCGAAAATATAAGTCAAGGCGATCTCAACGCGTTTATCACGTGGCAAATCCACTCCAGCTATACGAGCCATTTTACGCTACACCCCCTTCTTAACCTTGTTTTTGTTTGTGTTTCGGATTTTCGCAAATTACCATAACAGTCCCTTTGCGGCGGATGACTTTGCATTTCTCGCAAATGGGCTTCACAGAAGGTCTTACCTTCATGTTAATTACCTCCTCAAAGTTTTGCGAAGCAAAACTTTTGTTGTAGTTCCCATCTATTTACGGTAAGTTATACGACCTTTAGATAAATCGTAAGGCGATAACTGCACGACCACTTTGTCTCCGGTTAAGATACGGATAAAGTGCATCCGCAATTTCCCGGACACATGGGCAAGTATTTGATGACCGTTCTCAAGCTCAACCTTAAACGTTGCATTCGGCAACGGCTCAATGACCGTACCTTCGACTTCAATGACATCTTCTTTAGCCACAGTTAGTCTCCTTTCTCATCTGCACTTATTCCAGCAGGTCCGCCATACTTCATCACTGCAAAACGCAGCTTTCCGTTGGTAACCCGGCCGGTTTCTTCCAAACTGTTCACAACCTCACTGCTGATAAAGGGTATGAGCTCCAGATGTTGAATGTTCTTCTTCTTCGGCCCATCAAACTTCCGTTTGTCCCCATCGGCAATATATACAAATCTGCTATCCACAACTGCGATAACAACGGCAGCCTCTCCGGCATCTTTGCCTTTGAGAATTCTCACCAATTGACCAATCTGCGGGCTGCTCTGAGTATTCATCAAGATCACCTACGCATTCAGTTTCGTGAAAATTTCCATGCCGTCCGGTGTAACTGCTACTGTATGCTCGAAGTGAGCACACAATGAACCGTCTACCGTAACGACCGTCCAGTTATCTTCCAGCGTTCTGACATATCTGTCCCCTACGTTCACCATCGGCTCAATCGCGAGTACCATACCCGGTTTCAGACGTGGTCCGCGGTCCGCTATGCCATAGTTCGGAATTTGCGGTTCTTCATGCAGTTTTGCCCCGATGCCGTGACCCACATACTCTCGTACGACGGAGAATCCGGCGTCTTCAATAGTTTGCTGGATCGCATGGGAGATTGTAAACAAGCGCACATCCGGTTTGACTAACGCCAGTCCTGCGTACAAGGAGCCTTCCGTGACGTCCAGCAAGCGCTGAGCTTCATCAGAAATGCTGCCCACTCCGTAGGTCCAAGCGGAATCACCGTGATAACCGCGGTACTCTGCACCGATATCAAGCGTTATTATATCGCCTTCCATCAATTTGCGTTTACCCGGAAATCCATGCACCAATTGTTCGTTGACTGAAGCGCAAATGCTGGCAGGAAAACCGTTGTAACCTTTGAAAGACGGCACAGCACCTTGACTGCGAATGTATTGATCGGCGATTCTGTCGAGCTCTCCGGTTGTGATGCCAGGCTGGATAGCCTCAGCGATCAACCGGTGACTCTCGGCAACAATTCGACCAGCTTCCCTCATAAAGGCAAGTTCCTGCTCGGATTTACAAATGATCATTACATTAACCTCGCAACAAAGATACGATTTCGGAAGTAACGACATTGATTTCGTTTTCTCCGTTTACCTGACGCAAAAGACCTTTATTCTCATAAAACGCAAGCAGCGGTGCTGTCTTGTTATCATACTCATCCAGACGCTTGCCTACGCTCTCTTCGTTGTCATCCGGACGTTGATACAACTCACCGCCATCAATGTCGCAAATGCCTTCTTGCTTCGGCGGGTTGAAAATTAAATGGTAGGATGCTCCGCAAACTCTGCAGATTCTACGTCCCGTAAGACGCGCCATCAGCAGTCCACGGTCTACATTCAAGTTGATTACATGATCCAATGAAATATTGAGGCGGCTTAAGATATCTTCCAGCGCTTCCGCTTGCGAAAGGGTTCTTGGAAAGCCATCCAATAAGAAACCTTTTTCGCAATCGGACTGCTGAAGCCGTTCTTCAACGATCCCAATAGTCACATCATCAGGTACAAGCAAGCCTTGCTCGGTGTAAGATTTGGCCTTCAGTCCAACCGGAGTACCCTGCTTGATTGCCAAGCGGAAGGCGTCACCTGTCGAAATATGCGGAATGCCAAGCTCTTTAACGATAACTCCTGCTTGTGTCCCCTTGCCTGCCCCAGGAGGGCCCATGAATAGAATGTTCACGATTTCTCTCTCCCCCCAAAAGTTCGCCACCAAGCAAGAAACAGCACAATAGGTGCCGGGAAGTCTGTAAATCTCATGCTTCGCCGGAACCTATCCACTATTTATTGATGAAGCCTTTGTAATGGCGTTTGATCAATTGGCTCTCGATCTGCTTCATGGTATCCAATGCTACACCGATAACGATCAGGATGGATGTACCACCAATCTGAACCGAATCAGGTAGACCGGAGAGCTTCCCGAAGAATACAGGAAGTACGGATATAAACGCCAAGAACAGCGCGCCGGACATAGTCAGACGGGACATTACCTTGGTGAGATATTTCTCCGTTGCTTTACCAGGACGAATGCCCGGGATATAACCGCCATTCTTCTTCATGTTATCGGCCATCTGCTGTGGATTCATCTGAACAAACGTATAGAAGAACGTAAATCCAATAATCATCAGCACATACAGAACCATACCGAGAGGCTCATTAAACTTCAGGTTGCCAGCAACCCATTTCGCCCACTCATGTGTTGACCAGAAGCTGGAGAGTACAACCGGGAATTGCAGTAGAGAAACAGCGAAAATGACAGGAATAACGCCTGCTGCGTTAATCTTCAGCGGAATATGCGTATTCTGTCCACCATACATCTTGTTACCGACTACGCGTTTGGCATATTGCACAGGAATCTTACGAATCCCTTGCTGTACGAAGATTACTCCAACAATAATCGCCGCAACCAAGATCAACACGATAACGACTTTAAGAATATTAAGGAACATCTGATCCGGCTGTATAAAGCTGGACTGAGCCGTAGCCGTGATATGTCCCGGTATGGCAGCGACGATTCCCGCAAAAATCAGGATCGAAATCCCGTTTCCTATTCCCTTTTCCGTGATCTGCTCACCCAGCCACATCAGGAACGATGTACCTGCAGTCAGAATGATCGCGATAAGCAGGTAATCCGCAAAGGTTGCATTCGGAATCATCTCAGTGCTGTAGATCCGGTTGAATCCGATTGAAGTCGCAAACGCTTGAATCAGACCGAGCACTACTGTGCCGTAACGGGTGACTTGCGCCAGTTGCTTTTTCCCGTGCTCCCCTTGTTTAGCCCATTCGGCAAACTTAGGGATAACATCCATCGACAGTAATTGCACGATGATCGATGCTGTAATGTACGGGTAAATACTAATCGCAAAAATCGAGAAGTTTTTGAGCGCTCCGCCCGAGAAGGTGTTCAGAAGACCCATCAAAGCGTCGCCGCTTTGATTTGTTGTTTCCAGTACTTCTTTGTTCACACCAGGAACCGGTACAAACGAACCGAGTCGGTAGATGATCAGAACGAACAGGGTAAACAGGATCTTTTTGCGCAAATCTTCAATATGCCATATATTCTTAAGCGTCTTGAACATTAGATCACCTCGGTTTTACCGCCGGCAGCCTCGATTTTCTCTACCGCAGATTGAGAGAACTTATTTGCTTGTACAGTCAATTTAACGGCTAGTTCGCCGTTACCGAGAATCTTAATGCCGCTTTTGGAATTCTTGACAACACCAGTTTCAATCAGCAACTGTGGAGTCACTTCAGTTCCTTCAGCAAAGCTATTCAGATCTTCCAGGTTCACAATCGCATACTCTTTACGGGTAGGATTGATGAAACCACGTTTAGGCAGACGACGATAGAGTGGGTTTTGTCCACCCTCGAAGCCGGGACGAACACCACCGCCGGAACGGGAGTTTTGACCCTTATGACCGCGACCGGAAGTTTTTCCGTTACCGCTACTAGGTCCGCGACCAACGCGATTGCGTTCTTTGCGGGAACCCGGAGCTGGAGCAAGTTCATGTAACTTCATCGTTTGCACCTCCTTATGTTTGTTAATTTATGCGAGGCGTTTAGCCTTCGATTTCTGTAACGGACAGCAAGTGGCTCACTTTGTTGATCATTCCGCGAATTGCAGGAGTGTCATTGTGAACCACGGACGAGTTAGTCTTACGCAGGCCGAGCGTCTTAACAGTAACACGTTGTGTTTCTGGACGTCCAATTACGCTGCGTACGAGGGTAATTTGCAATTTTGCCATTGACGTTCCCCTCCTTAACCGCGCAATTCTTCGACAGATTTGCCGCGAAGTTTCGCGACCTCTTCAATGCGTTTCAGACGGGAAAGACCCTCTAAAGTTGCATTGACCATGTTCATGGAATTCGAAGAACCCAAAGATTTTGTCAAGATGTCGCCAACGCCTGCCAATTCCAATACCGCACGAACTGGACCGCCGGCAATAACGCCAGTACCTTCCGATGCTGGTTTCAGCAGCACGCGTCCTGCGCCGAAATGTCCAGTAACCAGATGGGGAATCGAAGTTCCTACGATTGGAATGTGAATCAGGTTTTTCTTGGCGTCTTCAATGCCTTTACGGATGGCATCCGGAACTTCGCCGGCTTTACCGATACCAGCACCAACGTAGCCGTTGCCATCGCCCACAACAACAAGTGCACTAAAGCTGAAACGGCGTCCGCCTTTTACAACTTTTGCTACACGGTTAATGTGTACAACTCTTTCTGTCAGCTCTAAACTGTTCGGATCTACACGCAAGTCGTTAACCTCCTTTTAAGAAATATTCTAGAATTCAAGACCAGCTTCGCGAGCTGCATCAGCCAAAGCCTGAATTCGTCCATGGTACAAGTATCCACCGCGGTCAAATACAACCACTGCATACCCTTTAGCTTTAGCACGCTCAGCGATCAGTTGACCTACTTTGCTTGCAGCTTCAACGCTGCCGCCATTGCCGATTGTAGCGCTCAGATCTTTATCAAGTGTCGAGGCAGATACGATTGTAACGCCTGTCACGTCATCGATCAATTGAGCGTAGATGTGTTTCGAAGAACGGAACACGTTCAAACGTGGACGCTCAGTAGTTCCCTGGATTTTTTTACGAACACGCAGGTGTCTTTTGAGACGAGCCTTGTTTTTATCCTCTTTTGTAATCATGACTTCCCTTTCACTCCCTTCAGTTTGCCGTAAACAGCTTCACTTTAAGATGCACGGGGTATCTTACAATGAAGAGTAAGCCGATTATTTCTTCTTACCGGCTTTACCTTCCTTGCGGATGATACGCTCGCCTTCATATTTAATACCTTTACCTTTATACGGTTCTGGTTCACGTACGGAACGGATTTTGGCAGCATAAGCGCCAACGCGTTCTTTATCGATACCTTTAACGATGATCTTCGTGTTCGCAGGAACTTCGAACTCGATGCCCGCTTCCGGTGTAATTTCAACCGGGTGGGAGTAACCAACGTTCAGAACGATTTTATCTCCGGATTTGCTTGCACGATATCCGACCCCAACCAGCTCCAGAGATTTCGAGAAACCTTCAGTCACACCGCTCACCATGTTGTTGACAACGGAGCGGGTTGTGCCGTGAAGTGAACGATGCAATTTGTTGTCCGACGGGCGGACAACGGTGATTTCGTTATTTTCAACTGTAACCTTCATGTCTTTATGAAGCTCACGAGTCAAAGTGCCCTTAGGACCTTTTACTGTAATAACGGCGTTGTCCAAAGTGACATCTACACCGCTAGGTACTGCGATTGGTTTGCGACCAATACGAGACATGTGTTGCACCTCCTTATCTTGTGACGTTTATTACCAAATGTAGCAGACAACTTCTCCGCCCGATTTTGATTGACGAGCTTCTTTGTCGGTCATAACTCCCTTAGATGTGGAGATAATCGCGATTCCTAGGCCGCCGAGTACACGAGGCACTTCATTGCTCTTCGTGTAAACGCGAAGGCCTGGTTTACTGATTCTTTTCAGACCAGAGATAACACGCTCTTGGTTAGGGCCGTATTTCAAGAAGATACGGATAATCCCTTGTTTGCTATCTTCAACGAATTCCGCATCACGGATGAAACCTTCACGCTTCAAGATGTCCGCGATTTGTTTTTTCATAGTAGAAGCAGGCATTTCTACTGTCTCGTGACGCACAGTGTTGGCGTTACGAATACGAGTAAGCATATCTGCAATAGGATCAGACATAGTCATGTGTGTAAACCTCCTTCCCGTTTATAAACTTCTTACCAACTTGCTTTTTTCACGCCAGGGATCTGGCCTTTATAAGCTAACTCACGGAAACAAATTCTGCAAATTTTGAACTTTTGCAGTACCGAATGTGGACGACCGCAACGCTCACAACGTGTATATGCACGTACTTTGAACTTAGGCTCGCGTTGTTGTTTAACTTTCATCGAAGTTTTTGCCACTTTAGCCTGACACCTCCTAAACAGTTTCGGAGAAATGGATGATTCTTACTTAGCGAAAGGCATTCCCAGCTGATTCAGCAGCTCACGGGATTCCTCATCCGTCTTTGCAGTCGTTACGATAACGATGTCCATACCACGGACCTTATCCACTTTGTCATACTCGATTTCTGGGAAGATCAGTTGTTCTTTAAGACCAAGCGTGTAGTTACCACGGCCGTCAAAGGCTTTAGTGGAAACACCGCGGAAGTCACGTACGCGTGGAAGCGTCACGTTGAACAATTTGTCCAGGAAGTAATACATACGCTCGCCGCGCAGTGTTACTTTAACCCCAATCGGCATATTTTCGCGCAGTTTGAAACCGGCGATGGATTTTTTAGCTTTAGTGATTACTGGCTTTTGACCAGCGATCAGTTGCAAGTCATTAACTGCAGCATCAAGTACTTTGGAGTTCTGAACAGCGTCACCCACACCCATGTTGATGACAACCTTCTCGATCTTAGGTACTTGCATAACAGTTGTATAGTTAAACTTCTGCATCAGAGCAGGTGTTATTTCATTCAAATAACGTTCTTTCATTCTTGCTGCCATGAAGATTTACCTCCTTTCTTTAGGACTGTATTAGTCGATAATCTCTCCGGATCTCTTTGCTACCCGAACCTTCTTACCGTTATCGAGTACTTTGTAACCGATACGAGTAACTTTACCGCTCTTCGGATCGATGTGCATTACGTTGGACACATGAATCGAAGCTTCTTGTTCGATGATTCCGCCTTGCGGATTCAACTGGTTAGGCTTCTGGTGTTTTTTCACCATGTTCACGCCTTCTACCAGGACGCGGTTTTCACGAGGATAAGCAGCGATGACACGGCCTTTTTTACCTTTGTCTTTCCCGCTGATCACAAGTACCACATCATCTTTCTTCACATGCAGTTTATTGTTATGGGATTCCAGAACTTTTTTCACTCTAGGCATTTATTACACCTCCTATGACTAACCTTCTCAGAACTTCACGTTACTTTAGGGGTAACTTTTTTAGATTACTTCCGGTGCCAAGGAAACGATCTTCATGTAGTCTTTATCGCGAAGTTCGCGAGCAACTGGTCCGAAGATACGTGTTCCGCGCGGGCTTCTGTCGTCTTTAACAACAACAGCTGCATTTTCGTCGAATGCGATGTAAGAACCGTCTTTACGGCGTACAGAACGTTTAGTACGAACAACCACCGCTTTAACGACATCACCCTTTTTGACAACGCCGCCTGGTGTTGCTTGTTTAACGGAACAAACGATCAGATCACCGATTGCTGCTGTACGGCGTCCAGTACCACCCAGTACGCGGATACACATCAGTTCCTTCGCACCAGAGTTATCAGCCACATGCAAACGTGTAAATGGTTGAATCATTATTAATTTCCTCCTTCCGGAAAGGCTCTGCTCATTATCTTAGATGATAACCGCTTTTTCAACCACTTCAACAAGTCTCCAACGTTTGTCTTTAGACAAAGGACGAGTTTCCATGATTTTCACAGTATCACCGATTTTAGCAACGTTTTCCTCATCATGTGCTTTGAATTTATTCGTAGACTTGATGCGTTTGTGATACAAATTGTGTTTCTTATAGGTTTCAACAGCAATTACGATGGTTTTATCCATTTTGTCGCTGACTACTTTACCGATCAGCACCTTACGTGCATTACGTTCTTCGCTCATAGTTAGCCTCCTTCCTGATTACGGATCATTAATCCGCCCTCACTTAGCTGATCCCGAGTACTCTTTGATGGATAACGGTTTTAGCACGAGCTATTTCCTTACGCACATCACGAATCCGAGTCGGGTTATCCAATTGGCCAGTTGCCAATTGAAAACGGAGATTGAAAAGTTCTTCTTTGAATCCTGCGATCTTTTGTTCAATCTCGGCAGTGGTTAAGTTGCGAAGTTCATTAGCTTTCATTTGCTTCACCACCCAATTCTTCACGTTTCACAAACTTAGTCTTGATAGGCAGCTTGTGAGCGGCAAGACGCATCGCTTCACGAGCGATTTCTTCCGACACGCCTCCGAGTTCGAACATAATCTTGCCCGGTTTAACTACGGCTACCCATTTCTCAACGTTACCTTTACCACTACCCATACGAACCTCAAGAGGTTTTTGAGTAATAGGCTTATCTGGGAAAATCTTGATCCAAACTTGACCGCCACGTTTGATGTAACGTGTCATTGCGATACGGGCAGCTTCGATCTGACGGTTAGTGATCCAAGACGGCTCCAAAGCTTGCAAGCCGAATTCGCCGAAGTTCAATTCGGTACCGCCTTTTGCCATACCCTTCATGTGACCGCGTTGTTGCTTGCGGTGTTTAACGCGTTTTGGTACCAACATGATTAGTTGCCTCCTTCCTGAGCAGCTTGTTTCTTAGCTGGGGGAAGAACTTCTCCACGGTAGATCCATACTTTTACACCGATACGGCCGTAAGTAGTATGTGCTTCAGCCGTTCCGTAATCGATATCGGCACGAAGCGTATGAAGTGGAACTGTTCCTTCGCTATAACCTTCTGAACGGGCAATCTCAGCGCCGCCAAGACGTCCGCCAACTTGAGTTTTAATTCCCTTTGCACCGGAACGCATAGTTCTTTGAATCGCTTGTTTCAGAGCACGACGGAACGATACACGACGTTCCAATTGTTGTGCAATGCTTTCAGCAACAAGAATTGCATCCAGTTCAGGGTGCTTAATTTCGTTGATGTTGATGTGAACCTTTTTGCCACCAGCGATAGTTGTAACTGCGCTGCGAAGTACTTCTACTTCTGCTCCGCCTTTACCAATTACCATACCTGGTTTAGCAGTGTGAATTGTAACGTTCACGCGGCTTGCCGCTCTTTCGATCTCGATGCGGGAAACAGCGGAATCCTTCAACTTACCTTTAAGGTATTCCCGGATTTTGACGTCTTCCATTAAAAGAGTACCGAAATCTTTGCCTGCATACCATTTAGATTCCCAATCGCGAATAATTCCGACTCGGAGTCCGACTGGATTTACCTTTTGACCCACGTGTTATCCCTCCTTATTTCTCAGATACCACCAAAGTAATGTGGCTGGTACGTTTATTGATCCGACTTGCACGGCCCATGGCGCGTGGACGGAAACGCTTCATCGTAGGACCCTGGTTAACGAAAACTTCGCTAACGAACAAACTGTTCACGTCCATAGAGTAGTTATGCTCAGCATTGGCGATCGCCGAGTTAAGCAACTTCTCAACTACTGGAGAAGCGGATTTTGGAGTGTGGCGAAGAATTGCAATTGCTTCCCCCACTTGCTTGCCGCGAATCAAGTCAACAACCAGTTTCGCTTTGCGAGCGGAAATCCGCACCGATCTTGCATGTGCTTTTGCTTCCATTGTTTTCCCTCCTCTCAAACGAAGACCTTAATTATCTTCTTGTTTTCTTATCGTCACCCGCGTGGCCTTTGTAAGTACGTGTTGGCGCGAACTCGCCCAACTTGTGACCTACCATATCTTCCGTTACGTATACTGGCACGTGTTTACGGCCGTCATATACACCAAACGTATGTCCGATAAACTGAGGGAAAATGGTAGAGCGACGGGACCAGGTTTTAACAACGACCTTCTTATCTGCCTCGTTCAATTCCTCAACTTTTTTCAGCAGGTAGCCATCGATGAACGGCCCCTTCTTTAAACTGCGACCCATGTGTGAATCCTCCCTTCATCCGGTTCTTCAAACCGCGAATCGACGCTTCGCGTTAAGCTAACTTGCCAGAAGCGTCTTATTTCGTGCGGCGGCGAACGATATATTTATCAGATGCTTTGTTTTTCTTACGCGTTTTGTAGCCGAGGGTTGGTTTGCCCCAAGGTGACATAGGCGATTTCCGTCCGATTGGAGCGCGGCCTTCACCACCACCGTGTGGGTGATCGTTAGGGTTCATTACAACACCGCGTACTTCAGGACGTTTGCCCAGCCAGCGACTGCGTCCGGCTTTACCAATCTTGATCAGTTCATGATCACCGTTACCTACGGATCCGATCGTTGCACGGCATACGCTGAGGATTCTGCGAACTTCACCGGAAGTCAAACGAACAGAAACGTATTTTTCTTCTTTACCCAGCAATTGAGCTTCTGTACCGGCAGCGCGTACCAACTGGCCGCCTTTGCCTGGTTTAAGTTCAATGTTGTGGATAACTGTACCGACTGGAATGTTCGCCAGCGGAAGGCTGTTACCAATTTTGATGTCAGCCGCAGGGCCGGACTCAATCTTATCCCCAACTTTAAGGCCTTGAGGAGCGAGGATGTAACGTTTCTCTCCATCGGCATAGTGGATCAAAGCAATATTTGATGTACGGTTCGGGTCATACTCGATCGTAGCAACGCTACCTGGTATGCCGTCTTTTGTACGTTTGAAGTCGATGATACGGTATTTACGTTTGTGTCCGCCGCCATGGTGACGAACTGTAATTTTACCTTGGTTGTTACGGCCCGCATGTTTGAACAGCGGCGCAAGCAAAGATTTCTCTGGCTCATTTGTTGTAATTTCTTCAAACGTAGACACGGACATGTTACGTCTGGCCGGAGATGTCGGTTTGTACTTTTTGATTGGCACTGTATTCCCTCCTTACTTTACAGAGTATTATTCTACCGCTTCAAAGAATTCGAGCGGTTTGCTGTCCGGGCTGAGCTTCACGATGGCTTTTTTCCACTCTGGAGTATATCCGGAGTATTTGCCGTAACGTTTCAATTTGCCAGGTACGCGCATTGTGTTCACACTAACTACTTTAACTTTGAAAATAGCCTCGACAGCTTTTTTGATTTCGGTCTTGTTAGCACGGATATCCACTTCAAAAGCGTATTTCAATTCGCTCATGTATTCGGATGTGCGTTCCGTAATCACCGGACGTTTGATAATATCACGAGGATCTTTCATTACGCGAACACCTCCTCTACCTTCAGAACTGCTTCTTTAGTGATGATCAGTTTGTCGTACGTCAGTACGTCAAGAACATTGATGCCGTCAGCCGCTACGAATTTCACCCCAGGGATGTTACGAGCGGAAAGTGCCACATTGTCATCATAGCTAGGAGCTACGATCAGGGCTTTGCTGCCTACTTTAAGATTGTTCAGAATCGCCGCGAATTCTTTCGTCTTCGGAGCATTCATTGTCAAGCTATCCAATACGATGATGTCATTCCCGAGTACTTTCGAGGACAACGCGGATTTGATGGCCAAACGGCGAACTTTCTTAGGCAGTTTCCAGGAATAGCTGCGTGGTGTTGGTCCGAAGACTACGCCGCCGCCTTTCCATTGTGGAGAACGAATGGAGCCTTGACGAGCACGACCTGTACCTTTTTGTTTCCAAGGCTTACGTCCGCCGCCACGCACTTCAGAACGTCCTTTTACTTTATGTGTACCACGACGAAGGGAAGCTCTTTGCATAAGCGCAGCTTCGTGCAGAACATGCACATTCGGTTCAATACCGAACACTGTATCGCTCAATTCAACTTCGCCAACTTCGTTACCACTAATATTAAAAAGTGTTACTTTTGGCATTTCATGTTCCTCCTTTCTTCAGTAATTATTTCTTAACGGTTTGTTTAACTTTCACAAAGCTGTTTTTAGGACCTGGAATAGCGCCTTTAACCAGCAATACGTTACGTTCAACGTCTACTCTGATGATTTCAAGCTTTTGAACCGTTACGGTCGTGTGACCCATATGTCCTGGCAGGCGTTTGCCCTTTGGAACACGGTTAGCTTGGATGGAACCCATGGAACCTGGTCTTCTGTGGTAACGCGATCCGTGTGCCATTGGTCCGCGGCTTTGTCCCCAGCGTTTGATAACACCTTGGAAACCTTTACCCTTAGATGTACCTGTTACGTCAACAAATTCGCCTTCAGCGAAGATATCAGCCTTCAGCTCTTGTCCAACCTCGAGTGCCCCGAGGTCAACACCGCGAATTTCGCGAACGTAGCGCTTAGGTGTTGCATTTGCCTTTTTGGCGTGACCCTGTTCAGGCTTGTTGGAGCGACTTTCCTTCTTGTCGGAAAAGCCCAACTGCACTGCTTCATATCCGTCGATATTCAGGTCTTTCTTTTGCAGTACCACACAAGGACCAGCTTCGATAACCGTAACCGCGATTACGTTACCTTCTGGAGTAAACACTTGAGTCATACCGAGTTTTTTTCCTAAGATACCTTTCAATGTTGACACCTCTTTTCTTTTCCTAGTTGCTTTAATAGATAGTATTACAATTTGATTTCGATATCTACACCGGACGGTAGATCCAAGCGCATCAAGGCATCCACAGTTTGTGGTGTTGGGTTCACAATATCGATCAAACGTTTGTGAGTCCGTTGTTCAAACTGTTCACGGGAATCCTTGTACTTGTGTACCGCACGGAGAATAGTAATGATTTGCTTCTCAGTTGGCAGCGGGATCGGCCCGGATACACCAGCACCCGAACGTTTTGCTGTTTCAACGATTTTCTCTGCGGATTGATCAAGAATTCTGTGGTCGTATGCTTTCAAGCGGATACGAATTTTTTGCTTTGCCATTTTAGTCCCTCCTTCTATCGCCCAATTTATTATCGGACATACTCCGTGAAAATTTTCTGACGTCGACCTCATGGCAAAGGGGCCGGGTGTGTCAGTAACCTCTCACATCATCGCAACGTCTCAGAACAACATTTATTATTATATATAATAGGCGGACACTTTGCAAGCGAAAATACAAAACAACTCATGATTTTTTTCACAAGTTGTTTTCTTTCTATATATATGGCACATATGTAGTCGTTCCTAATTAAAGACCCTCTGTAGCTGATCGGAAATACTCCGCTGAGGCGGCAGATTGTGCCGTTGTAGAGCCGATTCCTTCGATAGTTTGAATCAACACTCTTATCTCTTGTTCTACGGTCACAATTTCCTGGGTGCTGGTCTGCATGGAATCCACGATTTCACTAAACAGCCGGCTGGTCTCAAGCGATTGATGTTTACCGCTCTTAGTCAGTTCCTGTACCTTGCGGATCTCTTCAACAACCTGAGAGGTCAGCCTCCCTGATAGATCGGTTAGCTCGCCGATGCGTACAACTGTATTCTTGGTATCCTCGGCTAGCCGGTTGACCTCCTGCGCAACTACGCTGAAGCCTCTACCATGCTCTCCAGCCCTCGCAGCTTCTATAGTAGCATTGAGTGAAAGAATTTTGGTCTGATCAGCAATTTCCTGAACAGCTGCAACAATCTTCTGGATCTGCCGAGATGAGCTGCTTAGTTCATCCACCGACCGTTCCATTTCATTGGTGCTTTCATAAATCAGATGAATTTGACCGGTAAGGCTGTCCAAGTGCTCATGCCCGTCCCTAGCCATCCCCTGAGACTCCTTAGCCGAACTTGCAGTTCGTTGGAATGTACTACTCACTTCGTTACTGCTTGCCACCAGCTGCTCTACAGCAGCGTTAGTATCCATACTGAGATCTATTAGCTCACCGCTGAATTCTACGATTTTTTGCTTCAGTTCATTTTTTACAATTAAGTACTGCTCTTCCTTCTCTCTGATGTTTTCCTTCTCATACGCTTCCAGTACCAGCTGTTGCTCCAAATTCAGCAGTTTGGTTATAGTCTGAACCACTTTTAAGGTCTCGTTTTCTTTCAGGGATTGATTATATACAGCTGTAATGAATACATTTTGCAGGTTTTGAAAAGCCGACAAGTACCATTTTGGCTCCAGTCCGACCCTCTTATGTATCTTCGCAATGCTGAGACGTTTGGCAATGTAATGTTCATCAACGTTTCCATCGAAGATTTCAATAATATGCTGCTTTAAAGTCTTTTTTAACCGTTCAATACTGCTGTGTTCAAGGATAATCGCTTCCAGTTTACCGACTCCAAGCACAGTCTTGTAAAACTGGTCGGTTATGATGTCGATATCTCTTTCTACAACCGGTTTCAATAGACGCAGAAGCGTAAGATCTTCCTCAGTCAAGTCAATCATTCGCATCTGTTCATTGAGTTCCTCATGCCCGTCAAGGGTATGAAAAGACTGTGTGGCAGTGGGTACAAGATTCTTGCTGTCCATTGAGTGCACTTCGGGAGATTCCTCGCTTGTGTTACGTGATGTTAGACCATGCATAAAAGAAAAAGGACATTTCCCCATACTTCCACTCTCCCTGAATTTCCTGAAAATAACATCGCTGATATAGAAATATTTTACTCTATGGATAGAATAATTGTAAAGAATTTTAAGTAATATTTTGTTGAATAATGTTGAAAAATAAGTTATTCGGACCGTTATTTTGTCGTATATTGTCGTTTCTAGATTCTATTCTTTCATTTCTGCCATTTGATTCAGTGCTTTTAGATCTAAAATGTCTACCGTTCTTTTACGGACCGTGATAATCCCCATACTTTCCAGATAATTCAGCTTGCGGCTAAGTGTTTCGGCAGTGGCTCCAATCATAGCGGCGAACTCTTTTTTGGCAGCCGGCAAATCAATGCTGTTACCTTGTACACGGGAGGAATCCTCCGATTGATTTCTGTTATGCAGATAAAGCAGCAACCGGGCGAGGCGTTTTTCTACATCATATATATGCATTGCACCAGCCAGCTCTTCGGCTTGATGCAACTGTTCGCTCATTGACATTAAAAAGCTGAATGCAAGCGCCGCGTTGTTCTCCAATAAAGGAACAAATTGTTTGCGGTGCATCCGGCATACACTTCCACTCTCTACAACTTCGGCTGTTACATAATTTTGTTTGTGGTGCAGCAAAGCAAACTGTCCGAAATAGTCGCCGGGGAACAGGAATCGGAGGATATGCTGCTTGCCTTCTTTATTGCTCTGCGTGAGCTTAATGAGGCCACTCTTCACTACAAAAAGCGAATCTGACTCTTCTCCCTCTCGGAATACAAGACTTCCTTTAGCATAATAGCTCGATTCTACTATCGCTTCTACCATTACCAATTCTTCATCTGATAGATTCTTGAATACGGGCACCTGAGAAACACAAGAATGAGAATTGCATACTGTGCATTCCATTCACTCACCATCCTTTCCGCTATTCTCACCATAACAAGGATCCTAGTGCTGCCCAGTGACTGCCCTCACAACTTTTTTTAAAAAACTTGATCTGCATCAAGGAATATATTATCAATATCCGTCACAATAGGTCCTATAGAGAGATCTAAAGGAGATGGAGTATCTATGCTGCAATATACCTTCGAAGATATGAAAAGTATGGACAGATCTGTGCTTGGCAACATGGTTCCGCTTGAATTATTCCGCACCATCCGCCTTATCGGAATGAACCAGGGTCTCCCCCTTGGCGGTAAAGGAACTACACTTACTGTTGGCCGAAAAATCGGTGAGAGTCTACCAGTGAACACACTCGAGGAGTTACTACAACTATTCGAGGATTTGAAAATAGGGATTCCACGCATCCTGCATGAGGATGACCGCAAGATCAATATCGCGGTGGAGGACTGCTTTTGTAAAGGTCTCCCGACGCTGGAGGAAGAGAAGCTGATTTGTGATTTGGAAGGAGCTATTCTGGAAGGGGCTTTATCCAAAATCATGGGAAGACGGATATCCGTCAGAGAAGTAAAATGCAATGCTGCAGGTCATGAGCATTGTGAGTATGAAGTTAAACTTTAAAACAATAATAAAAACGAAGGTTGGGATTAATGATGGAGAAAAAGACATTAGTAGAGGCAATTCAATATCAGGAGGAACGGTTTACAAAAAAAATCCTGTTTCAAAAAGGCGATAGTGTAATGTTTATGCTTAATTTCATGCCAGACCAACAGCTTCCAGCACATAAGCATCCCGGAGCAGATGTATTCATCCTTGCTCTGAAGGGAAACGGCATCATTAATGTTAACGATGTAGAGCAGGATCTAGCTGAAGGTGATGTTATCCACCTCGCCGGTGATGAATCCTTTTCCTACCGTAACAATGGTCATCAGCCTGCAAGTTTGCATGTGGTAATATCCAAAGTTCCAGGCCCAGCGTACACCCAAGAAATATCCTAATCGTTTCTTTTGAATTCAACTCTATTTCCGGGTCTTTATAAGGAAATAGAGTTTTTTTTATGCAAAAAAACAGGGAATCTTCCGGAGAAGAATCCCTGCCTTTATGGTTCAGCACTATCCTAACGGATAGAACCGAATTATTTTTGGATGGAAGCTACGCTACCTGCTCCAACTGTACGTCCGCCTTCGCGAATGGAGAATTTAGTACCTTCTTCAATAGCGATTGGGGAGATCAGGGAAACAGTTACTGTGATGTTGTCACCAGGCATAACCATTTCAGTACCTTCTGGCAGGTTGATGATGCCAGTTACGTCAGTTGTACGGAAGTAGAACTGTGGACGGTAACCAGTGAAGAATGGTTTGTGACGTCCGCCTTCTTCTTTAGTCAGAACGTAGATCTGAGCAGTGAACTCAGTGTGTGGTTTAACGGAGTTCGGCTTAGCAATTACTTGGCCGCGCTCGATCATGTTACGGTCAACACCACGCAGAAGTGCGCCGATGTTGTCGCCTGCTTGAGCGGAATCCAGCAATTTACGGAACATTTCTACGCCCGTAACTACGGATTTCTTAGTTTCTTCATGAATACCAACGATTTCGATTTCTTCTCCGACTTTAACTGTTCCGCGTTCTACGCGACCAGTTGCCACAGTACCGCGGCCAGTAATGGAGAATACATCTTCGACAGGCATCAAGAAAGGCTTGTCAGTTTGACGCTCTGGAAGCGGAATGTACGTATCAATCGTTTCGAACATCTCAACGATTTTTTGTGCATAATCGCCATCAGGGTTTTGAAGAGCTTCACGAGCAGATCCACGGATGATTGGAGTATCATCGCCTGGGAAATCATATTCGCTCAGCAAGTCGCGAACTTCCATTTCAACCAGTTCAAGCAACTCTTCGTCTTCAACCATGTCGCATTTGTTCAAGAATACAACGATGTAAGGAACGCCTACTTGACGGGACAGCAGGATGTGTTCGCGAGTTTGTGGCATAGGGCCGTCAGCTGCGGATACAACCAGGATAGCTCCGTCCATTTGCGCTGCGCCAGTGATCATGTTTTTAACATAGTCGGCGTGACCAGGGCAGTCTACGTGTGCGTAGTGACGGTTAGGAGTTTCATATTCAACGTGAGCTGTGGAGATAGTGATACCACGTTCGCGTTCTTCAGGAGCCTTATCGATTTGGTCGAATGCTACAGCAGCGCCACCGTATTTTTTGGACAATACAGTAGTGATTGCAGCAGTCAGAGTTGTTTTACCATGGTCGACGTGACCAATAGTACCGATGTTAACGTGTGGTTTGTTACGTTCAAACTTTGCCTTTGCCATTTGAACAGTTCCTCCTTATTGTGGGGTTCCTTATATTTGAGCCGCCGGGCTAGTTGCTTATCTAGGATGACTGATCGTGTACCCGGACAGCAAGTTAAAACAGTTAATTATTCTCCGCCTTTGTTCTTAGCAACGATCTCTTCCGCAATGGATTTAGGAACTTCTTCATAGTGAGAAAGCTCCATGGAGAATACGCCGCGTCCTTGAGTACCAGAACGGAGTGTTGTGGAGTATCCGAACATTTCGGAAAGAGGCACCTTCGCACGGATAATTTGCGCTCCACCACGGGAATCCATACCTTCGATCCGACCGCGACGGGAGTTCAGCATACCCATTACATCACCCATATATTCCTCAGGAACAGTTACTTCCACTTTCATGATTGGCTCAAGCAGGACAGGCTTACACTTGTCTTTAGCTGCTTTGAGTGCCATCGATCCGGCAATTTTGAACGCCATTTCGTTGGAGTCAACATCATGATAAGAACCATCAACGATGGTAGCCTTAACGTCAACAAGCGGGAAGCCTGCAATAACGCCGTTTTTCATTTGCTCTTCAATACCGGCAAGTGCAGGAGCGATATACTCTCTAGGAACAGAGCCACCGACTACTTTACTTTCGAACTTGCTGCCAGTACCTGGCTCGAGAGGTTCAAATTCAACCCATACGTGACCATACTGACCGCGACCGCCGGATTGGCGAACGAATTTACCTTCGACACGAGCTGGTGCTTTGAATGTTTCGCGGTAAGCAACCTGTGGTTTACCCACATTGGTTTCTACTTTGAATTCGCGGCGCATACGGTCGATGATAATATCAAGGTGAAGCTCACCCATACCTGCCAGGATCGTTTGGCCTGTTTCTTCATCAGTGTGAGCACGAAGAGTTGGATCCTCTTCAGTCAACTTACCGAGAGCAACACCCAGTTTATCTTGGTCAGCTTTGGTTTTTGGTTCAACTGCGATTTCGATAACCGGATCAGGGAAGTTCATGGACTCCAGAATAACCGGATGTTTCTCATCACAAAGTGTATCGCCAGTACTTGTGTCCTTCAGACCAACGGCTGCCGCGATATCACCAGCGTAAACGATGGAGATTTCTTGGCGGCTGTTCGCATGCATTTGCAGGATACGGCCGATACGCTCGCGTTTGTTCTTAGTAGCGTTAACTACATAAGAACCGGATTCCAGAATACCGGAATACACGCGGAAGAACGTGAGTTTACCTACATAAGGGTCTGTCATGATTTTAAATGCCAGTGCTGAGAATGGTTCTTCGTCCGAAGAGTGGCGAACCGCTTCAGTTCCGTCATCCAGATGACCTTGAATAGCCGGTACATCCAGTGGGGATGGCAGGTAATCAACGACAGCGTCCATCATCAGTTGGACACCTTTGTTACGGTAGGAGGATCCGACAATTACAGGGAAGATCTTAACTTCTACAACGCCTTTGCGCAGAGCAGCTTTGATCTCATCAACTGAAATTTCTTCGCCTTCCAGGTACTTCATAGTCAGATCTTCGTCAAGTTCTGCTACTTTCTCGATCAACTCAAGACGCAGCCCCTCAACTTGTTCCAGATATTCAGCCGGAATGTCCGTTACTTCAATATTTTGACCCAGATCGTCTTTAAACATATGAGCTTTTTGCTCAACCAGGTCAATAATACCAATGAAGTCGTTTTCGGCACCAATTGGCAGTTGAATAGCAACTGCATTGGCTTGCAAGCGATCACGCATGCTGTCGATAACGTTTAGGAAATCCGCACCGATGATATCCATTTTATTTACATATGCGATCCGGGGAACGCCATAACGGTCAGCCTGTCTCCATACGGTTTCAGACTGAGGCTCAACGCCCTCTTTCGCACTGAAAACGCCTACTGCCCCATCCAATACACGAAGGGAACGTTCAACTTCAACTGTGAAGTCAACGTGTCCAGGGGTATCAATGATATTGATGCGGTGACCTTTCCATGCAGCAGTTGTAGCAGCGGAAGTAATAGTAATCCCGCGCTCTTGTTCTTGCTCCATCCAGTCCATTGTAGCAGCACCCTCGTGAACTTCACCGATTTTGTGCGTACGGCCTGTATAGAATAGAATCC
Organism: Paenibacillus paludis; assembly: GCF_042610515.1. Taxonomy (NCBI): domain Bacteria; kingdom Bacillati; phylum Bacillota; class Bacilli; order Caryophanales; family Paenibacillaceae; genus Paenibacillus; species Paenibacillus paludis. The sequence continues at coordinate 65,074 of NZ_JBGJZP010000028.1, forward strand.
GCTCAGTGGTAGTAGTCTTACCAGCATCAATATGCGCCATGATCCCGATGTTGCGTGTATTTTTTAAGGAGAACTCTCTTGCCATGAATTGGATCTCCCTTCAAAATATAAGTTATTTGAACGGCCTTAAATCCTACCAGCGGTAGTGAGCAAACGCTTTGTTTGCTTCAGCCATTTTGTGCGTGTCTTCACGTTTCTTAACGGAAGCGCCTGTGTTGTTGGAAGCGTCGATGATCTCAGCCGCCAAACGCTCTTCCATCGTCTTCTCACCGCGGTTGCGTGAGTAGTTCACGAGCCAACGTAATCCCAAAGCAGTACGTCTTTCAGGTTTAACCTCGATAGGCACTTGGTAGTTAGCACCGCCGACACGACGAGCTTTAACTTCCAATACCGGCATAATATTCTTGATGGCAGCTTCGAAAACTTCCATCGGATCTTTGCCTGTGCGTTCTTGAATCAACTTGAACGAATTGTACAGAATGCTTTGAGCGACACCTCTTTTACCACCCAGCATAATACGGTTGATCAAACGAGTAACCAACTTGCTATTATACAATGGATCTGGCAATACATCTCTCTTAGTAACTGGACCTTTGCGTGGCATGGATATCCCCCTTTCTCAATGTTTATTATTCAGATATTCTTAACTTATTTCTTTGCTTTAGGACGTTTTGCACCATACTTGGAACGAGCTTGCATACGGTTAGCAACGCCTGCTGTATCCAAAGCGCCACGAACGATGTGATAACGAACTCCTGCAAGGTCCTTAACTTTACCTCCGCGCAGCAATACAACACTGTGCTCTTGAAGGTTATGTCCAATACCCGGAATGTAAGCAGTCACCTCAAGACGGTTCGTCAAACGAACACGGGCATACTTACGAAGCGCGGAGTTTGGTTTACGTGGAGTCATTGTGCCTACACGAGTGCACACACCGCGTTTTTGCGGGGCGCTCAAATTTGTAGTCTCACGCTTGAGGGCGTTGAACCCTTTTTGAAGAGCGGGAGATTTGGATTTTTCGATTTTGGCTTGACGGCCTTTACGAACCAGTTGATTAATAGTTGGCATTGTTGTGCCACCCCCTTCCTGAAATAGTAATCTATTTACGAACATTAAGTCCACAGACCCAGGCGGTTCATAAAAAGACAAATGAAAAGTCTTTGTTGCCGAAGTGTACCCCGGTACAAAAACGCTTCTCGTGCTATTGTTTTAAGACGGCTGCCATAGCAGCACCAACTTCTATACCGCAAGCTTTGCCCAAATTCAGCATCGTGTCCACATAAGAGACCTTCACACCTTGTTTGTTACAAAGCATAACAATTCTGGAAGTAAGCCGTTGATCTCCGTCCTCTGCCACATAGACTTCTGCGGCTTGGCCCAACTCTACCGCCTTGACGGTTTGTTTGGTACCGATCTTGACCTGAGCATCCTGCAGTCCTCTATCATCAGTCATGATAAATCATTACCTCCAATGAACAAGAATAACCAGGCTACTCACGCACCTTAGACATATTAGCATTATCAGTAGATGATGTCAAGAGAATCGGCAATAAATTTATTAATATTCACAGCAGGCAGCAGCGCCACGTCTATAAATAGCCGTGGCATAATCAACTGCCCGCCATGATTATTTAACTATTCAGCAGGAACCGTTTCTAAAGCTTCTTGCGAGCTTTCGACATTCGGATCACTCAGCTTCACATTACGGTAACGATTCATGCCAGTACCTGCAGGAATCAACTTACCGATAATAACATTTTCTTTGAGTCCAAGCAACTTATCTACTTTACCCTTAATTGCAGCATCAGTCAAGACGCGGGTAGTTTCTTGGAAGGAGGCCGCAGACAGGAAGGAATCTGTCTCCAGGGATGCCTTAGTAATACCGAGCAGTACCGGTTTGGCAACTGCAGGCTCATTACCAGAAAGAATGGCTTCCTTATTCGCAGCTTCGTATTCATGAATGTCCGCAAATGCACCTGGCAAGAGATTCGTATCACCAGCATCGATAATACGGATTTTGCGCAGCATCTGCTTAATCATAACTTCAATGTGCTTATCATTGATCTCAACGCCTTGGTTACGGTATACACGCTGTACTTCTTGCAGAATGTAGTTTTGTACCCCGCGGATCCCTTTGATGCGCAACATTTCTTTAGGGTCGATCGAACCGTCAGTCAGCTCATCGCCAGCTTCAATCTCCTGGCCTTCACTGACACGCAAACGCGAACCGTAGGTGATGGAATAAGTCTTAGATTCAGCTTCACCTTGAACCTCGATTTCGCGGCGGTCCTTGGTTTCGCGGATTTCCTTGATTACCCCGTCAATTTCACTGATTGTAGCCTGACCTTTAGGGTTACGGGCTTCAAACAACTCCTGGATACGCGGCAAACCTTGCGTGATGTCATCACCGGCAACACCCCCGGTATGGAACGTACGCATTGTAAGCTGGGTTCCCGGCTCACCGATGGATTGTGCCGCGATAATACCGACAGCTTCACCGATTTCCACGAATTTACCTGTTGCCAGGTTACGTCCGTAGCATTTCTTGCAGACACCGTGACGCGCACGGCAGCTCAGCACAGAACGGATCTGCAGTTTGGTCACACCAGCGTTAACAATCGCCTCAGCTTTGTCGGAGTCAATTAGATCGTTGCGGTGAACGAGGATTTCCTTCGTTTCCGGATGACGTACAGTTTCAAAGGAGTAGCGGCCTTCAATACGGTCGTACAGATCTTCGATAACTTCCTTGCCATCTTGAATACGGCTGACGGTGAAGCCTTTATCGGTACCACAGTCTTCTTCACGGACAATAACGTCTTGGGCAACGTCAACGAGACGACGGGTCAAGTATCCGGAGTCGGCTGTACGCAGCGCTGTATCGGCCAGACCTTTACGCGCTCCGTGAGTGGAGATAAAGTACTCGAGGACGGTCAGACCTTCACGGAAGTTCGCTTTGATTGGCAATTCGAAAATCCGTCCCGATGGTGTAGCCATCAGTCCGCGCATACCACCCAGCTGGGTAATCTGCGATTTGTTACCACGCGCTTTGGAGTCAACCATGAGCATGATGGAATTGAAACGGTCCATCGATTTCAACAACACGTTGGTAAGATCATCCTTCGTCTTCGACCAGATCTCAATAACACGGTCATACCGTTCGTCATTGGTGATCAGACCACGGCGATATTGGTTGGCAACCACATCGACCTTAGCCTCGGACTCTTTCAGGATTGTAGCTTTTTCCTCCGGAACGATAACGTCCGATACGGCAACCGTAACACCGGAACGTGTGGAGTACGTAAAGCCGAGTTGCTTGATTTTATCCAAAATCACAGACGTTTTGGTCGTGTGATAGGTTTCGAAGCAGCGGGCAATAATCAGACCCAGGTATTCCTTACCTACAGCACTTGCTTCCGGAGCATTCATAATCAGCTCACGGATGTCCGCGCCTTTTTCATAGATAAAGTATTTCTCTGGTGTGCCTTGCAGCAGGTTTGTTTTGGTCGCTTCATTGATATAAGGGAAGCTGCTAGGATAGATCTCGTTAAAGATGATCTTTCCGACCGTAGTAATCAGCATTGCGCCTTGTTGCTGTTCTGTAAAGCAGGTTTTACCCAGAGCCTTAACAGGAATAGCTACACGGGCGTGCAGACCTGCGGTTCCACGCTGGTAAGCTGAAACAGCTTCGTTCACGGTGCGCAGAATCATACCCGTACCCTTTTCTTCCTTGTTGTCCATGGTCAGGTAGAACGTACCGAGGACCATATCCTGGGAAGGAGTAACAACCGGTTTGCCGTCCTTAGGGTTCAGGATGTTACCGGAGGCCAGCATGAGCAGACGTGCTTCCGCTTGAGCTTCTGCAGACAGAGGAACGTGCACCGCCATTTGGTCACCGTCAAAGTCGGCATTGTAAGCCGTACATACGAGCGGGTGAAGACGGATAGCATGACCTTCTACCAGAATCGGTTCAAACGCTTGAATACCGAGACGGTGAAGTGTAGGGGCACGGTTCAGCAGAACCGGATGCTCTCTGATTACTTCTTCAAGCACATCCCATACTTCAGGACTTACACGCTCAACTTTACGTTTTGCGCTCTTGATGTTATGGGCCAAGCCCTTGTTCACCAATTCTTTCATAACAAACGGTTTGAAGAGTTCAAGCGCCATTTTCTTTGGAAGTCCGCATTGGTACATTTTGAGATACGGTCCTACAACGATAACGGAACGTCCGGAATAGTCAACCCGTTTACCGAGCAAGTTCTGACGGAAACGTCCTTGTTTACCTTTCAGCATATGGCTGAGCGATTTGAGCGGACGGTTACCAGGACCCGTTACAGGGCGGCCGCGACGGCCGTTGTCGATAAGTGCATCGACAGCTTCCTGAAGCATCCGTTTCTCATTCTGCACGATAATATCAGGAGCACCCAGATCAAGCAGTCTTTTCAGACGGTTGTTCCGGTTGATTACGCGACGGTAGAGGTCGTTAAGGTCAGACGTAGCAAAACGGCCACCATCCAATTGAACCATCGGGCGAAGCTCCGGAGGAATAACCGGAAGCACATCCATGATCATCCAATCAGGCTTGTTGCCGGAGTTGCGGAACGCTTCAATAACTTCCAGACGTTTGATCGCCCGGTTGCGGCGTTGGCCTTGGGCGGTGCGAAGCTCTTCCTTGAGGAATTCCAATTCCTTCTCGATGTCGATATCCTGAAGCAGCTTCTTCACAGCTTCGGCACCCATGCCGGCTTGGAAACCGTAGCCGTATTTCTCACGGTAGCTGCGGTATTCTTTCTCGGACAGCAGTTGTTTCTTCTCCAGCGGCGTTTCACCTGGATCGGTTACAACATAAGATGCAAAGTAGATGATCTCTTCAAGCGATCTCGGGGACATATCGAGTGCCAGACCCATACGGCTTGGAATACCTTTGAAATACCAGATATGAGATACAGGAGCCGCCAGTTCAATGTGGCCCATACGTTCGCGGCGAACTTTAGCACGGGTAACTTCCACGCCGCACCGGTCGCACACTACGCCCTTATAACGGACGCGTTTGTATTTACCACAGTGACATTCCCAGTCTTTTTGCGGTCCGAAGATACGTTCGCAGAAAAGACCTTCTTTTTCCGGCTTCAATGTACGATAGTTAATGGTTTCCGGTTTTTTCACTTCTCCGCGGGACCAAGAACGAATCTTCTCCGGAGAAGCAAGCCCGATTTTCATGAATTCAAAATTGTTAACGTCCAACAAGGAGCAACCCTCCTTAACCTATATCCTGATTTAGTACCGGAGGCCCTCCCTTGACGGTTAGATCAAAAGAGGGCACGGTCCTTTTTAAATGAAATTGATTCTTACAGTTAAATTACTCTATTCCGACTTCTGCGCCTTCCAAATTGAGGCTCAGCTTGTCGCCTGACGTCTCATCCTCATCATCCAGTTCCTTCATTTCAATTTCCTGCTCGTCGCCGCTGAGGATCTTAACATCCATACCAAGCGACTGCAGTTCCTTGATGAGTACTTTGAACGATTCCGGAACACCTGGTTCTGGAACATTCTCACCTTTGACAATGGATTCGTACGTCTTGACACGGCCGACCACGTCATCGGACTTCACAGTTAAAATCTCTTGAAGTGTATATGCAGCACCGTAAGCTTCAAGCGCCCAAACTTCCATCTCCCCGAAACGCTGTCCACCGAACTGGGCTTTACCGCCGAGTGGCTGCTGTGTAACGAGAGAGTAAGGTCCTGTGGAACGGGCATGAATCTTATCGTCAACCATGTGCGCCAGTTTGATCATGTGCATAACGCCGACAGTAACTTCACGCTCGAAGCGTTCACCTGTACGGCCGTCATAAAGCACAGTCTTACCATTACGCTGCATGCCGGCTTCTTCCATCGTATCAAATACGTCGTTCTCACGCGCTCCATCAAATACTGGAGTAGCTACGTGAATACCGAGCTGCAGGGCAGCCATACCGATATGAACTTCGAGCACCTGGCCGATATTCATACGGGAAGGAACGCCCAGAGGGTTCAGGACAACCTGTACCGGTGTACCGTCAGGAAGGAATGGCATATCTTCTTCAGGCAGGATACGGGCAACGACACCCTTGTTACCGTGACGTCCGGCCATCTTGTCACCTTCAGAAATCTTACGTTTCTGAGCGATGTAGACACGAACCAGCTGATTTACACCCGGAGGCAGCTCATCGCCGTTCTCGCGTGTAAATACTTTAACGTCAACGATAATACCGTCACTACCATGAGGAACGCGCAGCGAAGTATCGCGCACTTCGCGGGCCTTTTCACCAAAGATAGCGTGCAGCAGGCGTTCTTCGGCAGTCAGTTCAGTTACACCCTTCGGAGTAACTTTACCTACCAGAATATCACCAGCGTTGATTTCCGCACCGATGCGGATGATGCCGCGCTCATCAAGATTGCGCAACGCTTCTTCACCGACATTCGGAATATCACGCGTAATCTCTTCAGGTCCCAGCTTGGTGTCACGAGCCTCGGATTCGTATTCCTCGATATGAATCGAAGTGTATACATCTTCCTTAACCAGTTTCTCACTCAGCAGGATCGCATCCTCGTAGTTGTAACCTTCCCAAGTCATGAACGCAACAACTACGTTGCGGCCAAGAGCAAGTTCGCCCATTTCCGTGGATGGTCCATCTGCCAGAATGTCGCCTTTCTTAACAATGTCGCCTCTTTTAGCCAGCGGACGTTGATTAATGCAGGTACCCTGGTTCGAACGCATAAATTTGTGTAATTTATATTTAACGATATCGCCTTTAACTTCCTTGCCTTCGACAGCTTCAACGCGGCGCAGCCAAATTTCGTTGGCCGACGAGCGTTCAATAATACCGTCAAACTTGGAAACAATACACACGCCCGAATCCTTAGCGGATTTATGTTCCATTCCTGTGCCGACCAGCGGCGCTTTAGGAATTAGAAGCGGAACGGCCTGACGCTGCATGTTCGATCCCATCAGTGCGCGGTTGGAGTCATCGTTCTCAAGGAACGGAATGAGCGCCGTAGCGACCGATACAACCTGTTTCGGCGATACATCCATGTAATCCACGCGATTACTTGGCATTGTTGTAATGTTGTCTGAATCTTTGTTGTAACGAACGATAACCATGTCTTCTTTGAAGGAGCCCTCTTCGTCGATCAGTACGTTAGCCTGAGCAACTACATAGTTATCTTCTTCATCGGCAGTCAGGTAATCGATCTGCTCGGTCACCTTGCCAGTCTTCGGATCCACCCAACGGTACGGCGCTTCAATAAAGCCGTATTCATTGATGCGGGCAAAGGTGGACAAGGAGTTGATCAGCCCGATATTCGGACCTTCCGGCGTTTCAATTGGACACATACGGCCGTAGTGACTGTGATGGACGTCACGAACCTCAAAGCCCGCGCGTTCACGAGTCAGACCGCCGGGTCCGAGTGCCGATAGACGGCGTTTGTGCGTCAGTTCAGCCAGCGGGTTCGTCTGGTCCATAAATTGGGACAGCTGCGAACTACCGAAGAACTCTTTAATCGACGCGATAACCGGACGAATGTTGATCAAAGCCTGTGGCGTAATCGCATTAGCATCCTGAATCGACATTCTCTCACGCACTACGCGTTCCATACGGGACAACCCGATACGGAATTGGTTCTGCAGCAGTTCACCTACAGAACGCAAGCGACGGTTACCCAAGTGGTCGATATCATCGGTGTTGCCGATGCCGTGCAGCAAATTAATAAAGTAGCTGATTGAGGAGATAATATCAGCCTGAGTAATATGCTTCACTGATTTGTCGATATTGCCATTGGCAATCAGCTTGATAACCCGTCCTTCTTCAATTGGCGAGAACACGTCGATCGTTTGCAGAGGGATATCAATACTGTCCATAACCCCACCGCTTACACGGTAGTTTTTGGCAGCAACATTCTTCTCGAAATAAGGAATCAGCTCATCAAGCAGACGACGGTCAACCATTTGGCCGGATTCCGCCAGGATTTCACCTGTGGACTCATCAACCAGAGGTTGAGCCAAACGCTGATTGAACAGACGATTCTTAATGTGCAGCTTTTTGTTGATCTTATAGCGGCCTACATTGGCCAGATCATAGCGCTTCGGATCAAAGAAACGTGCAACCAAGAGGCTCTTGGCATTATCAAGTGTCGGCGGTTCGCCCGGACGCAGACGCTCGTAGATTTCGATAAGCGCCTTTTCCGTAGAGTCCGTGTTGTCTTTATCCAGCGTATTGCGAATATATTCATCATTGCCAAGCAGTTCCAGAATCTCAGCATCACTGCCGAACCCGAGAGCACGCAGAAGCACGGTAACCGGGATCTTACGAGTCCGGTCGATGCGGACATACATAATGTCCTTAGCGTCGGTCTCAAGCTCCAGCCAGGCTCCGCGGTTAGGAATTACTGTGGCGGTGTAGGTTTTTTTACCGTTCTTATCCACTTTTGTGCTGAAATAGACGCTTGGAGAGCGAACCAACTGGCTGACAATAACCCGTTCCGCACCATTGATAATAAAAGTGCCGGTCTCCGTCATCAGCGGGAAATCTCCCATGAACACTTCCTGCTCTTTGACCTCACCGGTCTCCTTATTAATGAGCCGTACTTTCACCCGCAGAGGAGCCGCATATGTTACGTCCCGCTCTTTAGCGTCGTCAACCGTATATTTCGGTTCACCCAGGCTGTAATCAATGAACTCAAGCACCAAATTCCCTGTGAAATCCTGGATCGGCGAGATGTCCTGGAACATTTCCCGCAATCCTTCCTCCAAAAACCAATCATAAGATTTTTGTTGGATCTCGATCAGGTTCGGGACCTCGAGTACCTCGTTAATTCTCGCATAGCTCCGCCGAGTGCGTCGACCATACTGAACAAGATGTCCTGCCAACTTTACTCACCCCTCATGTCTACTCACTTAAAAATTGATTGCGAACCCTTGTTTGGACCATTATAATGGAACCATAACACAAGGATTCAGCCACAAATAGAGAAAAGCCCTTATCGAAATCTTTCGAAAAAAGAGCGCATCTATCCATGACCAAAATACTCCTTATCCAGTAGATTTGCCCAAAACGTACGTATTATACGTCACCAAGCAACAGTTTATGCGCTATTATCTATTTCCCCGGCGACCTTCGCCGTGGCAGTAACATAGAGAACTGAATTCGCACAAACTTGCCGTACGGCATGCGCTTGCCGGGCGACAATATATTACTTGACATTTCAGCAAACTAAAGACATGGAGCCTAGCTTAATACTGACATTTTATAATAATACCACTATCTATATCACAAGTCAATGACTAATCAACTATTTTTTTGCGCCCTGATAATACGATAGCCTTTGTCTTTCCCCACTTCTTCCACAACCGGAAACAAGCTTTCGAGTTTGGCTGCTGCTGAAGGTGCCCCCTGTTTCTTCTGGATTACAATCCACAGACTTCCACCCTCATTCAAATGCTCATACGCCTCTTCAAAAATACGATGCACTACCGCTTTGCCGGCACGTATAGGAGGATTCGTAAGTATGACATCATACTTTTGTCCCTTTACTGCAGACAACACATCGCTTTCCATAACCGTAACATTGCGGATTCCATTATGCTGGGCATTCTCGCGAGCCAGCTCGACCGCACGGCTGTTAATATCAATCATTGTAACATGGCCGCCCGGGGTCAGAAACGCTGCACTAATGCCAATCGGTCCGTACCCGCAGCCTACGTCAAGCACTGCAGATCCATCCGGAATGTCCATAGCCTCAATTAGAACACGGCTGCCATGGTCGATATCTCCTTTGGAAAAAACACCGGCGTCGCTGGTAAACCGCAGGGTTTTCCCTCTCAGAACCGTGCTTAGGGTACGTCTGTCATGACGCGCTTCCGGCTGCTGCGAGTAATAATGCTGCGACATAAGATCCTCCCTTTCATTTTGTTCTTCCTATTGTATACAGCAACCCCCTTGAACAAGTTCAAGGGGGTTGCAAGAACCGGAAGGAGAAGATTCTCCCCGGGGCATTACCTTATTGAAGCGAATTACTTCACTTCTACAGCTGCGCCTGCTTCTTCCAATTTTGCTTTGGTAGCATCGGCTTCTTCTTTGCTTACTTTTTCTTTGATTGGTTTTGGAGCGTTGTCTACGAGGTCTTTAGCTTCTTTCAAGCCCAGGCCTGTGATTTCGCGAACGATTTTGATAACGTTGATTTTGGAAGCGCCAGCGCCTGTCAAAATTACGTCAAACTCGGATTGTTCTTCTGCTACTGCTGCTACTGCGCCGCCAGCTGCTACTGGAGCTGCTGCAGTTACGCCGAATTCTTCTTCGATTGCTTTAACCAGGTCGTTCAGTTCCAATACGCTCATGCCTTTAATTTCTTCCAAAATTGTTTCTTTGCTCATGATTGAACCTCCATTTTATATTTAAATTTATTTGTGGTATTGATTATGATGCTAGAGACAAAGGCTTACGCGCTTTGTTCTTCTTTCTCAGCGACTGCTTTAACTGCAAGCGCGAAGTTGCGCACTGGAGCTTGAAGCACGCTAAGCAGCATGGACAGCAAACCATCGCGGGATGGAAGCTCAGCCAGTGCTTTCAGTTGGTCAGCGTCGATAACTTTACCTTCTACAACGCCACCCTTCAGTTTCAGAGCGTCGTTCTTCTTAGCGAAGTCATTCAAAATCTTGGCTGCTACTACCGCATCAGTTTCACTGAATGCTACTGCTGTAGGACCAGTCAGAACTGCGTCCAACTCAGTCAAATCAGACGCCGCAGTTGCACGACGCACCAAAGAGTTCTTCAGGACTTGAAAATCAACGCCAGCTTCACGAAGCTGCTTACGCAGTTCGGTCACTTGCGAAACGTTCAATCCACGGTAGTCCGCAACAACAGTGGAAACACTGTTCTGCAGTTTGCTTGTTACAACATCAACCGCTTCCTGTTTAGCTTGGATTACTTTTGCATTTGCCATTTGTATACACCTCCTGAAAATTTATGTGACGACGATTCTTCCGGAAAATTCTCGTCGATCCTACGCAGGCATTAGAAAAGCCTCCGCAGATTCACGAAGGCTTGATAAAACGTAAGTTACACAGGCATGCACCCGGCACTTCTTGTTTCTATCACAACACCTCGGTAGGAAATTAAGCCCTACGGCACCTACTGTCTACGGTAAGCATATTCAAGTTGAAGAATGATCACCTTAAAGTTCACAACTGTTATAGATTATCAAAGATGACTCTAGGAGTCAACCCCTATTATCTGTAAGAAGTTGTATTTACACGAGCACTCGGTCCCATAGTAGACGAAATAGCAATGTTCTTCAGGTAAACACCTTTAGCAGCAGCCGGTTTCGCACGGTTCAGAGCGTCAATGAGGGATTTAAGGTTTTCGTTCAATTGTTCAGCATTAAAGGACACTTTGCCGATAGGCGCGTGAATTTGACCGGCTTTATCAAGACGGTATTCGATTTTACCGGCTTTGATTTCTTGCACAGCCTTGGTAACGTCGAAAGTAACTGTGCCAGCTTTAGGGTTAGGCATGAGGCCTTTACCACCGAGCAGACGACCCAGTTTACCAACTTCACTCATCATATCAGGTGTAGCTACGCAGACATCAAATTCAAACCAGCCCTGTTGGATCTTGTTGATCATATCCTGATCGCCTACAAAATCCGCGCCAGCAGCTTCTGCCTCTTTCGCTTTTTCACCTTTTGCAAATACAAGCACGCGTTGTGTTTTGCCTGTGCCGTGAGGCAGGACAACAACACCACGAACAGCTTGATCTTGTTTACGCGGGTCTACACCCAGACGAACTGCTGCTTCAACGGTTTCGTCGAATTTGGCAGTTGCCGCCTTTTTCACAAGCTCTACAGCTTCTGAAGGCTCGTAAGTTGCTTCGCTGTCGATCAGCTTAGCAGATTCCATGTATTTCTTACCATGTTTAGCCATGAAAATGTTCCTCCTTTGTGGTGTTAGCGGAAATTCCTCCCACATATTGCGGTCATGAATGACCGGTGCATCGAATACATATTAGTCTTCGATTGTGATACCCATACTGCGGGCAGTACCTTCAACCATACGCATTGCAGCTTCGATAGATGCAGCGTTCAGGTCGGGCATTTTTGTTTCAGCGATTTCACGAACCGCTGCGCGGCCGAGCTTCGCTACTTTTTTCTTGTTTGGTTCACCGGATCCTTTTTCTACTTTAGCAGCGATGCGAAGCAGAACGGCAGCCGGAGGAGTTTTAGTGATGAAGGTAAACGAACGGTCTTCAAATACTGTAATTTCAACCGGGATGATCAGGCCAGCCTGGTCGGCAGTACGAGCGTTGAATTCCTTACAGAATGCCATGATGTTGACACCTGCTTGACCTAACGCCGGACCTACTGGAGGCGCTGGATTCGCTTTCCCTGCAGGAATCTGCAGTTTCACCATTTTAATAACTTTTTTAGCCATGAGTGACACCTCCTTGCGTAAATAGTGGTATTCGAACGCTTAAAGCGTTCTCCCACAAGAAACCCTTGACACTGTTATATTTTCTCCACTTGAGTGAAATCCAACTCCAGCGGGGTTTCCCGTCCAAACATGTTAACATGCACTTTGATCTTGCTCTTGTCAGCCAAAATCTCTTCCACGGAGCCCACAAAATTCGCAAAGGGACCAACCATAATACGTACGGATTCCTTAATTTCGAAATCAATCTTCGCTTTAGGTTCAACCATGCCCATATGCTTCAGAATTTGTTCAACTTCTTCCGGAAGCAGAGCGGTAGGTTTGGATCCGGAACCTGTCGAACCAACAAATCCGGTAACGCCCGGCGTATTGCGGACAACATACCAAGAATCATCAGTCTGAACCATTTCGACCAAAACATAACCAGGGTAAACTTTACGCATGACAGTTTTTTTCTTGCCATCCTTGTTTACCAGTTCTTCTTCCATAGGAACAAGAACACGGAATATTTTGTCTTCCATGCCCATGGACTCAACGCGTTTTTCCAAATTGGCCTTAACCTTATTCTCATACCCGGAATAGGTATGAACAACATACCATCTTTTTTCCATACAAGCCACCTGGGACCTCTCTAAATAATCGTTTCGATCAGAGCGGAAATACCGATGTCCAGAACCCAGAAGTAAAGCGCCATAACTACAATTGTACCGAGAACGATCAATGAATAGTTTTTCAACTCTTTACGGCTAGGCCAGCGAACTTTTTTGAGCTCGCTCCAGCTCTCAGTGAAAAAGGAAAACAATGACTTGAAACTACGTTTCACGCCGACTACACCTCCAAAGACTATCTGGTTTCGCGATGAGGAGTTTGCTCGTTACAGAACTTGCAAAATTTCTTCATCTCCAAGCGGTCGGGGTGATTTCGCTTGTTTTTGGTTGTCGCATAGTTTCTTTGTTTGCAACTTGTACAAGCCAAAGTGATAATTACCCGCATGATATGCACCTCCCGAAGACGTACTTCTAATCTTATAATTAGAAGACGCAAATATTGATCCTAAAAAAAACCCGCGAATTTAGGCCTACCTAAAACACTTTAGCATAATGTCAAGCTCTGTGTCAACGAAAGAATTCCCCATCGCACTGGGTAATTTCGGGTAATGTAGCCGTGTTCCATTCATTGTCTTGCTCTTGTCTTTCCCAGCTGTTCGCTGCCTTGTGTAAGGTCGTCATGAATGACTTCACGGACAGAATTCCTCGATAGAACATCGATAGGCACTATTCTTACCATTATGGAGCAATCCGACTGTGAATAAACCTCTTTAGCAACGGCAATCAACTAAAATCCTGTCTTATCCATCAAAACTTGCATAAACACTAAAAAAAGACTCGATGACCGAGCCTTTCCTGTCCATTATATCATTAATTGTCACGCACTTCCAGATATCTTTCCAATTTACGTTTCACTCGCTGCAAAGCATTGTCGATCGACTTCACATGCCGCTTCAAATCTTCCGCAATCTCCTGATAGGACCTGCCGTCCAGATACAGCATCAGAACTTTGCGTTCGAGATCACTGAGGATCTCCGCCATCTTATCCTCCAGGCCGATAAATTCCTCCTGGTTAATAATCAGTTCTTCCGGATCCAGCACCTGGGTTCCGCAAATGACATCCATCAGCGTCCGGTCGGAATCTTCATCGTATATAGGCTTGTCCAAAGAGACATACGAATTAAGCGGTATATGCTTCTGGCGGGTAGCCGTCTTAATGGCAGTTATAATCTGACGGGTAATACAGAGTTCGGCAAAGGCCTTAAACGAAGACAGCTTATCGCCCTTGAAGTCACGAATTGCCTTATAAAGGCCAATCATGCCTTCCTGTACGATATCTTCACGATCCGCTCCAATCAGAAAATAAGAACGGGCCTTGGCACGTACGAAATTACGGTACTTGTTAATCAAGTGCTCCAATGCGCCACTGTCGCCACCACGGAAGATCTCGACAATTTCTTCATCACTTATGAAATCATACTCAGACAGCATTAATTCCTTGAGGTCGACACTCACCAAGAATCCCCCCGGCTGCAACGCAAGACACATCGTCACTTCTCGAAATATAGGATCAGTATATATTATGTTACCTTACACCGTCAACCGCATTTGTCCAAAAACAATCTTCTATAACAATTTTTGGTATTTAATCAAATGATTACGGGTTTCCGGATGCTTTCATTGCCGCCGCCAATCCTCCAGGCGTTTCCGCATCTCCGGTGGAAGTTTCTCTTCCAGGGAATGGCGCTGGGAGCTGATACCCTGCGGATCGATAGCTTTCTTAACCTGCTTTTGATTTTCTTCGATCTCCAGCCGCAGTTCTCTGGCAGAAATCCGCAACGCGCCTTGCGCAAAGATTACATGCTGCTCCACAAAATCGCTGGTTGCCACATAAATCTGCCGGCGGCGGTGAGCGAATTCTCCAACCAGCCGCTCAATGCACTCGTCCGCGGTTTCTTTTTCCTTAGTGAAAAAGACCTGTACCTTCCCCTGCACAAAGGAACGGCCAAGTCCCGGAACACGGTAAGCATCGAATACGGCAATGACGCGCCGCCCGGTGAATGCCTGATAATCGGCCAGCATATCCAGCAGCCGGTCGCGTGCTCCCTGCATGCCTGTCTCGGACAGTGCCGAAAGTTCCGGCCAGCCGCCGATCATGTTGTATCCATCCACAAGCAGCACATCGCGCCAGTCTGCCATAGCTATCCCTGTACTTGCCGGCGCCGCAATACCTCATACATAATGACGCCGGCCGCAACTGAGGCATTCAAAGAGTTGATCTTACCGGCCATTGGCAACTTCAGCAGTACATCGCACTTTTCACGGATCAAGCGGCCCATTCCCTTGTTCTCATTGCCAATAACAACAGCTACCGGACCGGTGAAAATATCCGATTCATACAGGTTCTGATCCGTAGCAACATCTGTTCCGACCACCCAGACGCCCAGCTCCTTAAGCCGGTCTATAGTCTGGCCAAGATTGGTGACCCGTGCTACGGGAACATATTCTACAGCTCCGGCTGAGGTTTTGGACACAGTGGCCGTAATTTGCGCAGAGCGCCGTTTGGGCACAATCACCCCGTGTACGCCGGTGCAGTCAGCTGTCCGTAGAATGGAGCCCAAATTATGGGGATCTTCAATCTCATCCAACAGGATAAGAAAAGGCGGCTCCCCTTTGGCCTCGGCCGCAGCCAGAATATCGGCAACTTCCGCATAAGCGAACGGCGCAGCCTGAGCCACTACTCCCTGATGCTGCACTCCGGGTGCAAGCTGGTCCAGCTTCCGCTTGTCTACATGCTGGATCACAATCCCCGCTTTACGCGCTTCAGCAACGATCGGTGCAGTTAAATGCTTTTGCGCTGTTTCGGCGATCCAAATCTTGTTCAGTGTACGGCCGGCACGAAGCGCTTCAAGCACCGAATGCTTACCGGCCAGTATTTCTTCTTCTGTCTTTATTTCTTCTTCCATGTTCATGCCTCCTGTTCTATAAGTTTTATGGCCTCACTTGGGCCGGTTCATCATGTACTCTATACTACTGTGGACGAGTTCTTGTATTCTCTCCTGCTGCCCTGTGTAATACAGGTGCCCGATCAGGCATTCAAAAGCGGTGGCATGGCGGTATTCCAGCACATCCGCATTTTTGGGGATCGTCCCAGACTTAGCGTTCCGTCCTTGCCGGGCGACATCCTTCTCCTCATCCGTGAGCATCGGGTCAAGAAAGGCAAGAATGGTGCTTTGCGCCTTAGCCGAGACCAGTCCTGTTGCCGTGCGGTGCAAGTGATTCGGACGCAGATTCGGCAGCGAGATCAGATATTGGCGGACAGCCACTTCATAAATCGCGTCTCCCGCATAAGCGAGCACGATTGGCGAGAGCTGCCGGACCGGCTTGGAGGGTTCGTACGGGAACCAAGCGTTGTTCACATTGAACTCCCCGCTCATTTACGACGCCACCGCATTCCTTGTGGAGTGTCTTCAAGCAGGATGCCCAAACTGTTCAACTCGTCGCGGATTTCATCGGACCGTCCCCAGTTCTTATTCTTGCGCGCTTCTGCCCGCTCTGCGATCAGCCGCTCCACATCTTCACTTGCGACCTCTTCTTCAAGCTCGGGAGCAAGGCGCAGAACCGCATTCATCTCCGCAAAAGCCTTCAGCAGCGCCGCAAAATCCGCGGATTTCGCCTCGTTGTTCGCAAGCGTAAGATTCGCAAGGCTTACCCAGTCGAATACAGCAGTGATCGCATCCGGGGTATTGAAATCATCCTGCATTTTAGCATGGAAAGTCTCCAGTATATTCGTCAGGCGATCCACGGTCTCTGCGCTCGCTGCTTCCCCAGCCCCTTCAGGAGCAAGTTCCAGACGATGCTTCACATTACTCTCTGCCAGCGCGATCCGCTCGGCGCTTTTCTCGGCAGACAGCAGTGCTTCTTCCGAAAAGTTCAGCGGATTGCGGTAATGGGTGGAGAGCATGAAATAGCGGATCGTTCCGGCTTTGAAACGCTGGCGGATATCCTTAACCAGCAGCCCGTTGCCGAGCGATTTCGACATTTTCTCGTCTCCGATGTTGAGAAATCCGTTGTGCATCCAATAGTTCGACAGCTGCTTGCCGGTCAGCACTTCCGTTTGTGCGCATTCGCATTCATGATGCGGGAACTGTAGATCCTGCCCCCCGCCGTGGATATCAATAGTATCGCCCAAATATTCGCGGACCATGGCCGAGCACTCGATATGCCAGCCGGGACGTCCATTCCCCCAAGGACTATGCCAATGGATTTCCCCCGGTTTGGCCGCTTTCCACAGCACAAAATCCTCGGGCTTCTCCTTGCGCGAGTCTACTTCCACACGAATGCCGAATTGCAGTTCCTCGAGATTCTGGCGGGACAGCTTGCCGTAATCGGCAAATTTGCCCGTGCGGTAATACACATCGCCGCCGTTCTCATAAGCATAACCTTTGTCTTCAAGCTCCTTGATGAGCTCAATGATCAGATCCATACTTTGTGTAACCCGCGGATTCATCGTTGCCGGCTTTACACCCAGACCGGCAAGATCTTCACCGTAGGCAGCGATAAAAATTTCAGCGACTTCAGCTACTGTAGTATTCATTTCCTCCGCTTTGCGGATCAGCTTGTCATCGACATCGGTGAAATTGGTAATATATTGCACCTCATTGCCGATTGCCTCTAAATAATTGCGGACCGTATCAAAAACGATAACAGGTCTGGCATTTCCGATATGCATATAGCCGTAGACGGTTGGTCCGCATACGTACATTTTTACCTCGCCTGACTTCAGAGGCACAAACTGCTCCTTGCTGCGACTCATTGTGTTGTAGATTTGCAAAGCCATGCTGTTCCCAATCCTTTCTGATGTTCCGGCATTCACTGGAATACCGGGATGCTTAAATTTCATAGTCCCCTATATATTGCTGGCTCTCCAGCCGCCGCTGCTCGGCTTTCTGCTTATCCTCGTTCCCGAGCTGTTCCCGGATCTCCTCAATCTCCTTCTGCAGGAAACGCAGGGAATCTACCAGCGGATCCGGCATCTTGGTATGATCGAGACGATCGGATACCCGTTCCCCGTTGCGCTTGACCACTCGGCCGGGATTGCCTACCACAGTGCTGTTATTGGGCACTTCACGCAGTACGACTGCGTTGGAGCCGATATTGGAATTATCGCCGATCCGGAACGATCCCAGTACTTTCGCACCGGAACCAATTACAACATTATTGCCGACAGTAGGATGGCGTTTCCCTTTTTCTTTACCGGTCCCCCCAAGCGTAACCCCTTGATAGATAATAACATCATCACCGATTTCACAAGTTTCGCCAATGACTATCCCCATGCCATGGTCGATAAACAACCGATCCCCGATACGGGCGCCGGGATGAATTTCGACACCGGTCATAAACCTGCTGATCTGTGAAACGATGCGCGCCAGCGTAAACCAACGCCGTTTGTAAAAAGAGTGGGCCATCCGATGACCCCAAATGGCGTGAAGTCCGGCATAAGTGAAGACAACCTCGAATCTGCTGCGGGCTGCGGGATCGTTGTCGAATACTGCCCGAATGTCCGACTTGATATGCTTAAACATCACGGTTCCCCTCTTCTTGGCTTCCCCGCCTCCTGTTTACAGGTACGCATAAGGAAGGTATTGGCGCAGCCCACTATCTATCTCTCTACACGTTTGCCGCGGGCTTAGGCTTGGTCAGAAATCCATCTTTATGTCCAAAGAATCTGCTCTCCTATTTCAACAAAAAACGCCTCTGCAGCTTAAAGCTGCAGAGGCGTGTAACCGCGGTTCCACTCTGCTTGGATGATTGCATATTGCCCAGCCCAACATTCTGGCCTCTGGATGCAACATCCCTCTTGCGTCGTTAACGGCAACGTTCCCGGCACAGTCTAACGTCCCTCAAGGGAACGCTCAACCCTGCAGCTCACAGGCGCATGTTCAGCGGCGGACAAATGAATAACTTCCAGCCTCTTAAGGAAGTTCCTTACGAGGTTATTCTCTCTGGCAATTGTCCTTATGCGCGTACTTTTCCTGATCACAGCTATTACAATATTCTTCTATCTTAGCGAAAAGATAAGGGACTGACAAGAGGTTTGCCCCCAGGCCATCAAAGCTTAGGCCCCTTTGATTTGTGATTTCAAACGTTCAATGACACGGTTCCGGCCCAGCAGGGCAATCGTCACATTCAGATCACGGCCATGAGTCTGGCCGGTCAAAGCGACGCGGATTGGCATAAACAGCGCTTTTCCTTTGTGGCCCGTCTCTTTCTGCACTTCTTTAATCAGAACAGCCATATTGCTGGCAGTGAAATCTTCAGCACCTTCCACCTTGGCCAGAAAAGCGGAGAGAACTTCAGAAACCTGGCTCTCAGCCAGAATCTGAGCCGCTTCCGTTTCGAGCTCCACATGGCTGCGGAAGAACATTTCGGACAGCCCGACAATATCCGATGCAGCCGTCAGCTGCTCCTGATACAGTGCAACAAGTGTTTCCGCCCAGGTCTGCTGTTCGTCATTAAGCTGAGCCGGCAGTCTTCCCGCCTTTTGCAGATGAGGAATGGCCAGTGCTGCAATCCGCTTTGGATCCGCATGCTTAATGTAGTGATTGTTCAAATGAGCCAGCTTGTTCGTGTCGAACACAGCGGGACTCTTGGACAGGCGCTCAGCGGTAAAGATCAAGATCAGCTCTTCTTTATTAAAGATTTCCTCTTCACCTTCCGGAGACCAGCCAAGCAAGGAGATGAAGTTAAAGAGCGCTTCCGGCAGATAGCCGAGCTGATCATACTGCTCGATGAATTGAATAATGGATTCATTCCGTTTGCTCAGCTTCTTGTGGTCATCGCCGACAATCAGCGTCATATGGCCAAAGAGCGGCGGTTCCCAGCCAAGTGATTCATAAATCATCAGCTGGCGCGGCGTATTGGAAATATGGTCTTCCCCGCGCAGCACATGGGAGATTTCCATCAGATGATCATCTATCGCTACAGCAAAGTTATAGGTCGGAATTCCGTCCTTCTTCACGATTACAAAATCGCCCATTTCTTTAGTAGTAAAAGAAATGCTGCCTTTTACGATGTCCTCAAAGGTATATGTGCGATCTTCCGGCACCCGGAAGCGGATGCTGGCAATACGTCCTTCCGCTTCAAACGCGAGGCGTTGTTCCTCTGTCAAATCGCGGTGCTTGCCGGAATAACGCGGAGTTTCGCCGCGGGCCGTCTGTTCCTCACGTTCCGCTTCCAGCTCCTCTTCGGTGCAATAGCAGCGGTAAGCCAGACCGCGGTCCAGCAAATCCTGCCAGTAGATACGATACAAATCAAGGCGTTCAGTCTGGCGGTAAGGGCCGTATTCTCCCCCAACGTCGACGCTCTCGTCCCAGTCTACTCCCAGCCATTTCAAATATTTCAGCTGGCTTTCTTCCCCGCCGGCGACATTGCGCTTTACATCCGTATCTTCGATCCGGATAATGAATTTCCCGCCCAGATTACGGGCAAATAAATAGTTAAACAGTGCTGTTCTGGCATTTCCGATATGTAAATGTCCCGTAGGGCTCGGTGCGTAACGCACCCGGACTTGATCCGCCATAGTATTCCCTCCGCTTCATAATGGTTAAAATTAGGTCACATGCAGCCATCTCAAGATGATATCACATCTTGGAGCAGGCAGACAATAGATTGTGCCGCAATTCCTTCGCCGCGTCCGGCAAAACCGAGCTGTTCGGTAGTGGTCGCTTTTACATTCACTTTCGAGGCTTCCGCTCCCAGCGCGCGGGCAATGATCTCAGTCATCTGCGGGATGTACGGAGCCATCTTTGGCTTCTGGGCAATAATGGTTGAGTCGATATTGCCGAGCTTATAGCCACGCTCGCGGGCAAGACTCCATACCTGCTCCAGCAGCTTCAGGCTGTCCGCATCCTTGAAGGCCGGATCGGTGTCGGGAAAATGCCTGCCGATATCGCCAAGCCCAAGCGCTCCCAGAATAGCATCACTTACCGCGTGCAGCAGCACATCCGCATCGGAGTGCCCCAGCAGCCCTTTTTCATAAGGAATGGTGACTCCGCCAATAATACACGGTCTTCCCTCTACCAGCTGGTGTACATCAAAACCTTGTCCTACAGCTATCATGCTTAACCCTCTCCCCTGTTTCTTTCTGTAAATTCGGCAAAATCGAGGTCTTCCGGCGTTGTGATCTTTATGTTCCTGTAGCTTCCCTCCACCACAGATACCGGAATCCCGCTGCGCTCGGCCAGGCTGGAGTCATCGGTGCCACTAAATCCTTCCCGCTCCGCCGCGGCATACGCCGAAAGCAAATCAGACAGACGAAAAGTCTGCGGGGTCTGAATCGCCCACAGACTTCGCCGATCCGGCGTAGACAGCACCTTGCCATTACCGTCCACCTGCTTGATCGTATCCTTTACCGGCACTGCAAGTACAGACGCGCCGACCGCTCTGGCCCGTTCGTAGCAAGCATCAATCTCACTCTCCTGCACGAATGGACGTACACCGTCATGCACCATGACCCAGTTGGTGTCCAGCTGCTTTAGCCCCAAATGTACGGAGTGCTGACGTTCGGAGCCTCCGGGAACGACAGCCTTCACTTTATCCAGCTTATAGGCCTCTACCCATTCCCGGCAGCGTTCTATGTCCTCCTGGCCAGTGACCAGTACAATTTCAGAGATAAGCTCATGCTGCTGGAACACCTCCAGCGTATGCACGATAATGGGTTTGCCTTGAAGCAGCAAATATTGCTTGCTCTCGGCGGTCCCCATCCGTGTTCCTCTGCCTGCCGCCACAATCACGGCGCCCACACTGTTCGACATTCTTTTTGCTCCTGTCTTTCACGTATATCCCCATCATAACGTGTTTGGCGGTCATTTCCAACCCAAAAGACATTTTGCGATATGGCTTCTTGCTTATTGCGCTTTTTCCAGCAGCTTCGGTTTGGCGAAAATCATTCTGCCGGCTGAGGTCTGCAGCACGCTTGTAACCAAAACCTCCATTGTCGTGCCGATGTACTCACGTCCGCCTTCAACGACAATCATTGTTCCATCATCGAGATAGGCTACCCCTTGTCCATGCTCCTTGCCGTCTTTAATGACCTGTACGATAATCTCCTCTCCCGGCAGAACAACCGGTTTTACCGCATTTGCCAGATCGTTGATATTAAGTACGGAAACCCCCTGCAGCTCACAGACCTTATTGAGATTGAAATCATTGGTTACCACCTTGCCGCGCAGCACTTTGGCGAGCTTGACCAGCTTGCTGTCCACCTCGGAGATCTCTTCGAAATCGCCTTCGTAGATCAGTACCTTCACATCCAGTTCTTTCTGGATCTTATTGAGAATATCTAGACCGCGCCGGCCACGGTTGCGTTTCAGCAGATCGGAAGAATCGGCGATATGCTGAAGCTCTTCCAGAACAAACTCAGGGATGACAATCGTCCCCTCGATAAATCCCGTTTTGCAGATGTCAGCAATCCGCCCGTCAATAATGACGCTGGTATCGAGAATTTTATGCTCCTCCAGTCCGCGGCCCTCCGGTTCAGCCGATTGTCCAAAGCGCCCGGTTGTCCAAAGCGAGGCCAACTCCTCTTTCTTCTCCAGACCGATACGCAGCCCCATATAACCCAGAGCTAGCGTGGCAGCCACCTGCACCAGCTCACCTGCCTTCCCCAGCCAGTCCATGGCCGGATGGAGCAGCAGGGACAACAGCAGCCCTCCCGTAAGTCCTGCGGCACCTGCGGCCAATTCATTCATCGGAATTCGCGAGCAGTACAGCACCGCCTCACGCAGCTTTGAACCTGCCCACTCCGCGCATAAAGTCCCCGCAAACAAAAAAATAATGGCACCCAGCACCGTAAATAAAATGCTTCCTTCCACAGGCAGATTTTCCCCCAGCTTTCCCATTCCCTCCGGGAACCCTTTTTCTGCCGTATGGTATAGCGAAAAACCGGACCAGGCTCCGCATAACCCGGCAAGCGTCAACATCACTTTTTTCCACATAACCTTAAGCACCTCCTTTTATTCATCCTAAAATGATCTATACCTCACCAGTATGTTCCAATTTTCAGGACGGTAATCGGGGGTTGCTTATTTTTTCTCATACTTTTACCTTACCGCTTCTGTAAAGATTCCCAGGAACTCCTATTCCCGTTGAAAACAGGGGGGCCCTGGCATATAATGAACTCAATTACGAACCCAGGGGTGAATGAAAAATGAGCGCACCAAGTTTACAGGCCTTTCAGGATCAAGTCTCCGAACTGCTGCTCCGTCACCGTAGTCTTCTGGATGTAATGTCCAAGAACGGGCAGAGCAGCGCATCCGTCAACCGTGCCGTTGTCAAGGCCATTACCGAATGCGGCTGTATTCAGCTGCATGCCACCAAACAGGTGTTCGAGCCCGCTTTGGGACTTGAACAAGCCAAGGAACTCGCAGGAACTCATCTTGAGGGCCAGCTGTGCGAGAACTGCCGTGAAGTTGTCGCTTCCGAGCTGGGGCGGGAATTGTTCTATATGTCTGCACTGTGCAATCTGCTTGACATTAATATGGACGAGGTTGTGGTGAAGGAATCGCAGAAATGCGCTACGCTCGGTTTGTTCAACCTATCCTAATCATGGCTGACGACGCTCTTGTATGCTTTCTTCATTCGTTCAGCCGAAAAAGGCTTTGCCGTCCACTGAGGTCAGGGAGGGCAAAGCCTTTTTCGGTATATATAAAGGAATGATTATCTAGAGGAATAACTTACAGGCTACCCGTTCTTGGAGTGATAGATCTTGTCTTCCGAACGTCTTCTGCGGCGGTGACGGCGACGTGCCGTGAGCCGGTCAATATTATGCTTAAATCCGTACAAAGCATACAGCGCGAGCAGTCCAAAGATCATCTTGGCAATCTGCTCCGGGAACACAACTGCTACTGCTACCGCCACAATAATCACTAACGGCGCACCAACGACCGCTTTTTTGGGCAGTCCGATCTTCTTGAAGTTAGGGTATTTAACTGTGCTGACCATCAGATAAGATAAGAGCAAAGTGGCAACAATCATGAATGGAGCGGAAACATCTTTATGAAAAAGGGCCAGTGTGGCGAGCACGCCACCTGCAGCAGGAATAGGCAAACCGACAAAATATCCGGGGATTCCCGGGCGGACATTAAAACGGGCCAACCGCAGCGCCCCGAATACCGGGAATATTGCTGTTACAGTCCAGCCGAGCGCAGAACTCAAATCCTGCAGGCTTGTAAGATACATAATTAGCGCAGGTGCCACACCAAAGGATACGACATCGGATAGGGAATCCAGCTCTTTGCCAAATTCACTCTCGCAGCCCAGTGCCCGCGCTACACGGCCATCTAGTCCGTCAAGCAGCATAGCGATAATCACCATGATAGCGGCCATGCTAAGCTTGCCGTCAAACGCCATCATGATACCAAACATTCCAAGCATCAGGTTACCAATGGTAAAAAGACTCGGAATTGATTTTTGTATCATTTCTTCACCTCTATTTTATTACTTTGAGCCTAACTTCTTCAATATTACGTGATTGTATGTTATTTACATTTGCCTGTCAATAAGAACTTGTTTCTGCAGGCGTTTAAGTCCGTCTTGGATATTTCGTGCCCGAACCTCTCCGATTCCATCCACCTCATCGAGTTCCGCGATGCTCGCGGTCATCAGATTCGGCAGCATTTCGAAGCGCTCCACCAGATTGTGGATGATCACATTCGGCAGGCGTGGAATCTTATTAAGCAGCCGGTACCCGCGCGGAGTAACGACTTCCTCGGAGGCAATCGCTGTAGAGGAATAACCAAGCAGACGGGCAATATGATTGTCATCCATCAGCTCATCGTCGCTGGAACGTTTGAGTCCGGCAATAATTTCGCGGATTTTGTCCTCCTGTTCCTCTCTTGCATAGTCTCTGTACAGAAGCCATGCTTCTTCCTCTGTATTTCCAACCAGTTCTTCCATCTGCATGCTGATCAAGCGCCCTTCGTTGCCGAGTTCGTTGATATAGCGCTTGATTTCCATTTTAATGCGCAGTACCATCTCCACCCGCTGGATCACCCCGACAACTTCAGCCACGGTAACGATGCCTTCATATTCAGAAGCGGAAAGGTTCGTTAAACCCTGGGTAAGTACTGCTTTGTACTTCTCCAGGGTTTGTATGGCCTGGTTGGCCTTGGCCAGAATTGCCCCAATCTCCTTAAGCGCATAACGGATGGAACCTTGATACAAGGTAATGATGTTGCGCCGCTGGGAAATGGATACCACCAGCTTGCCCGTCTGCTTGGCGACACGCTCTGCAGTGCGGTGGCGGATCCCTGTTTCAATGGATGAGATGGAGGAATCGGGAATGAGCTGCGTATTTGCGTACAGTATCCGTTTCAAATCCTCGCTCAGAATAATGGCTCCGTCCATTTTAGCTAATTCATATAAATAATTGGGTGAAAAATCGCAGTTAATGGAGAATCCCCCATCGACAACTTCCATCACCTCCGGGCTGTATCCGACAACAATCAAAGCTCCTGTCTTTGCACGCAGCACATTCTCCAGACCTTCCCGGAAGGGAGTTCCGGGTGCCGCCATCCTCAGCAGATCATTCATATTATCTAATTGATTATATTCTTTCATCTTCCTATGCCCCCTAATCTAACGCGACCGATAGTGCATCTGCTACGGTACTGACGCCAATAATCTGGATATCCTGCGGATGTTTCCAGCCTTTCATGCTCTTCTCTGGCATAATCACTCTCCGGAAGCCAAGTTTAGACGCTTCCTTCACCCGCATTTCCGCGCGTGAGACCCCCCTGACCTCACCGGTGAGACCGACTTCACCAAAGAAGACATCATAAGGCTTGGTTGATATATCGCGGAAGCTGGAAGCTATGCTGATAGCTACAGCCAAATCTACTGCCGGTTCATCCAGTTTCACCCCACCGGCAACGTTCAGATAAGCATCCTGGTTCTGCAGGAACATCCCCATCCGCTTCTCCAGCACCGCAATAATAAGCGCCATCCGCTGGTGGTCCATACCTGTGCACATCCGGCGGGGGGAAGGGAAATGAGTTGCAGCGACAAGTGCCTGAAGCTCAACAAGCACCGGTCTGGTTCCTTCCATACTCGCCACTACTGCTGAACCCGCTACACCTAGCGGACGTTCGGACAAGAACAGCTCGGAGGGATTCTCCACTTCTGTAAGCCCGATCTCCCCCATCTCAAAGATACCGATCTCATTGGTTGAACCGAAGCGGTTCTTAACTGCCCGGAGCAACCGGTACGTATGATGCCGCTCTCCTTCAAAATAGAGCACGCAATCCACCATATGCTCCAGCATTCGGGGTCCGGCAATCGCCCCTTCCTTGGTAACATGACCAACAAGTACTGTTGCGATCCCGCGGATTTTGGCGATACGCATAAATCTTGTCGTACATTCCCGAACCTGTGTCACGCTGCCAGGTGCACTGGTTACTTCCGGCATGAATACCGTCTGGATGGAGTCAATGACGAGGAACTGAGGTTTGATCTGTTCAATGGCTTCCTCGATGCTTTCCATATTCGTTTCGCATAGTACATACAGCTCTGCCGACAACGCCCCGAGGCGATCGGCACGGAGTTTCGTCTGCCGAACCGATTCTTCTCCCGAGATGTACAGTACGCGTAAACCTTGAGTAGTCAATGCATGCGAGGTCTGCAGCAGCAGGGTTGATTTCCCGATGCCGGGGTCGCCTCCGACCAGCACCAGCGAACCCGGCACAATACCTCCGCCGAGAACCCGGTTAAGCTCACCGATGCCTGTCAATATACGGGGCTCTTTGTCACTTTCTATATTTATGATCGATTGCGCCTTTTCTTTACTCTGAAAAATAGGTGCATTCATTCCTTGTGTTTTGACTACGCTTTCGGTCTCCTCAACCATGGAGTTCCATGCCTGGCAGCCCGGGCATTTGCCGAACCACTTCGGCGATTCGTAGCCGCATTCGGTGCAGAAAAATTTAGTTTTTGGTTTAGCCATGTGTACTCCTTACCGTCCGAACTGCTTAAATTGCGGATAATTTTCTCTTATTCAAAGTTTACCATTTCTGCACCTTGAACGAAAGGTCAGTTCAGAGCTACTTTTGAGGAGTATCTCATTAACTTTCCTGAAATGCGGGTGAATTATCACCAAAAGGGTCTGCACAGCAACAAAAAGCCCCCGCCCCTCTATACGGAGGAGCGGGAGCTATGTTTCACAGATGGATATTATTTCTCAGTTTCCACTTCTTTTTCCAGGGAAGCTGCTGGCGGCTCAACGGTAGTTACGACAAGCTCACCGTTCACCTCATCGATCTTGAGGGAATCGCCTTTTTTGATGTTGCCCTTCAGCAGTTCTTCGGACAGCCGGTCCTCAATATGCTTCTGGATCGCCCGGCGAAGCGGACGTGCGCCGAAGGCTGGATCATAACCCTCTTTGGCCAGGAAGGCTTTGCCTCCCTCTGTCAGCTCAAAGTCCACATCGTACTCACGCAGCCGCTTGCGCAGCTCATCGGACATCAGCGTAACAATTTCTGCGATATGCTTTTCTTCCAGGGAGTGGAAGACAATGATCTCATCGATCCGGTTCAGGAACTCGGGACGGAAGCTCTTCTTCAGCTCATCCATAACCTTGCCCTTCATATTGGTGTAGTCTGCTCCCGCATCCTGCACCGCTGTGAAGCCCAGCGTCGAATTCTTCTTGATCGCCTGCGCCCCTACATTGGAGGTAAGAATGATCAGAGTATTGCGGAAATCGACCACGCGGCCTTTGGAATCGGTCAGACGGCCGTCTTCCAGCACCTGCAGCAGGATGTTGAATACTTCCGGATGGGCCTTCTCAATTTCGTCCAGCAGTACTACGGAATATGGTTTACGGCGTACCTTCTCGGTCAATTGTCCGCCTTCTTCATAACCAACATAACCTGGAGGCGCTCCTACCAGACGGGAAGTGGAGTGTTTCTCCATGTACTCCGACATATCAATCCGGACCACCGCATTCTCATCGCCGAACATTGCTTCAGCAAGCGCCCGTGCCAGCTCGGTTTTACCAACCCCGGTAGGACCGAGGAAGATGAAGGAACCCATAGGGCGTTTAGGATCCTTAAGTCCTGCTCGTGCCCGGCGGAGGGCCCGGCTGACTGCCTTGACGGCTTCGTCCTGGCCGATTACCCGTTCATGCAGGATAGACTCCATATTAAGCAGACGGTCGGTTTCCTCTTCCTTCAGCTTGCTAACCGGTATACCGGTCCAGCTGGCTACCACTTGAGCGATATCCTCTGGTGTAACCTGTGAGTCAGTGCGGCCTTGCTTCTCTTTCCACTGGTTCTTGGTCGTGTCCAGTTCCTCGCGGATCTTTTGCTCCGTATCCCGCAGTGCGGCAGCCTTCTCGAATTCCTGGCTCTGTACGGCTGAATCCTTCTCCTTGCGGATATCATCCAGACGCATTTCCAGTTCCTTCAGATTTGGCGGAATCGTATAAGAGTTCAATCTTACCTTGGAGCCGGCTTCATCAATCAGGTCAATTGCTTTGTCCGGAAGGAACCGGTCAGGAATGTAACGGTCGGACAGTTTTACAGCCTCTACGATGGCTTCATCCGTGATCTTCACCCGGTGATGGGCTTCATAACGGTCACGTAGTCCGTAAAGAATCTGAACAGCTTCCTCAGGAGAAGGCTGATCCACCGTAATAGGCTGGAAGCGGCGTTCCAAGGCTGCATCTTTCTCAATATATTTGCGGTATTCATCCAGCGTAGTGGCACCGATGCATTGCAGCTCTCCACGGGCCAGAGCCGGCTTCAGGATGTTGGAGGCGTCAATAGCACCTTCCGCACCGCCTGCACCGATCAGGGTGTGCAGCTCGTCAATGAAGAGCACGATGTTTCCTGCCTGGCGAATCTCATCCATAATCTTCTTAAGGCGGTCTTCAAACTCACCGCGGTATTTGGTCCCGGCTACTACAGAACCCATATCCAGAGTCATTACGCGTTTGTCGCGCAGCGTTTCCGGAATTTCATTATTGATGATCTTTTGGGCCAGACCTTCGGCAATGGCTGTTTTACCAACCCCAGGCTCACCGATCAGCACCGGATTGTTCTTAGTCCGGCGGCTCAGCACCTGAATGACACGTTCAATTTCCTTACTGCGGCCGATAACCGGATCCAGGTTGCCATCCTTGGCATAGGCGGTAAGGTCACGGGCCAGGCCATCCAGCGTTGGTGTGCTGACATTGGCAGGCGCACCGCTGTGGCTGGAAGTAGCTTCGCTGCTGCCGAGCAGCTGCAGCACTTGCTGGCGGGCCTTGTTAAGGCTGATCCCCAGGTTGTTGAGTACACGGGCAGCTACACCCTCGCCTTCACGGATAAGCCCGAGCAGGATATGCTCAGTGCCGACGTAAGTGTGTCCCAGCTTGCGGGCTTCGTCCATCGACAGCTCAATAACTTTTTTGGCACGAGGAGTATACGCGATGTTTGTTGGCTGCTCCTGTCCTCTGCCGATCAGTGTTTCCACTTCATCCTGAATTTTCTCAAGACCCAGACCAAGTCCGATTAGAGCTTTTGCGGCTATGCCGTCTCCTTCACGAATCAGTCCGAGCAAAATATGTTCTGTCCCAATGTTGTTGTGTCCCAAACGAACAGCTTCTTCTTGCGCCAGCGCCAGCACTTTTTGTGCGCGTTCCGTAAATCTTCCAAACATCATATCTCCTGCACCTCCACGAATAATAAATATCTATAATTAATGTTGTGATCCCAGTGTTTCCCGGAGCAGCTTTGCCCGGTACATATCACGTTCAGTAGCCGTGAGCTCATCGCCGAACAGCTTTTGCAAAAATCCGGGCTGTGTCTTGACATTCAGCTCATTCAGCACTGAAATCGAAGGCCCTTCCAGTATCCCCAAATCGACTCCAAGCCGCAAATCGGATAACCGCTGGGCCGACTCTTTAAGCTCCATCACTGCCGCATAGGACAAAATGCCGTAAGAGCGTTTAATCCGGTCGGTAATCCGCAGTGCGGAATCAACCAGCAGGCGTTCACGGGCATTCCGTTCATGCTCTATAATCTGGGTGACCACACTGTGAAGATTCTCAATGATCTCACTTTCGGTCTGTCCCAGCGTAATCTGGTTGGATATCTGAAAGATGTTCCCAACTGCTTCGCTGCCCTCACCATAAATTCCTCTTACGGTCAGTCCCACCTGATTTACAGCGGATAGAATCCGGTTGATCTGATGGGTCATAACCAGTGCCGGTAAATGCAGCATTACCGAGGCTCTTAGCCCGGTTCCTACATTGGTGGGGCAACTCGTTAAGTACCCTCTTCTATCATCAAAGGCATAATTGACAGAAGCCTCAAAAATATCGTCGATGGCCGTTGCCCTTACCCAAGCCTCTTTAACCTGCAGGCCGGGAAACAGACATTGAATCCGGAGGTGGTCTTCCTCATTGATCATAATGCTGACCGACTCATCCTCGTTCAAAATGACCGCTCCACCCCGTGAATCATTGGCTAGATTTGGACTGATCAGATGTTTCTCCACCAGCACTTTTTTATCCAGCTCATCCAGCTCATCCAGCTTCAGCAGTTGAAAGGTACCAAAGTCCGCTGCAGCTTCTCCCTGAAACACGGGTGCCAGCTGCTCCAGCGCCTCTTCCGCCTGCTCGGCAGATGCCAGCAAAGGAAAAGGCAGGTGCTCCAGATTGCGGGCGATACGCATACGGCTGCTGATTACAATCTCGGAATGGCTGCCACCGCAGCGCATCCAGTCACTAAGCGCTTGTTCGGTAAACCGGAGACTTGACATGCCGCATCCCCCCTATATATGAAAGACTTTACTCTTGTGCCATTTCTTTTTCAAGTCGGCGGATCTGATCCCGCAGCTCGGCTGCAGTTTCAAACTCCTCTTGCATAATGCTTTGCTGCAATTCCAACTTCAGTTCATCAATTTGCCGTTTGCACATAATTTGTGCCCCCGCACGTTTCGGCAGCTTGCCTACATGAGCGGTGCTGCCGTGCACTCTTCGGAACAGCGGATCCAGCGTGCTGTCAAAATATTTATAGCAGGAGCTGCAGCCGAACCGTCCAAGTTTGCTGAACTGGGAATACGTCATGCCGCAATTCTCGCATTTCAGTCCCTGTGCATTTTGGGTTGCCGCGGATTTCTCCTTGCCGGAGCCTTCCAGATCCAGTAAACCGGAGAGCAGGCTGTGAATGGAGAACCCGCCCGCGGTTCCGGGAATTAATTCCCCCTTCTCCCGCGCACAGCTTTCACAAATATGAAATTCCGTCTTCTCTCCACTCACAATTTTGGTGAAATGAAGGGTAGCCGGTTTGACGCCGCATTCCTGGCAAAGCATAAGCGGTGTCCCCCTTACCATTCGTATTATTTACCAAGCAAAGAAATCAGCATGGCTTTCATAATCTTGGCACGAATCTCATCCCGGTAGGGCAGATTAATCGTCAGACAATCCCGGGAAACAGCGGCGCGCATGAGACACGCTTCACGCTTGGTTAAGAACAGGGCCTCCTCAAGCTGGTAGATCAGCCCTTCGGCGGAATTCTGGTCAATATCATTGCCTATCGTGGATTTGAGATGTGCGTAAAGCGCCACATTCTGAGGAAGCTCAAAGCGCTGAATCCGGATGTAACCTCCGCCTCCACGTTTGCTCTCGACCACATAGCCCTTCTCCAAAGTAAAGCGCGTACTGATGACATAATTGATCTGCGACGGTACACAGGAGAACTGGTCCGCCAGATCATTACGCTGAATTTCCACCGTACCTTCGGGACTTTCATGCAAAATATTCTTCAGATATTGTTCGATAATATCGGAGATATTACGCATCACTCATCCTCCAGTGTTCAAAGCGTTAGGGTAATTCTTGCTGTACATCCGTCCGGCGGTGATCTCTTAAGAACTTAACCCAAGCACCTAAAGGCGAATCGGACACAATGTCCTGCCTTTCAGACTTTACAACTTAGGAGAGACTGCTTTCGGGATGCGTTGACTTTGACTTTCTTTGACTTTTTTCATATTATAACATATTCTCACTGAATTCCAAGTGGTTAGTCTTATTTTTTACTTATTGCCGCCATTGTATTCGGAATAACCCTTGGATCAACATGCATTTTAATATGAAAAATATAAAGCTCTCCCTGCTTCATTCAAAGCGGAAGAGCTGCTTATGATCAGAAAAAATCAAACAATGCGGTCCGTGCCTGCGGCATAATCCCTTTCAGCCACTCCACGGCTTCTAGACTGCCGGTTAACTGCCCACAGCGGTGCAATTCTTCCGGACGTTTGTATCCAAGCAGCAGCACCGTCAATGTTCCAATGCCGCAGCGCAAATCCGCCTGCTCTCCGGTACCCTTTACTTGTATTAAAGATGCCTCACCTTGCTGATTGACCTTCCACTCCCACAGCCCGTCGTTCCATGGGGCATGCTCATCCTCAATATACAACGTGCGCTTTTGCAGCTCATTCTGTTCCTTAAAGGTGAGTCCTTCCACAAAGGCTTTGGCATTAACAATACGCGCCATAAAATAAGGATAATTCTCCTGCGGAATACGGGGATCCGGAAGCAAAAACGGCAGCATATCATCTGCTGGCACCAGCTTTAATTTCGCAGCGGTGACCATCGAATCATGGTTGGCGAGAAAAGTCCACAATCCCCGGCGGGCTTCTTCGTCCATAAAAATGAATTCATCAATAACCAGTTCTTTGTTCTCTATTTTATAGAGAACATAACCTCCCGGTTCACCCGCTGCAGAATAAAACACACAATGACGTGTATCCTCATCCACTACGCTGTTCTCCCACCATTCACGATCACGCAGCAGCGTACCGTTATACCCGGAAGCAAAGCGCCCGTATAACTGCTCCATTACTTCAATATTTGCTTTATCGCGCTCTACACGCCCCTCCATTTCGGCCTTCCGCGGAAACTTGCCCACCGGTATCGTGTACTTCTTATATTCACAGTAGATCTCCCATCCGAACCTGCGGTAAAAAGGAATCAAGAAGGGATGCAGGAAGGATAACGTATGACCTGATTCATTCATTGTTTGTAGCGTATGGGACAAAAGCTTGGCCACAAGTCCCTGTCTGCGGTTCTCCGGCCATGTCGCCACTCCGGCAATCCCACCCATGGAGACGGCTTTGCCTTGCACATACACCTGAAGAGGCAGCAGCGTCAGCTTCGCACTTAGCTCCCCTTCCTCAAAGATACCCCAGACTCTTTCCGGCTTGAACTTCTGTTTAGATTTTACTCTGTCGTCACCGTTAAGTTTGAATTGAAAAGCGTACTCGGACAAGCCAAGGCTTGCCTCAAAATCCTCTAGCTGCAATTGCCTGATCTCCAATACCTTCACCTCATTATCAAATAGAATAGTGCTTATTAAGAGTATATCAAGCCCAGAAACGGTACGCGAATCCGCCAAGAAAGATTATAAAGAATCCAATGGTTATCCACAACTTATGCACAGCAGCACAAAGAACCGGAAAGAAAATCTTTCCGGCAAAAAATAGTTATCCACGATTCTAAAGTCTCTATCCACAAATTCCACATATTATCCACAAAACCCGTGTATTACTTGGATTTTCTCTTGACGAATCCCCAAGAATATGTCTTTCATCCACATCATTTAAGGATAGTTCCCTATCAAATATTGTATCCACATGTGTGTAAGTTTTCTGCGCTTGCTGAAAATTATCCACAACATTTCCACAGCCCTGCACAAACACAAAAAAGCCACTGTCAATGAATCAACAATGGCTTTGTGTGCTTGGCGGCGTCCTACTCTCCCAGGACCCTTCGGTCCAAGTACCATCGGCGCTGGAGGGCTTAACGGTCGTGTTCGGGATGG
>NZ_JBGJZP010000029.1:0-67045 GCF_042610515.1 Paenibacillus paludis
GGTTCAATTTCCATCGCAAGCCAACCATCTCCACCGCTTCGTAGCGATGAAATCCTGCGAATGAGTGAGCATTCGTGAGAATCCCTCTTAATTACGAGGGAGGACTCAGGAGACGCTATGGAGAGTAAAACCCCTGTTTAATCTCTTTTGCGGACCCAGACGACCTTATCAACTCTATATTCTATCTAAAATCGGCCATCAGGGAGAAATAACTGCGCTGGAGTCCGATGTCCTACTGTAACAGGCTAAAAGCTCCAAATAAGTGCAACTCGGTCCGTTCATGCTCAGAGCCAGGAATAGACTTTCCGGAAGCACACACGCCAACGAAAGGAGTTTAATATGAAACAGGATTGGAAAGCGGTTCAAATCATCATAGTAATCTTAATAGTAACAGATGGATTTAAAAATTTTTATAATTTAACAAGTGAAACCCAATCAATCGGGTTCAACACTTCATTAACAACCTCTTTCTACTACTTCCCATCTATTCTGCTATCAGTGTGTTTAATCTTTTTTATTGCTTTATTTTTTATTACAAAAAGAAATAGGTTTTACAAATTGTTAAGTGGGTCTATTCTTTTATACGGCTTATATACAATTATTTTCACTCTGGTGACATTATCACCTTTATTCAGTGATTACTGGTACATTATGATCATGGGATTATTGTTGGGATTCATCGAATTTACTGTCGGCAAAAAAATGCTCAAAAACTGATTAGGAGTAGGGCAATGATGCACGAGAAGATGCTACGGCCCAAAAGATTATTTTTTTTATAAAACCATGTATCTTCGACATTCAAGGCTGATTTCACGAGTGCCCTGTAGCGGGAAGGCTAAGCTGACAACGAATGTGGAAGAGGCCTCCAACCACTTCGACTACCTTCTGTAGAACACAAAAAACCATATCCTGGGAGAATATGGTTTGCTATAATAAGGTTTGTACAACGGCATAAGGGCGGTCGGCTAATCTCCCGGAAGGGAGGTGATGCCTGTGGAGGTATACCAAGCACTGACGCTAATGATTTCATTTGCGACGCTGATTGTGTTGATCCTTTCATTCCACAAAAAGAAATAGACCGCCCCGACGAAGGATAACGGTCTATCTCTGGCCCATTCCGTAAGCCGCCGCTCTTAATGCGGATTGTACACGGGAGTCGTGTTGACGCACGGCTCCTTTTATATTCTTATCTTATCACACCAAAGAGTATACCTCAAACCCTGTTATAATAGCCCGTACCTATTTCTCCCGTACAGGCACTTCTAGGCATCTACCCACATACAATAAAAGGACCATGAACCCGTAGTTCTCATTGCTGATCGGTTTCATTGTACATGTGCGGGAGGTGTCGCCAAGTTGCCAGGAATCATAAGCACGATAGCGCTACTGATCAAAGAACTGACGCTGCTGGTATCGTACGTAAGAAACAATGCTTTTCCCCAGCCGCTCTCGGAGCAGGATGAAAGCAAATACTTAGGGATGATGGCTGAGGGCGACGCTAAGGCTCGTAACTTGCTAATCGAACACAATTTGCGCTTAGTTGCCCACATAGTAAAAAAATTCGATAACACCGGCGAGGATATGGAGGATCTGATTTCCATCGGCACGATCGGACTGATCAAAGCCATCGAAAGCTACCGGCCCAACAAGGGCACGAAGCTCGCGACCTTTGCTGCTCGTTGTATAGAAAACGAAATTTTGATGCATTTACGCTCGTTGAAGAAAACCCGCAAGGACGTGTCGTTACATGATCCTATTGGGACGGATAAAGAGGGCAATGAGATTACGCTGATTGATATCCTCGGTTCCGAAGCTGACGATGTTATTAAAGAGGTCGATCTTAAAATCGAAAAGAGCAAGATTTACCGCAACCTCGACATTTTGGACGAGAGGGAGAAGGAAGTCGTCGTCGGCCGCTTCGGCCTGGACACTGGCGGGGAAGAGCGGACGCAGCGGGAGATTGCGAAGGACTTGGGGATCTCGCGGAGTTATGTGTCACGGATTGAGAAGCGGGCGCTGATGAAGCTGTATCATGAGTTTTATAAGGCGAAGCGGTGAGGTCTGGATGATAATTTAAGTAATAAGTAGCGATTAACAATAGAACATTTTAAAAGCGACTTGCCAACAGGGAAGTTGCTTTTTTGTTAGTACGCCCAGCATGGGCGTCATCTCTAGGGTGAAAGTCCCGAACGGAGGCTGGCGAGCGCCTAACATTAGCCAAGGACAAGGTTGTCCATCGTGAGGTGGAATCTGAAGGAAGTCGGAAGAGGTACACGGAGGTTGGCTTGAGCATCGCCAAGAGCATCTTTATGGTCGTTGTCTTTCCAACGCCATTCAGTCCCAAAAATCCAAATATCTCTCCTCGGCTCACCTCCAGCGAAAGATTGTTCAATGCGATATAGTCGCCAAACTTCAACTCCTCCATAAAGAGAGAGCTTATTCAGGATTCTAAGTACGCCACTCCTGAACAAGCTCAATCAGAAATCTTTCAATAAATCTACTTTATGATGTCCTGGCAATCGCTTAAGCGGGGCGAGGCTGGCCCAAGCCCAATTGAGCAGAGCCAATTCAGCACTACCTCATGCAGCACGTTGATGTTGTCTACCTGACAGTGTTCTAATCCGCCAAGTCGTCTATCCTCTATCGGGTAGAACGTCTTGTTTTTCGAACCCGCTTGCTCGTAATTCTTCAAGGCTTGTGTCAGCGGATTTGGCTGAACCAATATCTCTTCCGCCCCGTGCATTACAAGAAGCGGACATTCTATCTGGTGGAGCACGCCCTCAAGATTATAGGCAAAACGCGGATTCCCCGCAAAATCCTCCAAGCTTTTTGCCCCCAGAATTCTCATGCCGTGTGCGGCCAGACTCGGCGGCATCCATTTAAGCATGGCATCCCAGTCGAAGGCGTGCGTACCGCCGTCGGAGATGACGGCAGCAATCCTGTGATCGAACGAAGCGAATCGCAGCGAGTCGTAAGCCGCAAAACTCTCCCCGTGCACGATAATCTTATCGGGATCAACTTCCGGCCGTGTTAGAAGAAAGTCGATTGCTCGGGAATGAAAAGCCTCACTGTCCGCCCGTCTCCCCTTTCCCTTTTCGTACAGCGAGAGGCCGGTGCCAGGCTGGTCATAGACCAGAAAGTTATATCCACACGAAATGAAGGCGGGACCTAGCCAGAAATAATTTTCAATTGACCACTCGTCGCCACCGTTAAGAGCAAAAAGGGTCGGCTTTGGACCTTTTATCCAGGAAGGGGAGAAGAAGTACCCCTCCAGCTTGACATCCTCGTAATCGACTTGGATCTTCTCCGGGCGGACATCGAAGTACTTTCCGGCAGCTTCGAAGAGTTCATTTACCTTCTTAAAGATACGGATTTTCTCGATGTCATCATCCATCACCGCATACTCTGCGATTCTGTAGTAATTGCAGGCGCGAATGTAGCAGTTTCGTGCTGTATACCAGTTTCCAGCCGTTTCGGCCTCCTTGCCGTGTCTTTCCAATGCCTGGGCGGTTATGAGCCATTCCCTGTGCCATGTATCCTTGTCATCGGGGTCGATTTTTTTGCAGGCCTCGTAGATCTCGGTGACGTCCGTAGCACCGAGGCTTGCCATACCCAAAGCTTTGGTGACTTGGTATGACATCATGTAGTTACTGGGCCAACGGCTGAACTCAATTGACATTGCAACATCCTCCTTTTCCAGTTCTAGTGATTGTAGTTTTTTTACTACAAGTATATTTTTACAACACAAAGATAAAGCTTCTTTAAAAGAAAAATAAATGTTTATAAAGAGAATATAAAAAACTATAAACCGCAAAAAATCAAAAAAAGGCTGCTGCCTGAGTGTGGTCACACCTGGCAGCAGCCTTTAACTTTGTTGTAAAAGAAGATGTGCAAAAATAAAGTCAGCGTTGTGCCGCCCGGGGAAGGCTGAATCTTATCCCCAAACCGCCATATTCGGAAGGGTAGGCAACAATTTCGCCCCCGTGATGTTCAATAATGGATTTACAGCTTGCAAGACCCAGCCCCAGCCCGCCCTTTTGGATTTGCCGCGATTTATCCACAGTGAAAAATTTGAGGAACAGAGAAGAAATATCCTTATCCGGCACTCCAATTCCATTATCTTCGATTTGGAAATAGGCATAATGTCCTAGCGGGTATCCGGTCATATACACTTTCAGCTTATTCTTCCCTCCATATCTTACAGCATTGCTAAAGAGGTTGCCGAAAACCCGACGGATCATCGGTTCATTGACCATTAGCAATATATTTTCCGTGAATGAATGGCGGCAATTAAGCTCGTTGTCAAGTCCCGCCAGCTCGTACTCATATTCAAGGGCAATTTTTTCAAATAATTTTAATGCTTTTACAGGTTTAGCTACCATGGATTCCAACTCCAGTTTTTCTTTGGTGAAGCTGGAGAAATCATTGATGAGTTCGACCATATATTCTGACTTCCTTTGAATCAATTCATAATATTCCTGCTTTTCAGTTTCTGGTAAGTCCTTGTGTGCAGCCAGCAGTTCGGTAAAACCGTTAATAGATGTCAGGGGTGTTTTCAAATCGTGGGCGATTGCGGCAATCATATCGGTTTGCTCTCTGTGGGCGAGTTGAAGCCTATGCTCCATCTTATTGAAGTGCTTATAAAGTTCTCCGATCTCGTCATTACTCCTCAAAGCTAGCGGAGGCATTGGATGTACAATATTTACTTCTTCCAGCCTGGTATTCAGAAGCTGAATGGGTTTCTCTATGCAAAAATGAATATAGATAATCAGAATAATAAATATGAAAAAGGCAATGGCAAATATGGGCAGGAGCAATGCTATATATCGCGAGTCCAGCAATGAACTGTGTATAGGGGAATATACTGCAAAGACAAGCTTCAGGTACATTCCAATTAAAAACATAAAAATTATAAGCATCAGCAGGAATAAGAGGGGAAGTTTTATTTTCAGTTTCATACTATTGCGCTCTTTCCGTATATTTATATCCTATGCCCCATATGGTTTTAATAAAGTCATATTCAGGACCAAGTTTCTTACGGATATTTTTAATATGGACCGTTACGGTATTTATTTCACCGTATTCGTCTCCCCAGACGTTTTCATATATCTGCTCACGAGTCAATACATGATTGGGGTGACGCATAAGAATAGACAAAATTTGAAATTCCTTCGTTGATAAGTCGAGCTTCCTGCTATGCAGGAATGCTTCAAACGTCTTATCGTTCAAAATGAGCGGAGCATCAGCCTTTTCGTTACTGGTACTAAGTTCATCCCACTCTTTAAACAGCCTGTCCACTTTTCTGAAGTGGGCCTTTATCCTGGAGGCAAGCTCCTGAATACTGAAAGGTTTGGTCATGTAATCGTCTGCTCCTATTTCGAGCCCGACGATTTTATCAATGTCCTTATCACGCGCACTTAAAAAAAGAATTGGAACATTATAAGATTTTCGGATACTTCTGCAGACATCATGTCCATCCATATCAGGCATCACTATATCAAGAACGATGAAATCAATGTGGTTTTCTTCCAACGCAGATAAGGCTTCTTTCCCGGAACATGCCGAAATTATTGCAAATTGCTCGTACCTTAAACTCTTTGTGATGAGTTTTACGATTTCTTCATCGTCGTCTACAACTAATATCGTTTTTGGCATCTTTATACCTCCCAACCTCTTTAAATGGACTGCATTTATAACACAAGAGCCGCATGACTCGAATTGACAAGTGGAAACGGCTTTGCCGTCCTTTTTAAGGACGGTACCGTTTCAGCGAGAAATAGAAGGATAAGTTATCGTGTGAAACATATAACGCTTATATTTCAAAAAAAGTCGCGCTCAAAGCGCCTCTCCAGTTCCGGATACGCTGGAATAAGAGCTTGAGCAACGCCTTGGGGAATTCTGGATTCAACAAGCTGGTATGCCCTTTATCTTTAAACAATTGATGATCAGAATTACGCAAACGGATCTGTATAAATAATAATTCCTTAATCTTGTTGATGCAATTCTCCACTTCGTAAACCTGTCTCTTTAAAGCCCCAATCAGCACAAAATCACTAGGGGAAATAAACTTTGTTAATGCTCTTAATGAAATATCTTCGCTATCTTTAATTTTATTGATAGTGGAATCAGCCGCAGCTACGTTTCAAGAATAGAGAAAAGGGCGCTGATGAAGCTGTATCATGAGTTTTATAAGGCGAAGCGGTGAAAAGATGGCAGCCTCAATCAAGAAGCTTACGAATTTGAAAGTCCATTTCTAATGAGCGGATGAACTTTTTATTTTATTGTTTTTATGAACATCCTCCGTACCGCTATCCAAGGCGGTCTTGTAATATAAACATTTATGTTCTATGACTTCCATCGTTTTTTTTAATTCTTCCATCTGTGCTTCTACGGAAGCTTTCCGCTCCAGGAACATGTCATATCTTTGCTGCAAGGTGGAATCCCCCTCAGAGCACCACTCAATAAAATGTTTAATTTCCTTAATCGGCATCCCGGATGACTTCAAGCATTCAATGACTTTTAAAGCGTCCATATCCGATTCCTTGAAAACGCGTTTCCCGCTGGAGGTCCTTTCTATAAAGGGCATAAGACCTTCCTTGTCATAGTAACGCAGGGTATGTGGTGTCATGTTAAAGTGTTCTGCAACTTCACTTATGGAGTATGTCTTCATCATGTATCTCCAGTCTCAATTGTATTTTTTGCTTGACTTAGAGTTAACTTTAAGTAATAACATATGTTTTGTAAAGCCGGTCTTACAGATTTTAATATTAACTAGAAGAGAGGTTACACTATGATAAAAGTTAATGCACGCGCTACATTCAGCCAGGAAGGTCCGTTCAAGCTAACCACCATTGAGCGCCGGAATCTTCAGCCGCACGATGTTCTTATTGAGATTAAGTACGCTGGGATCTGCCACTCGGACATTCATACAGCCCGCGGGGAGTGGGGGCCGGTCACTTATCCACTCGTTCCAGGGCATGAGATCGCCGGAATTGTTAGCCAGGTCGGTTCCGAAGTCACAAAGTATTCAGTAGGTGACCGGGTAGGGGTAGGATGCTTGGTTGACTCCTGCGGAGAGTGCAGCAATTGCCATAAAGGTGAGGAGCAATATTGCCTTAATGGAAGTACAGGCACCTATGGAGCTATCGACCGGTACGGGCACTATACCCAGGGCGGGTATTCCACTCACATTGTTGTAACAGAAGACTTCGTGGTCCGGATTCCTGACGCTATTCCGCTTGATGCTGCTGCACCACTTTTGTGTGCCGGAATCACAACCTATTCACCGCTGCGCCATTGGGGGGCCGCTCCAGGCAAAAAAGTAGCTGTGGTGGGTCTTGGAGGACTTGGACACATGGCTGTGAAGATCGCTCATGCCATGGGGGCTGAGGTTACTGTTTTATCACAGTCACTGAAAAAGAAGGAAGACGGTCTGCATTTAGGGGCGGACCATTATTATGCGACTAGCGATCCGGAGACATTTAAGCAGCTTGCCGGTTCGTTCGACCTGATCGTAAATACAGTAAGTGCGCAGATTAATATTGATGCCTATCTTTCGCTTCTGGCGCTGGATGGTACATTAGTCAATGTCGGTGCACCCGCTGATCCATTGGCAGTTAACGTATTCTCGCTGATCGGCCACCGCCGCTCGTTTGCCGGGTCAATGATTGGCGGAATCCGTGAAACGCAGGAAATGCTTAATTTCTGTGCTGAACACAATATTGCATCTGAGATCGAGGTTATTTCTGCCGACCGGATTGATGAAGCCTGGGAGCGTGTACTCGCTTCAGATGTCCGTTACCGGTTTGTAATCGATATCAGTACGATGGGGAATGAATAAGGATTGTCCTATTTTTGACATCGTATCGTGTCCATAATTCCAAAAAATTCACACTCTTATAGATATCCTTGGCTCCGAAGCTGATGATGTTATTAAAGAAGTCGATCTTAAAATCGAAAAGAGCAAAATCTACCGCAACCTCGGCATCTCGCGCAGCTACGTTTCAAGAATTAAAAAAAGGGCGTTGATGAAGCTGTATCATGAGTTTTATAAGGCGAAGCGGTGAGCTTGAAAATGATAACTTCAAAAAAGTATCCGGTAATAATATAGCGTAAGAAAGCGACTTGTCTGCGGATGAGTTGCTTTGTCTTTTTTGTAGGCTACTTCTGTGAAATAGGGATTAAAGGAAAAATGTTATTAGAAGGAGCTGAACCATGTGGAAATGTGGACGAAGTGCATTGTTGAGTTCCCGGATGGAGAGTAGGGACAAGGATTGTTCCGGTTAGTGGTGAAATAGGTCGAGCGGCATTCATCAGTGTATTTGGATGAATTACGATTGGCAGACGCACAGAACTTAAAATTCTGCGTTACGTGAGTAGCGTACGTGTTCGACCCCTGCCTCAGTATGCTTGATTTATAAGGTTTTTTTTCGAAAAACCTTGGTTTTTGAAACAGTGTAGGAGAGAACTTTTTATTGAGTTCTCTCCTGCAGTTCTTTCCTTTTTCCGGAGGAGAGAACGAGGATCGCATGACTCTCATGTAGTATTGAGGGCAGTGCGATCTTTTTAATTAAAAATATCAGAATACCGTTCATTGTTGATGCTGAAGATACATTCGAGCTGTATTCAAACGAGAATAAGTGTCAGCCGGTGTAGAATAGTTGCTGTGTCCCAGCCATTTCTGGATTTCTTTCATGCTGATTCCATTAGCAAGTAAAAGACTGGCACAGGCCGCTCATTACCATTTGCTCGCCTGGCAATGGCCAGTAAATTAGAGCATGAGATTAATCCCACCAACAAGGTATTCGACAGTGGGTTGGCAGAAGAGGTGAGAGGTCTGATTGTACATGTCTGGCTGAGTTTAAGGTAGATCTACAAAAAAAATACATAAGTTTACCAGTTGGAGAAATGAGAAATACATAACTGAGATGCAGTTTCTATCGCTTTTCCATTTAGATTGACTAGTGTTGATTCATCATAGGATATCTACTCAGATCGTTCTATGAGTTCTATGAGGCAAATTTCGAATGGCTCCAGGATGACTTGTATCGGGAGACAACCCGATGCGGTAACACACTTTTTGCTGAGTTTAGGTACGGATATGCTGCGCAGATAATTAATTTCTTCAACAGAATGCCCCGCGGCTGCACCAAAACTGTTCTCATTGTCAAATGCGCTTCCGAACTGCTGATTCACGATATGCTGCACAAAGTCATAGTTGCCATTAACCGGCGATAATTCAAAATTAAACTCCTTTCGTGATTTTATCGGGAAATGAGAGTACCGTTCGTGATAAGAGATACTTATAGAAACTCCTTGAGCGTAGACCTCATCATAATGATGATAATTATGCAGCAAAATCTGAAAGCCGGTTCGTGATTTGGTAATGAAATATCCATCGCCGCGCGCAATCAACTCATCCCCCAGTTTGTTAAGGAGGAAGAAAGCATGATAAGACGGTTTTTTAATATTGTTATAGGTGAAGAGGCCAAGCCCTCCGTGGAACAACTGCTGCGGAAGGAGATTTTCTTCATGCAGATCGGTTAACAGCCAATACCCAAAAGCATCCAGACGGTCATAGTTCTCGGTGAGATTCTTAATGATATAAGCCGATTTGAAGCAGGTATCACTCATCAGGTCTTTATGGGAGACTGTCGAATTCCACTCCGTGAGATATACCGGCAGTGAGTCGAACTTGGCTTCCTCAAGTCGCTGCTTCAGCCGGTCAATAAATTCAGTGAAGGAATGGCTCACTGGACTCAGATTCAACTGGTTATCTTGACCATTATAATCCCATAAATCGATATCGTAATAATGGATTGTAATGAAGTCCGGCGTGCAGCCCGCAGCTCTGGAGAAATCCAGAAACCGAAACAGCCAGTCTTCGTTCTTGTTATAGGTGGAGAAGGCAGCTGGCCCCCCGAAGGGAATGGAAGGATCAATATTCTTCACGGTTTCATAAGTATTAAGGTACAGCTTATTGAAGATGTCGTCATTGCTGAAGCCAAACAGTAAATTGGAGGAACTGGGTTCATTCCATACGCAAAACAGCCATGTCTTGACTTCTCCCAAGCCGTACCGCTGAATTAGATGCAGTGTCAGCGCCCGGATGAGTTGATTCCATTTATCTATGCTCTTCGGAGGACTGGTGTTGATTTGATTGTAAAAGACGGTTTTCTCCAGATTGCTGGCGAGCAGCTTTGGCATGAAGGAGAACTGCACCAGCGGCTTCAGGCGGATGGAGAGCAGGAAATCAAATACCATATCAATAAAATGAAAATTATAGATTGCTTTTCCCT
Organism: Paenibacillus paludis; assembly: GCF_042610515.1. NCBI lineage: Bacteria > Bacillati > Bacillota > Bacilli > Caryophanales > Paenibacillaceae > Paenibacillus > Paenibacillus paludis. The sequence continues at coordinate 10,299 of NZ_JBGJZP010000029.1, forward strand.
CTGCGTCCTCACTATAAACCATCATGTCATCATCCAGCAGGCTGTGCATTTTTATATATTTGAAACCAATTTCCTCCTGTGCGATGCGCAGTGCCTGCTGCACATCGGCGAGCAGAACCTCCTTGGCCCGGCTTACTCCAATAAAGTTCTTGAAATGATGGTGAAGTGCCATCAGGCAGTTGGAAACTGGAACTTCAATCAAAGAAGTTCTACTGCTGCCCACCCGCTGAGGCAAATTGACGGGGGCAGATTCCAGATTGCTCTCTATGAAGGCTGAAATATCCTCATAATAAGAAAGCGGCTCATCCTGATAGTAATTCACGGATTTTTCTTTGGTAGCTTCTATGCTTCCCAAAATTTCGCCTGCATGCTTTTTCCTCCATACACTCGGAACTTCCCCGTATTTATCAGTGAAAGCCACGACGAATGATCGGACATTGGGAAAGCCGTTCTGTACCGCCACCTTGTCAATAGTCAGCGACTCATTCGTAAGATCATTTACTGCATGATGCAGGCGGATATCCTTCAGGTAGTCACTGAAGGATATACCCATGCTCGTTTTGAAGTATTTGGATAAATAGGGGACGGATAAATATTCTGCTTTGGCCACATTTTGCAAAGAGATTCGATCATTGTATTTGCTGTTGACATAATCCAGTATTCGGCTCAGCCTATCCAGATTCTCTTGGGAGTAGCTGAGACCTTCCTCCTTGTCACTGCTGAAATTGGAGCATAGTTCATAGATCAGCTCATACACCAGTGAAATATTTTTGAGATCGATATACTCGTTGGAGTTTATATTATATTTCAGAATTTGGGCAACGATCCGCTTAATATTTTTGAATCGCTCTGAGTCACCGGAACGGGCTGAGTTGCAGTCATAATACATTCTCTGAATATCCATAGTTGATTCTTTAAGCAATTCAAGTTTGATTTGTAATGCTATCATTGTCGCATTATCCGCATGCAGCTCATGAACTTCGTTAGAATTAATCAGAATAATATCTCCGGGTCCAAGCTCATAGGACAAGTTGCTGACAGTTATATGCACTTTTCCTTTGATATTGATAATAAGCTCCAACGATTGATGCCAGTGGCGGTTAACATGCCCGATGCGGTGAAGGAAGAATTTAATAGGCAGTTGTTTGGGGAAACTAATAACCTCGTGTCGGAATTCCATATTATCGCCTCTTTCTATAGGTGGTTATTTAATCTTCAATGGCAATATATTAGGCACTTATTTAATCTGAAAGCTCGAAATTTGCAATAGGAAGTACTTGGATTCTTATTATAGATTAAATTTATGCTCTAATCTAGTTAACATGGACAGTTAAGATTAGCTGTAGTACATGTTAGGATATATTCGTGGGGTAAGCGATATCATATGGCAAAAGGGATGTTGGATATGGATAAGCAAGTTTTTCTGGAGACCAAGCAGATAAGTAAAAAATTTAATGATGTAACCGCTGTTAATCAGGTCAGCATGAATGTAAAGCTTGGAGAAATTCGAGGTCTTATCGGAGAGAACGGTTCCGGTAAATCAACCATTTCGGCCATGATGAGCGGCCTGTTGTCCGTCACGAGCGGTGAAATGCGTATTGATGGCGCAACCTACCGTCCCAAGGACACACTCGATGCGAGGGAGCATAAGATTTCAATGATTGTGCAGGAGACGGGCACCATTCCCGAATTGTCAATTGCAGAGAATATGTTTCTTGGTGAGGAGCAGCGGTTTGTTAAGCGGGGATTCGTCGATTATAAACGAATGAATCAGGAAGCGGAGCGAGCGCTGGAACTGATTGAGCTGCGTGAGCTCGATGTAACCAGACCCATGTATACGCTAGGTTTTGAGCAGAGAAAGCTGATCGAAATCGCCAGAGCCCTGTACTATGATCCTACATTGTTCATTGTTGATGAGACAACTACCGCTTTGTCGCATGAAGGCAGAGTTCTGATCCACCAGATTATGCGCAGGCTTAGAGACCAGAATAAGGCCGTATTGTTTATTTCCCACGATCTTAGTGAGTTGATGGATGTTTGCGATGTGCTGACGGTCATGCGGGACGGCGAACTGATTACAAGCATTGAGAAGCAGGATTTTGATGAGAATCACATTAAGCAATCCATGGTAGGCAGGGTCATTGAAGGAAATTATTACCGGGTTGATTACGATGGTTCCTATGACGATCAGGTTATGATCCAGGTCAGGAATGTCAGCAGCTCCGTTTTGAAGGACATCCAGTTGGATCTGCACAAAGGTGAGATTCTGGGGATAGGCGGGCTGTCAGGCAGTGGAATGCATGAGTTGGGCAAGTTATTGTATGGGGGTCTAAAGCCAGTGAAGGGAGAGGTCCTGGTCTATGAGAATAAGGAGGACGGCACTCCTGCTATTCCCCGCAACCTGAAGAGTATTAAGGCGGCAATGGCCAGCGGGATCGGTTATGTATCCAAGGACAGAGATAAAGAAACTCTAATTATGGAAGCGTCGATCAAGGATAATCTGGTTTTGTCCGCGCTGGACCAGCTTTCACACTTTGGTTTGATTCTGCCCGGCGAAGAGAAACGGTTTGCCTTGAGACAGATTGAGGGGTTGAAGATTAAAGCCAGCAGTATGAATCAGAACGTAGGGGAATTGTCGGGAGGCAATAAACAGAAAGTGTCCTTCGGCAAATGGATCGGGAACCACTCGAAAATTCTGATTTTAGACAGTCCTACCCGAGGTGTGGATGTAGGTGTTAAAACCACTATGTACCAGTTGCTCTATACTTTGAAGAAAGAAGGGTATTCCATACTGATGATTTCAGAGGAATTACCGGAACTGATTGGTATGAGCGACCGGATTCTGATGATGAAGGACGGGAGAATATGCAAAGAGTTCTCCAGGGCGGAGAATCTCAGTGAGGCTATGCTAATTGAACACATGATTTAGAGTAAAGGCGGGAGCTTAATGGAACACGGCAATACAGCTACACAAGGAAGACTCGGCAGGGGAAGATTCCCGGGCACTCTCGGCTTTCTAAAAAAAAATAAAAATACATTAATTCAATATGCAGGTTTGGCGCTTGTCATCGTAGTCTTTGCCCTATTGACCGGTGGGGACTTGCTGTCAAGCTTTAACCTGCGGACGATTATCAAGCAGCTTGCTGTACTATTCACGATTTCAGTAGGAATGGTCTTTATCTTCTCCCATGGCGGCATGGATATATCAGTAGGGGCGGTTATGGCGCTGAGCTCCTTAACTGCGGTTTATACGCTGAATGCTGGAGCACCGCTTGCAGTTGGCATCCTAGCAGCCATTGTCGTATCCGTCATTTGTTATCTGCTTAATGTGTTTATCGCTATACAGTTTGGGCTGATGTCGGTGATTTCCTCCCTCTCGGTGATGTTTATTGCTAGAGGGCTGGTGACCTATAAGGTATCGACTGCGACCGAAAAACTTAGCGTTGTGGATACAGAACAGCTCAAGCTGCTCGGCAGAAACATTCCGTTTATTCTGATTTTTCTTATTCTAATAGGTCTGATAGGAATCGTACTGTTTCATTACACAAAGATTGGTAAATATAACCGGGCCATTGGCGACAATTCCCTGGCAGCTATGCAAAGCGGGGTACAGGTGAAAAAGGCTAAAATTACCGGCTATGCTCTGGCAGGTGTGCTGGTAGGCTTTGCTTCCATCTTATCTTTAGCTCGTTCAACGGTCATCAGCGAGAACACGGGAGCCGGAATGGAGATGGATGTCATTGTGGCCCTCATTCTGGGTGGTTTATCCCTGAACGGAGGCAGCAAAGCGAAAATGAGTTCGGCGATTGTAGGCAGCATTACTTACATTTTGCTCAATAACGGGTTGGTCATGGTGGGAGTAGCTCCTGAAATGGTCTCCTTGGTGAAAGGTGTTGTATTTTTGCTCGTGGTGTTCCTGCTGCTCAAGCGTCCTTCTTCTGAGGTTATGCCCCGGTAATTCTAAAAAATTCATGTAAAAGAGGGATAAGCAATGAAAAAAAGTAAAGTAACCCTTATTCTAAGCGTGCTTATGATGCTGGTTGGAATCGTTCTCACCGGCTGTGGTGACAAAGCCAATAATACAGGCGGCAAAGAGAAGGATCAGATTGACATTGGGGTCATGTTGTACAATTATACGGATATTCAAGGCCAGGAAATCAAATCTTACGGCTCCTATCTGGAAGAAAATTTCAATGTGAAGTTCAATTATGCAACCGTGGGTTCAAGCGAGGAGGACCATATTAAAGGTCTTGAGAATCTTCTTGCCTCAGGTGTGGATGGAGTCATAAGCGGTTATGATACCGCGCTTGAACAAAGTGTGAGCTTGGCGGAAGAAGCTGGTGTGTATTATTCGGTAGCGCTGGGGGATGTGGATGGAAGTATAGCCAGTGACTACTTTGTCGGAGGGATCAAGCAATTCGGCGACAACCCGGCGGACTTGGGTGCCTTGTATGCTGAGCAGGCTTACCGGGCAGGGGCCAGAAATATCGGAGTCACTTCATTTCCTGAGTTTGCTTTCTTGGACGCTCCGGCAATCATTTCGGGTCTGACTGAGAAAATGAAAGAATTGGACGTTGACCATCAAGTTACTATCTATCCAACGGAATACCATTCCTTCGCGCCAGAGAACGCAAGTGATGCAGTAACCAAAATCATCTCCGAGCATCCGAAAGTGGATACGATCTTTGGTCTGGGTTCAGGGATGGACTTTGTTTATCCGGCTATCCTGAACAGCTCTTCTCCCGGAATCCATCTGCTTGCGCTAGGCTATAACAACTCTACAAGTTCGGGTCTTGCGAGTGGCAATGTCTTGATGGCTGGAACAAACAATTACACGCAGATTGTAGCCAACGCCTTTGCGCAGCTGTACGACCGGATTCATGGAAAAGTGTATTCCGATTGGGAGCCTAATGGAAGAGTCAACTATGTAACGCTGAGCTCAGTAGAAGAAACTGATAATTTCAACAAATATGTGATTCCATCCGACAAGTCGAAAGGTTCGGTTACCGCTGATGAACTTAAGAAAGTAATGCTGAGCTTCAACGAATCCGCTACATGGGAATCGCTGCAGGCATTAACCAGCCGTACTTTGCCAGAAATTCAACAGGCCAGAAATGAATAGATCAGGGGATGGCCTTACGTGTCCCAATGTAACGGAGTGAGTGCATGAAGAATCTTTGGATTAAGAGAGTTTGGGGTTTGCTCAAAACATTTTTGTTCCCAGTATTAGTATATGTAATCTTTCTGCTAATTACCTTCATGATGGATCGGTCAGGTTATGCAACATCAGGGGCATTTGACCGAATCATTAGAAATAGCGTGCTATCCACGATTATAGCCTATGCCATCGCGTTGCCCTTGTCGGGAGCGCGATGGGACTTCGCACCAGGGATTATTATTATTCTCTCAGGCATAATTGGCAGTAATCTGGCGATCGATTTGGACGGGGGTCCAATGACACTTTTACTGCTGACAATGGGAATTGCGGTGGTTCTTAGTCTGCTGGAGGGTGTTCTTTACCTGGCAATCAGAGTTCCGACCATCATTGTTTCACTTGGTGTAGTGATGGTGTACGAAGCGTTGTCGGGCATCGTCTATGGCGGGACTGGGACACAACTGTACATGCATCCCCAACTAACTATTTTTGCCCGGTCTCCATGGATATATGTTGTGCTGCTGATTACTATGACGCTGTTCTATATTCTGCTGGGCAGGACGAAATTTGGTTATGATATGCGTTCACTTGCGGCTAGTCCCCGTCTGGCGGTCAATATGGGTGTTAAAGAGAAAAAGAATATTATTATTACTTATTTGATAGTGGGTGCATTGCTCGGCGTTGCCGCTGTTATCAATGCCTCCACGGTATTGGTGTCACCGGCTAACAATCTGAGCTCCACCTCGCTGATGTTCTCATCAATGGGGCCGGTATTGGTTGGACTTTATTTGGCGCGTTTCTCGAATATCCCCCTTGGGATTTTTGCCGGTGCGCTGGGAATGAATGCCCTATCCTATGGGATGGTCGTCATGGGGATTGACAGCTCTATACAGACCGTTAATCTTGGTGTGTTCATTGTGGCTTTCATGGGATATACCTCTAATCAGGAGAAGATACGCGAATTTTCCAAGAAAATCAGAATCGGTGCCAAAAACAAAAACATTAGGCGACAATCGCAATAAAGATAGGAGTGGGAGAAGTGGATATTAACCGTTTGAGAGAGAAGCCATTTAATCTGAATGAAGAAGACATGAAATGGGTACAAGTGACATTCGAGAAAATGACGATGCAGGAAAAGATCGGGCAGTTGTTTTTCATGGTTGGCTACAAACAGGATGAACCGTTCTTGAAGCATATTGCAGAAGAGATTGGCATCGGAGGTTTGATGTGCCGTTCTATGGCCAAGGAAGAAGTGGTTGCCACTGTATCAACCCTGCAGAAGTCGGCGCAGATTCCTCTGCTTATAGCCGCCAATCTGGAGGCGGGCGGACAGGGCATAACTAGTGACGGCACCAAAGTTGGTTCGAATATGGCAGTTGCCGCAACCGGAAACGATGAGTTGGCTTACGAATTAGGAAGAATATGCGCCATTGAAGGCGGTAGCGTAGGCGCCAACTATGCGTTTGCTCCCGTTGTCGACATTGACTTCAACTTCCGCAACCCCATCACCAATACAAGAACCTTCGGGAGCAGCACGGAGCGGGTTAAAACAATGGGGGCTGCTTATGTGAAGGGCTGCCAGGAGCAGGGCATGGCTGCTTCGATCAAGCATTTTCCTGGCGACGGTGTGGATGAGAGAGATCAACATCTTGTGACTTCTGTTAATTCCTTAACAACAGAAGAATGGGACCATACCTTCGGAAGTGTGTACCGGCATTTGATCGATGAAGGAGCCAAGACGGTCATGGTCGGGCATATTGTCCTTCCTGAATACTCCAAACTTTTGAATCCGTCTCTTCGCGATGAGGACATTCTGCCCGCATCACTGGCAAGCGAGCTGCTTGGTGGGCTGCTGCGGGAACGGCTTGGCTTCAATGGACTGATTATCACCGATGCGACAACGATGGCGGGGATGAACATTCCGATGCCGAGAAATGAGCTGGTGCCCCGGGCGATTGAAAACGGCTGCGATATGTTCCTGTTCACGAAAAACCTGGAAGAAGATGTGAAGTTTATGCGGGAAGGTCTGGCGGCAGGCATGCTCTCCACTAACAGATTAGATGAGGCTGTTCTCCGCATTCTGGGGCTCAAGGCATCACTCAAGTTGCATGAGCGGGAGAATGTACCGGTACTTGCCAAGGCTGAACAGGTGCTTAGGCATGATAGCCACCGGGAAACTGCCAGAGCCATCGCTGATCAATCAATCACATTAGTCAAAGAGGAAGAGGGAGTATTCCCAATTATACCGGAGCGTTTCCCTCGTGTGTTGCTTTACGGCATCGAGAGTGAGGCTAACGCGCTAGGTTACAACAAGACCAGTGGCCTGGCGGCTTCATTTATTCCACTGCTCGAGAACGAGGGATTCTCCGTAACCCTTTTTGAGCCAACGGGCGTCTACGAAGGATTGCAGGGCTCTTTTACAGAAATGATAAAAAGCTATGATATTATAGTCTATCTGTGTAATCTGGCAACCAAGTCCAATCAGACAGCTGTCCGGATTGAGTGGCTTAATCCGATGGGCATCAATGTTCCAAATTATATTAATTCCATTCCGACAGTGTTTATTTCTACAGAGAACCCATATCATCTACTTGATGTTCCGCGTGTCAAGACCTACATTAACACTTATGGAGTCAATGAGTATACATTGCCGCTGCTGATTGAGAAGCTGATGGGCGTATCGGAGTTTGCAGGCAAGAGCCCTGTTGATCCGTTTTGCGATAAATGGGATACAAAATTATAGAGAGGGGATTTACTGTGATTCATCAAAAGCTTCCGCTGCTGGATAACTCAGCAGCTACACTCACCACCTATATTCTGGATGATGGAGAATTCGACCGAAAAAACCTGGTGCGTCCAGCTGTTGTGATCTGCCCTGGCGGCGGTTATAACGTCATTTCCCAAAATGAAGGAGAACCTGTAGCGCTCGCATACAGCAGAATGGGTTACCACGCTTTTGTCTTGTCCTATTCTGTAAAAATTGATAATCCGTTTCCTACTGCGCTGCTAGAGTTGGCCCATGCGATGGCTCTCATTCGGGAACATGCGGATGAATGGCTTGTGGACAAAGACAATATTTCAGTGGTTGGCTTCTCTGCCGGCGGAAATCTTGCGCTTAGTCTGGGGATTTATCATAATCAGCCCCTACTTAATGAAGGTACGGGATTAAGCGCCTCCCAAATCAAGCCCAATCAAATACTGCTTGGCTATCCGGCGGTTACACTGGAACCTCGTTCCGAGAAAACTCCCGATTTCGTCATTGAACTGATGGAGAAAGGCTTGATGCCCGATATGAGAGGGCCAAGCATCCGTGAAATCCTTATGGGCAAAGAAAATTTGTCGGATGAAGAGAAAGATTCTTTAAATCTGCTGCATTATATCCATTCAGAGCTTCCCCGCACATTCATCTGGGGCACTTATCAAGATACGGTGATTCTACCGACGGATTTATTTGGCCTGGCTGAGGCATTATTCCGCAATGAGGTACCCTGTGAACTGCATATGTTCGAAAAAGGGCCGCATGGCATGTCGCTCGCCGATGAAACGGTCAAAGCGGCGGAGCAGTTACAGCACTTGCATCTCTCCGAGTGGTTTCAACTGAGTATGAAATGGCTGAAGCAAGGAGTGGGGGCGCAGTGAGTAATCTTCCCAAAGCGGTAATTTTTGATCTGGACGGGGTGATTACAGATACGGCGGAATTTCACTTCCTGGCCTGGAAACAGCTCGGCGAAGAGCTTGGAATTGAAGTTGACAGGGCATTGAATGAGCAACTGAAAGGAGTCAGTAGACTGCAGTCGCTAGAGCGGATCATTGCTTCTTCACCTAAGCAACCGGTACGGCCGATCGATGAACTGGAGCGGCTGGCGGCCAAGAAAAATACACATTATACATGGTTAATTCAGTCTATCTCGCCAAACGATATTTTGCCCGGCATCGACACATTGATTAAGGAGCTGCGGGCAGCGAACATTAAGCTGGCCGTTGGCTCGGCGAGCAAAAACGCTCCGTTCGTACTGGAGCGCCTGGAGTTGACCGGTGCTTTTGACTATATTGTTGACGCGAGCAACATCAGGCATGGCAAGCCGGATCCAGAAACCTTCACCGATGCAGCGGATTATCTGAAAGTTCCGTATAAGGCTTGCATTGGGATAGAGGATTCGGCTGCAGGCATTGAGGCTATTAAACGGGCAGGCATGTTCGCGGTAGGCATCGGATCAGCGGAATCTTTACATCAAGCTGACTATCTCGTCCGCGCTACGGATAATCTCAGGATGAGCACGATTTTGGAAGCATACAGTCAATGGAGCAACGGAACTTGCCCAGATTGAAACAAAGCTGAGCTATACAGAGGAGAATAACTGATCATTAGCGTGCACTGGCATATTACGGTGCGCGCTGTTTGTCATTACAAGCTATGCTGTTCTTACTGATATTTGAAGGCGAAGATGCATATAGCAACAATTAACATCATCTATGCATGACTGGAAAGATAACTACTTTGAGGAATGGCGTATTGGGGACGCAGTAATTTGTTTATGTCATTGTAAAAACCTCCCCGGAGTTTGCTTCGAACATATTGTCAATGGTAGGGAGCGGACTAGTTCTCTCATTTTTCTCTTCGAGTTCTCTCGCAGTTCTCTTCAAAGGCTAAATCTGCTCTTCTTTTTGCATTTCAAATGATATGAATCTCAGCCTGGATGTGCTGCATGTGCTGCGGGACAATACCGGTATTCCAGTGTTGTTTGTACCCGGAAATCATGATTATTGGAGTGAAACAAATAAAATAACCAATACCTGGGAGATATACAAGGCCTAACAGACATTTGATGGCTGCCTATCTGAGCGCCCTTTTTATGCTAAATGACGATTGGGTGATAATTGGAAATTCTGGATGGTATGACTACACCATGGGAGAAGCTTTCCACCATCATCATAAGCCTCGTTCTAGTCAGGTTGTTCATCAAAGTATTTCCACTTGATTAGCTTATCATTTCGGGCTTTCGTTACTCATCCAGCTGTCTACATAAAATTCACCGTTATAGAACTCATGCTCTGTAATTTCTTTGAGCTTATTCTTGGCTTCTTCAACAGTATCATATTCGCCAATGACCGCGATGAAATTACCGGTGGCTGTTTTTATAAAGGAGATATCCTCATCTGGATATAGCTCTTCGAGAATACCCATTTCCTCTCCTAACAACATTTCTCCCGTACGAATAGAGAAAACCTCATGAGGCGGCGCCGATTCGCCGTTTGGAGTCAGCTTCAGTTCAAGATATCCAGGATCTTTAAATTCAGATATGGAATGCTTTACACCATCTTTCAGTTCAACGACGAAACGCATTGCCGAGTCATCCAAAATGATATTGCGATAAACATCCTTCACTAGGGGAAGAGTATGCAAATCTTTCTCAATCGTTTCATAATCAAATTGACGGGTACCATTGAACGTAAAGATTAGACGGTTAGGTGCACCTTTCTGTTCAACTGTATAGGAAGGTACATTGGCAACAGGCTCGTTCCCAGAACTAAAATGAATTTTAAGTGTATTCTCTGCCGCTTCCGTTCCCACTCTGGCGCCGTCTGTCCGCTCGCCACCTCCGCCAAATTGCAGAACCTGAACAATCTTCCCAACTACAGGTATTTTAGACATCGCGTGTGATACACTTGGGATGTTAACGGTGAATAGGAGCATAATACAGGCCGCAATTAATGAAGCGAAGCGCATTGTTCTAAGGGATCTCTTACGAGCGGATGCGCTTTTTTGAGCATTATAAATGACGCTGGCAAGCTGTTCAGGAATTTTGATATTCTCGTAACGATCTTTTCCCATCATACGTTATCAACCTCTCCCTCAATCAAATAATGTTTTAATTTTTTTATAATACGGTAAAATTTAGATTTGACTGTATTTTCCGATAGAGAAAGCACTTGCGCCATTTCCCTAAAGGGAAGATTCACAAAGAATTTCAAAATAATATAAGTTCTCTCTTCTGGTACGAGCCGGTCCAGTGCATCATACAAATCCATTCTTTCTTCCAGCGTCGCTCCCCGTTCAGTAGCCGCAAGCTCTTTTCCATGATCCTCGATATAGACCGTCCGCTTGTTGCGGCGTACATGATCAATAGCTGTATTAATCACAATACGTGACATCCAGGTATCAAAATAGGTCACGGACTGCATTTTGCCATAAGCGAGGTACCCTTTGTAAGTAGCCTCAGATACGATGTCCAGCGCTTCTTGCTCATTTTTTACATAACAGTAAGCGAGGCGGTATAGCTTATCCCGAATTACTCCGAGCTTTTCGCTGTACTGCTCTTCTTTTAATTTTATGTTGTTAAATCTCATTACTCTTCGTAAACCCCCTTCTAAACATAAGTATTAGAGTCACTGCACGTATACCAGGCCTGGTACTTGATCAAGCACGTTGATCTTTCATAGCTAATGGTTAGACTGATGAAGGGAGGAAATAGTTTTACGATGTTAAAAACTATTGGAAGATCTGGATAAGGAATTGACCGGACTAGGCCTATGGTTTGTACGCTATGCCGACGACTGCAATATCTTTGTGGCGAGTAAGCGAGCAGGCGAACGGGTCATGTTATAAGGGTTTTCAAAACAATTTCAGGAAAAACTCAAACAGCGCACCGGTTTAAGTATCGGCACGCGCTGTTTGCATATTTAAGAAAAGAACGAAAGATTTGAAGAGGGAGGATAATTCAATGGTGCTCTGAAGAATATTTTAATTGGGCTTGTAGGATGAAAAGATGGAAACCAAGAATACTAAATAAAAGCTTGTCACTTTAGAGATCGAACAGCTATATTAAAAGGATCCATGTGGAAAGGGATAGGTTGAACAATGAACACCATGTTTTTGATCGGGGAAATATCAAAGCTCTTTCAAATCGATATCCGGACGCTGCGTTATTATGATGAAATTGATCTGCTTGTACCAGCGTTTGTGGATGAAGTGACGGGATACCGGTATTATTCGCTTGGCCAGTTCGAACGCTTGAACACGATTCTCTACCTGAAAGCGCTAAATATTCCGTTGAAGGAAATTAGGCAGTTTCTGGACGACAGGGATATTGAGCATATATTAATTTTATTAAAGGAGCAGCAGCGCAGAACGGAAGAAAAGATTCTTGAGTTCAAACAGATTCAACAGAGAATTACTAACCGGATCCAGCAGATTGAAGATGCGGCCAAAGGGGAGGAGTACTTTAAGGTCCGGGAAGTGCAGCTTCCAGCCCGACTTATCATTATGTTGAAACAGAAGATTCATAAGAATGATAGTCTGGAGATGCCAATTCGTCTTTTAGAAAATCAGAGCAAGATGAAATCGAGCATTTTTCTCGGACAAGTCGGACTAACGATATCAGTTAATAGTCTGCAGCAAAGTAAATTCGATGAGTATAATTCCCTCTTTTTGTTCATAGAACCGGATAAGTCTGCGGGGAATGAAGTGAAATTTCTCCCTGAGCAAAAATATCTAACGATGCGGTTTATAGGCACGCATACGGATTCAACCCCCTATTACCAAAAATTACTGGCTTACGTTAATGAGAAGGGATACGCTTTGGCAGATGACGCACTCGAAATTACATACATTGATTACGGACTTACGCAGGATGCCTCCAGATTCGTTACCGAGATTCAGTTGCCGATAAAAAAACATTGACCCTCCAGTAGATGGAGGGTTTATGCTATTTGCAATAGAATCGTAGGAGAGAGCGACAATGATTGGAACAATTGTTAATGTAGCAACTATTATTGCAGGCAGCGTGACCGGAAGTTTGTTTAAGAAAAGTTTGAATGAGTCCTACCAGGATATTCTTATGCAGGCAATGGGTCTGGCAGCTGCTGCTCTTGGTATCCACTCGGCAGTCACGTATATGTCGGACAGCCAGTATCCCGTTTTATTTATTGTGAGCCTGGCTCTGGGTGGTGTCATCGGTCAGATGCTTAATTTGGAACAGCAATTCAAACATCTGATTAGCAAAATTTCAAAGGGGAATCTGTCGGAAGGATTATCAACAGCAATATTGCTGTTTTGTTTTGGAACAATGTCTATCCTGGGACCCATAGAGAGTGCACTGCACGGGAACCACACCTATTTATTCACCAACGCAATTCTCGATGGAGTCACTTCAATTGTATTAGCATCTACGTTTGGTATCGGAATCATCTTGTCTGCAGTGGTGCTTTTTTGCTTGCAAGGTTCTCTGTACTTATTGGCAAATGTGTTGTCCGGTTTCATTACACCTGAACTGCTGACTGAAATATCGATTGTTGGCGGAGTGCTGATATTCTGCTCGGGCTTAAACATTCTTGGCATCGGAAAGTTTAAGACAATGAATCTGATTCCGGCGTTACTGATCCCAGTTATATTTATTACGGTCACACAAGCAATGGGGATGTAGAAGCCGGCAAGATAAACCTCTGAATTTATTTAGGATCTTTGCACTGTCGTGAGCGCTTGATTGCCAAAAAGCCGATCCCTTATTGGGCTCGGTTTTTCGGCATGTTCTCATATCTAGAAACAGAAAAATCATGTAAATGTCCCTGAAAAAAATTAAAAACCCCTCTTTTATTATTAATTCCTTATAGTATATTTTCTTGTATAACTAATTGGATATCAGCAGCAATCTTATCCTGTAGCTATGATGCCTTACAATGTGTATTATTAATGGAACATTAATGAAGGAAGGGCCCTGTATGGAACAAACCCGAAAGCGCTGGAGAAGAAGAATATTTACAAGATTAAAAAATATGAAATTACAAAATAAGTTAATGCTCGGTTATGTATTGGTATGTGTTATTCCTCTATTATCTGTAAGCGCATTCATATTTCAGCAATCCGCGAAAGGGTTAGAGGACTCTTCTCAGGAATTTGCCTCCTTGTATACTTCCCAAATCAAGACTACCTTGAACGAATTTCTTAAAGAATATGAGGAGGTTACGAAATCAGTACTCGTAGATAACGACATCATATACGGTCTCGGCGAAACACAAAATTTGCCTTTTGACGAATTAGTTAATCAAAGACTTGCTGTGCAGCGGCTGCTGATGCGGGTCTCATTGCTCAAATCGGAAATGAGTACGGTGATGCTGGTTAGCAGGGATAACAGCGTGTATCAGTACAGCAGTTCAACAAACAAAGTGAATGAGAACATGCTGTTGTCCCAGGAGTGGTACAGAGGGCTTCGCGATTCCAATGAAACCTTCTTCATTACCGGACTGCATGACCGTTCCTACTATGAGGATAAAGGGGAGGGAGCGGTTGTAACAGCGGGAAGAGTGCTATTCAGTTCAGATGGTGCATATGCAGGAATGCTGCTTATTGATTTAGATCCCTTTACATTGCTGCAGCTTGATCATGAGTTTATTTTGGCCCGGGACAAGTATGGAATAAGTGTAGTTATTACTAATCTTAAGCAACAAATAGTTTACCATTCTGATGCTGCCAGCGGAAAGTTATCCTGGAAGCAAGTTCTGGACTCAGGCGCTAGCTATATCAAGAATAACGAAATCAAAAATCATATTGTGTTATTGGGAAAGACATCTCAAGGGGAGTTGTTAATTAGGACTGACATCCCCCGCTCAAGGCTTCTGCAAAAAATTAATCAAATTAAAGTTATGACTGTCGTTGTCATTCTGATGAGCTGTCTGGTTATAACGCTGTTCTCATTTGGTTTAAGCTATACGATTACAAAGCCTATAAAGGCGCTCCGGAGAAGTATGAAGCAGGCTGAAGTAGGCCAGTATCTGGCTATAGAGAAAGAGCAGGCTAATGATGAAATCGGAAGCCTGGTGCACAGTTACAACAAAATGATCACAACAATCCGCACTTTAATAGAGGATGTGTATATCGGAGAAATCAAACAGCGGCAGGCAAAATTCATCGCTCTCCAAAATCAAATCAACCCTCATATGCTCTACAATACGTTAGAGTCCATTCGTATGAAGGCACTGGTGAAGGATGATGACGAGACTGCAGACATGATTAAAATTCTGGCGCGCATGTTCCGGCTAGCCTTAGCCAAAGAAGGTAAACAGCATTCAGTTAAGCATGAACTGGAATACACAGCTAATTATCTGCAGCTCCAGAATATCCGTTTTGATCATATGTTTAAGCTTGAGATTGAGATACCTGATGAAATGCTGGAGTGCAGCATAATCCCTCTAGTCTTTCAGCCAATCGTTGAAAACAGCATAAATCATGGATTTGAGGACTACGGCCGTATTATGGACATCAGGATTGAGGGTAGTTGGACGGAACAGGGAGAAATGTTATTTCGGATTATGGATAACGGAGTTGGTATGAGCCCGGACAAACAATCTGAGCTGCGTGCTCTTCTAGACGGAGCGGATTCACATAAATACAAATTTGAAAGCATTGGTGAGCAGGCTGGAAAAGGATTGGGACTGCAAAATATTGCGGAACGCATTAAGCTTCATTACGGCGACCGGTATTATTTAACCATTATACCCGGAGCTGTGGAAGGAACGAAAATTGAAATATTGATCCCAAAAGTTTGATATATCGGCAGCATGCTCAAGAAAGCAGGAGGGGTTTAGGATGAAAGTAGTAATAATAGATGATGAAAAGGGTATTGTGGAAGGGCTCAAAAAGATCATTAGCCGCTATCTTCCAGAATGCAAGGTTGTCGGAGAAGCTTATAATGGGCTTGACGGATTTGAAATGATTCAAAAGCTCCGTCCCGATATTGCAATAACGGATATCCGTATGCCCAAAGCAGATGGACTCGATATGATTAAAATGCTGGAAGAAACAAAAGTTCAGACTAAATTCATTCTGTTAAGCGGATATGCAGATTTTGAGTATGCGAGAAGAGGGATGAAGCTGGGAGTGCAGTTCTACATCAACAAGCCGGTAGAGGAAGCAGAACTGCGTGACAGTGTGAACCAGGTTATTGAACGGATTCGTGCAGACAGGATCAGGTTACAGGGATTAGACGAATTAAAGCATGCAATGAATAGCCGGATTCAGGAAGAAACCTTACGGGACATCCTTGATATCGGGAATGATCAGACCAGTCTGGTGGATGAGCTGCTTCGCAGTGCTCAAATTCCTACAGCTGGCATCTGGTTCAATTCGATCCTGATTGAAATTGATGGCAGCACTGATGCGCTGAAGGAGCTTGGTTTTCAGCCACTGTTCCAACTGATAGACCAGGCTTTGAAAAATTACTGCCAAGTATACCGCTTCCGGTATTTCGGCCCGCAAATTGCCATTGTGATTGCACATAACAGCAATATTTTGCATGGAAGATTGCTTCATGTGATTCAAGAGATGAAACAGGCGGTCTACCGGGAGCTGAATCTGTCAATCAGCGTGGGAATTGGTACAGTGTATAAGCGAACAACAGGAATATGTCAGTCTTTCGAAGAAGCACGAAATGCACTAAGTTACAAAGTAATTAAGGGAGGAAAATCCGTGATCTCCTTTACGGAGATTATGAAAATAACAGACCGCAGCCACGCCGTTCCCGAGGAAGCTATAACCAGACTGGAAGAAGCTCTCGATAACATGCATGAGGAGGAATGTGTGGCTATAATCCGTGAGATTTTCCGGGGAATGACAGCTGAGCCGGGGATGAACCCTGCAGATCTCCAGCAATGGTGTTTAACCATTCTTCTGTCAAGTATCCGGAAGCTGTCTTTTCAGCAACTGCAGCAGAATGATCTGGTTGGCGGTCCGATTTTATCTCTGGAGGGCATTTCACGGTTTAGGACGCTTGAGTATCTGGAGGAGTGGATGATTCATGTCATTAGGGGGATCATCCGTTTCAAAGTAGAGCATAATTTGGCGCAAAAAAAAGATATTATTTCAGAGATTAAGTTATATGTTTCCAAGCATTACAATGAACAAATCAGTCTTGCCGATTTGGCTGCGCGTTTCTTCATCAGTCCCTATTATTTAAGCCAGTTGTTCAAACGTAAGACGGGAGATAACTATTTGAATTTTTTGACACAGATAAGAATCGATAAAGCAAAAGAACTGCTGGAGAATACAGATTTGAAAGTGTACGAAATTTGCCAGATGGTCGGATACTCAGATGCGCAGCATTTTGCTCGGATGTTTGAAAAGTTCACGGGTTGTAAACCTAGAGATTTCCGCAAGAATCTGCCGAACATCTGAATGTACTTAGTCATTCCCTTAGGAATGGCTTTTATTTTATTAAAAATGACATGTTTAAACTTAAAAATGCCCATTTGAGCATGGGAGTGGCTGATTGTATTATTTGAATTGTAAGCGGATTCAATAAGAATATGCTGAGGGGGAAAAAGATGAAATTCAAAAAGATTGGGTTGATGTTGGCGGCAAGTGCCCTGGCTATTACCACCATAACCGGTTGCAGCGGGAATAATAACAATACTGGAGATTCCACAGCCGCTAACCAGAATCAAGACCAGAATCAGACTGCTAGCGGAGATGAAATTGTCGACATTGAAGTCTGGGGTACGAACATCGGGTATAAGCCAATCATCAAGGGAAGTAAGCTGTACGAATTCTACAAGGAAAAGCTTGGTGTGGGCGTCCTGCATCCATATGTGGAATGGAACGGGGGGACGAATTATCTTAACCAGCTGAATCTGAAGATTGCCGCGAATGAAATGCCGGACCTTTTCCTGCCGCAGCAGGGTCTTGAAGACAGCTTGGCGAAAAACGGTGCGCTTGCCGATCTGACAGAACTACTGCCTAAGTATGCACCGAACCTATGGAATGCCATCCCGCAGGATATGTGGGATATCGTCAAGGCAAATGATCCTACAGGCCAGGGCAAAATCTATTATATTCCGGGTATGGTTGACTACGGAAGATATGCCGGGATGATGCGCCAGGATTGGCTCGACAAGCTGGGTCTGCAAATGCCTGCGACCCAGGAGGAGTATGTAAAAGTGCTGGAAGCCTTCCGGGATGATGATCCAAACGGCAACGGACAGCAGGATGAGCTTCCTACAGGCGGCCGGGAGCAGGCACGCTGGATGGACCATTTGTTCGCGATGTATGGTGTAGCGATGTTCGAAGGCTATCCGGACTGGGACATTTATGACGGTGAGCTGACGTACTCTGCGGTGACTCCGAATATGAAAGCTTCGCTGGAGTTCTTGTCCAAGCTGTATCAGGAAGGCCTGATCGACAAGGAATCGCTGTTGAACAGCAAAGACAAATGGGACGGCAAGATTCAATCCGATAAAGCCGGAAATTACTTCCATTGGGTAGAGTCGGGCTATTTGCCTCTGGAAAACTTGTTTAAAAATACCGGCGTGAAAGCTAATTTTACTGTACTGCCTGTTCCAAAAGTTGACGGCTATGAAGGCTTCTATACCTGGAAAAGATTCACGCCTCCTGCCTGGGTAGTTAAAAATAACAAGGATGAGAAAAAGCTGATGGCTACCCTGAAGCTGCTGAACAATATGTATGACGAGAAGGTCTGGAAGGATCTGTATCTGGGTGTAGAAGGAATGCACTATACGATGAAAGACGGCCAGGCAACTAAGCTGCCGGATGACAAGAGCACACAGGAAAACCTGATTCTTGATCCCTACTCCAAAATATCCACCCTTGGCTTCATGATGGATCTCAACAAGAGCACGGCTTCAGAGGATAGAATGTGGGCGATTGATCAGGTTAACCGCAATATGCAGGAAGCCCAGAAATATGCCAAAGTTATTGCTGGTGATGGCATGCCGGCCAGTGTATATGACGGCTTCCCGGACATCAATAACCGTACGTTGTATGTGGAGTATGCCAGCAAGATTATCCTGGGTCAATACCCGCTTAGCAAGTTCGACGAGTTTGTAGAGAAATGGAATAAGTCCGGCGGCGAAGAGGTTACTAAGCGGGCCAGAGAATGGTACGCAAAAGTGAAGAAATAAACGGGTTAACGCTAAAATGCCGCTCGACAGGTTACGGTCGGCCGGCATTTTTTTAACGTAGAACTTGTAGATTTAGGCTGATACCAAACGTATTAGATATTCCTTTAAATGACCTGGTAGGAACTTAAAAATGCCCGATTGAGCGTGTCTTCACCTGGCCGTATAGTTACACTGTAAACGAATTCAACAACGAGATATTGGAGGGGAAACATTGAAATCTATTGCATCTCATCAGATGAAGGTATACTGGCCGCTTTATGTGATGGCGATTCCGGGAATTATATTTCTCATCGTATTTAAATTCATTCCGCTGGCCGGCGCTGTAATCGCCTTCAAGGACTATTCCGTATTTAAGGGATTTATTGATAGTCCTTGGGTAGGGTTTAAGCATTTTGAAACCTTGCTGCAGCATCCTGACTTTCTTAATGTATTTGGCAACACTTTACTGCTGGGACTATTTAAGCTTGCGATTGTTTTTCCGGTTCCAGTTCTGCTGGCGTTAATGATCAATGAAATCCGGAAATCGGCGCTGAAGAAAGGAGTCCAGACTGCCCTATACATTCCACATTTTTTATCGTGGGTAATCGTGGGAGGTATTCTCTTCGATTTCTTTTCATTAAGCGGGATGTTCAACATTGTCCTTGGATGGTTTGGTGCTGAGCCTGTTCTGGCGATGCAGGAAAGCGCATACTTCAGACCTATTTATGTACTGGCCTCCATATGGAAGGACGCGGGATGGGGAACCGTGGTTTACATGGCTGCAATCAGTGCAATCGATCCTCAGCTTTATGAATCAGCGATGATCGACGGTGCCTCCAGATTCAGACAAATCAGACATATTACATTCCCGATTCTGCTGCCTACCGTGCTTGTGCTGTTCCTGCTCGATATCGGGAATTTCCTGGATCTCGGATTCGATCAGGTATATAACCTGCTGACTCCGATGACCTACAACGTAGGGGATATCTTGGATACTTATGTGTTCCGGACGGGTATTCAGCAAGGGCAGTATAGTTTCGCAACAGCAGTAGGGCTGTTCCAATCGGTAATTGGATTTATCATGGTCTACACGTTTAACAAGTTATCCAATAAGGTTTCGGATGGGGGGCTCTGGTAACTATGCTTGCATCAAGAGGAGAAAAAGTATTCGTAGGAGTCATTACTGGCTTGCTCATCCTGTTCTCAGTCATAGCGTTAATACCGCTTGTGTCCGTGATCTCTACTTCCTTAAGCTCCAAAAGTGCTGTAGATATGAACCTGGTCACCCTGTGGCCGAAGCAATTCACTTTGGACTCTTGGAAGTACATTGTTGACCGTCCTGATTTATGGAAATCATTCTTTTTGACACTCAGCACAACTCTGATTGGTACAGTATTGGCGCTTCTGATGACAGCCTTATTCGCCTATCCGCTGTCGAAGCCGGAATTCCGGTGGGGTTCGGTCATTATGATGGCTGTTGTAGTTGCGATGATTTTCAAGGCGCCTATCGTACCGTATTTCCTGACTGTGCGCGGTATTGGCCTGTATGACAATCCGCTGGTCCTGGTCATACCGCATATTTTGAATCCGTTCAATCTGATCATCATGCGAACCTTCTTCAAGCAATTCTCTAAGGAACTTGAGGAAGCGGCCTTTCTGGAGGGCTGCGGATATTTCCGGATGCTGTTCCAATTTGTGCTTCCACTGTCCAAGGCTGTACTGGCGACCCTTGCTTTGTTTTATGGTGTGGTGCTATGGAATCAGTTCCAGCATCCGCTGTTCTTCCTGCAGGATACCAACTGGTTTCCGCTGCAAATCAAAATCCGCCAATTCATCACTGATGACAGCGTCATTATGGCGGGAGCCGCATCCACGATGGATCTTAACTATAATGAGCGGACGCTAAGAGCAGCAACGGTTATCTTTGCAATTGTTCCGATTGTTGTGGTATATCCTTTCTTGCAGAAATATTTCGTCAAGGGAGCCATGATTGGTTCGGTCAAGGGATGATTCCTTTGCAGAGAAACAAAAAGCTTTAGAGGGGGAGAAACATGAAATTTAAAAAGGTTGGCTTATTCTTAGCAGCAAGCGCTCTTGCCGTTACTGCTATAACCGGTTGTAACGGGAACGCAAACAATTCAGCAGGTACTGCAACTGCTAACCAGAATCAGGCTTCCAACGGAGATGAAATTGTTGACCTAGAGGTATGGGGAACCAACATCGGTTATCAGCCGGTTACCAAAGGCAGCAAACTGTACGAGTTTTATAAGGAAAAGCTGGGTGTAGGGATTCTTAATCCGTATGTGGAATGGAACGGCGGGACCAATTATCTCAATCAATTGAACCTTAAGATCGCCGCTAACGAAATGCCGGATTTGTTCGTACCGCAGCAAGGACTTGAAGACAGTCTGGCCAAGAACGGAGCGATTGCCGATCTGACTGAGCTGCTGCCCAAATATGCGCCGAACGTGTGGGAGGCTATCCCGGAAGATATCTGGAAAGTGGTAAAGGCGAATGACCCCACCGGTCAGGGGAGAATTTATTATATTCCCAATGTGGTCGAATACGGCAGATATGCCGGTCTGATCCGTCAGGATTGGCTGGATAAGTTGGGGCTGGCAATGCCAAAGACTCAGGATGAATATGTAAAGGTGCTGGAGGCCTTCCGGGATAAGGACCCTAACGGCAACGGTAAGCAGGATGAAATTCCCAGCGGTGGCCGGGAGCAGGCACGCTGGATGGATCATTTGTTTGCAATGTATGGTGTAGCTATGTTCGAGGGTTATCCGGATTGGGATATTTACGATGGTGAACTGACTTATTCCGCGGTCACACCGAATATGAGAGCCGCCTTGGAATTCATAGCCAAGCTCTATAAGGAAGGGCTAATCGACAAAGAGTCGCTTCTAAATAGTAAGGACAAGTGGGAAGGTAAGATCCAATCGGATAAGGTAGGGAACTACTTCCACTGGGTAGAGCAGGGAAATCTGGTATTTGAGAACCTGTATAAGAACACAGGTGTGAAGGCAGAGTTTTCCGTACTTCCTGTACCTGAGGTCGAAGGCTTTAAAGGCTTCTATACGATGAAGAAATTTGCAGCTCCTCTGTGGGTTGTCAAGAACAACAAGGACGAGGAAAAGCTGATGGCCACGCTAAAGCTGCTTAACAATGTGTACGATAAGAAAAACTGGAAAGACCTGTTTCTTGGAGTAGAAGGAATGCATTATACAATGAAAGACGGCAAAGCCATTAAGCTTCCGGATGATAAGAGCACACAGGAGAATCAGATTCTGAATCCGGCTACAAGCATATCGACACTGGATCTTACGATAGACCTCTTCAACAGCACGGTATCAGAAGACAGCAAGTGGGCCATTGATCAGGTCACCCGGAATATGCAGGAAGCTCAGAAGTATGCCAAAGTCATTGCCGGTGACGGTATGCCGGCCAGTGTATACGACGGCTTCCCGGACATTAATAACCGCACGCTCTACGCTGAATATGCCGCCAAGATTATCATAGGACAGTACCCGATCACCAAATTTGACGAGTTTGTAGAGAAATGGAATAAATCGGGCGGCGAAGAGGTTACGAAGCGTGCCAGAGAATGGTACGTCAAAGTGCAGCAGTAAACTATTGAACAGAACTAGATAATGCAGGAGGTAAACATGAGCAGTCGTTTAACGGAAGTGCTGCAAGGTAAGCAGCACAATTATATTCTTCCTTTTCTCTGGCAGCATGGGGAAGAAGAAGCAGTAATCCGGGAAGAAATCGCCCGTGTCCATGAATCCGGAATCGGGGCGTTGTGCGTTGAGGCACGGCCTCATCCTGATTTTCTTGGACCGAAGTGGTGGCTGGATATGGATATTATCATGGATGAGGCGCGAACGCGGGGAATGAAGATATGGCTGCTGGATGACGATCATTTTCCTACGGGACATGCGGCAGGCAAGGTGAAGGAGGCTCCGGAGGAGCTTCAGCGTAAATTTTTGGGTGAACGTTATATCGATACCATGGGTCCTGCCAAGGGCACTTCTCTGCTGCTCGATACCTTGCTGATGACCGGACTCCGGCCGACATTTTCCTTGCGCCACAATGCCAATGGCTTAAATAAGCTGATCTCAGTGGTTGCTGTCCGCCGTGACCCAGCCAATGGAGCATTACTCAATGAATGTGTCGATATCACTGAATTTGTACATGAAGGTACCCTTTATTGGGACATCCCTGAAGGATATTGGCGGGTATTTATTATCTCAGAAAATAAGGATGGCGGCAGCAAGGAGCAGGAAGATTATCTGAATCCGCTTGTCCGGGATTCAGTCCGCATTCTGCTTGATACGGTCTATGAACCTGTTTATGAACGCTATAAAGCAGATTTCGGCAAGACATTTGCCGGATTCTTTTCAGACGAACCCGGATTTTATAATGATAAGACGACCTTCGATTTCAATTCAAGGCCTGGAAAACAAGGAGTGCCGCTTCCCTGGAGCAGTGAAATGCCAGCCTTACTTAAGCAGGCGTTGGGTGAGGACTACCCTGCACAGTTGTATCTTCTCTGGCATGATGCGGGGGAACAATCGCACATAGTCCGGTACACATATATGAATATCGTCAGTAAGCTTTATGCAGAGAATTTCTGCAATCAAATCGGAGAGTGGTGCAGAGCCCGCGGGGTAGAATACATCGGACATGTTCTTGAAGACAACAACGTGCATGCAAGGCTTGGTCCCGGCACCGGACACTTCTTCCGCTCACTCTGGGGACAAGATATGTCCGGCCTTGATGTGGTGCTGTGGCAAATTGTTCCCGGCTTTGATCAATTATCTTTCCGCCAGCCAACAGGGGGAGAGACGGATAGTGAATTCTACCACTATGGCCTCGCTAAGCTTGGTGTGTCGCTCGGGCATATTGATCCGAAGAAACAAGGCCGGACGATGTGTGAAGTGTATGGGGCGTATGGCTGGGCGGAAGGGTTAAAGCTGATGAAGTGGCTCACAGACCATATGCTCGTTCGCGGCGTCAACCATTTTGTCCCGCATGCGTTTACCCAAAAAGCTTTTCCGGAGCCGGATTGTCCGCCGCATATGTATGCGGGCGGAAAAAATCCGCAGTACCGCTACTATGGCTATCTGAACCAGTACATCAACCGGATTAGTCACCTCATCTCAGGTGGTACACATGTGGCATCTGCAGCCGTTGTTTACCACGCTGAAGCTGAATGGTCAGGTAGCGCAATGTACTTTCATAAGCCGGTTAAGGTATTGATGCAGCATCAAATCGATTGTGAAGTTGTTCCTGTTGATACTCTTCTGGAGGCGGCATATGTCCAAGATAACAAGCTGCATGTTAATCGTGAGGATTATTGCTGCCTGATTGTACCTTATGCGGAAGCACTCCCGGCGGCGATGATACAACGTTTGCTCCAATTCGCTGAGCAGGGCTTATCTATTCGTTTTGTTGACGGACTGCCGGAACGCTCAAGTGAAGGTATCGATGTATCCGGTGAACTGGCACTGCTTTCAACTCATCCGGATGTGAAAACTTGCGAATTAAGAGAACTTGCGCAAAATCTTACCGCAGACGGATATTATGATGTCAAAGCCCAGCAATACGAGCCCTATCTCCGGAATTATCACTATACTCATGATGATTTAGATGTTTTTATGTTTTTTAACGAGAGCCCGAATCAGATGATATCCACGAAGATTGTTCTACCGGTTCAAGGAGATGTTTATGCCTATAATGCTTTTCTTAATAAGATAAAAAGGCTGGAGCCAATTGGGCAGTCTGGTGCCGGAACGGTCGAGCTTGTTCTACATCCTTATGAATCCATTATCCTGCTGCATGGGCCTTCCCTTAAAGATTATCCTGCCTGTGCGCCACAGATAGCTGCGGGTTCAAGCTTGGAATTAAAAGGAGAATGGACGGTTTCCATTGCTGATGCCGATCATTATCCGCAGTTCAGGGAGTGGGGGACATTAACCACATTGAAGAATATGAGCGGTCCCGGTGATCTGCCCAGCTTTTCCGGCACGTTCCGTTATGAGACGGAATTTGAGTGGAACGCTTCCTGTAACAGCGCATTGCTTGAACTAGGCGAGGTCTATGAAACAGCAGAAGTATGGATTAACGGTGAACACGTAGGTATCAATCTCTGCCCACCTTATCGTATGGAGATAGCTTGTTCAATTCGCCAAGGAACCAATAGTCTGGTTATCGAGATTACGAATACGCTAGTTAAAGACCAGCGGGACTTCTTGTCCTCCTTCTCCCAGCAAGAGCCTAGCGGTCTTATTGGTCCTGTGACCATTACACCGCTGTCCGGCAACTGAACTCATTAACGAGACCTGATGAGGAGGAATTTAGATGAAGGCCATTATCAATCCCGTACTGCGCGGATTCAACCCTGACCCGTCTATTGTACGTGTAGAAGACAATTACTATATTGCCACCTCCACTTTTGAGTGGTTCCCGGGAGTACAGATTCATCATTCCAAGGACCTGATTCACTGGAGATTGCTAAATCGGCCATTGAGCCGGAAATCACAACTGAACATGCAGGGGAACGGAGATTCCGACGGTGTCTGGGCACCCTGCCTGACTTATGATAACGGTCTCTTCTATTTGATTTATACAGATGTTAAGTCCCATAAAGGTGCATTTAAGGACACGCACAACTACCTGGTGACAGCAGCAGATATAGAAGGTCCATGGTCGGAACCCGTATATCTGAACAGCAGCGGGTTCGATCCCTCTTTATTTCATGATGATGACGGCCGGAAATGGCTGCTCAACATGTTATGGGATTTCCGGAAGGGGAAGAACAAGTTCGGAGGCATTGTCATTCAGGAATATTCGCAGGAGGAGCAAAGAATGGTTGGTCCGGCCACAACAATCTTTGAAGGAACTGAAATAGGATTTACGGAGGGGCCGCATCTGTATAAACAGGGCGATTACTACTATCTGATTACTGCGGAAGGCGGAACCCGGTATCAGCATGCTGTTACTGTCGCGCGATCCACTTCTCTGCTTGGGCCGTACGAAATTGATCCGCTTAATCCGGTGCTGACCAGCAATAATAAATCCGGTTTGACACTGCAAAAAGCAGGGCACGCTTCTTTAGTTGAAACCCAAAATGGGGAATGGTACATGGCCCATTTATGTGCAAGGCCGGTGGACGGTCATCATTGTACGTTGGGCAGGGAAACAGCGCTGCAGAAATGTTACTGGGACGGGGAAGGCTGGCTTCGTCTGGAAGGGGGAGGTAACGCTCCTACTGCTGCAGTGCAGGCTCCAGACTTGCCGCTTCACCCGTTTATGCCGGAACCGGAGCGGGATGATTTCGATGCCCCCCTGTTGGGTCAGCAGTGGAACACCCTGCGGATTCCGCCGGAGCCGGACTGGCTCTCGCTCAGTGAGCGGCAAGGCTTCCTGCGGTTAAAGGGAATGGAATCTTTAAGCTCCTGCCATAGGCAGAGTCTGGTTGCCCGCCGGCAGCAATCATTTTGTATGGAAGCAGAGACGGCAATCGAATTTGAGCCGGAGAGCTTTCAGCAAATGGCCGGCTTGATCCTCTATTACAACACTGAGGATTATGTGTACTTAAGGATTACACATCTTGAGCAGCACGGCAGAGTGATCGGGATTATTCAATCGAAGCATGGAGTGTACGATGAGCTCCTCGCGGCTGATCTGCAGTTGCCGGATTCCAGTCCGGTCCGTTTAAAGGCTGTTGTGAATCGGGATAGTCTGCAGTTCTACTATGCAATTGAAGCTGGCAACTGGTGTTCTATTGGCGGAGAGATCAATATTCTGCATCTTTCGGATGAAGCTACGGAGCCGTTGCGTTTTACCGGTACATTCGTAGGAGTGTGTGTGCAGGATTTGGGAGGCACCCGGCAGCATGCCGATTTTGATTATTTTATCTATAAGGAAAGAGAGTGATCAGATTGTCTATAATACAGTTTCCTGAAGATTTTTATTGGGGAGCAGCAACAGCAGCTTATCAGGTGGAGGGAGCCTGGAATGAGGGCGGACGAGGTCTGTCGATTTGGGATACTTACGCACATACTCCAGGGAATATCCGTAATGGTGACAACGGGGATGTCGCTTGTGACAGCTATCACCGTTATGAAGAAGATATTGCTTATATGAAGGAGCTCGGGCTGCGCACCTACCGGTTCTCCATATCCTGGTCCAGAGTTTTCCCCGATGGCACGGGAGAGCTTAACAAGGAAGGGCTGGATTACTATCACCATCTGGTGGACAAGCTGCTTGAAAACGGAATTGAACCTTTCTGCACCTTATATCATTGGGATCTTCCTCAAGCTCTTCAGGATACAGGAGGATGGAAAAACCGTGACACTATTGATGCTTATGTCTGGTATGCCAGAGAGATGTTCAAGCAATTCCAGGGGAAAATCAAATACTGGACTACCTTCAATGAGCCTTGGTGTGTGTCTTTCAAAGCCTACTACATTGGAGACCTGGCGCCCGGAGAAAAAAATCTGCAGAGTGCGCTTGATGTTGCCCATCATCTGATGATCGCACATGGCAGAACCGTGAAGCTGTTCCGGAAGCTGGAGATTCCCGGGCAAATCGGCTATGCTCCGAATGTAAGCTGGCGTGAACCGTTTAGCTCTACGCAGGAGGATATGGATGCATGCCGCCGGAGAATAGGCTGGATGGTAGAATGGTTTATGGATCCTATTTTTAAAGGCGAATATCCTGAATTTATGACTGAAGTTTTTGAGGCCGGGGGAGCGAAGGTGAAAATTCAGCCTGGGGATATGGAAGATATTAAGCAACCTATCGACTTTCTTGGAATCAACTATTATATGGGCTCACTGGGACGTTATCAGAAGGATAACGGCTTGTTTGAGCTTGAGGATATAGATGAAGGTTATGAAAGAACCGATTTTAACTGGCCGATTTACCCTGAAGGTCTTTACAAGGTACTCCTCCACATTACGGAGCGCTATGGTCCGATTTCAATCTATATCACGGAAAACGGGGCCTGTTATGATGGTGAGCCAATCCAGGGAAAAGTTGAGGATACCAAGCGTATTGCATATCTGAGCAAGCATTTAACTCAGTTAAACAGGGCAATGAAAGCCGGTGTCCCTGTGAAAGGGTATATGGCCTGGTCCTTACTGGATAATTTTGAATGGGCTGATGGCTACAGCAGGCGTTTCGGATTAATTCATGTAGATTTCAATTCGTTAATACGAACCCCAAAAGACAGCTTTTTCTGGTATAAAAAAGTGATAGCCAACGGGTGGCTGGAGGTTTGAAATTAGGACATATTGCAGGAATTCAAAAACACGCAGCCAAACTGCGTGTTTTTTTGTCAGTATAGATTATTTGTAACTTTTTGAGTCAAATGTTCAATTCGCGGCATCATAAATGAGGAGTGTTGTTCACTTTAATATAATCCAGTGCTTTTAGCCTAACATGTGTATCTTTTGTGCAATCAATTTAGTCATGGCATGTTTGTGAGGAACGCCTGATGAATTGCAGGCGAAAACAATTTCCGGACTATCCTTAATCAGCCAGTCGTGATAATGTGTGAGCAGTTCTCCAGAGTACCACTTAAAAGAACTTGGTTCTTTTTCAGGCGGCGGAGCAATAAATGGCTTATGTACAAATACATTAAAGACATGTAAGCCGTTCTCATTGGTAAACTGCTTATAATTATCAAAGATTTCTTTACGGAATTCCGGCTTTATGTAGTTTAGAACACCGCTTGAATAGATTATGTCAAAATGTGTATCCAAACGGTGGTCACAAATATCTGCCTTAAATACATTAACATGAACACCGGTTTTTTCAGAAAGTCTCTTCGTTTTCTCAATACCTGCGTCCGAAACATCAAATGCGCTAACATCATATCCATTACGGGCAAAGAACACGGCGTCTTTTCCCTCGCCACAGCCAATATCCAGTAATCTCAAATGTTTGGTAGGAGGCATAAGTTGCAGCACTTGATAACAAACTTTATTCGGTTCCGTCCCCCAGTAATATTCCTGAGTTTTATATGCTTCCTCATAAATAGTAATTGGCCGGTTCTGCGACACATACCCAAGAAGCTTATCGATGCTTACTTCCAAGGTTCTTGATAACTGGGGCAGCAGCGAAATATCAGGCATTGTCAGAGCGTTCTCCCATTTGGATACTGCTTGAAAAGAAATCCCAAGTACTTGTGCAAGTTCTTCTTGGGTAAATCCCTTCTCTTTGCGGTATGTACTTATATTTCTTGCTAGTTTTTCCCTCATAATTATACCTCACGCTCCTTTACGTAACCCAATTTTATTGGAATTACCTGGGATGTACAATAACTTCATATTTGATTTTTAATAATATTCAACCACCAGTTGAATCAAGAAATACATAATCAAGCGTATCGATAGAACGTTTAGAAAGCGACTTGTCTGCGGATGAGTTGCTTCTGACAGAAACACGCATCATCTGGTTGGTGAAAGTTCAAAATAGTCGCCGTCAATCCCGGAGAAATAGACCATCCGCTGAAAGCGGCAGCTAGGTTTCACTACAGACGGCCCGGATCTATTTCTGATTGGATTTCCTGTAGACTGCCGGAGTAACGCCATATCTTTTTTTGAAAGCAATATAGAAGGTATTTAATGAAGAAAAGCCATATTTCAGTACGATTGGCTCAATCGGCGCTTCGCTGGATATCAGTTCCTCACAGATGATGCTTAGACGTTTCTCGGATATCGTTTCCGTAATGGAGCGGTTCGTCTCGTTCTTGTACAAATTTCTAATATAATTTACCGACAGGCCAAGCTCATCGGAGAGCATCTTAACGGACAAATTAGCATCGGTCAGATGTGCTTCGATGAGCTGTTCAACCTGCCCGACCAGACCGGCATTTCTTGAGACACTGCGGACGGCTGCGATCTCATCCAGAAATTTGGCGGATACTCCTGCCATCCACTCCACAACGGCTTCAAGCGTTTCGAGCTTAATAATCTGATTCTCTACCGAGGTCAGACTCCAGGAGCTGGGCAGCACGGGTTGATGGGTGATCTCCTGCATCGAGCGGCGGATTTCCATGAATAAAGTGATTAATGACATTTTGCATTCGAAGTATGGCCGTTCTCTAAGCGAAGAAATAGCCATATACAGGCTGTCAAGGAAGGCGGAAGCATCCGCTCTATGGATGGCCTGTACCATTTGCCTTTCCAGCTCCAGCGGCATATGATACAGCTCGGCAGGGCTTGCATCTGCATACTCCTCTATTACAAATGCTCCTTGCCCTAAACGGAAACGCTCCTGGGTCGTCTCATAGGCCTCCATATAACCCTCATGAAGTTCGTTCAACCCCTCCAAATGTTTGCCGCAGGCTACTGTGGTTCCGATGGATAGAAATTGTGCTACCAGCCGCTGCGCCTGCTGAAGCTTCCCGGCATACATAGCCGCAGATTGCCCCCTGCCAACCGGGAGAATCACTGCAACATGATCTTTGCCCATATCAACGGTAAGAATCCCTTTTATAACGTCTGTCTGCAGGGATTCCTGGATAATATTAGCCATGGCGAAGCGCAACAGCCGCTGGTCTTTCTCTGAATACCGCACTGTAAAGGAAGCAAACTGGTCTATCCGGAAGATAGCTACAGATACTCCCTCCTCAGACAGTTCAATGCCAAGCTCGCTGCAATTGTTGCGGATTTCCGCAATGGATAAGGTAAGCCCTCCCAATAATTCACGTATAAACCGCTCCCGGGCCAGAAACTTGTTCTTCCGCCCATGCTCGGTCAGCTCATGGATCCGCTCATTCTGGGAGACAAATACCTGGGATAAATACACCAGCTCATTGGCTTCGTTCTGCCCGTCCAGCTGCTCCGCATGATGCTGCTCCATAACATTGTGAACAAGCTCCTGGATTGGCGAATACACCCGTTTCGACAATAGAATGATCACCCACAGGGAAGCGGCAAACAGTCCTGCAAACAGTAACAGTGTCAAATTCCGCAGCCATGTGATTTTGCTTAAGATTATCGATTTGGGAATCGTCTCGATAAATCTCCAGTTTTGGATGCCATTGATGGAGGTATTGGCGTAGACCAGCATTTGCTCCGGGGATTTCTGCGGCTTAACGATCTTCCAGCCGTTCGTCTCCTTTTCCACGGCCTGGCTGAACTCTTGTATCTGTTCTGCGTCCAGCTTCACGGTGCTGAAGACAAGCTCTTTTTTGTCATTGAGCACAAAGACACTGGTCTCCAGAACATTGCTGTTTTTCTGCAGCAGCGTCATGATATTGTCAGCATCGACGTTCAGTACGAAAGCGGAAATAGATTTGCCGGTCTCATAGGGGACGATAGCCGTAATCACTTTCTTCTCCTTGCCGGATTCCAGCGGCAGCAGAAGGGTGCGGGGAATAAGAAAGGCTCCGTCAGTCAGTTTCCGGGTCCGCAGCCGCTGTAATACCTCCTGGTCATAGAAGCTGTCAAATTCATTCACGCCCAGCCGGGAATCGATAATTTGCTGCGTATAATCATTAATCAGATAGACCGAATCGATGGATGGATTTCCCTTCTTGATGTTCATCAGCCGGCTCCAAACCGCATAGGTGTCCAGGTCGCTGTGCTGCTCTGAGAGCGCATAAGACTCGATCTGGACATCGGAGCTCGAGGAATAAGCGTAATTGATAGACCATTCCATGAGCTGCGCTGTATTCTTGGCTCCATTGACTAACAGAGACTCGGAGTGGTCGCCGATTTCTTTGAGCAGGGTCTTTGAGGATAGAGAATAGAGGGCAATGAATGAAACCGCCAGTACGATAATATTGGCGCTGACAAAATAAATGATGATTTTGATAAAAGTGGAGCGTTGCTTCAAAAAATTCAACCGGGATAGTTTTAATCTAGGCATGTTGTACCCCCGTCTGTATCTCTGTGGATTGATAAGGCAGATTTATTGTATCATATCGCTGCTTTTGATAAAGACAATCGATGGTTCCTGAAACTGTGATGCTTTTGGGAAGTCCGCTGATTCATGCATACAGTAGACATCGTTAATTCCCGCAATGGTCTGGAGTATCAAAGCCTGGTATGTTTTTCCCAGACAAAGCTTGTAACGAATTATTCACGAGGGGGTACACAGAAATGCCAAATGTCCGGAAACGCGGGGCAGGCTACAAACTGCAGCAAATTGCACGTAATCCTTTTTTATACGGGATGGCGGTGCCAGGATTGCTCTTCTTTCTTATCTTCAGTTATTTTCCGATTTACGGAATCCTTATTGCGTTTAAGAATTATGACTTTTCCAAAGGGATTACCGGAAGTGAGTGGGTAGGCTTCCGCAACTTCAACTATTTCTTTACATCGGATGACTTCTGGATCATCCTGCGCAATACCCTGCTGCTGAATGTGCTGTTCATTGTTTTTACAACACTTGCAGCGGTTCTTATTGCTCTGATGTTCAATGAGATCCGCAATAAGTATTTCAAACGGATTTCGCAGTCGCTGATTTTTCTTCCTTACTTCATGTCATGGATTGTGATCGGCATGCTGGTTCAATCCTTCCTGGGAGGTGAATCTCCGCCTGTCAATGCGTGGATTCAGAATTTGGGCTTTGAGCCGGTCAATTGGATGTTTGAATCTGCCTTATGGCCATGGATCCTTACGATTATCCGTGTGTGGCAGGGAGCCGGCTACTTGTCAATTATCTTTTTGGCGGCCATTACGGGTATCTCCGAGGATTTATATGAAGCAGCACGGATAGACGGCGCTTCCAAAATGCAGATTATGCTGAGGATTACCTTACCTCTGCTTGTTCCGACCATTTCCATTATGACCCTTCTGTCGGTAGGCAGAATCTTCAACGGCGACTTTGCCATGATCTATGCGATTATCGGTGATAACTCTCTGCTGTACCCGACGACGGATGTGATTGATACCTTCGTATTCCGTTCCATGCGGCAGCTTCATGATTTCGGGATGTCCTCCGCGGTGGGCTTGTTCCAGTCGGTGATGGGTCTTATCTTCGTGATTATCGCCAATGCGGTTACGCGTAAAATGTCCAAAGAATCTGCTTTGTTCTAGGAGGGAAAACACTTGAAACAGACGTTGTCCGACCGTTTATTTAGCATTTTTGCCTATGCTGTCCTCATCTTGTTCACCCTATTCTGCATTCTTCCATTTCTGTTGATGGTCATCGGTTCGTTCACAGAGGAGAGTGAGCTGATTGTGAACGGCTACACGCTCTTCCCTAAAGCATTCTCGATTGCCGCATATAAGGCGCTCCTGCACTCGGACGCTTTATACAATGGATATGGCATAACCATAATCATTACAGTTGCGGGTACGATCACTGCACTCTGTATTTCGGCCATGCTGGCCTATTCACTGGCCAATAAGCGCAATGTGCTGCAAACTCCATTTTTACTTTTCTGCTATCTGCCCATGCTGTTCACGGGAGGAATCATTCCCTTCTATATCGTGGTCAGCCAATGGCTGCATTTGCAAAATACAATCTGGGTGCTGATTCTTCCGCTGCTCTGCCAGCCTTTCCTTGTATTCCTTCTAGTAAGCTTCTTCAGAACGGTTCCGGAGGAGCTGGAGGAAGCGGCACGTATAGACGGCGCCAATGAAATGAGAGTGTTCTTTCAGATTATACTTCCGATCTCCAAGCCGATTCTGGCCTCAGTGGGACTGTTCTACGCGCTTTATTATTGGAATGACTGGTACATGGGACTGATGTTTATCGATAACGAGAAGCTGTTCCCGCTGCAGCTGATACTGCGCCGGATGGTCTCTAATATGGAAGCGGCCAAAAATCTGATTCCGGCTTCCGCTGCAATCTCTACCGTGGCCCCGACTTACGGGGTCCGCATGGCAACGACAGTGCTGACTATCGGTCCGATTATCCTGCTCTATCCCATGCTGCAGAAATATTTTGTCAAAGGGCTGACGGTAGGGGCAGTCAAAGGGTAAGCCAGTTTCTGGCATCAACCGGATTTCCGGTTATTGCATATAAGCATTATTATGAATTGGGGAGGGTTATTAAAATGAGATCAAAGAAAATGCTCAGCATCACAATAGCTGCGGTACTGTCACTATCCATGCTTGTATCCGGCTGCGGGGGAAACGGGAACAATAATACCGGAGCAAACACTCCGAAAAACGGAGAGGGCAAGGGTCAGAGCAATTCAGCGGACAGCCCGAAGGAGACAGTGGAATTAAAAGCATATTTCCCGGGTGATAAGCCTTCTGGCTTCGAGGATGTGCTCAAGGCAGTCAATGAAAAGCTGAAAGCGGACAACGTAGGCGCTTCGTTAAATATCAATTTTCTCCCTTGGTCCGATTATGGTAATTCGGTCTCGGTTAAAATGTCGGCAGGCGAGGAATTTGACATGTATCTGGATGCGCCGTGGTTATCGATGTCACAGATGATTGCCAGCGGCTCAATTATTCCGCTGGATGATATGGTAGCTTCGCGTAAGGAATTGAAGGAGTCCATTCCCGATCAAATGTGGGATGCCAACAAATTTGGCGGGAAGATCATGGGTATTCCACTCGGGACTGTGCAGGGAACCTTGTACGGCTTCGTTATCCGCAAGGATCTGCGTGAGAAATACGGGATGCCCGAGCTGAAGACAGTAGCTGATGTAGAGAAATTCCTGTATACCGTCAAAGAAAAGGAAACTACGATTAAGCCGTTTGTAATCGACGGCCGCAAAGCAGACAAGCTTCCGGCATTATTTAATGATACCTTAAATACTGGGAAAGTAAGCTATATTGAGACCTTAGTGCCTATGTTCTATTATTCACTTGAAAATAAGAAGGTTGTAGGAGCGTGGGATGCCAAGACGCTGGACCAATCCTTTGAACGGGCGACTAAGTATTATGAGGATGGCATCCTATCCAAGAATATTGCCCAGGAGCAGAATGCCCAGACCTTATTCAACCAGGGTAAATATGCGGCAACCTATTATGCGGCTGATGGCGTAGAAGGTCTGAAGTATCTGGACGCGCTCAAGATTGATGGAGCCGAGCTTGAAGTGGTGGTTCCCCACGACGAGACCTCCAAGCCGTATTCCAATTACCAGCAGTGGAACTTCCTCACGATCCCCAAAGCTTCGAAGCATGCCGAGCTGGTCATGGATGTAGCCAATTGGCTGTCGGTTAAAGAAAATCACGATCTGCTGGAGTATGGTGTTGAAGGAAAAGACTGGGAATCTGTGGGCGATTCGAGTTACAAGCAGCTTTCTACGTATGTATTCCCCGGGTTTGTGCTCACCTGGCGTCCAACACTGGAGCGTACTCCGGACAACATGCTGGCCGGTGACAAGGAATGGGTTGAAAAGGCCGGCGCAGCTGATTTCTTCAACTTAAGCCCCATCACCGGATTCAGCTTTGACGCCGAACAGGTCAAGACCGAATATGCCAAGACCACGCCATTCTTCGATTCTGTGTTCCTGCCGCTGTCCCAAGGTGTACTGCCGGCAGATAAAGGCAAAGAAATGCTGAAGGACAAGATTCTCGGTGTCGGCGGTCAAAAGGTAATGGACGAGATTCAGAAGCAGATCGATGCGGTAGTAGCCAAATAGAGCAGAAAGAGGAGATATGAATGGCAGTAATACGTTCAGAACATAATCCTATCGTCAGGACGACCGATGTGAAGCCTTCACGGCCGGACTTCAAAGTGCTTGGAGCCTTCAATGCTGGAGTTGCTGTTTATGGAGAAGAAACCATTCTGCTGCTCCGTGTGGCCGAAGCACCGGTCAGCAGCGCCGAAGGAGAGGTGCCGGTCCCGAAGCTGAATGATGCTACAGGAGAGATTACGGTAGAACGTTTGTCATCAAACGATGAACGGTATGATCTTAGTGATACCCGCTTTGTTGCGGAGAAGGGTCAAATGGTGATGCTGACCTCCATGTCCCATCTTCGTGTGGCACGCAGCAAGGATGGCATCCATTTCACCGTGGAGGATCAGCCGGCGATCTTCCCGCAGACGGCGCTTGAAGCCTGGGGAGTGGAAGACCCGCGCATCACGCAGATCGGAGATAAGTATTACATCACATACAGTGCGGCTTCTTCCCGCGGGGTAGGCGTTGGCTTGGCTGAGACATACGACTTTGTAACCTACAAGCGCCACGGAATAATCCTGGCTCCGGAGAACAAGGACGTGATGCTGTTTCCTGAGAGGATTGGCGGCAAATACTATGCCTTAACCCGTCCGGTACCGCATTCCTTCGGTGCGCCGGAAATGTGGATCGCAGAATCGCCGGACCTGCTGCATTGGGGCAATCACCGTTTCCTGATGGGACTCCGCAAGGCGTCCTGGGACGGTGGCAGAATGGGCGGCGGAGCCGTACCGCTCAGGACTGAGCGGGGCTGGCTGACACTGTACCACGGTGCCGATACCAAACACCGGTATTGTATGGGAGCCGTACTGCTGGATCTCGAAGATCCGGGCAAAGTCCTGGCACGTTCGACCCGGCCGTTCATGGAGCCGGAGGCGGATTATGAAGTGAACGGTTTCTTCGGCGGCGTGGTCTTCTCATGCGGCGCCCTGTTAATCGGGGATACCGTCCGGATGTATTACGGGGCTGCTGATGAAGTGATGGCGGTTGCCGATATTCCGCTGAATGATATTTTTGATACCCTGTTATATGAAGAGAATTAATTAGAATTGCAGTTTACTTTGAGAAATCTAAAGGGATAACATCCTTTTGGATTTTTTTGTTTAGATTGAAAGCGCAGTACCGTCATTCTTTGATTCTAGTCCAGCGATGCTTAAATAAGATTGCTAAATAAAATTCCGCAAAGGCTATTGACAAATCGATCGTCAGCCTTTAAGTTTAATGTATCGGAACGATATATATCGCTTGTATATATAATTTATTCATGAAGGGATGGATTCTATGTTGATTTACGTAATACTCGGGTTTCTCTGCGAAAAGGATATGACAGGATATGAAATCAAGCAGAAGATGACGTTAAGTACTTCCAACTTTATTGATGCCAGCTTCGGAAGCATATATCCTATGCTGAAAAAAATGGAAAAGGGGGAGCTTATCAAGTTTGAAGAAGTGGTAGAGGAAGGCAGATTTAAAAAATCATATGGTATCACGGAAAAAGGGAAGAGTGAATTTATAGAATGGTTAAAAACACCCTGTACGTTTTCCCCTTTTAATTATGAGTATTTGAATAAGCTTTTCTTCTATAAATATCTTGACGATCTTGAGGTTGTTCGATTGATTGCCGACTTTCAAACCACTGTCGCCAGTGAATATAACAAGCTAACCTTGATAGAAGAGCAACATGGTCATGAGATGGGGGGATATGAGCACGCGACGTTGATGTTTGGCAAAGAGTATTATCAAATGATTATGAACTGGCACGATGAACTCACAAGAAAAATTACAGGAAAGAAGGTTAATGACTATGAGAATGACAAAGAAATTTAAAATGCAGATTGCTGCTAATCATGTGAATTTGTACAAATGGGTAACTGAGATGACTCCAGCTGAATATGAATCCTTTTCAAAAGGTCACAAGGCAATGGGCAGTTATTTTGAAGATGGGGAATTCTATATGGTTAATGTGGAAAACATGGGGAATGAGATGATTGTTCAGCACTATCAATTAAAAGAGCACACAGACGATCATTTGCGTTTTTACTCTGACAGGACAAAAGCATATATATGCCGATGGATACCAGCCATTGTTGGAGTTCCATGGGAAATGAAGGTCACGCCTATTGATAACACCTCTTGCGAACTTAGTTGTACGATTGGAGCGGACTTTCCATCTCGGCTACTGGCTATTGCAGCATGGATAAATGGTTTTGGCGGATTCTTTATGAGAAAACATTTAGCCGATGAGGGCGAGAAATTTGCTAAAGATATAGAAAATAAATTTAATAAATAAATTCTCATAACAACGGGGAAGATGCTTTGAACTAGGATCATACTTGAAGTTCGCCATAAGGAATTTTGAGTGTAACTTGAGTCCCTTCCCCGACAATACTATGGATCGTCAGTCCATACTGCTCGCCGTACATTAGAACCGCCCGATCATTTACATTTTTAAGTCCATACCCTTTAGAATGAGATTTAAGCAAAAGTACAAGCTGCTCTTCCTCCACTCCAACCCCATTGTCAGTGATCTGCAGAACAATACTTTGCTCTTCTTTCTTGGCTGAGAGCTGTATTATTCCATCACCGTCTTCACGGTTTTCAATTCCATGAATGATCGCATTTTCGACTAAAGGTTGGAGCATCAGATTAGGCATAAGGCAAGAAAGAATGCAGTCATCAATCTGATAGTCCACTTTGAAATTGTTGCTGTGCATAATCAATTGGATATTAATATAGGACTGCACATTAAGAATTTCATCTGAAACCAATATAAGATTATCTCCCTTATTGAGAGTAGTACGATAAAATGTTGATAAAAGCTGTGCCATTTCACTAATGTCCGTCGCATGGATTCGCAGTGCTCTCCAATTAATTATAGAGAGGGAATTGTAAAGGAAATGAGGGTTGATTTGCGCCTGCAGAGCTTTCATCTCATATTCCTTGCGTGCGATTTCTGCCACATACACAGTATCAATAAGAGTCTTGGTTTTCCCCACCATATTTCCAAATCCTCTGATCAGATCACCAATTTCATCTTTAGACTCGCTAGAGACTTTAATTTCCAAATTCCCTTCTCCAACAAGCTTCATGCTTTTATGCAGCCGGTGAATAGGCAACATAATTCTACGCGAAAAGAGAGTGCCTGCCACGACAACTGCCGCGATGCAGGTGGCAATCATCAACAGGACGATCAAGGCAATCCACCATGCGGACTTTGTGATTAGATTTGTCGGCTTATATAAATATACGTTCCATCCCGAAAGCGGGACAGTAGAAGACAAGGCGGTGTAGCTCTCACCTTGCCAATGTTGCTTAGCGGTAACCGGAATATCCGGATTTTCACGGTTAGCGCCCGAGGAATAGACGGTATTTCCGCTGGAGTCCAATATAATAATCTCCGAGCCGTGAGATTGGAGGGGCTCAAAAGTTTTGAATAGTTTATCATAGTTAACCCGTGCAAATAGAATATTATCTTTGGGATTTCTGTGTTTCGTGCTAAGGATTCTGCGGACACTGTATATGTTTTTTTCACTGGCAGACCAAAGAACATCAACCGATTTCATTACATTCGGATACCAGGAGGTTCC
The DNA here is from genome assembly GCF_042610515.1 of Paenibacillus paludis. Classification (NCBI taxonomy): domain Bacteria; kingdom Bacillati; phylum Bacillota; class Bacilli; order Caryophanales; family Paenibacillaceae; genus Paenibacillus; species Paenibacillus paludis. The sequence continues at coordinate 49,534 of NZ_JBGJZP010000029.1, forward strand.
CTTTATTTCATCGATAGGGATTACGGTGTTTCCGTGTTGAGGTAAATTAGTCCCGGTATAAAGCGTGATTTGTTCTACTCCAGGATTTAAGTAACGTGCGGTATAGAAGTTTTGATCGATTACGTTAGTTAACTGATCATACATTTCATATTCACTGGTATAAGTGTTATTGGCGGCATTTATAATTTCTTGATTGAAGCTCAGAAAGTTCATGAATTTATTATAAACATCAAGTTGATTATTTACAGTTAAGACACTTTGAGTTAATGTGGCATTTAGATCGGCTTTTGCTTGCTGCACTAAGAGTGACCTGGTTTTCGAGAAGCAAAAACTTCCGAGAACAATCACAGGAATCATACTTACCAGTAAAAAAGAAAGCTTTATTTTGGTTTGAAATCGAAAGTCACCGATTCTCTGTTTAAAAGACTGCCATATCTGCATGCTATTTCTCTCCCAAGTTGAGTTTCTGATTCAACTGTCTGAATTTCTCAGGAGTATGCCCGAAAAAATCTCTGAAATTTTGGCAAAAATAAGAAACGTTTTGAAATCCCACTTTATAGCAAATGTCCGATACTTTTAGATGTGTCTGCATCAGCAAGTCTTTCGCTATTTTCATACGAACATTTTTAATATACTTGTTTAATCCGTTTCCCGTATTCTTTTTGAAAATTGAACTTAAATAATGGGGAGACAAATGTACCTTTGCAGCAAGAAGATCCAAACTCAAATCCTCGCCATAATGATCCCCGATGTACTGCTTTACAGAGGCAATATCCCGGTTTAAAAATTCCGAACTGCTGTACTCTTGTTCAAGACGGGCAATTCCTTCAAATATGATTTCGTTTATTTCCTTTAATTCTTCTGATTTGTATAGTTTTTCGATTCCCCGGCAGAGCTCTATTTCAGGGATAGGTGCTGAATAAGTCATAATTTCCTGATACAAAGAGGAGAACATATACTTGACATATAATTGTGAAAATTGAAGCTGCTTCGCATATTTTTGATACAATAAATCTGTATTGGCTCTAAGACTAAAAAAATCTCTAGCCATCAAATCACTTCTGATTTTGTCTAATAAATCATTATCTGATAGTTCGGGGAGCCTATCATCAGCAAAATAAAAATCTTTTTTGACATCAAATACAAAATAATCCGGTGAGAAGAACCGGTATTCCATCAGTTGATCTAATTGAATCAGAGCCGTTGAAAGATCCGGTAACAAAGTGATTTCATCATGAATAGCAAGGTAGCAATTTACTTTATATTTCTTTAGTATGCTGTCTCGTATATGCATGCCTAATTCATGGGATGAAGAGAAAGACCATGATTGGCGCTGGGAAAACAGCAGCAGACTTTGACAATCATTTAGATTTAAGTAATCAATCTGCCCCTCTAACAAAGACAAGATAAATTCCTCGAAATCCGGTTCAGCATTCTCAAAAAAATTCTTTTCAAATTCCATCAAAACCATTCCATGATAATGATCGGGTAGACCGAACGAAACATCCTTCATAGAGGACGGCATTCCCAAGCCGTTAACCAGATTAAAAAGCACATGTTTCTTAACATAACCTTGTTTAATTTGCGAAGCTGCATTTTCCTGTTTTTGGTCCATTAACTGATCCATTACTTTTTGCATGGTATTTTGAAAGGCTTCAACATTGATCGGTTTGAGGAGATAATCAGAAACACCGAGGGAGATGGCCGTTTTTGCATATTCAAATTCGGCGAAGCCGCTGAACAGAATAACTTTCAAGCTGGATTGAAGGCTTAAAGCTTTTTTTGAAAGCTGCAGTCCATCCATTAATGGCATTCTAACATCAGTAAAGAGGATATCTACAGACTTATGCTCTAAATAATCGAGAGCCTTTCGTCCGTTTTCCGCCGTTACGACATGGAGGGGAAACCCCAGTTCATGAATGAGAAATTCAATACCCTCCCGTTCTTCCCTTTGGTCATCTACTACTAATATGCTTAACATTTCGGTCGTCCTCTCCAAGCGCAGTATGCCAAACCCAGTAATTCATTTTGATTGTACCATGGTTTAAATGAATTCAATCAGCGGGCAAAACAGGTTGCTTAAAGTGAGTTATATATTTGTGTAAAACGCAATTTATTTGCGTATACGGTCAAATGGCCATAGTTCTACAATGAAGATGCAAAACAATATGGGCTTTTGTTCTTATCAATTAAGGGGGATTATGTAATGAAATCGACAGTTAAAAAGTCTGCTTCTATCTTGTTGATAGCGCTTTTATCCGCTTCGCTCGCAGGCTGTCAAAACTCCAATTCCAACAATACCACCAAAGAATCTGCGGTCAATTTGAATGATCCGGCATGGAAGAAAGCCATGACGACACCTTATGAAGCCTATCCTGAAACCGTTAACTATACGGTTGGAGCGACAGCAACTAGTTATACGCCGCTTGAGGGGACAGCTTATGAGGGGGATAATTCCACCAACAATGTGTGGACGAGATATTTTAAAAATAAGCTCAACGTGCAAAACGAAGTTGCATTTGAAGCGAATGACGGCACGGATTATGTTCAAAAGGTTTCGATGGCCATTGCAGGGGGCACTATTCCCGACATCATGGTGGTTTCCGACCAGACCACCCTGCAACAGCTCTATGAGAACGACCTGATTGCGGATTTGACGGATGCTTATACAAACTGTGCCAGCGACCGGATCAAGGAGATTTACGATTCCTATGATGGCCGTGTTCTGGAGACCGCCAGATTTGATGATAAAATAATGGCCCTGCCCACTACCGAAATTTCACACGGCCCGGGTGTACTTTGGTTGCGTAAAGACTGGATGGACAAACTGGGCCTCTCCGAGCCTAAAACGATGGATGATGTAGAAAATATTATTACTCAATTTCTAGAGAAAGATCCCGGCGGCAATGGAGCCGGAAAAACGGTCGGTCTTGTGGTTGATAATGAAAATGTTGCCGGAATATCCGGGGGGCAGTACGAATTGAACAACATTTTTGCGCTGTATGGCGCTTTCCCAAAACAGTGGATTAAGGATGGAAGCGGTAAGGCGGCTTATGGTTCCGTACAGCCTGAAATGAAACCTGCCCTTGCAAAGCTGGCGGATCTATACAACAAGAAATTGATTGACCAACAATTTGCCGTGCGGACATCCGACGACCGAAAGGCGCTGCTTACCAGCGGAAAAAGCGGTTCGTTCATGGACAACTGGTGGGGAAGCTGGACGGTGGCGGATACGCTTAAGCTGAACCCGGATGCTAAGTGGGTTTCCTATGTGGCTCCGCAATCAGAGGATGGCTCAGTTACGATGTTCACCGGCAATCCTGCCAGCAGTTACCTTGTGGTTCGGAAGGGATTCGAGCATCCGGAGGTTGCTGTAAAAATGGCCAGCCTTCAGTTTGATTACCAGCGTTATCTGGAAAAGGACGCAACCGTTTTGAAGGAGTTTGAAGACTACAGCAGCAATAATATCGGAGGCTCTCCGCTGGCCATGAATATCGATTACTATGATGCATTTTACCGTAATGTCGGGATTTATGAGGATGCGCTAAAGACCGGTGACAGCAGCAAATTGCTCAGCAACAGTGACAAGAACTCCTATCGCTCCTACAAAAAATATTTGGACAGTGTAAAAAACGGAGAGAAGCCGGACCCGACCGCGTGGGCTGGGTATACTTCGAGCATCACAACTGCCAACCTGGTCAAGAATTCAAAAGTTAACGAGATTAACCCTATCTTTTTTGGAACAACGCCTTCCATGGCGCTGAAGTTGCCGACATTGACGAAAATGGAGCTTGAAATGTATTTGAAGATCATTACCGGAGAGCAAACCCCTGATGCATTTGATAGTTTTGTGAGCAGCTGGAAAAAAACCGGCGGCGATACGATTACAAAGGAAGTCAACGAAGCACTCACCTCCAAATGATGCTGAAAGAGATGATTCTTGATGAAAAATAAAAAAGACCAAACTGCGTTCCACCTTATGCTCGCACCGAGTATGGTATTCTTGATTATTTTCTCCTTCATACCGATGTTCGGCATCGTAATGGCTTTTCAAAATTACATTCCGGCCAAGGGTATCAGCGGATCAGCATGGGTGGGACTTGATAATTTCAAGTTTATGTTTCAAATTCCCGACAGCAGGCAGATTTTAATCAACACAATGGTAATCGCCATTTGGAAAATTATTGTGGGAACCTTTGTTTCGATTGTATTCGCCTTATTGTTAAATGAAATCCGCGTACGTTTTGCCAAAAAGTTTATGCAGACCGTTGTTTATTTGCCCAATTTTCTTTCCTGGGCCGTATTGGCTACAGTCGTGATGAATATTTTTTCGTACGAAGGACCGGTCAACGCATTATTGGGCTGGCTTGGCATTGATCCGGTTTTGTTTATGGCCAGCAATCATTGGTTTAGACCTATGCTGGTGCTGACTGATGTGTGGAAAGGGTTTGGATATGGCTCCATCATATACTTAGCCTCATTGACGGCTATTGATCCGGGACTTTATGAGGCGTCTTCCATCGATGGAGCCAATCGTTTTAAACAGCTGTGGTATGTGACTTTGCCCGGCTTGATGCCTACCATATTACTTGTTACGACTTTGAATTTGCCTAATGTACTTAATGCCGGTTTTGACCAAATTTTCAATCTTTATAATCCCTTGGTTTACGCAACTTCCGATATTATTGACACTTATGTATACCGGGTAGGCCTAGTGGAGAGACAATACAGCTTGGGTACAGCCATCGGGCTCTTGCGGTCTGTTGTCGGAATCGTCCTCATTCTTTCTGCCAATAAGCTAGCTCAAAAGTTAACGGATTACCGAATTTTCTAAAGAGGGAGGTGTTTTCCATTTACGCGCATTCCATAAAAAGCCGAATTGCGGACATCATGATCTGGATATTGCTGTTAGCTCTCACTTTGTCCTGCCTGATCCCTTTAATTAATCTGGTTGCTATTTCGTTCAGTGATAACGCGGCGGTTTCAGCAAACATGGTAAGTATTTTTCCGGTTCATCCTACGTTCAGTTCCTATGAGAAGCTATTCTCGGACAGCCAGTTTTGGCGCTCATTTATGATTTCGGTAGAGCGTGTTGTCCTTGGTTTGATCGTCAACATGAGTCTGATGATTCTGGCCGCTTATCCGTTATCCAAAAGCTCAAAACAATTCCGGGCGCAGAAGGTGTACATGAATATTGTGATTATCGCCATGCTGTTCTCCGGGGGGCTAATTCCAACCTTTATGGTAGTCAAAGGGCTTCATCTCCTCGATTCTATCTGGGCTCTAATTCTGCCGGGAGCCGTGGCGGTCGGGAATGTCATTCTACTGATGAACGCGTTCCGGGCAGTGCCCAAATCCTTGGAGGAAGCTGCAACCATTGATGGGGCTTCGCAGTGGAGAATTCTCTCAACCATATACGTGCCTGTGGTGTTGCCTACAATTGCTACAGTAACGCTGTTCACGATTGTTGGGCATTGGAATGATTATTTCGGTGCTCTGGTGTATATAAATAAAACGTCAAATTATCCGTTGCAGACTTATATCCAGCAGCTCAGCGTAGACGCGCAAAATATAACCGATCCGCAAAAGCTGATCGAATACGCTAAGATTTCGAACCGGACACTAAATGCCGCCAAAATCGTTGTCTCAACATTGCCGCTGCTCTTAATTTACCCTTTTATGCAAAAATATTTTGTTACAGGAATTGTAGTAGGTTCTCTTAAAGAGTGATGTATAGAGAATACAGCGTTCAAAAAGCGACTTGTCTACGGATGAGTTGCTTTTTGTATTGTACGCCAACTCTAAAGTGAAAGTAACGAACGGGCATGCCCTCCTATCCTGGCCGATTGTTAAATATTAGAAGAGATTTCCGAAACAACTCGCTTTAACTGCTCTACAATCTGATGACACAAATCTTCCTGATATCGATGGCTAGGAAGCACAATACTGAGTGCACCAGCTACGGTAGCGTCTGCCTTTACGATAGGAGCCGCGATGCAATAATAATCATCAGGAGACTCGAATTGAGTGTAATAACCCTCCTGTTTTATTGAAGACAATAATGCAGGAAGCGGAGTTTCGAAATGTTGCTTTTCATGGTATTCATCAATGCCTCCAAGAAATTCTGGTAGATGGGGGGCTGAAAGATTGGCCAGGATAACAAGTCCGATAGCGGAGCGGAAGGCTTCCTCAGTCGTCCCAACCATAGACGTAAATCTGAATTTGTGAACGGATTCAACCTTGTCAATATATAAAATTTTATTTTCATAGGGCACAGCCAGATGAATGGTTTCATTATATTGTTCTGCAAGTTCCTCCATATAAGGGTGTGCAATTTCTGTGATTGAAAAATCGGCTTCGAACTGTTTCCCCCATTCAAACAATTTCAACCCCAATGAGTATTTCCCGCTGCTCGGATTTTTGTAGAGCAGTTTTCCGTATTCCAAAGTGGAGATGATCCCGTGTAATGTAGTGATTTTCATACCTAGCAAATGGCTTAAGTCCGTCAAAGATAGTTTTCCGTTGTGTTTCGAAACATGTTCCAGCACGAAAATGGCTTTATCTATGGATTGAATCGTTTTCATAGTACCCCCATAAACTATTTATATTTTGTAATGTATTTGGTCGAACAAAAACAACAAAGTTTTAGATCAAAGATAAATGCCCATAAACAATGGGGTATCTAGGTCTGAATATACAAGCTGATGTCTTTTATGGACAAATTATAACAGTTGCTTGTGAAGACTTCAATTATAGCGAAATCAATATGACATTACCGAATTCATTTGACTTCGTTCAGAGCCCGTGATAATCTTTTTATACGATATTAATGAAATCAATTCGACAATGTCGTAATAAATTATGGAGATGATTCATATGAATGAAATAATGGAAAATTTGCTAGCTGAAGAAGATGAGCTTCAGTTTTCTTCCTTTACCAGCAAAGACGCATTACAGCTTGGACTACTATTTATTGAAATTGCAGAGGAGATGAACATGGGAGGGATTGGCGTTAAAATCGAAAAAAATAGACATGTCTTATTCACACATCTCATGGATGGGACAATGCCAGAAAATTCATACTGGTATGATCGGAAAAAGAACGTCGTTGACCGTTATTTTNCGAAAAAAATAGACATGTCTTATTCACACATCTCATGGATGGGACAATGCCAGAAAATTCATACTGGTATGATCGGAAAAAGAACGTCGTTGACCGTTATTTTCATTCTTCGAAATTCGCAGAAGAAATGTTTAAAGCTTCAGGAAGTACTTTTAGCGAAAGCAGTCTTCTTGATCCTGGAGAGTTTCAAGCTGTAGGCGGCTCTTATCCGCTTCGCATTCAAAACGCAGGAGTTGTGGGTTCAATTACAGTGTGCGGACTAACGGGTGACCTTGACCATCAAATCTGTGTGGAAGGCATTCGAAAATATCTGGGAAAGAAGGGGAACAACTAATGCGGGTGGTTATAACAGGAGGGACATCGGGCATGGGCTTAAGTGCGGCAAAGCTCTTTCTTGAAAGAGGCTGGAAAGTGTTGCTGGCTGATCTCAACGAAGAGCGCGGCGCTGCTGTAATGGAGGAACTACAAGATTTGGGGTATAAAGAGGTGTACTTTTTCAAATGCAACGTAGCTGTTGAAGCAGATATACAAAACTTATATGACTATACAATGAAAACCATGGGTGGTACTGACAGCATCATAAATAACGCAGGTATTTGGGCCGGCGGGATGCTGCACGAAACGAAAGATGATGATTGGGATCGATTATTTAATATCGATGTTAAATCTATTTATTACACCTCTAAGTACTTTGTGCCTTACCTCATCCAGAATGGCGGAGGAACGATTGTGAACACCGCATCTGTATCCGGCATGGTCGGAGATTACGATATGGCTGCTTACAATGCCGCAAAAGGGGCTGTCGTTAATCTGGCCAGAGCTATGGCACTGGATTACGGAAAGTATAATATACGGGTAAACAACGTCTGCCCTGCGGCTTGCGCGACGCCTATGTTTTTGTCGAATCCACCGGAAGTTATTGAATCGTTTAATCAAGCCAATCCGTTAAGACGAATTTGTACACCGGAGGAAGTGGCAAAAGCCATGTATTTCTTGGCCTCTGATGAATCAAGCTCAACGAATGGTTTGAACCTGACCGTTTCCGGAGGTTTGGAAGTGCACACGGGACAGCCGCTTCAATAGAAATGTAAACCAATCCATTAAGTTGAAGGAGAACAGAACATGATTATTATTCATGCTGATTTGAATATACTTCCAGATAAGAAAGAGGCTTTTTTAGAGGCGGTTAAACCGTTAATTCGAGCTTCTCAAGCGGAAAAGGGTTGCATTCGTTACACGCTTATGCATGAAGTTGGAGAAGAAAAGCTTATTTACACATTTGTGGAGGAGTGGGAGGATCAAGCGGCTCTCGATTTCCATAACGCAACCGATCACTTTATAACCTTCGATAAATTGGTACCATCTTTAACAAGTGGAAAAACGATGAAAGTTCTTGCAACTACAGATACGAAATAGATGTTCAAGGTGGATTCTTATTTAGAATTGTACCCTTTCAGTACCATAGTTTTCTCATTAAAAGGCCGCTCGTAAAGAAGCGGTCTTTTTTTCTAGTGAAAGTTACAATTTGGATACAAGTTCTCTAAATTCCGAAATAATTACTACCTATACTCATAAGTACACTAATCCAATGATGGGTACTGAAAGTAGGTAAGTATATTATGAAACAACAACATGATCTAGCAAGGCGCATTATCCTTACTATAATGGTAGTAGCCTCGATTGCCACAGTTGGGACCGGCAAGTCGGTAGCCAGTTCGTCTGAAAAAATGGTAGCGTTAACCTTTGATGATGGACCTGAAAAAAAGTATACCGGGAAAGTGCTTGATATTCTGAAAGATAACCAAGTCAAGGGAACTTTCTTTGTAATAGGAAAACAGGTCAAACAGTATCCCGATGTTATGAAACGTATCGCAAGGGAGGGGCATGAATTGGGCAACCATTCTTGGAGCCACCCCTATCTAACTAAGCTTAACAAAGAAGAGATTCATCAGGAACTATTAACCACAACTAAGGCGATTCGCGATAGTACGGGTATTACACCAGTACTAATGCGCCCTCCCTACGGTGCTATATCAGATCAGGTGAAGAAAGAAATTAATGCGTCTGGATATGTGCAGGCCCTATGGAATGTAGATACCCGTGACTGGACGGGCAACTCAGTTGCTGAGATTCTCAAAACGGTGAAGTCAAACTCTAGCAACAAGATCACTCTGCTGATGCATTCAGGCGGCGGGAACCGGGATAATACGATCAAGGCGCTTCCCCAAATCATTGATTATTATAAATCTCAAGGCTACACCTTTGTTACGATGTCTGTACTTAATGGTTTGGATGACAAAATCGAGTCACCGGCAGATTCAACTGATTATTTGAGTATCAAACAGAATTCAGACAGCGGTGATTCATCCCAGTCCAGTGCTGTGAATTCTGCTAGTGAGAAAGATGTTTTCTTAATATTCAATCAAATGAAAGTCAGTTTCCCGGATGCGAAGCCGTATGTAGATAAGAATAACAGGGTGCTGGCGCCTTTAAGATTCATAGCCGAGTTCTTGAACTTTAATGTCAATTGGAAACAAAGTGGCAGTGCTAAAACGATTACCCTTACCAAAGATAATTTAAATGTAGAATTGAATATTGGGGATCAATCTGCTGTTGTTGATGGAATACCTTTAGAAATGGATACAGCCGCAACGATACTTCATGATAATACATATGTCCCGTTAAGGTTTTTAGGTGAACTTATCGGCATGGATATTAAGTGGGACTCTGTCAATAATACGGTTACGCTATCTTACAAGAATGCTATAAATAACAATGCTGATGAAGGGAATCAGACCAGCGAAACTCCTATATTGTCTGCACCAAGAGCTAATGTTCAACAAGCTAAAAATTGGGCGAAATCCAAGGGGGCAACAGATGTATTTATTGATCTGGCGGATATTATCTGGAATGAGGCTCCAAAAGCCGGGGTCGACCCCGTTGTTGTATATAGTCAGTCTGCAAAAGAAACCGGTTATGGAAAATTCGGAGGCGTACTTGATGAAACATTTTTGAATCCTGCGGGCTTAAAAACACAGTCCGGTGGTTCTGATATAGATGAGGGAGCACACCAACGATTTTTCAGTTGGCAGGAAGGAGTTAAGGCGCAGATCGATCATTTAGCGTTGTACGCGGGCGCCTTTGGTTATCCTAAACTGGATACCACTGACCCAAGGCATTTTCCGCATTTAATGGGTAAGGCCGTTACAGTTGAAGCATTAGGCGGAGCGTGGGCAGGCAGCCCATCATATGGTGTGGAAATTGTAAATATGATGTTAGAGCTGAAATTGTCGGAAGGTTAGATTTGCTGATTATTCAAACAGTAAGATGAATGAAGAAATATCTGATAAAATAAAGAAGAAAAAGAGACGATTTTAGATATTGCAATTAGGGAGATTAACGCAGCCATGAATCAGAAAACGATATTATTAATTGAAGATGAAGACCCCATACGTGATTTGCTTGCTTACTCCCTTCGCAAAGAAGGATTTGTTATCAAAGGAGCGGCTACAGGAACGCAGGGTCTGGAAATTCTGAAGCATTTCAAACCGGATTTGCTTTTACTGGACTTGATGTTGCCGGACATGAGCGGTTTTGATATTTGTAAACAAGTTTCTTTGGACTCCGCGATCCCGGTTATTATGATTACAGCCAAGTCCGACACAATAGACAAAGTTCTGGGCATGGAACTTGGAGCCGATGATTATATCACCAAACCTTTTGATATTAGAGAAGTGATCGCCCGAATCCGGGCGATTTTCCGCAGAATCGATTTAATAGGAGATTCTTTGGAGAACCAAACCTCTGAAGTTATCAATGTAGGGGCAGAGATACAGATTCATAAAGGTAAAAGGGAAGTGCTAAAAAGCGGAATGAAAGTCGGACTTACCAATAAAGAATATGATCTTCTGTTATTTTTTGCAGAGCATAAGGGGAGAGTATTCAGCAGATCGGATCTCTTAGATAAGGTATGGGATTTTGATTTTGCTGGAGATACCAGGACTGTAGATATTCACGTGCAAAGAATCCGTAAAAAACTGGATGAGGAGCACAGCCTATCCATGATAGAGACGATATTTGGTATCGGGTATAAGCTGGTATCGAGGTGAGACCATGAAATTTCCAATTCAATTTAAAATTGTGGTTGTTTTTTCAATTGTTATTTTTGTGGGGCTTTCTGCAATGCTGTTTGTATCCTACAGAGTTACGGAACAAAATATGTATCGGATCATTAATGAGGACATGATTAATACGAAAACAAATTTGGATATTTATATCAATCAATATTTTCTGGTCCATAAAAAAAGGATGAGCAGAAAAACATTAGTCACGGAAAAAAATAGACTCTCTCAGGAATTATCGGCTGGAATTGGCGGACCTGTGACAATTTCTTATATAAATGGGGATGAAGTTAAGAGTGAATCTGCCTCGCACTCCCAAATTGCTTACACGATTAATAGGGTTGACCACCAAGTGATTGTTACTTTGTCCTTCCCTATCCTGCAGAAGCAGTCGCCTATTGGATTTTTGAATTATCAGAAAGATTACAGCCAGCTTTATCAAAGGAATGCCCGTTTTCAATCCATCATCAAAATGTTTGCCTCTATCATTTTCAGCTTTATCTTTATTGCTTCCATCTTAATTTCCAGAAAAATCACCAAACCGATCCGTGAGCTGACCGAACGTTCCAATCAGGTTACTTTAGGTAATTTTGATATAGACATTCCAATCTCATCCAGCGACGAGGTTGGCGAGTTAGCCCGCAGATTTCAGATCATGATTAAACACATTAAAGATCAGATCGAAATTATTAAACAAGAACGGGATGAAGTTAAACAGGCTCAGGCCCAAAGTAAAGTTTTTTTTGACAATGTTACGCATGAGCTAAAGACCCCCTTAACGACCATTCTCGGTTATGCACAGATTGTGAAGGATAACGGATTTACAGACGCTCCCTTTTTTGAAAAGGGAATGAATTATATCATTCATGAAAGTCAGCGGTTAAACCGGGCGGTCGTTGAAATACTGGAACTATCCCAATCGGCAACATTGAGTACCACCTATCACTTTAAGAAGGTTAATTTGTCGGAAATTGCTAAAGAAGCATGTGAGGATATGAGGATTAAAGCTAGAAAATATAACATTAATATTCATTTCGAGCTTCAAGAAGGATTATTCGTTTTAGGGGACCGGGATAAACTGAAAGAGGTATTTCTAAATTTATTAGACAACTCCATTAAGTATGGGGATGTAAACTCTGTAATTTACGTGGAATCCTTCAAGGAAAGAGACGTGGTAGTGGTTAAGGTCAAAGACGAGGGGGAGGGGATTCCTGCAGAGGATATCACCCATGTGTTCGAACCGTTCTACAGAGCGAAGAAGAACATGCTCAAAGAGAAAGGAAGTGCCGGGCTTGGATTAAGTATTGTAAAAAATATTATCGAGGATCATCACGGAGCCATTAAACTACAGAGCATCTTGAACGAGGGCACAGAAATCAAAATCAGCTTGCCGGAGGATTGGAAATGAAGAAGGTGAGTTTGTTGGGGAATTACCGGCACTACATGATCTTGGGCCTGTTACTGCTTGTCTTTATATTGGGGTTTTATGGACTTGGCAGCATCTATGCCCTAAGTAGTATTGACTCTAGAACGGTGGTTCTTAAAAATAGTCAGTTCAATACGACTCTTATTTCAAGCAATGCTGAGGCTTTTGAGATTAAAGCTGTAACCAAGCTGACTAATAATTATCCTATATATGATCTTGAAGTGCGAGATCACAATAATATTATTATTACTGTGCCAGACAACTCTTTAAGTGGATTAAAAATAGCAGTATTGCATCTGGATAATAATCAAATGTCTGATATTGCTGAGAATGTTGAATATGGAATTACCTTGACTCCCGATGCGAAACAGCTAATCTATTCGAAGTTTGAAAATGGGGGAGAGAGCTTAAGAACTAATGTGTACAGCCTGGAGTTGAATAAGGATCTGAAACAGTTGAAGAATGATAATTCATATTCCAACATGTTCATTGATCATGAACGTTATTTAGGCTTCTCCGGGAGCGACGTTATACTAACTAATGTCTCGACGGGCGAAGTTCAGCAGTTGATCACGTATGATCAATTACTGGAATTAATAGGAACTGCCATTGGCTCCAGCAATCTGAACGGAATTACAATTAGATGGGATATCATCCAGAAGTCAGGACAAAATAAGGTTTGTTTTTTAGCGGAAATTAACAGCAGCTACGGTATATTTGAAATGGACTTGAAGAATACAAGTAAGGTAAAGTTAGTGGCCAAAAGTGAACAAATCAATCAATTTTTAGTAATGAATAATGGCGATTTTGTGCTACAGGGGAAAATAAATAATACAGATGGACTCTTTCAGTACAACCGAGGTACCAGTCAATTCAAGCTATTGAAGGAAGGTATCATAACAAATTATGCGTTGCAGTCCGATGAAAGCCGAATCGCTTACTTTATGGTAAACAGCAATCAAATAGGGGATCTGCATGCTGCTTATTTGGACAATGGGAGCCTGGATTCAGATACAGTGATATATCAAAATATCCATTCTGCACAAACGATGAAATGGCATGAGGATGATCTATTCATTATCGGTAGCCAATTAAGTAAAAGCGAAATTTACCGTTTTTCGTTTTAGACAAGGCAACTGCAGATAAGACCAGCGTATATCTAATTGCGCTGGTCTTATTTGTGCGCAGCAGTGAATGATTTACAACTTGGATACAAGTCTGCCAAAGACCGATACAATCACTTTTTATAATGGAGATAACGAAACACAAGAAACACAAGTCATTATATTAAGGGAGTTCTTAACATGCTTCGAGTAGAGAATTTATCACATGCTTTTAGAAACAGCACAGAGTTAGTGCCGGTGCTGCATCAAGTCAGCTTTCGAGTGAAGCCGGGAGAGATGGTTGCTCTGCTGGGGAGCTCAGGATCAGGTAAATCGACCATGTTAAATCTTATGGCAGGCTTAATGAAGCCAACAGATGGCCAAATTTATATTGCGGACCAGGATATCGTCAAGATGAGTGAGAATAAACTGGCCGAATTCCGGCGTGGACATATCGGTTTTGTTTTTCAATCCTATGAATTGATCGCCACAATGACGGTACGTGAAAATGTGGAATTACCCCTTGTTTTTCAATCGGTCCGCCCCTCTGTGCGCAGAAAGAAGGCACTTGCTTTACTTGAGGAAGTGGGGCTGCCGGGGAAATCTGATCTCTTCCCTTCACAACTATCGGGTGGCCAGCAACAGCGCGTAAGTATTGCAAGGTCTCTTATTACAGAGCCTTCTATCATTTTTGCTGATGAACCTACCGGGAATTTGGATACCAAAACAGAGGAAGAGATCATCGGAATTCTGCAGCGGCTAAACAAGGCAAGGAATACAACCTTTGTCATTGTAACGCATGAAGCCGAGGTTGCGGAGCAGATGCAAAGTGTGATTACACTGCGGAACGGATATCTGGTAACAGAACAAGCTGATAGTGAAAGTATGCCTGCAGGGAGGGGGGCTTAGTGCGGATTCGCGACATCACAAGCTTGGCCTGGGATCAAATTAAAAGACGTAAAGTAGTCACGGCATTGTGTATGACAGGGATTTCGATAGGTTGTGCCTCTCTTATAGTCGCCATGAGTGTTGGAGAATCTGCCCAGCAATATTCCTTAGATGAGATGAACAGGAACTTCAAGATGAATGAAATCACCGTTAAACCAAATGTAGGGATATCTACAAAAGGCAGCGGCACTTCGAAAAAAGGAAACTTTGATAGAGGAAAGCTGACCGAGCAGAAGATAGAGCTTATTAAGAATCTCCCGCATGTTACAGCAGTAGCACCTTTTATGCAGGTTGAAAGCTTTGAGATGGTCACGATAGACAATAACATTAACTATGTTGAGGTCCTTGGCACGGATCTTCAGTCGCTCACAAGCTTTGACAAATCTTTTGAACAGGGGGGACCTTCAGATGCGGTGGGCACGGTTGTATTAAACTACGGGGCGACTATTGGCTTGATGGATGTTGTTACGGTCAATAAAATGATGGAGCGACTACAAGAGGATCCTTATAATGATAGTTTAATCCAACAATTCAATAATCTAAATATGAAGTCTTCAAAATTATATCAGCAGCAAATTCAATATCGGTATTATAATGCGGAATTACAGCAGAACACCCTCAGTTCTTCTCTTCGCATCATTGGGATACTAAAACAGCCAAGTGGAGTTAGGAAGGAGGAGGCTGCTTATGATAAAAAAGCCTATGTTTCGCTGGAAACTGCACAATTGCTTTCGGAAGAGTTTGGTTTAAGAACAGACTCTTCAGAAATACAAGGCTACGATTCAATGCTGGTTAAGGTAGACAGTCAGGATTATGTTGCACAAGTAGAAGGGCAAATTCAAAAGCTGATCTTGTCTACAGAAACAAACTTACACCATCAAGCCGAAGTGAATGAGAAGTTCAACATGATCAAAAAGACGGCCCTCGGAATTGGCTTGTTCATTCTTGTGATTGCTTCTATATCTATCATTGTAGCGATGACCATGTCCACCCATCAGCGGCGCAGACAAATCGGTATTATGAAGGTTTTGGGGTCTAATTTATGGCAAATACGTAATATGTTTATCGCTGAGGCTGCATTGCTAGGATTGCTCGGCGGGGGGATCGGGGTGTTGATTTCTTATTTAACCCTATCTGGAGTGAATGAGTTGCTAACAACAACATCTATTATCCCCCTTGGAGAGTCAACGACGGGGATGACGATTTCTATATCTGTAAAAAATATCCCGCTAGGTATTGCATTTGCAGTAATGACAGGTGTTCTATCGGGGATATATCCGGCAATCAGTGCTTCCAATACTAATGCTCTGGTAGCGATCAAGAAAGACTAGGCTTTACAGAAAATAATAAGTCAGCAATGAAGTGAAAAAGCCGATGGCAGAGTATAAGGATTTTGCACATGATAAAAGAAGAAAACAACGTATAAAGAGGAACCGGAGAGGATTGCTGTTTATTGTGATTTTGTTGTTTATAGTTGGTTTTAATATGATGATCGTAAAGAAGCCAACGGTTGACAAACATAAAGTTCAAACCTCCACTGCAAATAAAGAAGAAGTGACAGCAGTCCAAAAGGTGATTTTTAAGCAAAAGAATGGGCTTCAAAAGGGAGCAGAAGATGTGACGGCTTCATTAAAAAGCGTTTATGAAGTTGAAGACATCGCCTTCGTTGAGAAGTATCTGAAGCAGCAAATTTCGGGGGATATGCCTGATGGGGCGAATGGAGAAAAAATTGCTTATTTATCATTTGATGACGGGCCCTCCGAAACCGTAACTCCAAAAATACTGGATGTCCTAAAGGAAGAAAAGGTACCTGCAACTTTTTTTGTGCTAGGCCAGGAAGTAGATAAAAGTGATATTACTAAAAATTTAATCAAAAGAATGATTGAAGAAGGACATGCTATAGCCAATCATTCATATTCGCATAACTATGATTATTTGTATCCTAATAAGAAGGTGAATCTAGACCATTTTATGAGTGACATCGAAAAGACTAACAACTCCTTAAAAACCGTATTAGGAGAAGACTTCACTACCAGGGCAGTCAGATATCCTGGCGGTCATATGACATGGGCTAAAAGTGATCCCACAGGTGTGGCTTCACTGGATAAAGCTCTATATGCCAAGGGTTATCACCATGTGGATTGGAATGTATTGCCGAAAGATGCAGAAGGTGCACCCAAGAACGAAGAAGAATTAATGCGAGAATTCACGAACACAGTAGCAGGCAGAGAAAAAGCAGTGATATTAATGCACGATACTTATGACAAGGAAGAAACCGCAAAGGCTTTGCCGGAAATGATAAAGTATCTGAAAGAACATGACTATAAATTTAGAACAATGAAGTAATCTAAAAAATGCGATATCAGCTATAGATGACTAAATTTGTTATCTGTAAATGTTGTATAGATTTTGAGGAGGAAACCATGGAATTACATAGAAGTAAAAGTGTTGCTCTGTTGCTAAGTATTCTTCTTATCAGCCAATTATCTGGATATACTGTTTCAGCTGCTCCGGCAACAGTAGGTAGTGCCTATAAGATGTTCGCAGGAGAAAGCGTCACAGCAAAGAATCTAGGGGCCATCCTGCTGGGAGCGAATGTAAAAGCTACCGTAGAGGATGTTAATATTTGGCCGCAAACCGGTGGCAATATTCTGGCCTATACGCTTAAGCTCTCTAACAACGGCAGTTCTAGTGCCAATCTGGTGCATTATTTTCCGCGTGTAGTCACTCCGGGAGGTTCAGCCATTCCCGCCAATCCAGTAACTGCTGATGCGCTTAAGAAAAAGGTCGG
>NZ_JBGJZP010000003.1:0-99442 GCF_042610515.1 Paenibacillus paludis
GTGGATTTTAAGGGCTTTTGACCCGTTGCATAATCCCATCGTACAGAGGCGCTCGTTTTTGTTCAAACTCCAAATTATTCGTATTACAGGAATTCTAACGGAGAACGATAGTAGGGGAGAGCTTTTATGAATAAGTTAAAGTATGCAGATTTTTTAACAGAGTTGCAAAGAGGTTCTCAATACGGAGTATTTATTGATGAAACAGGAATTCCTAATAAAGAGGATAAAAAAACATGGGTTGCTGTTATAATTAATCCAACAATTATGAGAGAGATATTTGTGTCAATAGATAATGTCTTCAGAGGAGCAAGTGATTTACAGAGCTTAAAATTAAGGAATTACACTTTGTAGATATTTATAACGGGAAAAAGGGTTATCGGGATATTCCTTTTGGAAAAAGGCTAGGTATATTTAAAGTTCTAGTCGATTTGTTTAAGCATTATAATTTACCCATTTTAGTTCAGTCAATGTCACCAGAATTTTTACAACAATTTGAAGATTTATATAGTCAAGGTATTACCAGCTTTGGTCCTTTTGATTTAACGAACTATAACGATATGGGCTTGTTTTATCTTTTACATAAAGTAAAACTCTACATTCTTGAACATAGGAGTAACAACCACGAATTAGCCAGAGTTTTCATTGATAAGAACTATAAGAAAAATGGTATTGGAATACAAACCTCACTATTCAAAGATGTGTTCTTAGACAGTGTAGTTTTTTTGGGGGACTCCGCTGACATAACTCCGATACAGCTAGCTGATTTTGCAGCTTTTTCATTAAATAGAAGACAATTATTTATTAAGAGTAGTGAGCCTAAGAAACGAGATGTAGCTCTGCTCGAAATACTATCTCCATTAGCGGAACAATACATTGATATTGATAAAATCAAAGCAATAATTATAAGGTCCAATAGTACACAAAATGAATAACTTTACATTGAAGTAACGGGAAACGACAGCTCAAAAACATTAAGACAGCCGATTTCAACACGATCGGCTGCTTTTGTTTAACTAGCCGTACTGTGTCCTGAATCTCATACCTCGCAAGCAAATCTTGCCCGTCCCCCACCCGAAAAACTTGCTGTTAATTATGATAAGGATCAACTTCAAGCAAGACGATGATGCCGTTCTCACCTATGTTGAATTGATGTCCAGCTCCGTCTTCCAGTTCAGTTCTACGTTGGTTGAAGTAGTCCTCCTGAAAATGAATCCTTAAAAAGGGATGTGGTACAGGGGCACGAATATAATCTATGTCTGAAAATAAGATTAAGCACTGTAAGGAGGAATGGGAACAAAATGAAGTTCGACCTTCGAGAATTAGCGTTGTTTGCAGAACAGGTTGTAACAAAAGCGGGTGATAGAATTTCCGAATTGCGCAGCCGGGAAAAAATTGAAGTGAATTACAAGGATGCGGGTGAACTTGTGACATCAGCTGACTTGCTGTCGGAAAGAATCATTCAAGAAGCCATAATGGGGACATTTCAAGGTCATCGAATTCTTTCGGAGGAAGATGGAGTACATAACTGGGATAATTTCAAGTTTGACGGTCCAGTGTGGGTGATTGATCCCTTAGATGGAACAGTTAATTTTTCTCGGAACCTGCCGCATTACGGCGTTTCATTGGCTTTTGCCCTTGATGGCGTAGTACTGGCAGGAGCAGTATATGCGCCAGATTTGAACTGTACTTATGTTGGGATTAAAGGGGAAGGCTCCTATTGCAATGGTGAGCGTTTACGAATTCGTGAATGTACTTCACTACTAGATGCTGTCATTGGCACTGGTTTTCCGCATGATCCAGCAAAAGTGCAGCCAGCAATCGAAAGAGTGAACAGACTCAGAAGAAACTGTCGTGACATTAGGCGTTTTGCCGCACCAACAGTAGACATTTGTTATGTGGCGTCCGGAAAGTTAGATGCGCATACGGAAAGTCTTTCACCGTGGGACGTAGCCGCTGCAGGCTTGATTGCACGGGAGGCTGGAGCAATGAGTTGCCATGTACAAGCGGTGCCTGATGGCATCCCTAATGAACTCTATGGTGAAGATGTCGTATTCACAACACATGGAATCTTCGATGATCTCTTGACATTATTGCGGATGGAATCCGAATAAAAGGTTCAGTCTCTTTTCAACATTGTGTACGTGCAAAAACGTTAGCTTAGTAAGGCATGTTCTTCAATGAAAAATCCATCCTTTTCAGGATAGCCTTAAATACTTACCCCTTCAGCCAGCGCTGAACCATATCATAGTTTACAGACAGGTCATTCCGCTAACTGGAAACGATAGCACTATGACAATAGGCAGCCGAAATCATTGGCTGCCTATTTAGCTAACGGGCAGGTTAGTTGAACAACAGTGGCTGTTATTGGCGAATTTTTTTATACTGACTGGTTTATGAATGTCATTTTGGAATTTAGTTTTATTCAAAGGGGATAATACCTACAATACCCTACAATACTGCTTCCAGAGGTGGCGTAAAAAACGTGAAAAGGTTAGTCATAATATACATGGTGTTTGCTGGACTATTTTCCTCGATACAATTAGCAAAGGCAAGTGTTCAACCAAAATTAAAAACAGAAGATGTTTCATCTATTCAAGCAAACCGTATATATGGGGGGTCTCGTTTATTTAAGGAAAGTGACGGATATGAAGAAGTAATCATCAGTAAGGTTGTTAAATGGATAAACACATCAAATCCTTCCGAAGTACCAACTGAGTTTGAGTTAAATAAAACTCCCGTCTCCAATTTGAAAATAAGAATGAAAAACGGGGATATTGCAGTCATTGAACCTGCCTATAATTGTATTTTTGAAAACCAAAAAATGACATGCACAATAGCAGATGGTGAGGTTAAATATACCCAAAAAAATATAAGAGTTCGATTAAAATCACTGGAGCTATATGATTGGCTCTTAGTTGGGTGGAAATATGAAAGTACTGGAGCTCCCAAAGAAGAATTGCTTGAAGAAGCTTTATATACCAGATATTTTACCTATCTCGACAAAACTTACTCAGACTTTATCCTGTGTCCAAAAATAGATAAAATTGAAAGAATAAATGGCGATACAAGAAGACATATCGTTCATGCAAGTGCGTTAAATTATGGTGCACATCATGGTGACGTTCCTTATGATAGAATACATATTACGTTAACTGATACTCCAGAAAATGGTGTTGAAATAAATAAAGTTACAATCGAAAAAGGTATTTCTGGAAAAGAAAGCCGTATACAATGTAGACGAGAGAACTAAAAGAACTTGAGCTAACGGAAAACGTTAGTTCAATGAAAACAGCGACAGTTAGTTTAATGATTTCGCGAATACTTCAACTATGTAGAATATGCGAAGTTTGCAGATTAGCTGTTAGGCGAATCTTTTGAAAGCATATATTAAAACATGGGAGGAAAAAATTGATTAAATTCATCTCATCAGTTTTATTTGTTAAAGATATAGCAGTTTCACGGATGTTTTATGAAGAGATTTTAGACCAACAAGTAGAGATAGACTATGGTGTCAATATCGGATACCTTGGTGGCTTTTCAATATGGAGGAAGGACGTAGCACATCAAAACATATTTAGAGATAACAAGGCTGAAATCGAATTAATAGGTAGCGGGAAGCAGCAAATTGAACTGTATTTTGAAGTGGAATACATAGATGAGATCTACAAAAAACTTAAAGATCATCAGATTGAATTCGTTCATGACATATTTGAACAACCTTGGGGACAAAGAGTAGTTAGAGTATATGACCCAGATAAATATATTATTGAATTAGGCGAACCGATGAATGTGGTAATCAAGAGATATTATGAGACTGGTATGACATTGGAAGAGGTAGCAGAGAGGTCTTTAACACCAATTAGTATTGTAAGAAGCGTAATTAATAACAAATAATTAGCACTAGCTCAAGCAGGTTAGAAGATTAAAACCTCCCTTTAGAAGCAAACCTAGATGTAATAGCTTCTAAGGGGAGGTTTTCTTATGAAGTTAAGTGAGTTGTGGCATCTATATGAGGCTGATATTCCTAAGTTTTTAATCGAGGAAGACGTTCGAGGATCTCAACTGGAAACTGCTCTGTAGTCGTATTCGTATCCGATATCCATCCAACTAAATACATGATCATTCCTACGATTAGATAGGCATTAAAACGGCATGCAAATCGAGGAGAGATTGAAACGGCAGGACTCGAGATATCTTTTTTATAACAGTTTTATACCAATCGTAAAGTATTACTAGTAGTATACTATTGGATGTGTTTCCCATTATTGAAGGGAGTGGTGTGGTATGAAGAATATCGTTGCTGTCGTGGTTGTTACGGAGGAAGTTCAATTATAATCACAGAGGAATTCCTCTGTGATATCAAAATTTTGGAGGGATTCATGTGGTTATTGAATTAAAGCCGGTATCAATTGAGAACTGGTACGATTGTACCAAGTTAAATGTAAAGCAAGAACAAACTAGTGTTTTTCCAGCTCCTGTTGTTTATTGGATTGCAGAATCTAAATTTCTTCATGATTTTGATTTGCGCGCAATATATTCAGAGGCGTTGCTAGTCGGATTTATTGTCTTTTGTAAAACCCCCGACGAAGACGGTAACCATTGGATACCTGCACTCATGATTGATGAGAATCATCAAGGGAATGGTTTTGGCAAAAAAGCAATGAAAAAATTAATTGATCTTATGAGTCAAAATGGTTGTAATAGATTAATGATCGGGCACAGACCCGACAACTTGATTGCTGGGAACCTGTATGAATCCTTGGGATTTCAGAGGGCTAGCGAAGAAATAATTGACGGTGAAATTATTCGTTTTCTACAACTTAATTAAAGGATCCCCTTAGTAAATAAATATGGCTGTCAGTAAATTACTGGCAGCGGTCGTTCAACTAATAAGAAACGTTAGCTCAATAAATGCCATGAGTATATTAGAAATGGATTTAAGAGCGGTATGTGATGTGTGGAGGATTTTTAATGACGCAATTTTATCTCATTCGCCATGGTGAACCTCTATGGGACATAAATGAACATTACAAATTAAAGGGACATGGCCGGGACATGGTTCCTCTTACTAATAAAGGGGTTAACCAAGTATATTTGACAGCAAAGGACGAACGTTTAAAAGAAGCTGAAATTGTTGTCTCTTCTCCTTACCCAAGAGCACTTCAAACGGCCGCTATTTTATCAAAGGAACTTGGTTTAGAAATAATGGTTGAATTCGATTTAAGGGAATGGCAACCTGACTTAACATTTGAATATGATTCATTGGAGAGGCTTAAAGAACTGGGGGATGATTATGATGCTAATCATGGAGTCTATCCTCCTGGGGTAACCAAGCTTTGGGAGTCTAAAGAACTACTGAAGAACCGCATGGAGAAGGTGATTAACAAATATCTCGAATTTCAAAAGGTGATAATTACTGGACACGGCATGGCTTTTCGTACCTTGGTAGGAGAGGTAGGCGAGATTCCACATGCTTCAATTATCGAGTATTATAAACAAAGCCATGTCACTTTACGCTAACGGGAGACGATAGTTCAAGCAGTAAAGGCAAGTGAGTTATGGCATCTGTATAAGGCTGATAAACGAATTCAAGGATGCTGGGCCATGAGAAAGCCTCAACCACGCAGATATACGCACAACACCGTGGCGAACGCAGGAGAGAAATGTACCAGTGATCCCTTTAGCACATTATAGCGGTAGATCCCTTTTAGAAATTTGCCGCTATTCAACTAAAGAGCAGTATGTGAAGGGAGAATGATTAATGAAGGGGCGAGTTTATGTAGAGTATAGGCGTTTAGGATTTTTTGCTGTAGAGACCGAAGACAATGATTTCTCCATAATTGAGGTTGGGAGTGGAATCCCTTCCTTAGGAGACGAATTGATTGGGGGGCTTAATTCACTTGGTGAAAAGCAACTATACAATGAGACAACTAAAGAAGAATTAGATGTATCTATTAAATCTATACAATTAACCCTAGCCGAAGCGAAGAGCTATATTAAAGATGCTGCAAGAGGGAAATAGTTAGACGATTTAACGGGATACGATAGCTTAATAAACCAGCGGGAGTTCAGGATTTTATTTTCCAGAACAAGACTTCCGCTGGTTTTATATGGGAGTCAGTCTAATACTTCGAACATGTATATGGAAAATATATAGGAGGTCCGGCAAACCATTTCATTGGTTTACCGGACCTCCTTATTGCAGATGCGGGTTGCTGCTAGTCTGCCTCCAAAATAAAAATGCGAGACAGAAAATCGCCTCTTGGCACCTTGGAATGGTAATCGCCAGATGTATGGTCATTTAAAACAATACCGATCTCCATCAATTCATCCCCAAAATAGCCGTGTTCGCCTAAATGGGCGATGCGATATTTTTTATGAGGGTCCAGTCCGGCAAGCTTCAATCGCCGATAGCCGTCGTTTACCTTCGTAAGAATGCGGTAATAGCCGACGATCGCCTGGCTTCTGTCTCTGGATCGGACCATCCATGCTGTTTCATTACCCTGGAAGGGACTGGCCAGCCGATAAAACGTCCCCCGCGCCATGAGACCACGGTACTTTTTCATAAAGCTGATTTGTTCCTGAACGGTTGCTTTTTCTTCATCAGACAGCAGGCTGATATCGAGCTCATAGCCAAAGGTGCCAAAATAGGCGACACTGCCTCGGGTATTCAGGGAAACGCTGCGGGATGTCTGGTGATTGGGCACCGCGGAAACATGGGACCCCATGCTGCTGAGCGGGTATACCATGGAGGTGCCGTATTGTATTTTTAACCGTTCGACGGCGTCTGTATTATCGGAAATCCATCCCTGCGGCGAATAATACAACATCCCCGGATCAAATCGTCCACCTCCGCTGGCGCATGACTCGAATAAGACCTCAGGAAATTTACTGGTTAGCCGTTCGTGCAATTCATATATCCCCAGGATGTATTGATGGTAAACCCTTCCTTGAAAATCACATTCCCTTCCTTGGGAAAACACTTCTGACATAGAGCGGTTCATATCCCATTTCACATAGGAGATATCAGAGCCGGCTAACAGATGGCTGAGGGTCTGATCCAAGTAATCAATGACCTCGGCCTTCGTCAAGTCCAGGACATATTGATTTCGACCCGGACTCACCGTACGGTAGGGGACGGATAATAACCAGTCCGGGTGCTTCTCATAAAGTTTGCTTGCTTTGCTGATCATTTCCGGTTCAAACCAAAGGCCGAATTTCAGCCCCATTGCAGTAATCTTAGAGGCAAGGCCGGAGATGCCGTTGGGCAGCTTGACCTTGTTGGGGTACCAGTCCCCGAGAGAGGTTGTGTCTGTATTACGTTCGCCAAACCAGCCGTCATCCAGAACAAACAATTCGATTCCAAGCCCGGTGGCCGCGCGGGCAAGTCCAAGTATTTTGTCCTCATCAAAATTCATGTAGGTGGCTTCCCAGTTATTGATTAGGATGGGGCGCTCTCTGTCCCTCCAGAAGCCTCGGACCAACCGTGTTTGATACAGCTCGTGGAACACTTGGCTCATCCTGTTCAAGCCTTTATCAGAATACACCAACACGGACTCCGGCGTTTGAAAGCTATCTCCGGGTTCCAAAATCCAACTGAAGCCATGCGGATGTATGCCCATCATTATACGGGTTACATCATACGTATCTACTTCCGCCTGAGCCAAAAAATTTCCGCTGTACACTAAACTGAATCCGATTGCTTCGCCGAGAAACTCCGTAGTTTCCTTTCGCTTCAACCCGATGAAGGGGTTATAGTTGTGGCTGCTGTGCCCCCGCAGACTGTATATGCTTTGAATACCCTGGTGCAGAGGAACATTCTGAATATGCCGCTCCCTCCCCCAAGCACCGGTTAAGGTCAACATTTCATACTCCTTATCCGGAAGCTCCAGGCTGAAGCTCATAGCGGCTTCAAGGCGGATTTTCTCTGTGCCTGAATGGATTATTTTCATAGATCGGGTTAATACAGGTAACTGGTTGAAGAGAGTATATTGCAGTTCAACCTGACAGGAGAGAGTCTTGTCGATTAAACAAATACACACGGTATCGGCCTCATTGTCCTCTTCGACATACGTTGCGGGCAGGCCTTCAAGTGAAGGTTTGCCCGGGAGGATCTGATGACTCAAATACTCAAAATGAGTGGTGCTGCTGCCATCCTGCTGGACCACATGAAGCCCGCAGTTTCTTAAATCGCCTGCACCATAAACCGAAACCTCCTGTTTGACCTGCTCCAGGGAAAACTTTGGGTTTCCTTCAAAAACGCAGGGAGACATATCGCGAAACCCCCATTCCAGCAGGTGGGAGAAATCCTCCTGGTCCTGAATCCTTTTGCCGTAATACAAATGGCCAAGCTGCTGATTCAGCATGACGCAAAAGATGTAACTGATTTCATCATTGTACAAGTGAAATTGCTTGGTTTTTTCATGGTAGATCACAGGCATGGGGAAAACTCCTTTCAAAAAAGTGCTGACAATTGAAATTGTCAACACTGGGGTTTATTAGTCCATATCTTTTTCGATATTTTTGGAAAAGAGGAAGATGAGCAGAGCCGTCATGAACAGAAGTCCCGTCATAATAGGAAACAAGTTGACCTGCTCGTCAGCCGTTTGATAGAAGGTGAACAAAATCAAAGCAATTCCGTTGCCGATCGTGCCCGCCTGCCCCCAAGCGGTTTGCATCTGCGTATCGTAAGCATCGGGTGACAACTTAGCTACAAGCGATGAACCGATAGGCCAAACCAGATTGTCGGAGAACGTAAGGAACAGATAGTAGAACACCATCCAAAGCAGGTTGTAGGGGGCCTGATCCTTAAACATAATGATCGGTATGGTCAGCAAGCCGAAGCCGCAAGCAGAGAACAATATACCCAATCCGTATTTATAAGTGGTGCGAATATGGGTTGCGCGTGTTTTGGTCCACAGCCAGACAAAGACGGGGGACAAGGCCAAGCCGAAAATGGTATAAATGGTTCCCACTGATCCTGGAGCAATTTCAATTCCAAAAATATGGCGATTGATTTTCTGATCGATAAAAATCGCCACAGTGGAAGTCAGCATGGTTCCGCAAAGCGCCATCACAATCTGGGCTGAGAATAATTTGAGGAAGGGCTTCAACCGTCTTTTGTCCCGGGCGGTTAAATCTTTTTTCCTCATGAGATTGGTCAAGAAAGCAATCGGAATAATAAAAGTGGCTGAAGTGATGATGTTTAGTACTCCCTGGAAGGACATCACACCGTTAATGACTAAAACCACAATGGTGCCTATAAAGATAAGCATAATGATCAGGAAACGGGTCAATAATGTTTTGAACTTTCCTTCCTCAAGAGGTTTGATCGGCTTTTCGCCCAAGGGACCAAAATATTTGTGTTGTGTAAAGAAAATCACCGCACCATACAGGAAGGCAGCCGCAGACGCGATCAAGAATCCCAGATGGAAATTTTTCATTCCGATTTGGCCGACCAGAAGTGGAGCAACCAGACCGGCAATATTGTTGGCAATCGTGTGAATGGTAAAGGCGGCGTCCCGTCTTCCGCTGTCGGATTTGCGGTAGAGCTGGCCGGTCAAAGAAGCGTTGCTTGCCCCCATAATTGGAAGCGACATCAAAAACAATGCGATGAATGCAAATATTCTTCCTTGTGTTAGAGAAAAAGCCGGAATGGCCAAAACACCAAATGCCATCCCTTTCACTATGTTGCCAATAATCAAAGCTTTGCGCATGCCCAATACCCGGTCAGCCAGCCAGCTTCCCAAAATGCCAAATATGGAGTTGCAGGCGCCCATTGCCGCAATCATAGATGCGGCCTGACCCTGTGTGAAGCCTAACCCTTTCATGTATGGACTGTAGAGATAAAAAATTAAAATCGCGTACAAGGCTCCCCAAGCAAATGAATTAAAAAAGTTCCCCGCTGCCAAAGCGCCTACACCTCTTGGGTGGCCCAAAAATTTCTTGTCGTCCAGTACCTCCTCCAACGATTTATTTCTGGGATTCATGTTCGTATGGCTTTCATCGCTCATGGTTCTTCCTTCTTTCTTCGTATTTCTGAGAACGCTTTCCCTTTTAAAATATAGCAGATTCATTTCTGTAAAACGGTAGCGGATAGTTGGGATAGGTGGACATTTATTACCTATCGCGGAGGTATCCGTTTCTCCCGCATAATCGATGACTTCGATGAACGCACCAAGGCCGTCTCTACAAAAAAAGGATGCACCCGAGCTGTCGCTTGACGGGGCATCCTTTGCATTTAAATAGCGGTACTATTAATTCGGAAAGAATACAAATGCTAATTGATTAAAAGCACTGCTTTACCGGAAAATCTGCGTTCTAATAAATCTTCGGATACCTCCCCAATGTTCTCCCATGATGTCTCCACTTCAATCCGGGGAGTTAATCGGCCTGTTGAAAGTAAATCCGCTAGCAATTTTAAATCGCTGGCAGGTGAATAGCGGTTAATTTCCTCCCCTAAAAAGAAGCTATACAAGGTTCTGCCGCCCAACCCCCTGATATTAAGTGTGGAGTAAGGGGAGGACGAATGTCCCATCGAAACGATGATTCCTCCTGGTTCAAGCTGGGGCATTAAGGCAGCCAGCGTATCGCCACCCACCGAATCCACAATGAGATGATAAGGCCCGAAAGAGTGGGCCGCTGAAATCGCTGCATCTCCAACCAAAACCTCGTTGGCACCAGCTTCCCGGACAACCAGGGCTTTTTCCTTTGTTCTGGCTACACCTACTGTGAAAGCCCCGGATTGTGCGGCTAGCTGATGGGCCCAGATCCCCACTCCTCCAGTGGAGCCAGTGATCAATATTTTTCTACCGAGCAGCATACCGCCCTTTCTAAGGGTATAGAGTGCAGACAGGCCTGCTACAGGCAAAGTGGAGGCTTGGACGAAGCTGACGTTGTCCGGTATTACTGACAGAAATGAAGCGGGTGCCGCCACCTGCTCAGCCCATGCACCCAGCGGAAGCAAGCCGACGACACGGCTTCCTTGTTTCGGACCTGTGCCATTGCTGGCTTGCTCAATGACGGTTCCGGCAAAATCCCAACCTGGGCGAAATTGCTCGGCCTCATTCCTTGCGTCTATAACTTCACCCCGATTAAGAGAGAAGGCGTGTACTTTAACGATCGCCTCCCAAGGCTGAGCTTGAGGAGCAGCGACGTCCTTGATGGCAAAATATCCTTTTGCCAGTGAGTCTGTAACTATTGCGCGAACCATAAAATCTCCTCCATGGATGTAATTAGAAGCAGATTGAACATTGCTCCCCGTTTTCATAATGGAGTATACTGTACAATAACTCTCGCACCAAGAGTAGAACTACACCTCATTATTTGTAAAGGATTTGGAGAATAATGACTATGCGTAAAGATCAGAACCTTCAGGTTGAAACATTAAAGAATCTTTTAGCTGAGGTAGAGAGTCTTCGTGTAAAACGTCAACAAGCCTATGCTAATCAATCCCATCCGTTGTTGAAACGTTTTAACCAGCAGGAGCTTAACGATATGGCTTGCCCTACTTATAAGAACTTATTAACGGGACGTTCACATCGAATTCCGGATCGTCAAATGATTGTTCGTATTGCTACCTATCTTGAGTGCACATCCATTGAACAAAATGATCTGCTGGTAGCTGCCGGTTATCTCCCATTCCATCAGCGACTTGAAGGTGAGGCTTGGGAGCAAGCGCTTGAGGAAGCAAGGCAGATCATGAGCAGCCTGCCATTGCCGGCCATGATCGTCGACCAGGCTCTAGCTATCAAAGGTGTTAATGATTCATTTTCCCGACTATTCGATCTGCCCGCTCATCCGGATTTTTATAAGGACCTCAATATGGCGGATCTTCATTTCAATTCTGAATTCCCTGTTCGTTCCCGTTCCACTTTCGATGCAGCGTCCTTCGAATTATGGGAATCACATGCTATCGATGGCATACAAGCCTACAAAACAATGCACATCTATTCCAGGCACGAGCTTTGGTATAAACAAGGCATCCGAAAACTTCAAAAATACGACGACTTCAATAAATACTGGAACAAGCAGCCCGGCAACACGAGGAATGAGCTTGAGCAGCATAAAATGATTTTAGCCGAAATGGGCAACACAGGTAAGTGGGTTCCTATTCGCTACAAGCAAATTCATATTTCCACAAGCCATCATATGCATCCGAGAATTGAGGCTTTTTTACCGGTTGATGATGCTGCCCGAATGGTATTTAAACAATTGGGATGTCATGCCTAGTGTGATCGCTTCAATGTTAGAACAAATCAGTCTTATATTTCTCTGATCAACGGATACCATCCTACAAAGGACGGTGTCCGTTTCTTTGTTAAGCGCTGAATCGCAAAATTCAATCACCTCCGCACTTTAAGCGAACATTCAGTTCAAACTCAGGTCAGCTTAAGGCTGGGGAGATAGGATAAGGGCAGAGGAAATGTTTAGCAATACATAGGAAGAGGCGGCCCCGAGAATACATACGGATATGGAGGAAACACCTATGTTTACAAAAATTCGCGCAAAAATACTACTTGGCTTCGCAGTGGTCATTCTCGTATTCATCGCCGCAATCGCCGGAAACACCTTGTTTCAAGGCAAGGTTACCATGCTCACCGAGCAGATTAACCGCAATTACAGCAAGCTGACGCTCGTTCAGCAGCTGACGGACAAGATCCGCACGGCGGACGGGCTCGGCGCCAGATATGTGATGAGTAATACAGATGAGGAAAGAACCACCTATCTGACCGCTTATGAGGCAATGATTCCGGAGATTACCGAGGCGATAACCGTGCTTAAGAATGCGGGCCTCAATGAAGCGGAGCTTGCCGGGATTACGAGTCTCGAAAGTGAATGGAGCAACTATTTGACCGTGCTGGAAAATGCTTTCGCTTTAGCCAAGGAAGGAAATTTCCCGAATGCGCAAAAGGAGTTCACGAATCTCTCGCTGGATACGATTATTGCTTCGCAGCTGGTCTTCGAGAATACGCTGAATGAGGAGATCCAGCATGCACAAAGTCAGTCCGTGGAGCACCGCAGCTCGGCCATGGGCATCAGCTTTGGTGTGACGGGCTTGTCGGTTCTGCTGGCTATCTTCATCGCACTGCTGCTGTCCG
Organism: Paenibacillus paludis; assembly: GCF_042610515.1. NCBI lineage: Bacteria > Bacillati > Bacillota > Bacilli > Caryophanales > Paenibacillaceae > Paenibacillus > Paenibacillus paludis. The sequence continues at coordinate 13,101 of NZ_JBGJZP010000003.1, forward strand.
GCAAGATTATTAAACCGATCCGTGATGTAAATAAACAACTCCAGGAGATTGCCGAAGGAGATGCCGACCTGACCCGCAAGCTGACAGTCCGGACCAAGGACGAGATCGGTGATCTGGCACTTGCTTTCAATAAAATGACGGATAATCTCGGTCTGATCATCGGACAGGTGAGCCAGTCAGCGGATGGTCTGGCGGCTTCCTCCGTCAAGCTTACCTCCGACAGCGGGCTGACAGCCGAGGCTACGGAACGGATCGCCGGCATTATGGGTACGGTTGCTTCCGGTTCGGAGAGACAAATGAATGATCTGCAGACCAACATGACGACGATTGTTGAAATGTCGGCCGGCATCCAGCAGATCGCCGCAAGTGTGCAGGATATTTCCGATGCATCACTACGCTCTAATGAATTCGCCATGGCAGGCGACAAGTCGTTGCAGGCGGCCGCCCGCCAGATGGCTTCGATTAACCAGTCGATTGGGTCGCTGTCCGAGCAGGTGCTTGGTTTTGCCAAACGATCCCGGGAGATCGGCAGCATTGTTGGGGTCATCCAAGGCATCGCCTCACAGACCAATATGCTGGCGCTGAACGCAACAATTGAAGCGGCGCGTGCCGGGGAACAGGGCAGAGGGTTCGCCGTTGTTGCCGATCAGGTACGCAAGCTGGCCGAGCAATCCGGAGAATCGGCCAATCTTATTGCCGAGATGGCGGCAGGGATTCAGTCCGATGCCGATGATGCGGTCCTGGTGATGAAGAGCAGCATTGCCGAGGTGCAGGACGGTACGGAAATCATTGAAGAAGCAGGACATTCCTTCGGGGAGATCCGCATTTCGATCGATTCTCTGGCCGGACAGGTTCAGGAGGTGTCGGGAGCGGTCGAGGAGATCACGGCGGCTACCGAAGAGATTGTGGAGTCGATCCGCACCGTCACGCAAATATCGGAAACCACAGCTGCGAATACGCAGCAGGTGTCGGCAGCTTCACAGGAGCAGATGGCATCTGTAGAACAGATCGCTTCCTCGGCAGGTGCGCTGAGCACATTGGCGCAAGGTCTGCAGGGGTTGGTGGCAAGGTTTAATGTGTAGCTTGACTGGAAATACGCTCTTCAGCAAATCTTTACCTTCATTTCATTTGGTTTTAAGCTTCAGGCGGTATATTCATCACATGACCCCCATACAATAGACCTTGACCCTGCCGGATAACGGCGGGGTCGCTTTTTTTATATGCTGCTATATATAAATGGATCAGCTATCTCTTAAAGAACGAGAACTGATTACAAGTGTGCTATCCAACCATTTTGGCTAGATAGAAAAGAATAACAATTAATGTGAACGTAATATTGCACATACTAAGCATAGAAACGGCCATTGGTTAAAATCTAGTTATATCTTATATTATTACCATAATTAGTTAGTTAATAGTCAGTCTCCGAGTTCGGTCAGTGTATCTTGCGATTGCGGCTAGTAGTTCTGCATGTTTGCGCAAGGAGTAGATCGTGCTTTTTGTTGTGGATGTACAGCATTGGGAGACGCTGCAGCTGGCTAATTGAAATTGGATTAGTGCGGGCAGGAGGGCAGCCTTTGAATCAAGGAGGTGAAGGGGGAAACAAATTGTTTGTGAATGCGCTTTCTTTAACATGATCCATAACATTATGGAAGGTGGTTGTGTATGTTAACAGGAGACAAGGCATCTGCCAGGAAAACATTCCTCATCTATGGTTTGATTGTTGCGTTGTTTGTAGGCCAATTGGTGCTGTTTCCGGCTGTAAGCTCTGCGGCGGCCAATCTGGCGCAGGGCAAAACAATTACCGCAAGCTCGGTCGGCGACGTTTATGTGGCGGCGAATGCCAATGACGGCAATCAAGGGACGTATTGGGAAAGTGCAAGCAATGCTTTTCCGCAATGGCTAAAGATAGATTTGGGCACAAGCAGCAATGTGAACCAGGTGGTGCTGAAGCTGCCTGCTGCCTGGGAGCCAAGAACGCAGTCGTTAGCTGTTCAAGGCAGCACGAATGATTCTGCGTACAGCAACCTTGCGGCATCGGCGAGTTATACGTTTAATCCGTCAAGCGGCTCCAACACGGTAACTATTAATTTTACCGCAGCAAACGCCAGATACATCAAATTAAACTTTACCGCAAATACGGGTTGGCAGGCAGCACAGGTATCCGAGATTGAGGTCTATGGGACGACCCCAACGCCAACCGGCACTTATGAAGCGGAAGCTGCCGCATTATCTGGTGGAGCCAAGACAAACACCGACCATACTGGCTATACAGGCTCGGCATTTGTGGACGGATATCTCGTACAAGGTGCAACCACAGCCTTTACGGTTACTGCTGCCACTGCAGGCAGCTACAATGTTTCGCTCAGGTATGCCAATGCTTCAGGCAGCACCAGAACATTAAGTGTCTACGTGAACGGAACAAAGGTTAAGCAGACTTCGCTTCCCAATCTGGCGAACTGGGACACTTGGTCCATACAAGATGAAATATTGACTCTCTCTGCCGGTAACAATACAATTTCCTATAAATACGATTCCGGAGATACCGGCAATGTTAATATGGATCATCTGGTTCTTACTCCGGCGGCCACACCTACGGCGACACCAACAACCGTACCAACTCCAACAACCACACCGACAGCAACCCCAAAAGTAACACCCTCACCAACGCCTACAGCCACACCAACGGTTACGCCAACACCAACGGCTTCACCTACAGCTACACCAAGCACAGGTCCAGGATTGAATCTGGCCATCGGCAAAACTATTAATGCTTCCTCATCCATATTTACGTTTGTTCCTGGCCATGCGAATGACGGCGATGTCACCACTTACTGGGAAGGCGGGGCTGCCAGCTATCCGAATACGCTGACCGTCAACCTTGGGGCCAATGCCAGCATTACTTCTGTCGTCGTGAAGCTGAATCCGGCGGCGGCCTGGGCAACCCGTACCCAAACGATTGAGGTATTGGGACACAATCAGGCAACCTCCACCTTTACAAGTCTCGTTCCGGCTACCCTGTATACCTTTAATCCGGCCAGCGGCAATTCAGTGACTATTCCGGTTACGGCAACGGCCAGTGAACTTCAACTGAAGTTCACCACTAACTCCGGTTCAAATGCCGGCCAGGTTGCAGAATTTCAAATTACCGGCACGCCGGCAGCGAATCCTGATCTGACGGTGACGGCAATGTCCTGGAGCCCTTCTGCTCCGGTGGAATCGGATGCCATCACCTTAACCGCAGCCATTAAAAATGCAGGAACCGCAGCATCCACAGCGACAAATGTCAGCTTTTATCTGGGTACGACCAAGGTAGGGACGACTCCGGTAGGGGCACTTGCTGCAGGAGCCTCAGCCAATGTCTCGCTTAACATCGGTGCCCAAGATGCGGCCACCTATGCACTGGGCGCCAAGGTGGATGAGAGTAACACTGTTATTGAACTGAATGAAGGCAACAACAATTACACCCATCCGTCTTCTCTTACTGTTACACCTGTATCAAGCTCCGATCTGCTAGCATCTCCGGTAAGCTGGACCCCGGGAAATCCGGCCGGAGGCAATACCGTAACCTTCTCGGTTGCCATCAAAAACCAAGGGACAGCAGCTTCCGCCGGCGGTGCGCATAATATAACGCTGACGGTGACTGATGCCACCACCAATGCCGTGGTCAAAACCTTAACCGGGTCCTACAACGGAGTAATCGCCAGCGGTGCCACAACGGCTCCGGTCACTTTGGGCACATGGACTGCGGCGAACGGCAAATACACGGTGAAGAGCGAAATTGCCGTGGATACCAATGAGCTTCCGGTGAAACGGGCCAACAATATTCAGACCCAGCCGCTGTTTTTCGGCCGCGGGGCGAACATGCCTTACGACATGTATGAGGCCGAGGATGGTGTTGTCGGCGGTGGAGCTGTTAAGCTTGCCCCAAACCGCACCATCGGCGATCTGGCCGGTGAAGCTTCGGGCCGGAGGGCGGTAACACTGAACACGACCGGCAGCTATGTGGAATTTACCACAAAGGCCAGTACCAATACGCTGGTTACCCGGTTCTCCATTCCGGATTCGGCCAGCGGTGACGGAACCAATGCCACATTGAACATTTACGTCAATGGAGTGTTCAACAAGGCGATCAGCCTGACCTCCAAATACGCCTGGTTGTACGGCCCGGAAACCAGTCCCGGCAACTCCCCGGGCTCCGGTTCCCCGCGCCATATCTATGATGAAGCGAACATTATGTTCGACAGCACCATTCCGGAAGGAAGCACGATCAGGCTGCAAAAGGATGCGGCAAACACCTCGAAGTATGCTATCGACTTTATCAGTCTGGAGCAGGTGTCGCCAATAGCCAATCCGGACCCGGCTAAATATGCGGTTCCTGCCGGATTCAGCCATCAGGATGTGCAGAATGCGCTGGATAAAGTCCGTATGGATAACACCGGCAACCTTGTGGGGGTATATCTGCCTGCCGGAACTTACGAGACCTCAAGCAAGTTCCAGGTCTACGGCAAAGTCGTGAAGATCGTCGGTGCAGGACCGTGGTACACCCGGTTTTATGCTCCAGTCAGCCAGTCCAATACGGATGTCGGATTCAGAGCCACCGATTCCGCCAATGGATCGACTTTCTCGGGCTTCGCTTATTTCGGCAATTATACTTCGCGGATCGACGGACCCGGTAAAGTGTTTGATTTCTCCAATGTGTCGAACATTACGATCGACAACATTTGGACCGAGCATCAGGTATGCATGTTCTGGGGTGCGAATACCGACTACATGGTGATCAAAAACTCGCGTATCCGCAATACCTTTGCCGACGGTATTAATATGACAAACGGAAGCACCAACAATCTCGTATCCAACAATGAAGCGCGGGCCACCGGAGATGACAGCTTTGCACTGTTCTCGGCGATTGATTCCGGCGGTTCGGACATGAAGGACAATGTCTATGAGAATCTGACCTCAATCCTGACCTGGCGTGCAGCCGGTGTGGCGGTCTATGGCGGTTATGCCAATACCTTCCGCAACATTTATATCGCCGACACGTTATGCTATTCCGGGATTACCATCAGCTCACTGGACTTCGGGTATCCGATGAACGGATTTGGCGCTTCACCGCCGACGAACTTCCAGAATATCTCGATTGTCCGTGCAGGCGGACACTTCTGGGGCAGCCAGACCTTCCCGGCCATCTGGGTATTCACGGCATCGAAGGTGTTCCAGGGCATCCGGGTCAGTGATGTGGACATTATCGATCCGACTTACCACGGCATTATGTTTCAGACCAACTATGTGGGCTCTTCACCGCAGTTCCCTGTCGCGGATACAATCTTCTCCAATATTACGATTTCCGGTGCGCAGAAGAGCGGGGACGCATTTGATGCCAAGTCGGGAGTGGGCATTTGGGCCAATGAATCGGCGGAAGCCGGTCAAGGCCCGGCAATGGGTTCGGTAGTCTTCAACAACTTGAAGATTACCAATACAGTCACTCCTATTAAAAATAATACGTCCACCTTTACGATCAACGTTAATCCTTAGACAGCCAGCTGAACAGACCCATAGAAACGGAGTGCTGCTGCTTTCATTAGCAGTGCCCGTTTCACAGCAGGGCCGCCTCCCGCCGACACAGGGGGGCGGCCTTTTGCCGCGGAATAAAGAAGCGGCATGAGCAGCCCGGATTCCCGGCAATCGACAAGTGCCGGGCCATAGCCTACAATGGGTGTTACAAAGTATAAGGAGTAAAGCCCATGCTTCCGATGCCAGTTTTATTCGAAGAACACTCATGGATGCAGCGCTCACAAAACTGTTAGGAGGATTTACTATGACACCCCTGGTAGTCAATAATATTACGGAACTGATCGGCGATACGCCAGCCCTGCGGTTGAACCGCCTGACCGGCCCGGATGATGCAGAAGTGTATGTGAAGCTGGAAATGTTCAACCCCAGCGGCAGCGTGAAAGACCGGGCCGCGTATAATCTGATCCGGCAAGCTGAGCTTGGCGGCTTGCTGAAACCCGGCGGAACCATTATCGAGCCGACGAGCGGAAATACCGGCATCGGGCTGGCGATGAACGCAGCGGCAAAGGGGTATAAGGCGATTCTCATCATGCCGGATAATATGACGAAGGAACGGATCAATATCCTGAAGGCATATGGTGCTGAAGTGGTGCTGACTCCGGCGGCGGAGCGGATGCCGGGCGCAATTGCTAAGGCGCTGGAGCTTGGCGCAGAAATTGCGGACAGCTTCATTCCCCAGCAGTTTGAGAATAAAGCCAATCCGGACATCCACCGCACGACGACGGCACCGGAAATTGTGGCCCAGATGGACGGCAGGCTCGATGTGTTCGTCGCCACCTCCGGAACCGGAGGCACGATTACCGGAACCGGCGAGGTGCTGCGCCGGGAGCTGCCCGGCATCAAGATCGTTGTGGTGGAGCCGCAAGGCTCACCGGTGCTTTCGGGTGGCAAGCCCGGCCCGCATAAGCTTGTCGGAACCAGCCCGGGATTTGTCCCCGCCATCCTGAACACGGATGTATATGATGAAATCGTCCAGGTGTCCGACGAGGGTGCGCTGGAAACAGTCAGAGCGCTGGCCAGCACGGAGGGGATATTGATTGGCCCTTCCGGCGGAGCAGCGGTGTGGACGGCGCTACAGGAAGCGCGGCGTCTGGGGAGCGGCAAACGTGTCCTCTGTATCGCTCCAGATACCGGTGAGCGTTACCTGAGCATGGGGATATTCTAATACTTCTCTGGGGGGAAATGTAGAATGAAGCTTATCCGGGGTATAGTGATTACTTGCGTGCTGCTGACAGGATGTTCTGCGCAAAATGCGGCTAAAGAGGAAGGGACAACGTCCACCTCCTCCCCGTCTGCCGTAGTAGCAAGCGCAACGCCGTCTCCGGCGGTTACGGATGAAGCCAGTGCACCGTTGGTCAACGGAACCGATGGTGGAACAACTTCGAACCCTCCGGCCTCGGCATCAGCATCGAAGGAGTACATGGAGACTGCCAGGCTGCATACCACGTTCGGGTTTGCCGATGCAGAAGGGAAGCATATCCTGATGACCCGGGAAGATGACAGTGAGATGGAACAGATGAAATCCCTGAACACGGCTGTCGGCAATAACGGCCAAATTCTCACGTTAACGTTCGAGAAATGGCAGGCTGGGAGCGAGAACAGTAACGGCCGGGAGTCGGCGAATAATTTTGCCAATCTGCAGGGGGTTGTCTATGCGGTAGATGAAGGCGGCGCGACCCCGGATGAAACCTACTATTTGGCCGATTCCGCTGAGTTTAAGCTCAAGTCGCTGCTTGAAATTCAGCCGGCAGCAGAAGGAAGTGGACAGCTCACCGCTGATGATCCTTTGCGAAAGAGCATTTCTGCGGCTAAACAGCGGGAAATCAAGGCCGCCTGGAAGCTGGCGGATTTGCCGCCGGACCGTGGCCTGTACCTGGTGCAATTCGTGAGACAGAACAAGAACATGCTGTTCAGTCTTGTTGTAGTGGATGGCGGGAAGCTCAAGTTCATGGATTATCCCGCCGTTGTTCAGGAGGATGAATATTCAGTATGGCGTGTAGATGATGGCGGTGAGGTCCTGCCGGAGATGTTCTCGTTGTTATTTGCTGCCGAGACTACAGATGGACTGCTGCTCGGGCTGAATTGGTGGGGCGCAGAGGGGATTAATTCCTTTTTCCTGTCCCAGGATGGGGATACCTTCATAGAGCTGGATATCCAGTACGGCCGTTATACCTCGCCTTTGTAGCTGCTGTAAATGTGTATCTGTGTTGCACAAAGTCCAGCCGTCATGATTCTGTGGCGGGCTGGACTTTTTTCTTGTGCACGAACAGTCGAAGCATACTATAGCCGATCACTCCTCCAAGGGTATTCAGAATGAGATCGTCGACATCAAAGGTACCGATAGAGAGGATAGCCTGTGCACACTCCAATAGCAGACTTAAACCCAGGGAGCGAATCAGTACACGCATCAATGAAATTCTCCGGCCGCTCGACTGGAGTATAAGGAACATGCCATACGGCAGGAATAAAGCGATATTTCCGCCCAGATTGAGCAGTGTGTTACTTGTCAGGTTATCGAGTGTGTTCGATATGGTGGCCAGCGGGATGAAATTGCCCCATTGCATCGCACGGTCGATGTTGTGCGCACTGTGTTGTAATTGTTCCCAGAGAAAGATAAAATTTATGGAGCTGAACTTAAATAAAATGATTTTGAACAATGCATAGACATACAAGGCGAATAAGATCTGCACTGCAATCTCTCTCGTAGCTTGTGTACGCTTCATTTCTTCTCCTCACTTTCTATTGATTACTCCCATGCTCGTCAGGGGAACACGGTCAAAATGACCCCGTCCATATTGTCGCCCGACAGCTCAAAACGGCGGTCAGCCGGCACCGGGATCGGTGTGTTGCCGGTAACGGAATGATACGAAACCTGGTATGGCTCTCCATCCACCGTTGCCGAATAGGTCTGCTGCTCCTTGATGAATTCGAGATACTCTTCCAGTGTGAAATTGTTGTCCTGCATAATTCTGCTGTGCGGCAAACCGACATAGCGGAAATGCCAGGGTTCATACTGAATGCCGGTAATGGCCGTCTTGTCACCCGGGTAGCGTAAAATAAATCCGTATTTCCAGGCATTCTTCTGGAGCCATTTTCCTTCAGGTGCGCTGTTCATCGCCGTCTGTGTAGATCCGATATCCAGTGATAAGCCGAGATTATGCTCACTGTGGCCTGCCGGCAGCGCATATTCGGCACCTTTTTCCTCATAAAGCCGCTTTTGTTCTTCCGTATCCCGGTATCCGCTGCTGATCAGAAAATTCGAAATGCCGTCGGCGGCAGCTGCTTCAATCATCTCTGAGAAGCGCTGCACCACGCTTTGCGACAGCATGATCGTGTTGTCCAGCAGCCCGTATCCTTGCACCAGCTCCTGATGCTCAAACAGGTTGACGATGTCCTTTGTAACTCCTGATTTATGTACTGAATATTTTTTGTTGACGAGTAACAGGTTTCCCTGGTAGATCTGGCTTTTGGAAATAACCGTAAGATCGGTTCGCCCGGGATCCGCTGTGATCACTTTGGACCTCATGTCCTTAAGATCATTTCCTGTGATTTCCGCTTCCTTGTGGACAGCTTCATAGCCCAACAGCATCAGGATGACAAGCCAAAAAACCCACTTCTTTTTTTTCATTTCTGTCTCCTCCTTGTGTTCATTCTTTAAGGATAAGAGAGAGCGTTTAAAAAGAAGTGGGGTAAAAATAAAGTTTTTCTTAAATATATACTAATTTATTGCTGAAACGGATAATAAGCATGTTGAAATCCGTGTAACGAAAAGATTACAGCTACCGTGGAAGCCGAACCTCAAAGAGGGTGCGGATGATGTCACTTTGCACAGAGATGCTGCCGCCATGCTGTTCGACGATATTTTTGGCAATGAACAGGCCGAGTCCAGTTCCGCCTTCTTGGTGGCTGCGGGCCCGGTCTCCGGTATAGAACATATCGAATAGATGGGGCAGTTGTTCTGCAGGGATGCTGCCGCCATAATTGATCACCTGAATGACGATATCCTCCGCCTGCGGACTGCAGCTGACATCCACATACTGGCCATCTTTGCCGTACCGGGCGGCATTGGTCAGCAGATTCTCGAATACGCGTGCCAGCAGCTCACCGTCGCCCTCGATCTCGATCCGGGGAGGGGTATTCAGGCGGGCTGTCAGTCCATTGCTCTCAAAGACAGGATATAATTCCTCATTTAATTGGCTCAGCAGTTCGCTTAGATCAAGCGGCCTTTTGTTGATGGTAAGCATGCCGTAGTTCATTCTGGTGATTTCAAACAGTTCATCAATGAGCTTTTCAAGCCGTTGGGATTTGGTATAGGCGATGGTCGTATAATGTTTGATCTGCTCTGCAGACAGCTGTCCTTCCTTCAGCACGAGATCCAGATATCCCAGCACAGAGGTCAGCGGAGTACGCAGATCATGGGCCAAATTCAAGACCAGCTTGTCCTTGCTGTTTTCGGCAAAATCTCCCCGTTCCACCGCTTTCTGCAGCATTTCGCTCGCCAGATTCAGGTCTGCGGCAATGTCCTCGAACTCGTCGTTCGAGGAGAGAGTAAGCCTGCTTTTGAAATCGCCGTTTGCCAGCAGATGAATATGCTTGGAAATCTCCCGGAAATAGGTGGCATAGGGTTTGGTAAAGAGGAAGAAAAAAAGGATGGCCAGCGGAATAAAAAAGATCAGAAAGAAATTGAGATCTCCGACGCTGCCGATCATATGCCGGAACCGGGCCAGCGAGTCCTCCAGTTTAACCTCTGATTTATAATAAAGCTGAAGCATTTTATACAGCGCAAAGGTAAGGACACCCGAGCAAATCATGCTCATTATCAGCAGCATAATCATTTTAAAGCGGAAGCTGCGGATCATTTTAGCCATTGAATGTATAACCTACTCCCCAAATGGTTTTGATCCATTTATTTTTGTTTTGATCTTCGCCAAGCTTTTTGCGCAGGGTACGGATATGCACCATCACTGTGTTCCCGCTCTCAAAATAGGCTTCACCCCACACCTGCTGGAAGAGCTGCTCGGCACTGAAGACCTTCTTGGGGTAGCTGGCCATAAGGTACAGGATATCGAATTCTTTGGGCGTCAGCTCGATGTTGTTCCCGTATAACGTCACGGTGCGGCAGTCAGGATCAACGATCAAGCCGCCCGCTTCGAGCACAGCCTTGCTGCCGGAGACGGGCCGGCGCAGCTGCATGGAACGGCGCAGCTGCGCGTTCACCCTGGCGACCAGCTCCATGGGATTAAACGGCTTGGTCATATAGTCATCGGCTCCGATTACAAGGCCGGTGATTTTGTCCAGGTCCGAGGTTTTGGCACTCAGGAAGATGATCGGCATCTGGTGCTGCTCGCGGATCTGCCGGGTGACTTCATGCCCGTCCAGGCCGGGCATCATAATATCCAGAATTGCTAAATCAATGGAGTGGGTCTGGACCGCCTGTACGGCAGCTCGTCCGTCAGATACTTTGATCAGATGGTAGCCCTCTTTTTCCAGGTGCAAGGCGACCAGTCCGGCGATCTCGGCATCGTCATCGGCGATTAGAATCGTAATTCGTTTCATTTCATTTTCGCTCCTGTATAAGTTAACATGTAATGTGGACTTCAATTAACGCTTTGCTCCTAGTTTACCTTATCGGTTTAGCTTTCGCGAGCGGCGATTTTCGGTAATGTTAATATTTTAAATACTTATATTTGTAACATTTCAAAGAGGGTATAGCCCGAAAGAGTCATGCCGGCGCTAGCTTGGGAATGCTATTCTATACATTAAGATTTGGGAGGGGACAGCAACGTATACGAGAATCAAGCTGCTTATTCTGCTGCTTCCGACAGTGATGGTCGGTATTTGGGAGATTGTGCGCCACCAGTTTCTGATGCCTTATATCTCTATGGACATGGGGAATTATCTGACGCCTGTGCTTGTATTCCTGTTCAGCATCGTGCTGCTGCTGCCGCTGTTCTCGTTATTGGAACGGAACCAGCGGGAGCTGGAGCAGGAACGGGCGGTCAAAACGGCCATGGAAGCCCGTGAGGGTCTGGCCAAAGAGCTGCATGACGGGATGGCGCAGTCGCTGTTTCTGTTGTCTGTGCGGATTGAGCGTCTGGAGCAGAACCGCAGGAATGGTGAGGTAAGCGGAGAAAGCATTGAGCAGATCAAAAAAACAGTGCATGAGGTCAATTCTTATGTACGCCAGGCTATTGCGAACCTAAAGGTTCCAGTCAGCGTTGTGCAGAACTTCACCCTGGAGCAGTCCGTTAAGGAGCAGCTGGCGCAGATGGCAAGTGAAGTGATGATAGAAGTGTCGCTGGACTGGAGTCTGGATGACGAAGCACTCACTTCCGCTGAAAAGGCGGAGCTGCTGTCCTGCATCCGTGAGGCTATCATTAATGTGCGCAAGCATACACGGGCGGGCAAAGTAGCCATATCCGGGCAAGGCGGCCGGGAGCGTTGGAGAGTAGCTGTCACGGATGACGGTGCAGGTATCCTGCATGAGGACCCTTTTGCAGTGAGCGGAAGTTATGGCCTGCAGATTATGAGAGAACGGGCAGAGCGGATGGGCTGGAGATTATCGCTGGGATCGGATGCCGCCGGGACCCTAGTTGAAATAACGAAAGGGGGAGACGCCGAATGAACCGTTGCCGGGTACTAGTTGTGGACGATCATGCTCATGCGCGTGAGGCGATGTGCGAGATTCTGGCGATGGATGAGCGTTTTGAGGTCATTGGAGCAGTGGCGAGCGGAGCCGAGGCCATGGTCTGGACCGCACAGTGGATGCCGGATCTGATCCTGATTGACATTGAGATGCCGGGGATGGACGGACTGGAGACGACACGGCGGATCAAGCTGGAATACCCTTATGTCAAAATCGTCATCGTGACCGTGTCGGATGAAATCTCCTATCTGTTCGAGGCGCTGAAGCAGGGGGCTCAGGGATATCTGCTGAAGAATCTGGCTCCTTCGACCTGGATCGAATATTTGCTGGCGATTGTCAGTGAGGAGGTTCCGCTGAGCCGGGAGCTGGCTTTTCAGATTCTGAAGGAGTTTGCCGTTACTTCGGTCAAGGAAGAGCGGGAAGCATTAACGGCGCGGGAGAAGGAAATACTGGGCTGTGTCTCCTCCGGTTCCACCAACAGGGAGATTGCGGCTGAACTCGGGATTTCCGAGCATACGGTCAAAAATCATCTGAAAAACATCCTGCAAAAGCTGCAGCTCCAGAACCGTACGCAGCTGACACGGTATGCCCTGGAGCAGGGATTGGCCTCGCGGGAGCGGGATTTTCCGAGGAAACCACAGAGATAACGGCTATTAAGAGGGAACCTGACAGATACCATAGAAACTGAGAAGAGGGGAAATATACACACATGAATAAAATGCTTCGTAAACTGATGACTTTAGCCGCACCTTCCGTGGCAGCACTTATGCTGTTCGCGGCTGTGGCCAGCGCACATGTGACCATTGCTCCGGCAGAATCCAGTACCGGTGCATGGGAGACCTATACACTGAAAGTGCCGTCGGAGAAGGATATCGCTACCGTTCAGGTGGATCTGCGCATCCCGGAGGGGGCGGAGTTCAAGCAATATGAGGCAACACCCGGATGGAATGTAACCATCGAGGGCAATAAAGTCAGCTGGACCGCAACCGGCGAAGGCATTCAAGCCGGACAATTTCAGCGTTTCTACTTCACGGCCAAGAACCCGGATGCCGCAGGCGATATTGCCTGGAATGCCTACCAGCATTATGCTGACGGCAGTTTGGTGCAGTGGTCCGGTGAAGAAGGCTCGGAAACGCCGCATTCCGTTACTTCGATTGTGCAGTCTTCCGGCAACGGGGACAGTCACTCCCACGGATCGGCGGACATGGGTGACTCCATGAGCATGGATGAGCACAAAGCCATTGTGGAGGACCTCGATAAATCCTCAGGTACCTCACCGCTGCTCTATATTGCTCTGGGGATATCATTGCTGTCCTTCTTACTGGCTGCCATCAGTTTGTTAAGAGGGCGGAAGGAATAAGGAAAGACAGATATTTGCGGAATGCAGGTGGAACGTAGCTTGTGTCAAAATTCCAAAGGAATATGCTGTTGCAAAGAAGCTCCGCGCATTGACACTCTCTGTCAAGGGCGCGGAGCTTTTTGGTGTGTATGGCCATGTAGGAGGGAGTCCTATAATTTGGCATGAGTCATCATCCGTCTGAAATAACAGAGAGTACATGCCTTCCAAAGAACGTTTCGCATCACTCTGTGCCCTTGCAGCTGAATATTCAGGATAAGATCTGAAGTGTACGGCATACGGCAGCTAACATATTCTAAAAACAAAAGAGCCTCAGACGATCACCCGTCTGAGGCTCCACTTGCCGGAAGTTGCCTTCCACCAGTATTTAGTTGCTAGGCTGCACGGACACATGTCTGAGAGGTTAGCAGAGCCGCGTCCTGCCGAAATAACTGTATTTTGTGCAATAAAAATGGCCCATATTTGGGGTTTTTAAGTAATAATTGTATTTTGTGCAATTATAAATATCAAATAATACCCGTTTATTCCAAATGCCTCATTTTAAGTGCACACAGTGCAATTATTCTTCGGTTCGACGCAATATCTTGGATTAGAGCTGTATGAAATACAGTTAAATACAAAGCGAACTTAAGAATCTTTTCCCGTGAACCCAACTAAACTTATTTTATGGTATTCACCGGTTTACATTATCTAGTTCTTAAGTTCAGCTTGCACAGTTTACAGACGTTTGCGTTTGTAGAAGGTGATAAACGCTGCTGCAAGCAGAAGCACAACGATGGACACGCCGGTTGTGATGGCTTCGCTTGTGCTGCCCGGTTGCTGCGCACCGCCTGCTCCGCCAAACTCGCCGCCGCCCATGCCGCCACCGCCAAAGCCACCACCGCCGAAGCCGCCGGTCATATCACCGCCAGGACCGTTGCCGCCTTGAAGCATCGCCGGTCCGCCCATGGCACCCGGCGCACCGCCTTGCGCGGCCTGCCCGTCTGCCGGAACTTGCCCCGGTGCAACCGCGCCGATGGCGCCTTGCCCCGGAGCCGCCGCGCCGTTGGCGCCTTGCCCCGGAGCCGCTGCGCCGATGGCACCTTGCCCGGTCGCCGCCGCGCCGATGGCGCCTTGCCCCGGAGCCGTCGCGCCGATGGCGCCTTGCCCCGGAGCCGCTGCGCCGTTGGCGCCTTGCCCGGAAGCCGCCGCACCAGCGCCATTCGCACCCGTTGGCGCCTGCCCGCCTGCGCCGCCAAAGCCGCCGCCTGGACCACCACCTGGACCACCGCCCATGCCGCTTCCTGTTCCGTCACCGGAGGAAGGAAGGGTGCCGTCCAGCTGCTGGGAGACCGAACTGGCCATGGTGGACATGAAGGTCTCCACGGAGATAATTCCACTCTCGTATTGCTCGAACGTGTAGAAGGCGGATGGATCAGCCTTCACGTAGCTGGAGATCATCGTGTCCAGCTCCTGAATCCGCACCTTGAACGTATCGTTCTGCAGATAACCATCCAGCATATCGTGGATCATCTCATGATATTTCGTCTTGTATTCCTCGTTCGCCAGCAGCTTGGCCACCAGCGGACGTTCGGCAAGAGCGCCTTGGGTTGGTTCGTCAATCAGCACATCCGAGCCGCCCATCCCGCCAAAAGCCATATTATAATCCCAAGGCAGGATCGAGAAGATTCCTTCATCTTCATAGAGGTAATAATTCTGCTTGTTTCCTCCAAGGTAGCTGTCCATATTGCCAGTCACGGCATTCAGTGCAATATACCCCAAAGCATCGTCGATATCGATATACTTCTCATAGTCGGTGCCGTTGTTCAGTTCATCCAGCATGTCGACCACAATGTCATCGTTTGATTTTTCGGACTTCAGCTCAAGTCCCGTGTAGAGTGAAGCATCGTCGCCGAGCCAGGTCAAATCACTGCCTTGGCCGGTCATTACACCTTTATATAACGCACCATAGGAATTACCGAAGTTGCGCTCCAGATAGGCGTCGCCGATCTGTTCCACCGCGAGATAGAAACCCTTCAGTTCATCGTTGACGTAGACGTTGACGAAGGAGTATTTAGGTGTCGGAAGACCGATGCTCTCCGCCAGCTCATAGGTCAGAAACTCCCGCATATAGGAGGCATCGCTGTAGTTGTTGTTGAGGTTGATTTTGGTAATGCCGAATAAATTCTGGTTCACATACTCGTCAAAAGAAATCTTGAAGCTGTAACGGTCGGAGTCCGCCATCTGCACAACACTGCGCAGGCTTAAGTTGCCTTTGGTCCGCACGGCCACATTGTCCATTTTGATCCCGTTGTATTCCACGGAGGCTGTCTTGTATTCCTCGGCGCTGGCATTGTCCAGCATATCCTGGAAATCATCCGGGTCCAGGGTGATTTTAACATCAACAACCTTGTCCTTCGGGAACACCTCCGTATCCAGACTTTGTTCCTCGCTTGATACCGCTTTTTCCTGCGTATCCGTAATACTGTTATTGTCCGCAGAAGGATTTGCAATCTGACAACCCGCCATAGCGATAACCAGCAGCAGGCAACAAAGAATCAGCAGGGTCAGCTTACCGCGTGCTTTCATCTTCAGCACCGCCTTTCCTCATTGAATATTCTGTTGCTTCCATAAGGCCGGGACTTAAGATACATAGTCGCCGCTATAGCTGATCAGCAAGGCGTTTTTGACACCTGCAATATCGGAGACGGTGTTTACAAAGCCGCCTTCCTTGTCGTCCAGACGCAGCTCAAGCGTAAGCTCGATATTGCCTGTGGTTACGGTTTTTTGCTTGATGTTGTAACGTTTTACGGCTTTGTTCAGATGGCTGTGCACCTCACGTTCGCTGTCATCGCCTTCACAGTTAAGCACCAGCAGGTACGGAGTTTCGACTGAAGAATGTTTAATGAACAGGAAGAGAATCAGACCGATAATGATCGAGCCGATAATCGCCAGCGTGAAAAATCCTGCACCGGTAACGATCCCTGCAACGGCTGCCCAGAACAGGAAAATCAGATCCGTTGGATCTTTGATCGGCGTTCTGAAACGGACGATGGACAAAGCGCCGACCATACCGAGCGAGAGCACAAGGTTGGAGTTGATGGCGATAATGACAGTTGCGGTGATCATAGTCATGCCCATCAGGGACACGTTGAAGCTTTTGGAGTATAATACGCCGCTGAACACACGTTTGTAGAGCAGGTAGATGAAGAATCCGATCAGAAAAGCGACGCCGAGCGTGATCAGGATTTTGGAGATGCTGATATCGGAAACGAAGTTGTCTACGACCGAATTTTTAATCATATCGGAAAAAGTTGTGGCCGTATCGTTCTCTTGCCCTGCGGTTGCAGCTATAGTCTGCGTGGCCGTGGCTGCCCCCAGTGTGGATAAAATGCTCATTAATAATCCTCCCAAGTATTGGTTTTTAGAAATTTGCGGCAAATGACGTATTTCGAAGCGGATTGCCGGTTTAAACCGTTTAGCTGCAGCGCTATTTTGATGTACTCCGGTATGTATTCATCAAATTTGACCTCGAAAATAATGAAGTTCTCATCAAGCGCCCGGACCGGCTGAAGCTCTTTATCAAAAATGTCCGTCTCATGCAGTCCCGTACGCAGCTCCTTGTCAAAAGTGATCCGCACATTGCCGTTATGGCAGACGTAAGGTTCGCGGACATAATCGACGATCACTTTGGGACGCAGCAAATTGTGGCGCATCTGGTTATAGAGCTCCATAAACAAAGGACTTTGCGGAACGTTCAGCACCTCGTAATTGCCGGCCATAATCTGATCATACATTTCGCGGGTCAGCGGTTCCTTGATCTTGGCGATGTAGTCGTCCATTTTGATTTTTTTCTCAAAGTGTATGACATCGTCCTGTACGTTGTAGATGCGGATCCGGTATTTGGCGCGTTCTCTAAGTCCGCCCAGCTTGTCCGAAAGGGCCGAATTGTTAATATCATCAAAATACAGGCTGCGGATATGGTACTCCCCGCTGTCGTTCGCGTTCTGATCGGTATCTATCAAGCTCTGCAGCCGCTGCCGCAAAATAAGGTATTGATGATAGTTAATGAAAAATTTCAATTCATGCCGGAATTGCAGCTTCTTATTCATCTCACACCCCATTTCTCACTCAAAAGTTTGGCTTTGGTCACCGCTGCGCCTAAAGCTTGCTACTGAACCCATATTAAGTGACGGACCTTATGATTTTCTTAAATCTGCCTGAACGTTAGCTGAAAGTTTTTACATTGCGTTAACAAATGACGCCGTTATGTGAGGTTTTAGGGAGGGTTATTTGACTTCTGTCTATGAGGGAGGCTATCTTTTATAGACAGAAAGCTAGAATCCGGACTGTTGTTTATTGGAAATCAAGCGATGAGGGAGGGATGGGCATGAAGGATTTTAAAGTGTTGATTATTGTTGTAATCATCGTAGTTGTATTGGTCTTGCTGGCCCTTGGCCTGGAATGGCTTAAATCGGAGCGGACTGCCCGACCTGGAGAAAGCAGTGCTCCGTATGATCTGGTCACTACCTTTAAGGAAGATGCGGAGACCAGCCGTGCGTTCACCTGGTTTACCGGAGATCCGGGCGCGGAGGGACGGCTTGAGGTTGTGAAAGGAAAAAGCGCCGCATTTACAGCAGGAAATGTTGTCAAGGTGCAGGCTATAGACAGCGTGATCAAAACAGATGATGGCAAAAGAGGCGTACATAAAGCTGAAGTGACCGGGCTTGAGCCGGGAACGCTGTATACCTATAGGGCAGGCAGCGGGAAAGAAGGCGAATGGAGCACAGCAGCTACGTTCACCACGGCGGAAGCGGACAGCGAGAGCGTAACCTTTATCAATGTAACCGATTCGCAAGGGGAGACGGCGGCGGATTTTAAATTATGGGGCAATACGCTGGACAAGGCGTTCCAGACCTTCCCGGCGGCGAAATTTATCGTACATAACGGGGATTTGACGGAAGAGCCGGAGGATTCAGGTGCATGGGATGACTTTTTCGGCAATGTGCAGGGGTGGGTGCCGGGCATTCCGCTGATGCCTGTCACCGGCAACCATGATGAGGTCGACGGGCAGGCAGCAAGCTTTACTTCGCATTTCAACCTTCCGGATAACGGTGACCCGGAATCCATTGCCGGAACCTCATATTCTTTTGATTATGGACCTGTGCATGTGACGGTGCTGAATACGGAGAGCCACCTGAAGAGCCAGGCCAAGTGGCTGAAGAAGGATCTGGCCCTTACAGATAAACCGTGGAAAATCGTAGCGCTGCACCGTCCGGCATATGGCGGGAACATGTATAAGAAGCTGGAGGACTGGACAGAGATATTTGACAAGTATAGGGTTGATCTGGTGCTCCAGGGACATAATCATGAATATTCCAGATCATATCCGCTGCTTGCCGGAAAAGTCGTCCCGCAGGGCGGGAATTCTGCAGGTACCGGAGGAGGAACGGTGTACGTGGTGACCAACGCCTCCGGCGCAAAATTCAACGAGAAGAAAGAGGATCAGTACTATCATCAGGTTCATTTCCAGAACAATAAGCAGATGTACGCCGGAATTACGGTCAGCGGAAATACATTGAGCTATCAGGCCTATGATGTGGATGGCAACAAACTCGACGAGTTTCTGTTGAAGCATTAAGATAGTAAGACTCTTCTGACATTCCGTCAGGAGAGTTTTTTACTATAAATGTAATAATTAGTGTGAAAATGGTACGATAACAGAAGACGGAATTCTCCAAGTTTGAACCATTTTCCCTCACTATGAATCCTGCTTACACTCTATAATGAAAGCGTTAACAAAGTAAAGCAATCATAGGAGGCGTGGTTCGTGATTCGTAACCGTATCCGAAGAATGGGATTAATTGTCCTGCTGGCCGCGATGTCTAGCTCTTTGTTTACCGCCTTTCCGGCGGCTGCCCATGCTGCTGCAAGTGAAGCTTACAACTGGAAAAGTGTCGTCACCGGTGCGGGCGGAGGGTTTGTGCCGGGCATTATTTTTAACCAAACTGAACCGAATCTGATCTATGCGCGTACCGACATCGGGGGCGCCTACCGCTGGAATCAGGCCACTGGCAGCTGGATTTCCATCAGTGATGCCGTGGGCTGGGTCGACTGGAACAAGAACGGGGTGGATGCGCTGGCTACAGACCCTGTCGATCCGGACAAAGTATACATGGCTACCGGCACGTACACGAACCACTGGGATGACAACGGGCAGATTATGCGTTCCAGCGACCGGGGCAATACGTGGCAGACGACAGCGCTGCCGTTCAAGGTTGGCGGCAATATGCCCGGCCGTTCGGCCGGTGAGCGTCTGGTTATCGACCCCAATAAGAACAACATCCTGTTCTTCGGGGCACGCAGCGGCAACGGGTTGTGGAAAAGTACGGACTCGGGAGTAACCTGGTCCAAAGTAAGCTCTTTTCCTAATGTAGGCACTTATATTCAGAACCCGACGCTCGATTATGGCAATGACCTCGTCGGATTATCCTGGATTACTTTTGACAAAAGCACAGGCACACCCGGCAGTGCTACGGGAACAATTTATGTCGGCGTAGCGGATACGGCAAGCAGCGTGTACCGCAGCACCGACGGCGGCGTTACCTGGTCCGCGCTTCCCGGACAGCCCACCGGTTTTCTGCCTCATCATGGCGTGCTTTCCTCAACCGGGGATCTGTACATTACGTACAGCAATGGCGTAGGACCCTATGACGGCAGCAAAGGTGAAGTCTGGAAATTTAATAAAACCAGCGGTGCCTGGACGAATATCAGCCCGACGACCGGAACGGATAATTGGTACGGCTTCGGAGGACTTGCTGTCGATGCCCAGAATCCGAATACGCTGATGGTCTCCAGTCTGAATGCCTGGTGGCCGGATGAGGTTATTTTCCGCAGTACGAACGGCGGAGCGACTTGGAGCCGGATCTGGGATTGGGGCAACTATCCGGAACGGACCTATAAATTCGCAATGAACATTACCGCAGCACCTTGGCTGGATCATGGAACGACCTCCACTTCACTTGATCCTTCACCAAAGCTCGGCTGGATGATGGGAGACCTGGAGATTGACCCGTTCAACTCCAACCGGATGATGTACGGAACAGGAGCTACAATCTACGGCTCGAATAACCTGACTGCTTGGGATACGGGCGGCAAGGTCAATATTTCGGTCATGGCCAAGGGCGTAGAGGAGACTGCTGTGCTCGGACTGATCAGCCCGCCGTCGGGAAGTGCGCATCTGATCACGGCGCTTGGTGACGTCTCCGGCTTCCGGTATGAAGATGTGACCCAGGCACCGGTCAAGTTCCAAACGAGCCCTTCCTGGGCGACAACGACAAGTATTGATTATGCGGAGCTCAGTCCGGCGTTCGTTGTGCGCGTTGGCGGAGCCGATAAGGAAAAGACACCGAGCATGAAATCGCTTGGGATTTCGAATGACGGCGGTTCTAATTGGTATATGCCGAATGCCGAACCGTCGAATGGAACCAAAACAACGGCAGGACAAGGCCAGGTCGCCGTATCTGCCAGCGGCAATGCCATCCTGTGGAGTACCTCCGATATCGGTGTCTATTACACCAAATCGTCGGGCAACTCCTGGACGGCAAGCAGCGGGGTACCGGCCGGAGCCAAAATCGCTTCCGACCGTGTAAACGCGAACAAGTTCTATGCGTTCTATGCAGGAATCTTCTATGTCAGTGTGGACGGCGGAGCTACCTTTACCGCTACGCCGGCAGCGGGTTTCCCGACGAATAATGTAGACGGCCTGCAGCCGAACCAGGCTCAGATCAGCTTGAAGGCAGTGCCGGGCATTGAAGGCGATATCTGGCTGGCCGGAGGCAATACAGTCGAGAACAAATACGGTTTATGGCATTCTGTGAATTCGGGAACCAGCTTCACCAAGCTGTCTAATGTCGAGGAAGCTGATCTGATCGGTTACGGTAAGGCCGCACCGGGCCAGAGCTATATGTCACTATATACGGTTGCTCAAATCGATGGCGTCAGAGGCGTCTTCCGCTCCGATGATGTTGGCGCATCTTGGGTACGGATCAATGATGACGCCCACCAGTATGCGAAAATCAACATGGCCATAACCGGTGATCCGCGGATATACGGCCGGGTATATCTCGGAACAAACGGCCGGGGCACACTCTATGCTGATCCGGTGAATCCTCCGGCTCCCGGATCCACCATTACGCCGGTCACGGCCAGCTTCGATAAGAAGACGGCGAATCAGGCGGATGTGGCCGTAACACTGACGCTGAACGGGAACACGTTAAGCGCGATCAAGAACGGAACGGCAACATTGACTGCCGGAACGGATTATACCGTTAGCGGCACAGCAGTCACGATCAAGAAAGGTTATTTGGCCGCGCAGCCGGTGGGCACAACAACGCTGAGCTTTAATTTCAGCGCCGGAGCCGCCCAGTCGCTGGCGGTTGCTGTAGTGGATACGACGGCAGCGAGCAACTCGGCGATTACGCCGGTCACGGCCAGCTTCGACAAGAAGACGGCGAATCAGGCGGATGTGGCCGTAACACTGACGCTGAACGGGAACACGTTAAGCGCGATCAAGAACGGAAAGGCAACATTGACTGCCGGAACGGATTATACCGTTAGCGGCGCAGCAGTCACGATCAAGAAAGGTTATTTGGCCTCGCAGCCGGTGGGCACAACAACGCTGAGCTTTAATTTCAGCGCCGGAGCCGCCCAGTCGCTGGCGGTTGCCGTAGTGGATACGACGGCAGCGAGCAACTCGGCGATTACGCCGGTCACGGCCAGCTTCGACAAGAAGACGGAGAATCAGGCGGATGTGGCCGTAACGCTGACGCTGAACGGGAACACGTTAAGCACGATCAAGAACGGAACGGCAACGTTGACTGCCGGAACGGATTATACCGTTAGCGGCACAGCAGTCACGATCAAGAAAGGTTATCTGGCGGCACAGCCGGTGGGTACAACAACGCTGAGCTTCAATTTCAGCGCCGGGGCCGCCCAGTCGCTGGCAGTTGCCGTAGTGGATACTTCTGTGGTTGTGACCGGTGGTCTTAAGGTCCAAATGTATAATGGCAGCACAGCGGCTTCGGCGAATGTCTTGAATCCGCGGATCAAACTGCTGAATACGGGCACCAGCGCCGTTTCGCTGGCGGATGTGAAGATCAGATATTATTACACGATTGACGGCGAGCAGCCGCAAAGCTTCTTCTGCGATTGGTCACAGGCCGGCAGTGCGAATGTTACCGGCACCTTTGTGAAACTCCCGGCAGCCACAACCGGGGCGGATTATTATTTGGAGCTGGGTTTCACAAGCGCAGCGGGTTCCCTGGCAGCAGGGGAGGGCCTGGATATCCAGATGCGGGCATCCAAGGCGGATTGGAGCAATTATACCCAGACTGGAGATTATTCCTTTAACGCGTCAGGTTCGGGTTATGCGGATTGGGCTGGCGTTCCGGCCTATCTCTCCGGCAGCCTGGTATGGGGGAATGAACCTTCCTGATCTGATCCGGCCGCAACCCGGATCGGCATAACAGGATTATCCATTATACAATGAGCTGCAAGAAGCCATGATTTTCTTGAACCAACAGCCTCATCTTCCTTTGTGAATTGGGAAGATGAGGCTGTTGGGCGTTTTTGCTGTGCCTGCTGTTATAAAGTCTGTCCGCTGTCGACGGTAATGATCTGTCCGGTTAAGGCCTCTTGCACAACAACCGAGCAGATGAACCGGGCGATATCTTCCGCTGTGGCGATCTGCTGCAGCAGAAGATTGGGAGCCAGGCGCAGCATCTGCGCTTCCCGGCCGGTCCACCATCTCGTCGCGACGGCTCCCGGAGCCACAGCATTGACCCGGATCTCCGGTGAAAGCGCGCGGGCCAGTGACTTGGTAAGTCCATGTACGGCGGCTTTGGACACCGCATAAGGAAGAGAGGAGCCGGAGCCGGTATTTCCGGCAATGCTGCCGAGGTTGACAATGGCTCCCTGCTTGCTTTGCTTCATATAAGGAGCCACTGCCCGGGCGCAAAAGAACATTCCTTTGACGTTGACATCCAATAATTGATCCCAGACTTCTTCCGTAGCTGCATCGAGATCCTCCAGAGGGATGTGCTTTGTAATGCTGGCATTATTGATGAGCACATCCACACGGCCGAATGTTGCTGCGATTTGTTCAACCATCGCCCGGACTTCGACGTCCCGTGAAACATCGGCCTGTACCGCGATGGCCTGTCCGCCTTGATCAATGATCTGTTGAACAGTTTCCAGCGCTTCCTGTTCCGAACGGGAATAATTAACAGCGACCACCGCCCCGAGCCGTGCCAGCTCAAGGCTTGTGGCTCTGCCTATGCCGGTACCCCCGCCTGTTACGAGCGCCACTTTGTTTGTAAGCTCCATCTGCATCCACTCCTTGAATATCTTTTTGGGTTGATACAGACTATTTTATAGAGCATACTTGGTTTTGTATAATTGAACTTATTGAAGTGATGATTCATTAATATTGAATCTTGATGGGGGAATGGAAATGGACTTCAAGGCGCTGATTACCTTCCAGACGATCGTAAGCACAGGAAGCTTTAACCGTGCGGCGGAAGAGCTGAATTATGCCCAGTCGACGATTACAATGCAAATACAGAAGCTGGAATCACAGCTGGGGGTACAGTTGCTCGAACGCGGCAAGGGGATTAGCTTAACGGAAGCCGGGCGGCTATTCCATGAACAGAGCCTGCTCATTGTGAAGGACATGGAACGGTTGCAGAGCAGTCTCGCGGAAATGAAATCTGGCGAGGCGGGGAGTGTCCGTCTGGGTGCAACCGATCCTACTGCCAGCTATCGGCTGCCTCGTCTTTTGCAGCAATTCATGAGCCTTTACCCCAAGATTGAAATCTCGGTAGATATCGCCGGAACGCCGGCGCTCACCGAGCGGCTGCTCCGCGGGGAACTCGACATGGTGCTGTGTTCAGCACCGGAGCTGGGAAAGGAGCTGCACTTTGAGCCTCTGTTCATGGAGAAATTCGTGCTGTTAATGCCGGAGGACCATTCGCTCGCTGACCTGCCGGAGGTGACTCCAGATCATCTTCGCGGACATCGGCTGCTGATTACGGCCGTCAATTGCCCCTACCGCAAAAAATTGGAGAGCGTACTGCAGGAATTCGCCGGACCGCCGCTGAATACCATGGAAGTCGGCAGTATGACAGCGCTGAAATTCTACGTAGAGGCTGGTTTAGGCCTTGCGTTTGTCCCTGAGTCTACACTTGCGCCCGTACCGGCGGGAACGGCAGTGCGGCAGCTGGCAGGAGGAGCTGTAGACATGGCCTGCGGAATCGCCTGCAGAGTGGCTGGTTATCCGCTCCGGTCGGCCAGCTTGAGACTGTATCAATTTCTGAAACGGGAGCTGTCGTTATGCTAACTTTGCAACAAGACAAGATAGATGGGACGAGACGAGAAGAGGAAAGGTGAGATGAGATCAGATGAGTGGAGCGAAACTGGATTTACAGCGGATTGTTGTGATTGGGCGGACCTTTGAGGAATATTTGCGGATGTTTAATTTGCAGCGTGAGGAGCTGGCCGGGCGGAGAATACTCGATTGTCCTGCGGGTGTTTGCTCTTTCACGGCTGCGGCGAATCAGCTCGGCGCTGAAGCCGTCGCCGCTGATATTGCCTACTGCCATTCTGCGGAAGTTCTGATGGAGAAGGGAATCAAGGATATTCAGCACGCTATACTGCAGCTTGGGAAGGTGCAGCAGAATTTCCTGTGGAATGAGTTTAAATCCATCGAAGAGCTGAAGCAGGCAAGAACCGAAGCGTTAACAGCCAGCACTTTGGACAGACAACAGAACGAGGAACGTTATATTTCGGCGGTGCTCCCGCAGCTGCCTTTTGCCGATCTAAGTTTTGAGCTTACATTATCCGCGCATTTTCTATTCATGTATAGTGACCGTCTGGACTATGATTTTCATCTCCAGAGTCTGCAGGAGCTGATGCGTGTGACAAGTGAAGAAATCCGCATCTTCCCACTGATCGATCTATCCGGCCGCAGATATGAAGAAATGGACCGTTTAATAGAATATATTCACACTCAGGGCTGGAATACAGAAGAGCTTAAAGTCTCCTATGAATTCCAAAAAGGCGCAAACAGCATGCTGCGGATGACGAGGAGCAGAGGAATGCAGTCTGCATAGAATACAACTAATAAAGCAAACCATGGAACCGCCCGCATTGCTGTGAGGTTAAATTTCATTTCATATCAGCTGTTGCGATATTGCGGTAAAAGTACCCGCTAATTTGAGCTGAAAACCCCTTTTTGGCATAATATAGGGAATTGTTACCGCTAACGTGGAGATAAACCCCAATGATCCCTGGTAACATAAAATTAGAGGGCGGGATTCCCGTTAGTTGTTCATTTCTTGGAATAAGGACTATATTAGCGGCAGCATTTCCCGTTAATGAGGATAGGCATCAAAATGAAGCAAGGGTGCTCCCGCATAACACACATAAACCTCTATCATTGATTGTTCATCAACAATAGAGGTTTATGTTGTAAGCACTATACCCATGTTCTTCTCAGACTCCTTATCCTATCCTTTGTTCTCAGCCGGGTAGAAATCGTCCGAGGCGGCAGTGTATTTGCCTATCCTGACCGTTAAATCTTCTCTAATCATCCTCAGGTAACGATTGGATTGATGATCAACGTTTGAGCTTTAAGAAGCTCATACCATTTCGTTCCGGGATAAATTGAAAGCTTTATTGCCAGGATCAAAGATATAGTCTCAAGCTCAGGGATTACAGCTGCAAAAGATTGCTCACGGAGAGATTTTACCTGCCCGCATTAGCGTTCCTTCTAGCAGTGTATGGTTCCTTGAGTTGATGTCTATAGTATACCCTGATCCCCATAAGCAGTAAAAAGCCGTATCATTTGAATCTGGAACCATTATACATATAACCCTCTTGTAAGCGCTATTATCCTTGCTTATTCTTAGTTTTTTAACTAATATTCCATGGATAATTGCTGCTGCTCTTAATGTATAATTCACTTATGGCGTAGGAGTTAGGAAGAATGGAAGGAGTAGAGCATATATGAAGCTGTTTCAGATGAAGACGGCGCCGCTTGGGATTGAGCGGATGACGGAGTTTGTGCAGGACAATTATGTTTGCGCCGGATATCCCGGCATCGGTGATTTGGAACAGGCAAGCCGCGAAGAAATCGCCAGACGGCTGCATCAGACCTCTGCCTACTACGGGCCGGAACTGGAAAAGGCGCTGGACAGCCTGGACATCTTTGTACATACAATGCAGGACGGAGATTATGTATTGATCTCAGACGGGGAGTGGGCCTACCTTGGCGATCTGGGCGATTATTTCTATGAGGAAGCCTGTGACCATCCGGAAGATGGCCGTTGTCACCGGAGAGGTGTAACCTGGCTGAAGAGCTTGATTAGTGCAGAGCTGAATCCTATGATGGGTGAACTGCTGGCAGATGCCCTGCCAGTCTCGCAGTATATAGGAACACTGCCGCCTGAAAGGCTGGACCTGTGGCTTGCGGATGCGGGTCTTGGAGGTATTGAGCAAACGAAACACACTGTTAAAGTTGATGCAGAGATAATTGCTGAAGCGCTGTCTGTTCTCACGGCTGCGCTGCATAGTGAAGATGCCGAGCGGCGGGAGCGGGCGGCTGCGGCTATTCTTCATTATGCGAAATGAAAGCTAACCAGAAGTGAAATTAAAGCGATTTCACTATATAATAGAGTGATGTTGTACGAAGCCTATTAAGTAAGATGCTGCTCTACAAAACTAAGCTGATGCTTCCCAAGCGAGTTTGTACGATGCTAATCAAGGAAGCAGATGCTCACAAACTTTCAGGAGGTTCCAATGGCAATTCAATATTTTTCCGACGAACGCATCTTTCATCTTCAGAGCAAGGCAACCAGCTACGTGATTCAGTTGCTGCCGACCGGAGTTCCGGCGCATGTATATTGGGGCAGAAAAATCCGTTCAACCGGTCTGTCGTCCATCCTACAGCGGACTGAACGCTGCTCCTTCTCGCCAGCCCCATATCCTGAGGACATGTCTATCTCTTACGATACGATAGCACAGGAGTACCCGGTTTATGGTGTGGGTGATTTCCGCCATCCAGCCTACCAGATCCAGGCTGAGAACGGAACTACGGCTTCCGAGGCGCTGTATGACAAACACCGCATTTACCGGGGAAAGCCTGCTCTTGAGGGGCTGCCAGCTACATATACCGAGCATGAAGAGGAAGCCGATACACTGGAGATCGAGCTGCTCGATCCTGTGGCCGGGCTGCGGATTATCCTCTGCTATACCGTATTTAATGAATTGAACGCCATTACCCGTTCTGTGCGGTTTGTCAATGAAGGCAGCCAGTCGCTGAGGCTGCTGCGTGGACTCAGCATGAGTGTGGATTTCCGTGACTCGAATTACGATATGCTTCATTTGTCCGGGTCCTGGGCGAGGGAGCGATATGTGGAACGCAGAGCACTTGCTTCCGGCATGCAGGGTATCGAGAGCCGCCGGGGAGCGAGCAGCCATGCACAGAATCCATTTATCGCCCTGCTGTCCAAAGGTGCGGATGAAGACCATGGCGAGGTATATGGCGTCAGCCTGGTTTACAGCGGCGGATTTAGCGCACAGGCTGAGGTTGAGCCGTACAAGACAACCCGCTTATCCATCGGGATTAATCCTTTCGACTTCAACTGGCTGCTGGAGCAGGGACAGGCGTTCCAGACTCCCGAAGCTGTACTGGTCTTCTCGGCGGATGGCATCGGTTCGATGTCACGGACCTATCATAAGCTGTACCGTACCCGGCTGAGCCGCGGCACCCACCGCGACCGTACCCGGCCAGTACTCGTCAATAACTGGGAAGCGACTTATTTCAATTTCACCGCCGACAAGATTGAAGACATCGCCCGTGCCGGCAGCGAGCTTGGACTGGAGCTGTTTGTGCTGGATGACGGCTGGTTCGGTCGCCGCAATGATGACCGCAGCTCACTGGGGGACTGGTTCGTGGATGCGAATAAGCTGCCGGAGGGATTGGATGATCTGGCCAAGCGTGTAAACGGGCTGGGCCTGCAATTTGGCCTCTGGTTCGAACCGGAGATGATTTCGCCGGACAGCGAACTGTACACCCGGCATCCCGATTGGTGCCTGCATGTGCCGGACCGCCGCAGAACAGAAGGACGGATGCAGCTTGTGCTCGATTTCTCCCGTGAGGATGTCTGCCAGGCGATCGGCGACAGGATTGCCGATGTGCTGCGCAGCGCGCCAATCTCCTATGTGAAATGGGATATGAACCGCAATATGACCGAAATTGGCTCTGCGCTGCTGCCGCCGGAAAGACAGCGGGAAACGGCGCACCGTTATATGCTCGGTCTTTATGGAGTGCTTGAACGGATTACCTCGGAGTTTCCGGATGTCCTGTTTGAGAGCTGCTCCGGCGGGGGAGGGCGCTTCGATCCGGGAATGCTCTATTATATGCCGCAGACCTGGACAAGCGATAATACCGATGCGATCAGCAGACTCAAAATCCAGTATGGAACGAGCATCGTCTATCCGCTTAGCTCCATGGGCAGCCATGTCTCGGCCGTGCCGAACCATCAGGTACACCGCAATACTTCTCTTGAACTGCGCGGACATGTCGCAATGTCAGGCAATTTCGGCTATGAGCTGGATCTGACAAAGTTTACGGAAGAAGAGAAGGAAACGGTAAAAGCACAGGTAGCGCTCTACAAGGAGCTGCGGCCGCTGGTGCAGTTCGGGGAGCAGTACAGACTGCTCAGCCCGTTTGAAGGCAACGAGACCGCATGGCTGATTGCGGCTGAAGATAAATCCGAGGCTGTCGTCGTGTATGCCCGGACACTGGCCGAGCCCAATGATTCACTGTATTATCTTCGCCTGAAAGGACTGGATCCCGAAGCGGATTATGAGTGGCTGGAAGGCGGAGGCGTGTATGGAGGAGATCATCTTATGTATGCAGGGCTGCCATTGCCGAATCTGCACGGTGATTTCCAGAGCGTGCTCTGGCGTTTCCGCAGAGTCTAGGATTTAACCGGTTGTTATTATCATAAAAGGCCTTGCCGCGATACTGCGGCAAGGCCTTTTTGCAGGTTGCAAGGGTCCATCTCAGAAGAATTCAACAAACTCATTTACCGGCTTGCGGTAGCCGCGCGGTCTGATCTTGCGTTTGTAATCTTTGCCGATGGTAATCATCAGAGCCGGCACAAGATGGTCCGGGATATTGAGGGTGGCCTTGATGGCTTCGGGATCAAAGCCGATCATCGGGCAGGTATCCCAGCCTTTATCCTTGGCAATCAGCATGAACTGCATGGCGGACAGGGAGGCGTTGCGAATGGCTTCATCACGCTGGAAAGCATCATTTCCTTCATAGGCATCGTTGATGGATTGAATGGTGTTATCATATTCCTCCTGGCTCATAGCGCCAAGCAATTTCAGTCCGCTGTAAATTTCCGGTGCCTGCTGATAGGCAAGCTTATCTCCGAGCACAATAATAACGGCGGAAGCCGTGTGGATTTTATATTGGTCATAAGCACCTCTGCGGATTTCCTCCTTCAGTGCCGGATCGCTGATCACCTTGTAATGTGTATGCTGCAAATTGGAGCTTGAAGGGGCGAGCCGGGTGAGAGAGAACATGTCCTCCAGTTCGTTTTGCGGGATCTTGATCCCTTCCACGAAATTCATAGCTGATCTGCGGGATTGCACCAAATCTGTAAAAGTACTCATGATAAATACCTCCAAATGGTTATAAATTAATAGTTAATAAATATCAATAACTTATGTAA
Source organism: Paenibacillus paludis (assembly GCF_042610515.1). Lineage (NCBI taxonomy): Bacteria > Bacillati > Bacillota > Bacilli > Caryophanales > Paenibacillaceae > Paenibacillus > Paenibacillus paludis. The sequence goes on from NZ_JBGJZP010000003.1 coordinate 43,462, forward strand.
ATAAACCTACTTACTAATGGTTACTTACTTAAGATAGCACGGCAATTGGGAATCGTCAATGATGAATTACACTAAATCGTGAAATTAAGTTCAAATAGAAGATAATTAATAAAAACGACAGAAAAGAAGTGATTTTAATCACAAAATAAGGTTATAGAGGCAAAAAGATTGTGACGTTTATTACATAATAGGTGTTATAATAGATGTATGGGTTATTGAATTGACTATTATCAAGCGTTACAAGCTAATGCAGAGGAGAGTCCAACAATGTCAGAAACAATTACGCAAACCACTCCTGAACAGGAAGCACCGAAAGCCTCTTTAACCAAAGAGGATGTTCTGGATCAGCTTTTGAAGCCGGAAGTTCAGGAATCATTAACAACCTTGATAGAACAGCTGCCGCAGCTTACACAGCTTGTAGGTGTATTAACGAAGTCTATGGACTTTGTACAGTCGGTTGCATCCGATGAAGTACTCAAGAATGATACGGTGGGCGCTATTAAAGAAATTGCCGAGCCGGTAGTAGGTTCCGTCAAGAATATGGCGGCTACTGTGATCGAGGCGAAAGACCGGGCAAATGAAACCAGCGAGACGATCAGCGTGTTCGGAATGATGAAGATGATTAAGGATCCGCAGGTTCAGAAGCTTCTCCGTTTTATGAATGCTTACCTGCAAGTCAGCGGCGAACGCAGCCAGCAGAAATAATTAATTCTAATCTCATACGTAAGGACGGAGGAAACATCATATGTCAAAACATATTGTTATTCTAGGAGCAGGTTACGGCGGATTGCTGAGTGCCTTGACAGTGCGCAAATATATGAGCAAGGCTGAAGCAAAGATCACAGTTGTCAACCAGTTTCCAACCCACCAGATTATTACCGAATTGCATCGTCTTGCCGCAGGCAGCGTGGAAGAGAAAGCTGTTGCTATGCCGCTGGCGAAGCTTTTTGCCGGTAAAGACATTGATCTTAAAATTGCCAAAGTAAAATCCTTCTCCGTTGAAAGCAAACAAATTGCGCTCTCGGATGGCACGAATCTTACTTACGATGCCCTTGTTGCGGGCCTTGGCAGCACGACGGCTTATTTTGGAATTCCGGGACTTGAACAATACAGCATGGTATTGAAATCGGCTGCCGACGCCAATAAAATTCACGGGCATATCGAAGACCGGATCCGTGAGTACGCAAAAACCGGCAATGAAGCTGACGCGACGATTCTAATCGGCGGTGGCGGATTGACGGGTGTTGAGCTTGTAGGTGAAATTGCCGACGTGCTGCCGAAGTTCACCAAACGTTATGGGGTGGATCAAAAAGCGATCAAGCTGCTGCTCGTGGAAGCAGGTCCGAAGATTCTCCCGGTACTGCCCGATCACCTGATCGAACGCGCTACATCAAGTCTTGCTGCACGCGGCGTACAATTCCTGACTGGTCTAGCCGTTACCAATGTGGAGGGCAACACCATTGATCTGAAGGATGGCCAGAAAATTGTGGCCAACACATTCGTATGGACCGGCGGTGTACAAGGAAATCCGCTGATCGGTGAATCCGGTCTTGAAGTTAACCGTGGACGTGCAACGGTAAATGAATTCCTGCAATCCACATCGCATCCTGATGTATTTGTTGCTGGTGACAGTGCTGTTGTATTTGCTCCGGACGGCCGTCCTTATCCGCCGACTGCACAAATCGCCTGGCAGATGGGTGAGCTGATCGGCTATAATCTGTATGCTTACCTGAACAATAAATCGCTGGATACCTTTAGTCCGGTCAATTCGGGCACACTCGCCAGCCTGGGCCGTAAAGACGGGGTTGCTATTATCGGCGGCAACTCAACGCCATTAAAAGGCTTGCCTGCAACGATGATGAAAGAAGCAAGCAACATCCGTTATCTGACACATATCAAAGGTTTGTTCAGTCTGGCGTATTAATATTCATTAGCCGGTTTTGCTGGAAGCAGTTCATAGGATCCCCTTTTAGTTACCCGAAAACACCTGGTTTTTTCTTGAGGTGCGGGTGCTGGAAGGGGATCTTTTTTCTGTGCTGAATTACATAGTTAATAACTGGAAATTAATTTAAACTGAATTTGTTTTTGGATGTATATTGAATACGTGTGGTAACAGGAGGCCGGTATGATGCTGTTTTATAGATACACACAAAAAAGCGCACCGGCGGTTATTTTCATCTCCGGCTTGGGAGACGGGGGTGATTCCTGGAGTGGGGTACAGGATCGGATAGCGGCGTTAACGACAACCCTCTCCTATGACAGGGCCGGAATCGGTGCAAGCACAGCAGCATCGGGTCCCCGTACCTGTGATGACCTGGTTCAGGAACTGCATAGGTTACTGTCCAAGCTGGCAGTGGAGCCGCCGTATATCTTGGTAGGACATTCTTTTGGCGGATTGGTCGCCAGACAGTTTGCCGCAAAATTTCGCTCCCGCACAGCGGGACTTGTTCTGGTGGATGGCGTACCGGAGTATAAGGAGCTTGCTTATGAGGAGGTTCTGCCCGTGCATTTGATCCCGGCAAACAGGGCTTATCTGGAGAATCCTCTGCTGAACAGCGAGAACATTGACAAGCTGGCGAGTTATAGGCAGATAGCTGAAACTGAGCTCCAATGGCCGGGTACTCACCCGATGTCGATTATTACAAGAGGGCTCCCTGATGAAGGAGAAGGGGATTGGCCGTCGACTGCAATCCTCGAGCTGGAGCAGAAGCTGCAGAGGGGATTCTTGCGGTGGTCTGCGGCTGGCCGCCAGAGGATCGCGGGAGGCAGCGGGCACTATATTCACCATGATGAGCCGGAGATTGTCATTGAAGAGATTACGGCAATGATTGCACAATGTACCAATAGACCTGAAGGGGTGGAAGAATGACGGATACAAGAAACGGGCTAAAGCTGGATTTGCAAAGAATCGAGGAGGAACATTATCAGCTGCGTGATGGTGAAGCGGCAGGAGATTACATCAGCCGGATGCTGGAGTATATCGGCGACCCGGATCCGGAGCTTCGGGATTTGCTTATTTATCCGACATTTTATGAATGGATATCTGAGCAGCAGTTGTTCACCACAGATGAGCTGCGCAGCTTGCTTGGAGTATTGACCGATGAGCGGCATTTGTTCTACGACATCGGCGGTTCAGGAGACCAAAGTGTATTCACGCGGACCTTCTCTGTGTTGCCGGCAGCTTTGATTATACAGCAGCACAGACTGCAGCCATTTCTGGAGGAAGCTGATTTCATGAGTTTGAAGGATTCGCTTCTCCGCTACTACAGAACAGAGAAGGATTTACGCGGCTATCTGGAAGAAAACGGCTGGGCCCACGCTGCTGCCCACGCGGCAGATGCACTGGATGAACTGGTGAAGTGCCCGGAGAGTGATGCGGCGGTGCAGCTGGAAGTCCTGGATGCGGTACAGGGTATGCTCCAGAACGGCACGTACATTTTCAATGAAGAAGAGGATGAGCGGATAGCCACTATCGTCGACTCCATGGTATTCCATAGCCTGCTTCCGGAGGAACAGCTTGCCGGCTGGATTAGCGCTCTCGGGGAATGCGGCAGCCTGCCGAGGACCCGCAGTGTGGATATTAACCGGATCAATTGCAAAAATTTCCTCCGGGCTCTCTATTTCAGACGGGGCAGCCATATCCGTGGACAACAGCTTGAGGGGACTTTCATGTCTGCCGAAATAAATTTAAATAAGTTCACAATGCGAAGTGCGCTTTGAAATCCTGCCATAATTGAGGGTGTCCGGAGAAATTCTATTTGATATAATGGAATATGTTTATACCATTCAGTGGTTTTATAGGAGGATTTAAACATGGGATTTAAAGAAAACGATATCATTTTGTTCCAGGGTGACAGTATCACCGATTGCGGGCGCAATTATGAAGACGCTTCATCACTGGGCGTAGGTTATGCAATGATGGCCGCCGCACGTCTCGGGCTGCAGTATCCGGAGAAGAATCTGACGTTCATTAACCGGGGAATCAGCGGCAACCGCATTACGGATTTGCAGCTGCGCTGGGATAAGGATTGCCTGGACTTGAAGCCGACCTGGGTGTCCATTTATATCGGGATTAATGATACCTGGCGCCGCTTTGACTCCGGCCAAGAAACTACTGCTGCCGAGTTTGAAGCCGCTTACCGTGATTTGATCGAGCGTACAATGAGTGCGCTGGATGCCAAGCTGGTGCTGATTGAGCCGTTCGTACTGCCTGTGCCGGAAGACCGCAAGAATTGGCGTCAGGATTTGGATCCCAAAATCCATGTTGTGCGTGAATTGGCACGTGAGTACGGGGCCCCGCTGGTTCCGCTCGACGGCCTGTTCGCTGCGGCTTCCGTTAAAGCGGAGCCAGCGTTCTGGGCAGGGGATGGCGTGCATCCTTCTTCGGCCGGACATGCCCTCATTGCCGAAGCCTGGCTGAAAGCGGTAGGAGCAATTAACTAGAACGCCTAATGATTTTGTTAAAGCTATCCCATCTGAGTGTGTTCAGAGACCGGTCCGTTATTTTATAGCGGACCGGTCTTTTTGATGCGCGGAGCTGAAAATTGGATGAGGCAGACCAATGCACGGACATTTCACTCTGCACCTGAAGACTGTTATAATTGTAGGGTACATATTACCGATACTTCATCTAACAAGCTCATGGCTAAGCCTGAATAAACGGAAGGAATTCTCAGAGCCACCGGGCGTCAGCACAAACCTCAAGATGAAGCTAGTGTTCGGAGAAGCGTATCAGGAATACATTATTTATGAAGAGGTTAACAATCTATACCGAAATAATAAATATCGAGTACATCTTATAGAGCGAGAGGAATGTTAAAAGAATGACGAGCGATACAGCAGAGGATTTGCAAGGTCTGAAAGCAGCCGGCAAGGTGGTAGGTTACACTATCGCCGAGATGAAGAAACATGTAAAACCAGGTATGACGACTGCCGAGCTTGATGCGGTGGGGGCGAAGATCCTGGAGCAATTTGGTGCAAAATCGGCTCCGAAGGTTACCTATAATTTTCCGGGCAGCACCTGCATCAGCATTAATGAAGAGGTGGCTCACGGCATTCCCGGCTCACGCGTCATTAACCCCGGTGATCTGATTAATATTGACGTATCGGCCGAGCTTAACGGTTATTACAGTGACTCCGGCGTTTCTTTTCAACTGCCGCCCTATAACGAGAAGCTTGTACATCTGTGCCGCAGCACGGAGGAAACCATGATGAGCGTAATCAATCATCTTCGAGCAGGCATGAAGGTGAATGAGATTGGCAGAGTGATGGAGAGTGAAGCACGCAAACGCGGCTACAAAATCGTACGCAATTTATGCAGCCACGGCATCGGGAAATCACTGCATGAGAAGCCTTTCGAAATTCTCCCGTTTTATAATCCGCGGGTAACTACGGTGCTTAAAGAAAATCAGGTCATTACGATTGAGCCGTTCCTGTCTACCGGGGCTGACTTTGTAGAACAGCAGTCGGACGGGTGGACACTGAGTGTGAAGGACAATAGCCGGGTAGCACAGTATGAGCACACCATTATAATTACTAAGGGCAAACCGATCATTCTGACAAGCGCATAGAACCCTGCCGAGGGTGAGAGGAGCTAGCGAAGTTGAAAATGGCCTTTATTCTTTTTGATGGAATTACTTTTCTCGATTTTGCCGGATTCTATGATGTTATCTACCGGCTGGGACAATTTGCCCCAGGTGAAGGGCTGGAATGGGATATTTGCGGTGTTGCGGAAGAAGTGACCGATGAGCTGGGGCTTACGGTCAAGATCGGCACAGTATTGCCGGATCTGTCGCAATATGATTTAGTCTTCGTACCCGGCGGGATGGGAACGAGAAGGCTCCGGACCGATGAGTCCTTTATCTCTTGGCTGCGGGGAGCCGCCAATGTGCCTTATAAGGTTTCTGTATGCACAGGCTCACTGCTGCTGGGAGCCGCCGGATTTCTGGAGGGACGCAGTGCAACGACGCATCCCGCTGCGTACGATCTGCTGGCGCCCTATTGTGGCAGTGTGGTGAAGACGCGGATTGTACAGGACGGCAGTATAATTACCGGTGGAGGGGTGTCTGCCTCCATTGATTTGGGGCTGCATGTCATGTCACTGCTTGCCGGTGAAGAGGCCATGCTCTCCGTGAAGAAGCAAATTGATTATCCTTATGTGATGCAGGGCATTGTACAGCGGCAATAAGCTGTCCAGGAAAACGGGGGAATTAGGATGACTGTAACTAAGACGGTGCCAGTGCCGATTCGGGAATGGATGGAGACGGAGGAGCAGTGGCCCCTGCTTGCCGGTTATATGCTGGACGGGAGCGGCCTGCCCGGACCACGAGCCAATCTGGAGCTGGCAGAGAGCTTCGCGATGTCTTTTGCCCGGCCTTCTGTAACGGAGACCTCATGGGCAATGCTTTCGTCATGGGCGCTTATTTCGGACCACGAGGCTGCTGCTAATGATCCCCGCGAGTTTCTGCCTTTTTGTGCTGTACAGGCCAGCTGTGCGCATTACGGGTATGCTGATGCAGTGCGGCGCACCCTGACAGAAGGCCTGCTGAAGACTGCCATGAATGATTACAGATGGCGGCTGCGCGAGGCCGCGGCGCTCGGTCTGCAGACCATTGGAGAATATGATTTTTCGCTTCTGCAGGGACTGCTGGATTCATGGAAAGCGGAGGCTACACTGCTGGAACAGCGCGCCTTTGTTGCCGCTTTAGCCCATCCGCCGCTGCTCAAGGAGCAGATCAACGCACGGTATAGCCTGGATCTGGCCGGCGGCATTATGGAAGGCATCCTCTCCTCTGAGCCGGGACAAGGCGATCGGGAGCATTATCGCGTGTTGTCCAAGGGTTTAGAATATAGTCTCAGTCTGTTTGTGGCCAGCGAGCCGGAAGCAGGTTTTGCTATGCTCCGCAGATTTGTACAGAGCGGCGATCCCCGGATGCTGAAGATTGTGAAGAGCAATCTGGGCAAAGCCCGGCTGAGTAAAAAATATCCGGACCAGGTTGCGGACCTCCTCACAGCATTGACAATGTGCTAAAATGTAACTATTATTGTTGCATCCAAAGCATTCTTTTGTTTAGGGCAATAAAGGAGAGATTTCCATGAACATCAGCACCCGGTTTGCGGTGGCTATTCATATTCTTACGTTAATCGACAGCAACAAGGAAGGCAAAAGCACCTCCGAATGGATCGCTGGCAGTGTCAATACCAACCCGGTGGTCATACGCAGAATTACAGGCATGCTGAACAAAGCGGGACTGGTTGATGTCCGTCCCGGTGTGGCCGGAGCCAAGCTGAACCGCACTGCAGCTGAGATCACGCTGCTGGAGATTTATCGGGCGGTTAATGCGGTGGAGGAGGATTCTTTATTCTCCGTGCATGAGCACCCGAATCCCGATTGTCCGGTTGGCAAGAACATCGCCGGTGCCATCGTGCCTGTATTCTCCCTCGCCCAGAAAGCGATGGAGAATGTGCTGCAGGAGGTTACCTTGGACCAGATTATAAATCAGATCTCTGTTTACTGAGCAGGGAAGGGGATTAAGAGTAATTTAAGTAAACTTTTAGCAAAAACTTATGTTTCTTTAAGGTTTCAGGAGTATATTAAAGATCTCCACCCCCCAGTGGATGCATTTTTGCTAGGAGCCTGCCGTGCCTCGGCAGGCTCCAATTTTTTTGGTTTGCTGCAATCCGATGATTCTACAAAATTCAGCAAACCTTTATTAAATTTTCATCCGGATTTAAGCTTTGCCGGTTATAGTAGTCACATGACCCCCTTATAATAGACCTTGACCCTGCCGGACGCTGGCAGGGTCACTTTTTTGTTCCTGTATAAGGAAATGGAGAGCGCGATAACGTAGCGGGAGCTTTACACAATATTCCAAATGAATTAGACTGACACAAGGCATACGAAATGGAATGATTTTTGTGAAAGAGGATGGGATTTGAATGATGACCTTTCTGGCTGTGATTCTAGGCTTGTTAAGCCTCTTGGTATTTATGCTGATTATTAGAAAAGCGATAGATGATTCGAAAACTTCGCACAAACTGGATATTTTGATTCAGGAGATCAGGCTGCTGCGCAAAGAAATTAAGGAGAATAAGCATATTATTGATAAACGCCTGTAAAAGGGGGAGCTTTGCAATGATCTTATATCACAATCAGGAACTAAGCGTTAGAAGACTGGTGCCTCCCGATGCGGAGCTGCTTGTGAAATGGCTTTCCGATCCGTTTCTGTTGGAGTATTATGAAGGACGTGACCGTCCGCATACAATGGCGATGGTGCTGGAGCACTTTTATGAAGAGGAAGCCGGGGAAATCACGCGCGGGATTGTCTGTTATAAATCGTAGGGTGTTGGATACATACAGTTCTATCCTATTGATGCTGAAGAGAAAGCGGAGTATGGGTATACGGATTTTGAAGGCAGAATTTACGGCATGGACCAGTTTATCGGCGAAACTGCATTCTGGAATCAAGGAATTGGTTCGCAGCTCGTGGGGGAGACAGTTAAATATCTTACCGAGTCGAAGCAGGCGGACAAGATTGTGATGGACCCGCAATGCTGGAATCACCGGGCGCTGAGAGTGTATGAGAAACTTGGTTTTGTGCGGAGGAAGCTGCTTGTAGAGCATGAATGGCATGAGGGAGAATTCAGGGACTGCTGGCTCATTGAATATGAGGGCAGTACGAAATAAGGGGATACTTTATGAAAAATAACCATTTATCTATACTGGGGGCCAGCCTTATTCTTGGTGTTTGTTTTATTGTCGGCTGCCTGGTCATCAGCCATGAAAAGGCAGGTAGCAGCGGAAATGCTTTGCAAGCCCAGAATACTCTGCTGCAGCAACAGGACAAGGCATTAATGACGCTTCAGGAGGCCGCATATTTTCTGGGGCTGGAAGAAGAGCAGGTGCTCAATATTATGAAAGCGGAAAATGCAATTCTGAGCAATAATGGACCTTTTACAAAAGCAAAGCTTCCGTACATTAAAATTGATGACGAGTTCTTGTTCACCAGGGAGGACTTATTGAACTGGATTCGGACAGCCACCGCAGAGAAGAGAATATACAGCGGCATTAAATTGCTGAAATGATTAAGCAAGACAATAAGAATGGACCAAACGGAGGAACTTCAGTGGAAAAAATTGCAATTATTTCTGATATTCATGGCAATGTGCCGGCGCTTGAAGCGGTACTCGCGGATATACACGGGCGTAACATCACCCGGATTTTTTGTCTCGGAGACATTGTCGGCAAAGGACCTAGCTCAGACCTGGCAGTTGATCTGGTGAAGAAGCACTGCGAAGAAGTTGTGATGGGCAACTGGGATGAATTCATCGGACGGCCCAGCGAAATCGCCGTTGTACAATGGCATCGGGAACTGCTCGGCCAGGACCGCCTGAATTATCTGAACTCCCTGCCGTTCTCGATTGAATTCTGGATGAGCGGAAAGTTCATCCGTTTATTCCATGCCTCACCGCGGAGCTTAAATGAGCGGGTCCAGCCCTGGGATGATTACGAACAGCGTTTATCCCTGTTCCTATCCTCCGGATTGTGCAAGGAACCAATCATGGCGGATATAGCCGGATATGGGGATGTTCATAATGCGTACCTTCAGCATCTGGACGGAAGGACGTTACTGAATGTAGGCAGTGTAGGGAATCCGCTCGATCTTACCCAGGCCTCGTATTTAATTATGGAGGGAAGGGATCAAGATCGTGCATTGGCACCGTTAAATCTGCAATTCGTCAGAGTTCCCTACGATATCGAACTGGCTGTGCAGCAGGCACAGGAATCGCATATGCCTGACTTGGAACCCTATATTAAGGAGCTTAGAACTGCTGAATATAGAGGCAAGGGCGTGGATCACTAATGCTAAGCCAGACCTGACGGGTCTGGCTTTTCTTTTTGAAAGTAATTGACAAACTTATGGAGTGCAACTATACTAAAGTTAGTTAATTTGTAACGGAAACAGTTACAAGTGTGAATTGCAAAAATGGAAGGTGTAAAGACTAAGCTGCAAAAAGCGGCTAGACACGGACACCAGCATTTATTCAGGAGGAGATATTATGACGGCAACAGCGACATTGCATGAGGGTGTGCAAATTGGTTTAGTGCAGATAAGAGTAAGCAATTTGGAGCGTTCGCTCGCTTTTTACCAGAATGTTGTGGGACTGAAGATCTTGCGCCAGACCGGGCGCCAGGTGGAGATGACGGCAGACGGGCAGCGTGTACTGCTCATCCTGCGGGAGATCGAAGGCGCGCAAATTCTGCGCCGGAATTCGGCAGCGGGCTTGTACCACTTCGCCATTCTCGTGCCTGACCGCCCCAGCCTGGGGCTCACGCTGCGCAATCTGATTGACTCTGGGATTCATATCGGCCAGGGGGATCATCTGGTAAGTGAAGCGCTGTACATTCAGGATCCGGATAATAACGGAATTGAGCTGTACCGGGACCGGCCGCGTGATACATGGAAACGTGATGCAGAAGGGGATTATATTATGACTACGGACCCGGTAGATGCCGATGGTCTGCTGGCCGCTGCTGAAGGCTTAACCTGGAACGGCCTGCCTGCCGGCACCGTGATCGGACATGTGCATTTTCATGTAGGTGATCTTGACCAAGCGAAGAAATTTTATGTGGATGCATTGGGCTTTGAGCCAACAACCCATTATGGAGACTCGGCGCTGTTTATCTCGGCGGGAGGTTATCACCACCATATGGGCCTCAATATCTGGGCGGGGCAGGGTGCTCCGGCGGCTCCGTCTGATGCACCCGGCATCGATTATTTTACACTGCTGCTGTCAAGCAGACAGGAGCTGGCGGAAGTGACTGAGCGTATGCGGGAGGCTGGTTATACAGTAACTGAGGCAGACGGCATCCTTTCGCTCAAAGATCCATGGAACATCGGTTTGAAGCTGGTGGTGAACTCGCAATCGGAATAATTTGCTTGTCCATCTTCACTCATTCCCCTATAATAATTGGAAATGAATGAGTGAAAGGGTGTAAATTTTGCAGAAATTCAAAATGGCATACGTAATCCTTTGTCATAAAAATCCTGAGCAGATCAATTTGCTGATTGATCGTTTAAGTGATGAACATGTGGATTTTTTCCTGCATGTAGACAAGAAGAGCGGCATAGAAGAGCAAATTGTTCACCGTGAACATATTCATTTTGTAAAAGATCCTGTTGAAGTGCAGTGGGGACATTACAGCCAGATTGAATGCATTCTTAAAGGTTTTGAGCTGATTAAGCAGCATGGTTACTATAATTATATTCATATCATAAGCGGGCAGGATTTGCCCCTTGTCTCCAATGGAACGATTGTGGAGTTCTTCCAGAAGAACGAGGGGAAGGAATTTGTGAAGTATTTGCAACTGCCTAATGAAGCGGAGATGTGGGGCTGCTACTATCGGGTTTCTGTCTATTATCCAAAATTTCTTGTATCGCGGGTAAAAACAGTCTCCGAGGTGCGCAACCGGTACATTAATCTGGTGATGTCGGTGCCTTGGCTTAAGCGGAGTCTGAAGCATCTCCCGGATAAACTATATAAAGGCTCAAACTGGATGTCGATTACCGGTGAGTGCATGGAGTATATTCTGGAATTCACCCGTACTTCTCCAGGTTACATCCGTTTGTTCAAGAACTCATTCTGCGGTGACGAAATATTCTTTCATTCGATTATTTTGAATAGTCCGTTTAAGGATAATGTAGTGAATGAAATCAAACGTTATACAGACTGGGAGACCGGACCGGAGTTCCCAAGAACGCTCAGGGCGGTGGATTACGAACGAATCCGCACACAAGGACAGGGATGCTTCTGGGGCCGCAAGTTTGACTTGGATGTAGACCGCAGTATTGTCGAGGATCTTCTGCAAAAGTGTTGAACCTTAGGACCACTGGGTCAAAAGCTCTTCAATCCTGATTTGATTACCGGGAGCGGTCGGGATTTCAGCAGGAGGCAAGGCCGGATCTACCGGCCTTGCCTCCTGCTTGTTCTGCATCCAGTTACGCTTCCCCCTGTGACAACGCGGCAATCCGGCGGCCTGCATCACCGCGGTACAATCCTCCGTGATAGCAAATCACCTGCCGGATCTCCAAATCGGCGAATTTCTGCAAAGAAGCAAGTGCGGTAGCCATGTCGGGTGTCGCCGCTGCATCTGGCCCGTACAGTTCTCCGCCGCGCACCGTGAGGGCATCAGCGGCAATCAGTGTGCAGCTAGCCTGATGGTACAGGCTCAGATGCCCGGGGCTGTGGCCGGGCGTATGGATCACAGTTATTCCGCCGCCACAAGGAATCTGTTCCCCGCCAATGAGCGTTTGGTCGACCCTTCCTTTTGGTGGATGGGCAAGCACGGAGAGAAAGGCATGCCGCCATTCTTCCGGTACTGTAGGCGGCAGCATGGCTTCGGCGGCAGCCAGCGCTTCCGGCGTATGCTTGAGCAGCATTTTATCGCCCTCAATATAGGGCTTCTCAATTTCGTGCGCCAGTACGGTCAGCTCGGTTTCAGCCTGCTCCAGCAGAGCGGGCAGGCTCCCGATATGATCGAGATCCTGATGGGTAATCAGGATAGTGCGCAGCAGATTCCAGGGTACAGAGGCTTCTTCCACAGCCTTTCTAAATGTGGACAGCAGCCCCGGGTAACCCGTATCTACGAGAGTGGCGGCTTGTCCGTCCCAAAGCAGGGTGGGGTAAATCGTTTCTTTTCCGCCCATAACTTGAACGGAAATCTCAAGCATGTCTATTCCTTTGGCGATATGCATAATGTTCCTCCTAAAAAGTTAGTGAGCCCGTGCTCCCATGCTTGATAAGATTCATGCTGTGAGGCTAATGCATATCATACTGAAAACAGAAATATAGCGCAATAGAAAAATATTATATTATAACACAAAAATAATTATTTGTCAATATATAAATTGGTGAACTTTTTCGGCTAAACATAAATATGAAAATTGCATTTTGCCCCTATATAAACATTTAGGATATAATAAATGGGAAAATCATTTTTGGAGTTGATGCAGCTTGGAGACTTTTCTTGCCGTACTGTTAATTCTGGGGCTGATCGCGGCCTCCAACATCGTGAACCGGTTTATCCCGTTTGTGCCAATTCCGCTGATTCAGATTGGACTGGGCGTTATTGCTGCACTGATGCCCACGGGAATACATATGACCTTTGAGCCTGAGCTGTTTTTTGTATTATTTATTGCTCCGCTGCTGTTCAATGACGGTAAGCGGACACCCCGCGATGAACTTTGGAACCTTAGAGCGCCCATTCTGCTGCTGGCGCTGGGCCTTGTCTTTGTCACCGTCTTTGTTGCGGGATATGCGATCCATTGGATGATACCCTCGATTCCACTGGCGGCGTCGTTTGCGCTGGCGGCCATTCTCTCGCCGACCGATGCGGTGGCGGTAGGCGCCTTGGCCGGAAGGGTTCATTTGCCGAAGGGCATTCACCGGATTCTGGAGGGCGAGTCATTGATGAATGACGCCTCCGGTCTGGTAGCCTTTAAGTTTGCCATTGCTGCTGCGGTTACCGGGGTGTTCTCCCTGCCCAAAGCAACGTTCAGCTTTATCCTCATCGCGGCGGGAGGGCTGCTGCTGGGGGCGCTGCTGTCATTTTTGCTTATCCGGCTCAGCGTGCTCATCCGCAGATTAGGCATGGAGGATGTTACCGTCCATGTACTGCTGCAGATTCTTACTCCGTTCATTATTTATCTGATTAGTGAAGAAGTCGGCGTATCCGGCATTTTGGCCGTTGTTGCCGGCGGTATCGTATATGCCATCGAGAAAGACCGGGCTGTATCTCCGCAATACAAGCTGCAGCTTGTGTCAGCGAGTACCTGGTCGGTGCTGCTGTTTATCCTGAACGGGATGGTCTTCCTCATTCTCGGCATCTCCGTTCCCGATGTAGTTGAAGTCATCTACCGGGATGAAACGCTGAATAACTTTATGGTGGCCGGCTATGTGCTGGCAATTACGGCGCTGCTCATTCTACTCCGCTTCCTCTGGGTGTATGTTTATTCGCTAGTAGAGAGCCGCAGGCTGAAGACAGAGAAGTCACCGCTCAAAACACAGCTGATTATCTCGATCTCAGGCGTCCGCGGAGCTGTAACCTTGGCCGGGGCCTTCTCCATTCCACTGGTTGTTGGAGATGGTTCCCTGTTTCCGGAACGGGATTTAATCATTGCGCTCGCGGCAGGTGTTATTCTCATGTCGCTGGTGATTGCCAGTATCTTTCTGCCTATCCTTGCGGGAAAAGAAGAGGCCGTTGACGAAACCGTCCGGCCGCAGAACACGGAGCTTGCAGCCAGATCGGTGGTGATAGATGCAGGAATGACCATGCTACGGAGCTTGACGACGGAGAATCCCGGCTCCCCAACGCAGCCTGCATTGCTGGAGTTCACCGACAAGATCGACAGACTATGCGCTCCCCAACCGGAAAATGATGTGGCTACGGAGCGCTTCCGCCGGCTTGGCGTTGAAGCGCGGCTGAACGGCCTCGATGCGGAACGGGCAGCATTGCGGCGTATGCTGGAACAAGGTCAGATTGAATCTCCGGTAGCAGTGAAGATGGAAGAGCTGCTGGATCATACGCAGGCCGTTCTGTGCCGGCGGTTCGATACACAGGTCAAATTCTCCCTGACAGAGATTCAACGCTTATTCTCGGGATTGTTCACCGGCCGTTTTAACGGTGAGGAAGGAAGGCGGGCGGTTCAGAATGCCGAGAGTGCCCGGAAAGCGAAGATCGCGATGTGCCAGGCAGCCGTCTCAGCGGTCAGCGCCGAGATGAGCGAAGAAAATCGCCAGGCTTCGCAGCGGGTTATTGACAAATATGAGCGGCTGGAGTCACGGCTGGAGCAGGGGGAAGGCTGGAGCAAGGATGGCGTAATCGACGATGAGAAGCTGGAGCTGAAGCTGAAGGCGATTCAGGAGCAGCGCGACACGGTGCAGCAGATGTACCAAAACGGAGCGATTAATCTCAAGGTAGCCGGCAAGCTGCGCCGGTTCGTGGATCAATTGGAAACATCAATCTGGGAGGATTAACAAATGGGCGAAATCATTGCGAGCGGGCTGTTGTTTGAAGAAATCGGGGAAGCGCATTTGGCTGAAGTGCTGGATATATATAATTATTACGTGTTGAACACTACAGTTTCTTTTCATACTGAGCCGCAGAGCCTGCCGGAAATGCGCCAGTCGGTGCTGAGCGGCGATCCGCGGTTCAAATCCTATGCCATTATGCAGGACGGCGAAATGGTGGGTTATGTGCTGATTGCCAGACATAAGAATAAACAGGCCTATGATACCTCCGGTGAAATCAGCATCTACCTGAAGCCGGGCTGCGGCGGCCGGGGATTGGGCGGCCATGCGCTGCGCTTTATCGAAGAGCGGGCCGTGGAGCTCCGGTTTCATGTACTGGTGGCTACGGTGTGCGCCGATAACGAGCCGAGCCGCCGGTTGTTCGTGAAGCATGGATACGAGCAGAGTGCCCTGTTCAAAGAGATCGGCAGCAAGTTCGGCAGATGGCTGGATATTGTCAGCTACCAGAAGATCATTGGCCAGCTGCAGTAAATATCCCCTATACCCAAAAGTCCGCCTGCGGCAAGGATGAATTCCTTGCCGCAGGCGGACTTTTTATGCGCTGCAGACCAAGCAGCTCTAGCCGAGGTGTCCCTGTAATCATAGCTATAGGTGATCGGTAAGGGGAGGCTCTTTTCTGCGCGTGTCTACTTGTTCTTCCGGCGGAACATTTGTCCAAGCACTTCACTGAGCACAAGTCCCGTGGCGATCGCTCCAGAGAGCAGCAACGCCTGTACGGCGATCTGAATCGCCTGGTTATTGTCGTTCTCCACGAATTTGCGCATAGCGTCATATGCAAGTCCCCCCGGGACAAGAGGAATAATCCCTCCGACGCTGAAGATAATGACCGGCATCTTGAAGGAACGGGCAAAGAATTGGCTGATGACGCCGACGACTACGGTTGCCGCAAAGGTGGCAATTACCGTATCCCATCTTTCATCAAGCTCCAAATACAGGATCCAGCCTACCATTCCGGCCAAGCCGCACTGCAGCAGCGCGCGCCGCGGGGCATTGAACAGAATGCAGAAGGATGCAGCGGCGATAAAGCTGGTTATCAGTTGCAAAATCATGAATTGCTACCTCTTTCACATGGGTTAAAAAAGCGACAGCACAAGACCGATGCCAGTCCCGATCGCAAACGCGGTCAGGAAAGCATCGGCACCTTTGGAGAGGCCGGAAACCAGATGCCCGGCCATCAGGTCACGCACCGCATTGGTAATGAGCAGACCCGGGACCAGCGGCATAACGGAGCCGATGATAATCTTATCCATTTCCCGGCCAATGCCAAATTTGACGGAGAAGAACGCGAACAGTCCGATCAGGAATGAGGCGGTAAATTCTGCAAAGAATCGGATCTGTACGAGCCGGTGCAGATAGGTAGCAGCGGCGAATCCAAGCCCGGACACCAGCAAAGCCGGAAGGGCGTCCCACAGACTCCCCTTGAACATTACTGTGAAGCAGGCTCCGGTGAGGGCGGCTGCGGCGATCTGCAGCCATGCCGGATAGGCATGTGCGGCATCGTCCACGACGCCGAGGCGCTCGCGGGCTTCTGCCGCGCTGAGCTGTCGTTCGCTCAGCCGGCGCGAGATGTCGTTGACCTCCGACACTTTCTGCAAATCGGTCGTCCGCTCGGCAATCCGGAACAGCTTCACCGGTTCGGTTCTGCTGGTTGTGAACATGATGACCGTTGGCGTCACGTAGCTGTGCGCCCCGGGAAAACCGAGTGCCTCCGCCATACGCGTCATGGTATCCTCCACACGGTAAGTTTCCGCACCGCTCTGCAGCATGATTTTACCAGCCAGCAGGCAGAGATCGATAATTTCATGCGTGGAAGTATTGCTGTTATTGCTTGTGCTATCCAACTTCTTTCGATCCTCCCCGGGAATGTTATATATTCGATTGTCGCCGCAATACCTGAAAATATCAACCCTTATTCATTTAATTTATTTTTAAGTACTTTTCCCGTTCAGGCAGTGTAAAAGCAGTACCGTTTATTTGTAGTGTCCTCCGATTTTGCCGGCCCGATCCTTAATTTGTCCTGCATCGGTGAAAGACGCAGCCCGGCCGATAATCGTATCTCCATACTTGTTCTTGAGATTGTCAGTAGCCCGTTCAAGCTCGCGGTAGCGGGGGCGGGATTCGAACAGTGTCAGCTGGTACTCACTTTCGTCGGAGAGCGTGGAAAGACTGAGGTTGACCCTGCGTACGGGCTGGTTGTCCCAGTGCCGCTGGAAAAGCTCTACGGCTGCTTCGTAGACCAGATTGGTGGCATTGGTGGGGTCGTTCATTACGGTCTGGCGGGAGAAGCCGGTCGGCATCTCAAAGCTTGCACCCTGGCAGCCGACGGACAGGGCCGCGCCGTTCACCTTGAGGCTGCGGCAGCGTCTGCACACCAGCTCGGATAGCTCCAGCAGAATCGTCTTGATTTCCTTCAGTGTGCGGTAGTCCCGGGGCAGGGTCATCTGGTGCCCGACACTCTTGGGTGGAACCTCGTGGGTATGCGGGTTTACGGGACTGTCGTCAATGCCGTTGGCAATCCGCCAGTACAGCTCGGCGTCTATATCGCAGTTCTTGCGGAATTTCTCGCGCATGCGCCACTTCAGCTCGGCCAGCGGCAGCTGGGCCACATGGCCAATGGTCGTAAGCCCCATGCTATGGAAATGGGCGGACATCCGGCGGCCGACCATGAACAATTGCGAAATCGGCAGCGGCCAGAGCAGGGTGGGCAGCTGTTCGCGGGTGAGTGTAAACCGGCCGCCTTCGTTTTTCTTGGCCCACAGATCGCAGGCCATCTTGGCAGTAACCTTGGAATAGCCGATGCCGATACGTACATACACGCCTGTCTCCTGGCGGACGGAATCCTGGATCGCGGCCGCGATGGACAGCGGACTGCCGAACAAGGCGGAGCTGCCCGTGACATCAATGAACTGCTCATCAATGGAATAAGGCTCTACGAGATCACTGAAGCTGCGCAGAATATCGGTGATTTGCGAGGAAACGTTGATGTAGTGCTGCATACGGGGACGGACGACCACAAGCTCAGGGCATTTCGCCAGCGCTTCCTTTAAGGTCTCGGCAGTGGTAACGCCATGCTCTTTGGCTAAGGGGCAAGCGGCGAGTACAATCCCGCTGCGTCTGGCCGGATCGCCGGCAACGACCAGCGGTTTATGGCTGTAGAGAGGATTGGCAGCCTTCTCGACCGAGGCATAGAAGCTCTGGCAATCGGATAGCATAATGACACGATCTCTGTTCATAGGTTCACACTCTCCAGGCAAGCGGCTGAATTTGACCTTATTATAATACGAACATATGATCGTGTATATGCATAGTTATTTCCATTCAGTCAAGAGGCTTATTTTTCGAGCGTACATAACCCCGTAGCGATTCCGCCCGAAAAGATCGTCAGAATCGAATGCAAGAAGGTTTCCTTGGAGATCAGCAGGCCACCCGCGCCGATAATCAGGAAATCCGTCAGAAAAATAATGACGCCGACATTGAGCGGAATATAGCGTTTCATAAACTTGGCGAGCAGATCTGTTCCGCCTGTGCTGGCCTTGAACCGCAGCATAATCCCGAAACCGCTCCCCATCAGAAAGCCGCCGAGAATGGCGCTGGAGATGGAGCCGAGCTCAATATAGTACAGAAAGTGGTACTGGAGCGGTCCGAGGACTTCAATGAAAAACGAGGAGGTGAGCAAACCCAGTACGCTGTTATAGAAGATGTCCCGTTCTTTAAGCCAGGCAAGCAAGAAAATCGGCAGGCTGCACAGGACAATGGCCAGTCCAATTTTTGCGCCGGATATATAGTTGATGATGAGGGCGATGCCGATGACTCCCCCATCAAGAATTTTGTAGGGGACCAGAAAAAAATTAGTTCCTGCAGCAATCAGCAAACTTCCCAGCAAAATAATGGCGTACCTTACACTTGAGCGCATATTCAACATCTCCACATTTAGGCCTGTCTTAATGAATATGCTTGGAAATGGGAAAAAATAGCTATACAGCAAAAAATCCTGCTTGCGCAGGATTAGACGGGACGGGGATATTACTAGACCAAAGCAGGCTCCGGCTTTTTGAGCTGCAGCGGCGGAGGTACGAGCCAGCCCTTCTTTTTATTCAATTTCAGCACAGCCATTCCTAAAGCGGCCATTTGCGCATGATTTTTCATAAACATGGCCCCGATATCCTCACGGATGGAAGTCCCCATAATCTGGCTGCATACGACTAGGCTCAGGGAAACTGCGCCAGCAAGGGAAGCGGCGATTTCCGGATCGGAGAAACGGGCTCCGGCAGGAATCTCATCGAGCTTAACGGAGGGGCGGTCGGGCAGTGCAGGGGGCGGTGTGAAGCCATGGGTCTTCAGCAGCTTGTCGCAATCTTTTATTTCCTGCTGCGACTGGTCCATGAGATCATCAATTATTTTTTTCAGATCCTGATCGCCAGCGTGATAATGAAATGCCTG
Organism: Paenibacillus paludis; assembly: GCF_042610515.1. Classification (NCBI taxonomy): domain Bacteria; kingdom Bacillati; phylum Bacillota; class Bacilli; order Caryophanales; family Paenibacillaceae; genus Paenibacillus; species Paenibacillus paludis. The sequence goes on from NZ_JBGJZP010000003.1 coordinate 62,992, forward strand.
TAGTGTGGATAATGACATTTTGGCGGTAGCGGAAAATTGCCATAGATTAAATATTTCGCCATAGTGCAGCGGTTCGTCTTTGGGATTGCCGTTTAGAACTCCCATCGTTGCAAAACTCCTTCACTGATAAGGTGGTGAAACGTGAAGTTAGGTTGTCCGGCATCCTCTGTTTTATTCGAAGGAAGGGTTGATTTAAGCAATTAAGACTTGTACAGGACAGCCAAACAATATATATTAATAGTAAAGATTACGATTAAATGCATAAAGTCAGCAAGGCGGGTGAAGGTTGGATGGACTATACATATAAAGTGCTGGAGAGCGATATTGATTTGCTGGCGGCCGCGCTGTCAGAAGTCAAAGTGGCGGTCGCCGTGAAAGAAATAAAAGATGATATTCTGGAGTTTGGCGGGCAGATTAGAGAATACACCCCTAATTGTGTCCGTATCGGGGAACTGTCCTACAGCCGGGAGTTGTATGAGTTTCGTGCTCTCGCTAATGAGTGATCCGGCTTACCGTGAATAACGCTTGCGGAAGCGCAGCGGTGAGATGCCGACTTTGCGGGCAAAACGCCGTGAGAAGTAGGCAGCGCTCTCGAAGCCTGTGCGCTCCGCAATCCCGGAAATGGGGATCTCTGTCTTGAGCAGCAGCAGCTTGGCCTGCTCCAGGCGGTAATCCGTCAAATATTCCATCGGCGTCAGCCCATAGACGCGCTTCATGCAGCGGGCGAGATAGTTATAGTGAAAATGGAGGGCATCCGCGAGCGAGCCATTGGTGAGCGCCTCTGCGTAATGGTTGCGGATGTAGGCTTCCGTCTGCTCCGCAATCTCGGCAGCATGGCTGCCTGCAGCGTCCTGCTGCGCAAGATCCATCATCCGCAGCATCTCCTCAAAGATCCGCTGTTGCTGCCATACCGCGCTTGACCGTCTGTCCCGGCTCAGCTGCAGGAGCAGCTCCGCCTGCCCGCTCCGCTCAAAGGGGTCCGGGAGCGGACCGAATTGCGGTACACGGATCGTGTACGGATGTGTGAGAAACTGCTGGAAATGTGCTTCACGGCCGGCATACACCGGATCGCCCTCGGCTTCAATCCATTCCCCCACCGTGTGAAAATGGATCCATACAAACGTGGTGATCTCCTCGCAAGGTTTGACAGCGTAGTGATAACGGTCTGGCAGCAGCAGCAAAGTGTGCCCGGCCGCAACCTCCCATTCTTTCTCATCTTCGCCAATGAACAGGGTGCCCTGTTCTACAATAATCAGATCGAACTTCCCCATACGGTTGCGGTTCGGGTGCTGATCCCCCGGCTGATATACAGTGCGGTCGCATTCCAGAAAGTAGGGGAACGGCGGAGCAGCCAGATGGATATAAGAAGGACTGAATGTCATGATTACTCCTTTCAAAGCAAATTGTCGGCAGCCTGCAGTTCTGGTGTCATTCGCAATCTTGAGTGTGAAATAGTACAAAAACAGGGTTGCTTATGATTGTATTTTTTATTTATTCTACCCTCTATAATTGCTAATAGCGAGAATGAAATATAGCGGAGGGGAAGAGGCAAATGAGCAGAACTATTAAAATGCAGCAGACAGACAAGCAGCAATCGGTAAAGATTCAGGATGAATTCTGGGGACGTTACATCAGGCTGGCGCAGGATGTAGTCATTCCGTACCAATATGAGGCGCTGCATGACCGGGTACCGGACGCAGAGCCCAGTCATGCGATTGCCAATTTCGAGATTGCCGCAGGGAGAAAGGAAGGAGAGTTTCACGGCTGGGTGTTTCAGGATAGCGATGTGGCGAAGTGGCTGGAGGCAGTAGGTTACTCCCTGAGCCTTAAGCGTGATCCCATACTGGAGCGGCAGGCAGATGAAGTTATCGACCTGATCGGCGAAGCGCAGCAGCCGGATGGATATCTCAATACCTATTTCACAATCAAGGAGCCGGGCAAACGCTGGACCAATCTGCAGGATTGCCATGAGCTGTACTGCGCCGGACATTTTATCGAGGCTGCGGTTGCGTATTACGAGGCTACAGGCAAAGACAAGCTGCTAAATATTATGCGCAGGATGGTCGATCATATCGATTCGGTCTTTGGACCGGAGGAAGGTAAGCTGAAAGGCTATGACGGGCATCAGGAGATTGAACTGGCACTGGTCAAGCTGTACCGTCTTACTGGAGAAGAGAAATATCTGAAGCTCAGCAGCTTTTTTATCGACGAGCGCGGCCAGGAACCGAATTTCCTGCGGCAGGAGTGGGAGAGCCGGGGGCGGATCACGCACTGGAGCGGGCAAACTGACCATCTCGATCCAGCCTATAATCAGGCGCATATTCCGGTCCGTGAGCAGAGCGAAGCGGTAGGGCATTCTGTACGTGCAGTCTATATGTATTCAGCAATGGCTGACCTCGCGAGACTTAAAGATGATGACGCGTTGCGCGATGCTTGTGTGAGGCTGTGGAACAACATGACAGATAAGCAGATGTATATTACAGGGGGAATCGGTTCCACCCATCACGGGGAGGCTTTCACCTTCGATTATGATCTGCCCAACGATACTGTATATGCGGAAACCTGCGCTTCCATTGGCCTGATCTTTTTTGCCCGGCGGATGCTGGAGTTAGCCCCGGAAGCCCGGTATGCGGACGTGATGGAGCGGGCGCTCTATAATAATGTGCTGGGGTCCATGGCGCAGGACGGCAAGCATTATTTCTATGTCAATCCGCTGGAGGTATGGCCGCAGGCCTGCAGCTGCAATCCGGGCAAACATCATGTGAAGGCGGAGCGGCAGGGCTGGTTCGGCTGCGCCTGCTGTCCGCCCAATGTAGCCCGGCTGCTGACTTCGCTGAACCAATATATTTACACGGTTCACGGGAGCACACTGCACACTAATCTGTACATTGGCAGTGAATGGAAGGGTACGCTTGGCGGAACGGAGGTTAAGGTTAGCCAAGAGAGTAATTACCCATGGAAAGGCAAGGTATCGCTGAAGGTTAATCCGGCAGAAGCTGCAGAATTCGGCATTGCCTTGCGGGTCCCTTCCTGGAGCAGCAGCATGGAGATTAGCGTCAATGGCGAAGTGCTGGATCCTACAGCAGACCGGGAACTGGGATACCGGGTGATCCGCAGAGTGTGGTCTGCCGGGGATACCATAGAGGTAAGCATTCCGATGGAAGCGCACCGAGTTTATGCCCATCCCGAGCTGCGGGCTGATGCGCAGAAAACTGCTATTCAGCGGGGACCGCTCGTCTATTGCCTCGAGGCAACCGATAACAGTGAGCCGCTGAGCTCTATCTCCCTGAACGAGACAGGGGAGTTCACAGAGGTCTTTAAGGACTCGCTGCTTGGCGGAGCCGTAGTCGTTGAAGGAACCGGCTTCCGTGTCAATCCGTCCGGCTGGAGCGGAGGGCTGTACAGCAGGGAGAAAGCACCGCTGGAATCCGTTAAGGTTACAGCTGTCCCTTATTATCTGTGGGGCAACCGCGGCAGCGGAGAGATGAAGGTGTGGATACCGGAGGGCAAGGCTTAAGCCGCAGCACGTTATCTAAGAGGAAAGCAACCCAAATGCACCCCGCTAGTATGGCGGATGCATTAGGTTGCTTTTTTTGAGAACATTGTCCTTGGATTGGTGGTAACGGCATTACTGTATCTTTTTGTGAACCGGAAAGTGAGCTTCCCACAAAAAACAGGCCCCGTCTTTTTGCAAAGACGAGACCCGTTTAATAAACAAGCGGTTAAAATGTTGTCACGGCAGCTATTTAGCCCAGCTCAACTACCACTTGGTGCACTGCACCGTCGCCAACAGGAGCGATGATGTTTCCTTCTACAGCGGCGCCGTCGAGAGTGAGGCTGGCTACGCCTTTAGAGACATGGTTAGGGTTCTTAATAGTGATTACATAAGTATCTCCACGGAAGACGCGGGTAATTTCGAATCCGTCCCACTCAGCAGGGATACAAGGATCTACTTTCAGACCGGCGAAATCAGCCTGGATACCGAGAATGGATTGGGTAATGGCTACATAGTTCCAGGCAGCGGTACCCGTCAGCCAGGAGTTTTTCGCTTCCCCGTGGCGTACGGCATCTTTACCAGCGATCATTTGCGAGTACACATAAGGTTCCATCCGGTGAACTTCGCTGATGTCTTCCAGGTAAGCCGGAGCGATTTTCTTATAGATATCGAATGCTCTGTCTCCGTGTCCCAGTACCGTTTCAGCAATCATGATCCATGGGTTGTTGTGGCAGAAAATACCGGCATTTTCTTTGTAGCCCGGCGGATACGTAGAAATTTCACCCAGGTTCAGGTAGTACTTGGAGTATGGCGGCTGCTGCAGCACGATACCATAATCTGTGTCCAGACGTTCCTCAACGGAAGTCAAAGCTTTGGCCGCTTGACCGTCTTCCACGCCGATACCGGCCATTACGCAAATGCCTTGCGGTTCGATGAAGATTTGGCCTTCTTCGTTTTCTTTGCTGCCGATCTTGTCGCCGTAGTGGTCGTAAGCGCGCAGGAACCAGTCACCGTCGAAGCCATGGGTCAGCGTGATTTCACGCATGTTGTCGATCTTGGCTACGGCATCCGCAGCAACATCGTTAAGTCCGCGCATGCGGCAAATTTCCGCATAGTCCGGTCCAACAAAGACGAACAGACCGGCGATGAAGACGGATTCCGCTACACGGCCTTCGATGTTGGCAGTCGTCTGGAACGATTCGCCTGGCTCGGTAGAGAAGCAGTTAAGATTCAGGCAGTCATTCCAGTCCGCGCGGCCGATCAGCGGCAGGCCATGAGGTCCGAGATTGTTGGTGACATGCTCGAAGGAGCGTTTCAAGTGCTCGAACAGGGTAGCAGTGTTGTCCGGGTTGCTGTCGAAAGGAACCTGCTCATCCAGAATGGAAGTGTCGCCGGTTTCCTTAATGTAGGCAGCCGTTCCCAGGATCAGCCAAAGCGGATCATCGTTAAAGCCTGTGCCGACTTCGTTGTTGCCTTTTTTGGTGAGCGGCTGGTACTGGTGATACGCGCTGCCGTCTTCGAACTGGGTAGCGGCGATATCCAGAATACGCTCTTTGGCGCGCTCAGGAATTTGGTGTACAAATCCGAGCAAGTCCTGGTTGGAATCGCGGAAGCCCATACCGCGGCCAATCCCGGATTCGAAGTAGGAAGCGGAGCGGGACATGTTGAAGGTAACCATACATTGATATGGGTTCCAGATGTTAACCATACGGTTCAACTTGTCGTCGCCGCTTGTGATCTGATATTTGGACAGCAGGTTATCCCAGTGTGCAGCCAGAACAGCCAGAGCAGCATCTACTTGAGCGTCTGTAGCGAATTGCTCGATGACAGCCTGCGCCGGTTTTTTATTGATGACATTCAGGGATTCCCATTTCTCATCTTCCGGGTTCTCGATATAGCCGAGTACGAAGATGAAGCTTTGCTCTTCGCCTGGTTCCAGCGTGATTTCCAGTGCATGAGAGCCGATTGGCGACCAGCCGCTGGCTACGGAGTTGGTTGCTTCCCCGGCAGCTACTGCTTGTGGAGCATCCAGACCATTATACATACCCACGAAGGATTCGCGGTCAGTATCAAAGCCGGCGATTTCTTTATTTACAGAATAGAAGGCATAGTGGTTTCTGCGCTCACGGTATTCTGTTTTGTGATAGATTACGGAATCCTTGACTTCAACCTCACCAGTGCTCAGATTACGCTGGAAGTTGGTCATATCATCCTGGGCATTCCACAGACAGAACTCGGCAAAAGAGAACAGCTTCACCGATTTCTTAGCAGATCCGGTGTTCTTCACAACAAGGCGGTGAACTTCGGCATTGTGGCCCATCGGTACAAAAGCGAGCTGGTTCACAGAAATACCGTTGCGTTCGCCGGTGATGGAAGTATAGCCAAGACCGTGGCGGCACTCGTAGAAATCGAGGTCGCGTTTGACCGGCATCCAGCCCGGGGTCCAGAAATCGCCGTCGTCATACAGATAGTAGTAGCGTCCGCCTGTATCCAGCGGAATATTGTTATACCGGTAGCGGGTCAATCTTCTCATCCGGGCATCGCGATAGAAGGTGTAACCACCGGCAGTATTGGAGATAAGGCCGAAAAATTGCTCGTTACCGAGGTAGTTGATCCATGGATAAGGTGTTTTAGGGGTGTTGATTACGTACTCTTTACGGGTGTCGTCAAAAGTTCCGAATTTCATAAGAGGAAAGTCTCCTTTCAATTGTGAACGCGCGTTTATAGAGCTGAGAAAAAATTCCCTCGGGGCAAAGGGATTTTCCTGCATAACATTATAATAAATGATTGCCACTCCTTAAAGAAATGCTGGTACATCCAGCGAAATGGTATACGCTGGACGGATGATGCAGCATTCTTGCAGGAAGCCTTACTTCTTCGGCGGGAGGCAGGAGTCTCTTTCGACCAGCCTGGCCGGGAAGCTGATGGTGCTAAAGGTCGGCTGAACGGAATCGCACAGCTCGATCACTTTCTCGACAGCAGCCTTGGACATTTCGTAAATCGGCAGACGTACGGAGGTCAGCTTGGGATGAATGCGCGAGGCAAGCTGCACATCATCGAATCCGGCAATGGACATATCCTCAGGCACGGATACTCCGTGTTCGGAGAACGCTTCCATCGCTGAGATAGCCATGTCATCATTGGACGAGAAGAAGGCTGTCGGCAATGGTCTGCCGGACTCCAGCAGCTTCTTGACCTCTTCGTAGGCCTTCTCCTTCAGGAAATCACCCTGCAGGATGAAGTTCTCATTGAGCTGCAATCCATGCCGCTTCAACGTATCCTCGTATGCCATATAGCGTTCCCGTCCGGAGTACGTGTTCATTCGTCCGCAGATCATGCCAATTTCTTTATGGCCAAGGCCGATCAAGTACTCGATGGCTTCGACAGTGCCCTCATAGTCCTTGGAGTTCACAATGGCCAGATGATTGCGGTCCAGATGCTCCGACATAATCTCCGAAATATCATAATCGATCAGCACTAGCGGGGATTCAAGTCCAACCATTTCCCGTACGATATCAATATCCTTCTGGGTGCCGACGATAATGCCGCCGTCAATCCGTTTCTGCAGGAAAGCCTGCTTAACCTTCAGGAAATCGTCAGGAGAGTATACGGTATGAATCAGCACATAACAGCCGCGGGCATTCGACGTGTCGACTACGGCATCGACGAAAGGCGCGAAGTAATTGTTCTGATAGATCCGGGTTGCATTCTCCTTCTCGTTCATGCTGATGGCGAAAAGGCCGATCGTATCGGTCTTCTTGCCGGCCAGAGCCCGGGCAAAGCTGTTTGGCTCGTATTGATGCTGTTCAATAACCTTCAGCACCTTGGCCCGGGTCTCTTCAGGGACATTGGAATAGTTGTTGATCACGCGGGATACCGTACTACGGGATACCCCGGCGAGCTTAGCAATATCTTCGCTGCGCATAATGCCCCCTTTAAATAAACGCGCGTTTATGAGTTCATTGTAAAATAAATCGCTACAGAAATCAATCACCCGGTTAAAGAATTTTGCCTTGCTCATAATTTATCCATTCCGTGATTTCTTCACACACTCTATTAACAATCAGGTGTTAAATTGAAGATATCCCCAGCTTGTATGTAGTATATACGTTCATGAACTCTTGACTCTGCCAGCTGCTGGCAGGGTCGTTTTTTAAAATATATGAATTTATATGCTTCACTCTATAAATTATCCTTCCATTTCAGCTTGTTTATAGCTTTGCAAATCGACGTAAGATATCTATGCAATTTAGAAGTTTGTATAAGATTGCCGCAGAGAAAGTGCATTGAAAGCTGATGAAGACGTGCTACTATTGTCATTAGGATTATTGAGAATGATAATCAATCACAATGATGTATAGGAGTGAAGAAATCAATGGCAAGTTGGGGTCGAAAATGTATTTGGACAGCTGTACTTGTACTGTCAATGTCCGCTTTGGCGGCTTGCGGCACGAATAATAATGCTGCCGGAGGAAAAAACGTTCAAACAGAGAATGCGGCGAATCCAACCGCAGCAAGCAATACATCCACCGATGCAGGCACCGATACTTCAGCCGATAATGGCACACGGACTGTCGTCGGGGAATTCGGAGAGGTTGAAATCCCCGTTAGTCCTAAGCGGGTGGCAGGGATCTATGTGGAGGATTATCTGAAGGCGTTAGGCGTTACCCCGGTCGTGCAATGGTATCATCCCAGCTGGGGCAAGCAGGATTATTTGAATCTGGATGTGCCGGAATACGATATTACCGGGAGCATTGAGGCATTGTTGGAAAAAAATCCGGACTTAATCATTGCCGACGGAGGAGCAGATGCAGCAAAATACGAACAATATTCCAAGGTAGCGCCAACCTACCGTCTGCCGGAGAAAGTGCTGCAGGATTCAAGACAAATGCTCACAGCTATCGCTGAGGTGCTGGGCATTCCGGAAAAGGGCGAAGCTGTACTTGCGGAGTATGACCAGAAGGTGGCGGATGGAAAGGCCAAGCTGCAGCAGGCGTTAGGGCAGGAGAAGGTAGCTGTAATCCGGCTTAACGTTGCCGAGAAAACCTTTGCGCTATTTGGTGTCAAAAACCGCTTTACGGGTGTGATTTATGATCAATTCGGTCTGACACCCGTCCCTATGGCTGCGGAGATGACTGAATTTCAGTCCATTATTTCCGAAGAAGTGATACCAGATCTTGAGGCGGATCATATCATTGTATTCCCTGACAACGGAGGATGGGATACTGCGGAGAATGAGGAAGCAATCAAAATTCTGGGTGGCCCGTTGTGGAAGAACCTGCCTGCGGTGAAGAACGGGAATATTTACAGAATGGAACGCTCTCACTGGCAGTCCGGCGCGATTACAGCCAATTCGATGAAGCTGGATGATCTGCTGAAAGCAATGGTGAAATAAAACGCCAGGCAAACTGATAGACTAACCCCCATAAAAGAAACCGCGGCAGCCATGGACGAGAAATAAAGTCCTGGACTGCCGCTTTTTTTATTGAACTGACGTTCCCGCTAGCGATACTTCTTACTCACTAAAAACTCAACAATCGGTAATGTAATCATTGCTAATCCTAATACCCCTAATAAAAAGATGTTCATTGTTTCATTTACGATTTCATCAGCAACTAAAGCTCCAAGTATAAAAAAAAGAAGAAGAAAGTAACTTATTTTCGAGCTTCTCTCCGTAATCTTTTTTCCTAACTCGTCATCCTCAAATATACCATCTTTGTCTGCCTTAGTTCCCCAGGTGATCATAGGAAAAAACATCATTAATAGCGTTGCGATTGTTATTATTTCGTTAAATCCAACGTCTTTTCCAACCATGACCTTATAGATGGTAAAAACTACCACAATTAGAGTGGCTGCCCCTACTGCGATTGCACCTATTTTTCGGGTGTTCATTCCTCTTCTCTCCCTTCATGTAAGAATAACTTATCGATTCTAACTCCTAAATGTTTGGCAATATCAAAGGCTAATTGCAAGCTTGGGTCATATTTGTTGTTTTCAATGGCATTTATGGTCTGTCTGCTTACATTGCATAAATCTGCTAACTTGCCTTGTGATATATCTTTTTGCTCTCGAAACTTTTTGATATGATTTTGCATTAAATTCCACCTTCTTCGTTAGATGGGTGTAAAAAAGTTTTTACATGTAGATTTTAAAATAACATGGTTAAAGTATCAAACATCTTTTACACCTTTGAACAGCATGGTTGATAGGCTTTCATTTTTGTTTTACACTAAGGAAATGAAAATGATTCTCAATTAGGGGGCGGGAGAATGGCAGAACAGCTCAGTGAAAGCACTGAAAAAAAGCTGTTATACAGCTTGACTAACATAGAAGCAATAGCCCAATCCCCTGCGGGAAACGGACAAATGGCTGTGTTTCAGGAGCACACATTAATCATAGTATCGGAAGGGCAGGGCTGGCTCGAAGCGGAGGAAAGACGTTATCCTTTAGACAAAGGCGCAGGCTTTCTGATTGAGGCTGGATCTATGAACAGAATTCAGGCCGGAGAGCGGGGGCTTAGCTTTTACCGGCTTGCCTTTGAGGTTATCGGCACTGGGGATGGCAGACACCGCGGAAAGGAGAAATTGCCCGGGAATGCCATGCTCCAGCCGGGTCTCTTAAGCTGCAGACCTTTTTCACAATGTGCACTGCTGCTGGATTCCATTTATCATAGCCGCAGGAGCCCCGATGACATCGAATGGTTCGCGGGTCATACCCGTTTTCAGGAGCTGCTGCTGCTGATCATGCGAGCCAATTCCCCGGCAGTTCAGACAAAGAATGATCATGAGGCGGTACAACGTTCCATTCACTATATGCAGGAGCATTACAGTGAACCGGTATCCGTCGATCAATTGGCAGAGATTGCAGGCATTGGGCGCGCGCGTTACACACAGCTTTTTAAAGAGATTACCGGCAGGATTCCCTTGGAGCATTTGAACGGCCTCCGTATCGAACGGGCGCAGCAGCAGCTGCTTCTGACCAAGGACCGGCTGCATGATATCGCACTGACTGCCGGCTATAGCAATGAGTATTATTTTAACCGGCGTTTCAAGGGAGCGGTAGGTGTTACACCCGGTCAATACAGGAGCCTTCATCAGGATGGGGTCCGTGTATTCGCGCCTTTTCTGGAGGATTATCTGCTGGCTTTGGGCATTACTCCGGTGGCTCAATATTGTCATGCCCAGTGGGGCAAGCAGGAGTACCTGGGTCTGGAGCAGGTGCCAACGTTTGATATTTCCCGCGGAGATTGGTCGGAGCTTTCCCGTTACACGCCCGAGCTGATTATGCTGGATGACGGCTTTCAGCGCTGGCATTTAGGTGAGTGCCGCCGGATTGCTCCGCTGTTCAGACTTCCGTTTCACCAGGAAGACTGGCGTGCAACACTGCGCTCTGCAGCTGCTGTCTTCGGCAGAACGGAACATGTGCAGGAGGTCATCGGCCATTATGAGCAGCAGGCCCAGCAGGCGAAGCGGATCCTCAGCCGCAGCGTCCGGGGACAGACGGTAGCGTTACTCCGAATTTCTTCCTGCGGAGTTGCTCTCTATGGATGTGAGGGTCTGGGATATACAGCAAGCGTATTGCATGAGGATCTCGGGCTCCAGCGGCATCCGTTGGTCCGGCAGCTCACCCGGGGACAGAAGCGTGTGAGCCTAACAAGTGAAGAGTTGTCAGGCCTGACGGCGGATCATTTGTTCATTACTTTTGACCGGCAGGAAGGTGAAGGCCGGGAGCTGCTGGATACTCCGCTGTGGAGAAGCCTGCCCGCTGTGCGCAACCGCAACGTGTACGAGGTGGATTTTATGGCCTGGATGAATTATGGTGTGCTTTCGCATCAGAGGAAGATCGAGGATGTGCTGCGGGTACTGGCGTAAACAGCCGGTTACCTATGTGGGATAGGTTCATGAATGATTTGACTCTGCCGGATGCGGCGGGGTCTTTTTTTATATCTAATTTTGATTGAATCTAGGCCATAGAAGATAGTTTCACCACTATTTAATAAAAGTAAAATGTATTTTATTACTGATTCACTTATCTATTACATTTATTCTTTGGAAGAATAGAATACTATATCTAGTTCTAGGAGGTGATTCTTATGTCGATTCTCTTACCTCAGCAGTTTTACTCTCTGGCTACCAATGTTGGTAAATCTTATTTTGAAAACTTGAACAATGGAGCAAATGCTACAATTACCGTTAATAACAACGGTCCGTTTCCGATCCTTCTTGTAGTTACACGTGTCAATGCTCCTGTTATCACTTATGAAATACCTCCAGTCAATAGCCTCACGCTGGAAGTTGCTTTGCTGTTGGCAGCGGCTCTCCAGACCACAGCTGCTGGTCCTGCTACGGGTTCAATTCAAATTGCTACTGCTGATTTCTAGTTTTAAAAAAGACAATAGATAGATTTGAATGTAGAGCATATGTATCATAACCCGCCGGGCTTGTCCTGACGGGTTTGTTTTTGTTTATTCTTTGACGTATATTGGCACATTTTGTATGCTTATTGAACAATTAGGGGGAGGGAGCAAAATAAACGAATCAGAAAATATGAGGAGTCTTTGCGATGTTATTTAGAAGTTGTATGAGCTGATCAATAGTGAACGAGAACCATACAAGCACTAGGCAAAATCTATTACATACACATAGTCAAATCATTTTGAAACAAAGGAGTATTCGTAATGAGAAATATAGTAAAGCGAATGCTAATTATCATGTGTTTGATTTTGGCCTCAACTGGCACAGGTAGTTATGTGCATGCCGACATGAATCAGACAATCAAAGTAATGGTGAATGGTCAGCTTTTAAATATGAACCAGCCAGCCGTTTATAAAAATGGCCGGGTAATGGTACCTATGCGTGCTGTCAGTGAGGCTTTAAATGCTACTATTAAATTCCAGTCTGCGAAGAAGCCGATTGTGATCAAAAGCGGTTCCTTCGAGGTTTCTTTTACTTTGGGGCAAAAAACGGCCTATACGAACGGGAAGAAGCTTGCTCTTGAGGTTCCGCCGCAGAACATCAATAATACCATGATGGTGCCCATTCAGTTAATTTCCAAAGGAATGAATACAGATGTGGTATGGAAAGATGTCTGGAAGACCGTAGCTATCGAATCGAAGCATGCGGCTAGTGAGGTAGTTACAACGCAAGCTGAAGCATTACAAAAAGCTAAGGGCTTTATAGATGGAGACAACAGCACAGCAAAAATCAAGGGGCAGGAGCTTCTAAGATACTATAGCGTTAATCTGGACGGTTACAATAACGGTGTGTACCTTGTTGATAAGTACAACGGTGAAGTGCTTTATTATTCTATTTCTGATGGAGCTTTTCAAAGTATATCTCGAAGAAATGCCCTTGAAGTTTTGGAAGCAAAGATGGGATCTCAGTCACAGGAACTAACTATTGACGACAAGGATGAGATTAAAATCATCAACGAGAACAAATACTACGCTTTTAATGTTGAAATAGGAGATGAAAAATATTTTAACTCTTATGTTGTTACCACTATGTATGTCAGTGTAGATGGAGAAACTTTCCTCATGTTGAATAAAGACCATCAAGTTGTTGGTTTCTCTGACAAAGCTTTCTCAGAAAGTATGGATGCTGTTTCTTTGAGAGTAAAAGCTTTAGAAGTTCTTGATAAAAAAGTTAGATCCCTTCTTGGAAATGAACCTAATCTCATGGATGATGGTGAGATTAAAACGATCAATAAGCAAAATTACTATGTTATCGAAGTGTGTTTTGTAGGGGCAAATAATCCCTATTATTATGTGACTACTGCGTATGTAAGCGCGGATGCTAAAAGCATCTATATGCTGACGAAGGACAATAAGGTTGTTCTGTTCTCGGACAAATTGTTTGTTCAATATATAAATGATGCTCTAGAGGGATAAACGCCATTCTTGAATGGATATTTGATGTTCAGCGTATCCGTCTTGGTTTTGTATGGTTGACCCAATGATATGATAACCCGCCGGGCTTTTTTGAGCTGGCGGGTTTTCTTCGCTTCAGACGTGTATTCCAGGATATTTTGTACCCTCCGTACAATTTTAAAGTATATCTGTGACACGTGCGACTTCTCTGATAGATAGACCGCGTTCATCTACAATTATTTTTAGCTTGGTTTCAACATAGGACAACCCTCATGCGCTGGGAGCGCCTTGGACTTGCTGTGGCACTCGCGTATGGCAGGAATGGTATTGAGGTATTGCCGCCTGAAAGACCTATTTCGTAGTAAATAAGTAGTATACGGTAACTCTATTTCGGATTTATAATTAATGCATTGAATGAAAATAATGTCAGGCGGTGTTGTGTGTTGTCATGGGAGCCAATTCTATTCATGTTCTTTTCGACTATTGAGCTCATGTCTATTTATTATTTGATTATGTCGCTCTTTAGATTCAAGTGGAAACATCATGCTTGGCAAGCCTTGTTTGTTACTTTAATTATAAATTTGCAGAGCTATTTGTTGAGGAATGAGCTTGATATGAGCAATATCGCACCTTTGATATTGATAGTAATATTCATATTGTTCTTTGCTGCAGTTGTTAGGATGCCCCTCATACTGTCCGTTATTGCAACTATATCAGGATATGCTATTTTTGCAGTCATACAAACTGTTATTGTACTTATCTTATTCGGTTCAATAGGAGCAATAGAAGGGAATAAAAGCAATGGATACATATTACAAGTACTCACCTCCGCAGTTATTTGCTCTTTTTTTTGGCACTACTACAGAAAAGGAAAAGGCTTTACTTTTGACATAGAGAAACTTCGTTTTAAATTAGAAGATATTTTTTTAACGACGATCATCATAATTTTCTTAATTGGAATCTCAATTCTTTTATATTACAACGAAATTTATTTGAATATATTGTTCTTTTTAATGATCTCAATTTTCTTCATCTATTACTCTACCGGGAAGGAAAAAGAAAATGATTGATCGTATATCTGAGAGGATAGCCTACAACATAAAAAAAGTTGTTCCTGATCACCCCGCATCGCAAGCGGTTCTAAAGTATGCATTAGAGGTTGTGCTAAATGTTGTTTTTATCATCGTCATTACACTTGCTATATCTTTGCTCACAGGTAATTTTTCTGAAGCTTTAACGATATTAGTTTCTTTTGCATTACTACGGCAATCGTCGGGCGGTGTTCACCTTAAGTCGGGTGTAGCATGTGTCATATTTACTACGACGTTGTTTACTGTGCTATCGTTTATTAACGTAAATTTATTAGTTGTACAGGTTATGAATGCAATCAGTTTTTTGATCATCTTGTGGTTAGCGCCTATTGGGATTGAAAAGCAGACTAGAATTCCCAAGCGTCACTATCCGAAGCTTAAAATAATCGGTCTGGTCTTGGTTGCTACAAATGTCATAATTTGTTCATCTGCTATAGCCGTGAGTTATTTTGCTCAATCTCTAAGTCTATTAATTGCCAGAAAGGAGGTGAAGTAAAAATGTTGAAAAAAGCGAATGTTCGAATCGTGTCTGGTTTGGCGACATGCTTATCGATGGTAGCGTTATTCATTGCAAATACAAACAGTGCGTTGTATGTGCATCAACCTGAGGTTCCAGAAGAACTACTTAAATAATACTGGAGTGATCCGTTTGAGTATCATATCCGTGAATCAAGACCCAAAAGGCATTACCGGGAGTCGAGCAAAAGTGTTTCCTTTCTGAAAAAGGATACAAAGAAGTCAGTAAAAATATTAACTTAACAACTGCAATAATCAATTTCATTGAGTTGCCTTTATGATCATCAAGAGCATCAGACTTATAAAAACAACCACTCTGACATGAGTGGTTGTTTTTATAGGCGAAAAATTCCGTCCCCAATGCGAGTGGGGGATAGAAAAAGAAAAACTCCTTATAAAATAAGGAGTTTTACGTAGTGATGCAGTATAGGACGGATGGGGTTCGAACCCATGACCCCTACCCTGTCAAGATAGTGCTCTCCCGCTGAGCTACCGTCCTGCAACGAAATTTATAATACCACAGGATGTGAGGGGATGGCAATGTTTTTTTCGCGGGATATGAATTTACTCACTTACAACTTGCTCCATAGTCTCTATGCTCGGATTAAAATAACTTATGCGTAGGGAGTAATTCCATGGCGACCATTTTCAATGAACAGAACATCTCTTTTAAACAAAGGCAGTCTCCGGTTCCGGAATTTGCTTGGCACACCAGCGAGAAGCTGGCGGGGATGGTAGGATCGAAGCATTTGATTTTTGATATCCGGTCATTGGACCCGGGCAAGTACTCGTATCCGTATCACTTTCATAGAAATGCTGAAGAGCTGTTTGTGATTTTGACGGGCAGTGCTATGTTAAGAACTCCCGACGGGTTACAGGAAGTCCATGAGGGGGATACGATATTTTTCGAAACCGGTCCATCAGGTGCGCATCAGCTGTTTAATCATACAGAGACGCCTTGCCGCTATCTCGATTTACGGACGAATAACGGCTTGGATGTTGCGGAATACCCTGACTCCGGGAAAATCAATATTTTGCCGTATGAGGAGCTGTATGAAACGGAGAATAGGGTGGACTATTATAAAGGTGAACATTTGACCCGGGAGATATGGGCGCAATTGAACGCTCAGGGCAAGGGTGAGGAGAAGCGGGGAGAAGACGGTGGTGAGTGATTCTTTTCCCGACGGACTTATGAATGCTTCTATTATATAATGGATGAAGCTGTTGGGAAAAATATCAAGGGATTCTATACATAGTTTAAACCAGAGATAATAGGAACGTCACATCCGGTAATCCACCAAAACTCTATCGGTTTTGCCGTCTAAGGAGATGTTTGTGAATGAAAGTTACTATACACGAGACGGGAATAAAGGAAGAAAATCTAACCTACGTCGTTATTATCGTTAGGCATAATAAGCAGTGGATATTAGCTCGGCAGCGTGGACAGACCACATGGGAATTTGCAGGTGGACATATTGACGAGAATGAAACGTCTGATGAAGCAGCGGCAAGAGAACTGTATGAAGAGACAGGAGCGGAAGACTATACGTTATTTCCAATAAGTATTTATTCGGTTACCGGAGAGTCAATGCCGGATAGTTTCGGAAAGCTCTACCTGGCCACCGTTAATAAGTTCGGACAATTGCCGGCTTATGAAATGGAAGAAATATGCGGGTTCACGGAGGTACCGGAAGAGTTAACCTATCCGATGATCTATCCTGCGTTGCTGTCCAAAGTCAATGAATTTGCTGAGCAGTGCAATATTCAATTATAAAGATCATGGGAGGTCAATAACATGGCTATGCCAACTCATATTGTGGCTGTCGGCGGGATCGTGGAGAATGAGCAGGGAGAAGTGCTTTTGGTCAAAACATTTCATGGTGGCTGGGTGTTCCCCGGGGGCAAGTGGAGGCCGGAGAGAATCTGATGGATGCGCTCATCCGGGAGATCCAGGAAGAAAGCGGAATAGATACCGAGGTCTCTCACCTGATCGGAGTGTATTCGAATACGGGAATGTACAAATGGCATGACGGCATCACCGATGTTCCGACGAAAGTAATGCTGGATTATGTATGTAAGCCGGTGGGCGGAGAACTTGCCGTTTCAGAGGAAACGTCGGAAAGCTGCTGGGTGGCTAAGGAGCTTGTGTTGGATAAGATCACAAGCCCGGCGATCCGCACGCGTTATCAGGCTTATTTGGATTTTGCAGGGACAGTATCCTACATGGCCTATGAGACCAAACCGGAGTTTGCCGTCTCGCTGAAACGGAAGATATAGAACCAGCATAGAAATCCTATTATTCTTCACTTCGATGGCTGCAGCTAGCCTTCTTTTCTCGTTCAGGGTCAGATGTCGCTAAAGCGCTGTCTTCGTTTCTTGTTAAGGCTATAGATCAGGAAATCCAGAAGAAGGCCTGCGGCAAGAAAGGTTAGGAGGGGCAGCCACAATGAACATCTGCGCATAAACAAACACCTCGCTTCGACTATTTACTATTAGACAACCTAAGGGGAAATTCAAATGACAGTCGAATACGGAAAGCTCACCTTTTTGGAAATTAAAGAAAAAGCAGCGGAAGGTTATCTGGCAATTATTCCGACGGGCTGTACGGAGCAGCAGGGTCCACACTCCACCGTTGATTTTGATACATGGCTGGCCACAGAACTGTCCATTGAAGCAGCGCAGCAGGCCAAGCTGAGATATGGAGTCAAGTCCCTGGTGATACCGACAATTCCTTTTGGACCTACGCCGGAGCACCGCAGCTTTGGATACGGCTTTATCGATATTCCGCAGAAGCTTTATGAAGATGTAATATACGCTGTTCTGACTTCCCTGGTGGACCAAGGCTTTAGACAGCTGGTTATTTTTCGCGGCTGCGGCGGTCACTTGCTGGGCAATGTGGCAGTAAGGTTCAATCAGGAATATGAGGGGAAAGCCAAGGTCGATATTCCCCACCATCCGTTTCATGAGATCTGGTGCAGGCATGCTGATCCCGACATTCCGGGTGGTCATGCAGACAGCTTCACTACTTCGCTGGGACTTTATAAACATCCTGAGGATATTAGGGAAGCGCAGATCTTTAATCCTGGCAGCAGTGAACCGGAATGGGATGATCCCAATCTGGATTTTGGCAAATACTCCACAACAGGCGTTATAGGTGACCCAACCCATGCCAGTAGGGATCTTGGCGAGAAGCTGTGGAACGGCTCCGTTGAAGCCATTGCAGCAATGCTGCAGGAAATTGCTCTAGCTCAGTAAAAGTTGCACAAAAGTGTGTCCGCAGCAGTCGTGTTTATGACTGTTCGGGCACTTTTTTTATTCTGACGCTGTGGGGACACGTAACGCGCAGGCTTGATCAATGATGAACATCCGTTTTAAGGGATAGCAAGCACGGACAAAGGTTTAAGTATGGAACATGTTAAGCTAAAATGGATCGTAATGATTCAGTGAGAAGAGGTTGTGTATGCTTAATGAGAATAGTAAAGCCAAAACGCTCGGCGATTATCTGAAATCGCGCCGAAACCGGCTTCAGCCGGAACAGGCAGGGCTTAAAGCATCCTATAGCCTACGAAGAACGCCGGGACTCCGAAGGGAAGAGGTTGCTATGCTGGCAGGTGTCAGTGCAACTTATTATACCTGGCTGGAGCAGGGCAGAGAAGTAACCGCGTCCAGAGATATCATCGAGAACATCGGGAGGGCGCTGCAGCTGACGCCGGATGAGCAGCAACATCTGTTCGAGCTTTGGAATCCACATGAGCGTGCAGCTGTTTCTTCTATTAGTACAACGCTTAATCCGCAGTGGAGGGAAATCATCGGGCAGCTGCCCTATCCGTCTTTCATCAGCAATGAAAGATCCGAGGTTCTTGCCTGGAATGAAGAGGCAGCGAAGATGCTGATTGATTTTGACGCAATACCTGATGCTGAACGGTTGATGATCCGGCTGCTGTTTCTGAATTCCGGGCTTCGCCGCCGTATGATCAATTGGGAAGAGTTCACTCTGCATTCAGTTGCCGTGTTCAGAACCTACTATGATAAGCATCCGGAAGATCCATGGTTTCAGGATATCGTCGAGCAGTTGTGTGTGGAGAGCAGGGAGTTTGCGGACATATGGAAGCTGCACAACATCCAGCTCAAAACTGTAAACCGGGTTTACATCCAAACTCCTGCTGGTGATGACAAGACGGTTGCCTACGACATTCATTCCTTTGCAAGTCCAACCGATCATCCCGATCTGCATGTGTGCGTGTATACACCGGTTAAGGATTGACAGCCTGGTAATGATCTTACTAGCATAAACGTACTGTGGTTGCTTTTGTTCGGGCTGATTAGAATAAAGTGCATGTTCATTTACTTTAATCTATGGAAAAGAGGAACCACACATGTTGACAAGAAAACTGGGAAACGAAGGGCTGGAAGTGTCAGCTCTGGGCCTCGGCACCATGATGATGCCGGACAATGAAGAATCGGTAGATACGATCCGGGGATCGCTGGAGCTGGGTGTGACACTTTTTGATACAGCAGATCTTTATGGTGAGGAATACCTGCTGGGGCGTTTCGGAGGTAATGAGAAGCTGCTGGGGCGGGCGCTTAAAGGGCGCAGGGATAAGGCTGCAATTGCGACCAAATTCGGGGTGACGCATACTCACAAAAACCTTGAAGTCGTCTCCCTGATTGAAGCGATGGCCGTACAAAAAGGCTGCACGACTTCACAGTTTGCCCAAATCGAAAACATCTCACCGAAGGGGGCAGCAGCCGGCGGGCGGTTTCCCAGCCAGAATTAACCTGGATAACCGGTAGAATTAGAGAAAGCATGAGGAATACAGTGGTCTTTTGCGGTACAGCCGTTTTTTTCTACAGCCTTACGATATCAACCGGGCTATAGAAAAATCGGTTTTTTTGGAGAGACGGTACCAGTTATTGTGTTCCTGCATTGATAGTTTCAATGAATTCATAATCATAGTAGAACTGAGCCGCCGCCTCTGCTCCGAAATCGTTGTAAATGACCAGCCTCTTGTCGGGTAAATTCCAGTAATACCGCTGAAAATTGGCATCATTGCTATACTGCCCTACACCGTAGATGCCCGCGTATTTCTCCGACAGCTTCCGGACGAGTGCTGCTCTGGCCTCTTGATCCTGTATATAATAGATGTAACCGGCGCCGCCTAACTTGTGGTTCTGCTGTTCCGGGAACAAATAGTACACCCAAGCATCGTCAAATTCCGGTGACGGATATTTATATTGCAGAATCTTTAGAGCACCATCACCGAACTCTTTAAAATCCAACGTTTCGCTTTCCCTCACCTCGGTAATGCTCATTCCCCAGTCGGCGCTACGAAAGGAATGCTTCATTAGAAAAGAAGAAGAAGGCAGAAAAAGCAATATACATAATATTGGAACTAGAGTTAGAGTTTTTCTCATAGTTTCACCTTTAAATAGAATTGAATTCATCCCGAATATAAGCGGAACTTACAGGCGGAGGCTGCCTCCTACATAATAAACTCATCCTCCGCCATATGGCCAGCAGGTATTATAAGGATTAGTTACTTAGCATCTGGCTCTCCAGCCGGGCTGTTTCCTCTTCAATCCGTACAGTATCAATGCGTTCGAAGAGCAGCTTCAGTTCATTGATGGTCTGTCCTGCCGGAACAGAGGACTGCTGCCATCCAGCCTCATCAAGGGACAAGAAGGTACGGAGCTCATCACAGGAAAAAGGAATGAACGGATTCAGCAGATTAGCCAGATTAGCAATGATCTGTACGCAGGTGTAGAGGGTATCTCCGCAGGCATTGCGGTCTTCCTTGATCTGCAGCCAGGGTTTCTGTTCATCAAAGTATTTATTGGCTTGGCGAATATAACCAAAGATAAACTCCAGACCCTCCTTAAAACGCCCGGATTCGATCAGTCTGCCGGCTTCGGCGTATAAGGTGTCGAAGTTCGCTCTCCACTTAGGTTCCAGTATTCCGTCCGGCACACAACCCCCGAAGGCTTTATTTATGAAGGCCAGGCTGCGGTTTACAAAATTGCCGAAGGCGCCGAGCAGCTCGCCATTATGGCTGTGGATGAACTCCCTCCAGGAGAAGTCGGTATCACGTTTCTCGGGGCCGTTCGCAATCAGGAAGTACCGGATTGAATCCGGCTGATAGCGGCTGAGAATATCCGGTACCCAGACCGCCCAGTTGCGGCTGGTAGAGAATTTCTGCCCTTCCAGCGTCATGTATTCACAGGCAAACAGACGGTCAGGCAAATGCAGTCCGCCCACTCCCAATAGTATACCCGGCCAAATCAGACTATGAAAAGGCACGTTGTCTTTCCCATGCACATAATAAGCGGTTGTCTTGCCGTCCTCATCGACGCTCTCACGATTCTCCAGCCAGAAATCCTCCCAACGGTTTCCTGTCTCTGCGGCCCACTGCTTGCTGGCGGACAGATAGCCGCTGACCGCTTCGATCCATACATAGATTTTTTTGCCGGTAAATCCGTCTGCCGGCACATCCACCCCCCAATCGAGATCACGGGTAGCCGCGCGGTCTTGAAGTCCCTCTTGCAGATAACGCTGAGTCAACCGGACGGCATTATCCCTCCAGCCCCGAGATGATTCCGCATAGTCTGCCAGTTCCTTTTGAAAGCTCGAAAGTGAAAGATAGTAATGCTCTGTAGGCCGCAGCACCGGAGGGGTTCCGCAGATTTTACAGGATCTGTCCAGCAGATCGGACGGGTCAAGCAGGGTGGAGCAGTAATCGCACTGATCGCCGCGTGCCTGCTGCCCGCAGACCGGACACGTTCCCTCCACGTACCGGTCGGGTAGAAACCGTTGATCCTGCTCGCAGTAGCACTGGAGCGTTGTCTTTTTGTACAGGTGCCCGTTGTCCAGAAGTTTAAGAAACAGCTCACGAACGACCGTGTGGTGGGTTTCCTGATCTGTCCGCGTGTATAAATCGTAAGTAAAACCAAGCTTGCCGAAGCACTCCACAAATTCCTCATGATAGCGGTCGGCGAATTCGCCCGGCGTTACGCCCTCTTTGGCTGCCTGGACAGCAACCGGTGTTCCATGGCAATCGCTGCCGGACACATACAGCACCTGATCACCTTTAGCCCGGTGGTAGCGGGCCAGAATGTCACCGGGCAGAATGCTTGCCAGTCTTCCCAGATGCAGAGAGCCATTGGCGTAAGGCCACGCCCCTCCGATAAAGATATTGGACATTTTATCTCCTCCTAAAGTTTTGTGAGCGTTACTCCCAGATTGTCCTTCGAACAAAACTCGCTTCGAAAGCATATGCTCAAGTTTTGTGAGCGTTACTCCCAGATTGTCCTTCGAACAAAACTTGCTTCGGAAGCATATGCTCAAGTTTTGTGAGCGTAACTCCCGGATTTCCCATCGAACAAAACTCGCTCCGGGAGCATTTTTGGGCAACAAAAAAGACTCCCGTCCCCAAAAGGGACGAGAGCCTGTGCTCACGTGTTACCACCCAACTTCATCAATGCCTTGCGGCATTCACCTCTTCAGGTACGTCCGCTGTTCGCGGGTATACCCTAGCACGATAACGGATGCGGGTTCCGGCGCAGCCTACAACCCTCATGGAGGGGTTCGATGCGCAGCTCAGAGACCATATTCCCTTGGATTTTCTTTGCTCCTTTTCAGCGGCTGGAGCTCTCTGTGAAAGATTGGCCAAGGTACTCTTTCTCTTCTTAGCTTTTGTGGTTATCCTAATTAATGGTTATCTTACGGGAGGAACGCGGTAAAAGTCAAGCGTTTAATGTGGTTTTTGAATCTGGATTCACAAAGACCGCTAATCAGTTTAATAACCTCACGAATCGTCAAAGCTGTGTAGAGCAGAAGACGATAGGAGGGAAAGAGATGCGCAGAATTAAGATATGGGAAGCGGTAGTGTGTTTAATGCTGCTCCTGACGGCAGTTGGATGTGCTTCGTCCTATCAGGCGCCGAGTGTTGTGGAGATCCAGAGCATGACTGGCTTGGATGGAAAGCCTGAAGGTTTAGACAGCCCTTTATCGCCTGTATTGGAGGATGTATACGACCGCTCGATTTCCACTGAGGTCTATTCGGTCGAATAATGGCGCTCTTCACAGAGTAATGAAAATTCTGTATAATGGGTCAACTATCGTTTTTATATAAAGAGAGGAGACCTGTGGAAGTATGGCGGCGGAAATCGTACATGTAACGACAGATGAACAGCTCCAGATGGGACTGGACATCCGCAAAAAGGTATTTGTTGAAGAGCAAAAGGTACCGGAAGAAGAGGAAATTGATGAGTATGATGTAATCGGCGACAATGTGCATCATATCTTGCTGATGGATGAGGGTCTCCCGGTAGCTACCGGAAGATTGATTTATTATAAAGCAGGCACTGCGAAAATGCAGCGTATCGCAGTCGACAAAGACTACCGCAGCAAGGGATACGGGCGTATCCTGCTGTTGGCGCTGGAGGAGCTTGCCCGTGAGCTGGGCCTCGAATCATCCATCCTTGATGGACAATGCCAGGCGGAAGCCTTTTATAACAAACTGGGGTATGAAGTGATCTCTCCAGAGCCATTCTATGATGCGGGTATTTTGCATGTGAGAATGCAGAAAACGCTGTAAACCTCAAAGTACATATTCTTTCGTTAGCGGGGCAAGCTAGAGTTGAGCCTAATGGCCAATCCAAGCGCGAAGGAGTAGATCCTAAGTGATGAACAATGAACGCGAACGGTTTACAGCGGCCCAAAGAAACGGTGACGGTGATCTGATGAAGTTCCAGACCTCTTCAGGACGAGTACTGGACTACCAGCAGGCGCTGCAGGAGGTTCAAGCGGGAAGTATAGCCGGAGTGAATGTGTTCAAAGGCAGAGATGGCGAACTATACATCCGTGGCGATGCGGATGGCGATCCCACGAATAATCTGGATCAGCTGCCGCAGTTCTAAAACCGCATAGATAAGAACAGCCGGACAGGCAGTGTCAGTTGACACTGCCCATCCGGCTTTTTTTGCAGCTTCAAGGTTATAAACTGCGGTTAATAAAGATACGGGAAACTGAACCTCAAAGCTCATATATCTCATGCTGAACAAGAAACTCCATTTCTCCGGTCATCCCCTCAAATTCAGGCTTCCGGTCGCTGTAGTGCATTAAATAGATTAGCTTGCGTACATCATCAGGCAAAGACATCAGTTCCCGGAGTGTAGTATGAACCTGACCCGATCCGCTGAGCTCACAGTCGTGAAAAATCTTCCGGACGCCATGCTTGCGGACAAGCTTGATCAGCAGCTCAGGCTGGAAGGTCATATCGGCGCTGTAAAAGATATCGTCATTCAGCAGCAGCGAGTAGCTGTCCCGGCCGCGAATATGCGGGGTGCGAATCAATTGCAGTGTAATTTCCGGGGAAAGGGTATAAGACTCACCTGGACGCAGCGCAGTTACATTGAACATTTCTTCGAGGGAATCTGCACGGCCTTCCTTTGAGTGAGCGCTCTTGCGGATGTGATCCCACAGCGGTTTGACCAGTGTCTCCGACAACAGCAGCCGCATTTTCCGATTATTATCCTGCATCAACTCTAGTGCCAGCTCTTCCAGTCCGCCGACATGATCATTATGGATATGTGTGATTAGTGTCGCGTTCACCTCACGGAACGATCTCCCTAATTGATGCATGGCGAGCGGGGCTGTAGCACCACAGTCTATGAGAAGCGAGAAGTTGCCATCCAGCAGCAGCCCGTTGTTATTATAGTAGTTATTGGAAAAAGCATCACCCGTACCTATCATTTGCAGTTGTATAGTCATACCGAAAATCCTCCAGTTCTAATTGTTGCCAACACAGGTTAACGTTTTATTTTCAATATAGTAACATTTTGATGACAGAAATGAAATTTTCATCTCACTTCGGCGCAACTTGTGTCACCCTTGGCAGTATATATTAACAGCATGAATTATTTGGAGGGTCTCTGCTTATGAGGTGGAAAAAAGTTGCTCTGTGCGTAGTTGTATTTTCCCTGATGGGAAGTTCATTATTGTTCGCGGACGCTGTAAATCAGAAAATCAGGGTATGGAGCAATGGGAAAGAAATGGCCGATGGCGGCTATTTGATTGATGGCAAGGCTTATATCCCGGCCAGGGAAGCTGGAGGCGTCGTGAACTGGGACGGTTCAGGCAAAGTGACCATTCTTAAGCCGAATGTACAGATTATTCTGTATAAGGGCGATGATGTATTTGGTAACGTGAATATCGGAAAACTCAAATTTAAGGTGTTGTCACAGGTGGACAGCTTGACAGATAGCATCGCAGCAGTAAAAGTAGCCATTACCGATCCATCGGGAAATGTGAAGGACATTCAGTCGCAGGAGCTGGGCGGTTCGAAAAAAGAAGATTTCTGGTTCTCCACCTCGGAGTTCACCTATGATTTTAAAGAGTCCGGGAAGTACCGTGTGGGCTTCTATATTAAAGCCTCCAAGAATGTAGATTACGTACTTGTGTCAGAGAAGGTAATCACTGCACTAGATTAGGTATTTTGCACCTCCCTCAAATTGACCTGAACTTATCATACGTGTTACGATACCAAATGTAGGATAATTCAATTCAAAGTGAGGTATTTCAATGAGCGATCACAAACATGAGCATGGCCATGAACATGGTGAAGCATGCGGTTGCGGACATGATCACGACCATGAGCACGAGGAGTTTGTGCTGACCTTGACGAACGAGCAGGGCGAAGATGTAGAAATGGTGCTGGTAGAAACGTTCGATGTGGGCGAGAAATTATACGCGCTGTTGCTGGAGCGCGAAAACCCTGAAGCGGATGGCATCATTCTGCGTATGGAAGAAGAAGATGAAGAAATGGTGCTTTACAACATTGAAGATGAAGCTGAATGGAAAGCCGTTGAAGAAGCTTACAACGAGCTGCTTGCCCAGCAAGAATAGATTTCAGTGTAGCACAGCCTGAGGTTGCATGGATTCAGCACTGAGGCTTGCATGCAAAAACCCGATACCTAAAGTATCGGGTTTTTGTATGAATGCCTATGTTTTGCGGAAGGCTGGCCGATCAAGAGATCGGATCAGCTTCCACGACTACCTTGACAAAGTTGATGCTGCGGTCCTCCGGACCTTTGACCGGCAGCCCGATTTCCACATGGTCGATGATATAATCAATGTTATCCTGGGTAATTATTTCACCGGGGAGCAAAATCGGAATGCCCGGAGGATAAACATAGATGAATTCCGCAATGATATAACCTGCGGATTCGCGGAACGGAACTACCTGAGTATCCGCATAAAAGGCATCTCTTGGAATAAGGGCAAGCTGTGGAATTTCCGGCACCTGCACCTTAAGCTCATAGATCTCACCTTTGCTGTAATGGATGGCTGACAATACCCGCAGGGCGGAAAGCAGCTTATCTACGGAATCTTGGGTATCACCAGGCGTAATCAGGCAAAGAATATTATACATGTCGCTTAGTTCTACTTCGATGTTATACTTTTGGCGCAACCAGTTTTCTGTTTCATAACCGGTTATTCCCAAATGGCGGACATGAATGTTAAGCTTGGTTGGATCAATATTAAAGGTGGCCTCTGTGCCAAGAATCTCTCTGCCAAAGCTGTACAGACCGTCGATGTTGTTGATGGTCTCCCGGGCATAATTGGACAAGGCTATTGTTCTCTCGGCCATTTCATGGCCGTTCAGAGCCAGATTGCGTCTGGAAGTATCCAGTGACGCAAGCAAAATATATGAGGTGGAAGTTGTCGTCAGCATACTGAGAATCGTCTGTACCCGCTGCGGGTTGACCAGCCCGGTTTTGGCATTCACGTTAAGCACCGAGCTTTGCGTCATGGAGCCGCCCAGCTTGTGAACGCTGGTTGCCGCCATATCGGCACCGGCCTGCATGGCTGATACCGGAAGATCCTCATGAAAATGAATCAATACTCCATGTGCCTCGTCCACCAATACGGGAACCCCGTAGCTGTGGGCCAGGTCAACAATCGAACGCAGGTCAGCGCATACGCCAAAATACGTTGGATTGATTACTAGAACTCCTTTGGCGTCCGGATGGCGCCTTAATGCTCGTTCCAGCGAGCTGGTGGTAATGCCGTGGTCTATCCCAAGATTCTCATCCTGTACAGGTGAGACGAAAACAGGCTTGGCTCCGGAGAAAATAATTGCCGACATCACGGATTTGTGAATGTTCCGCGGCACAATTATTTTGTCTCCTTCTGAGCAGACAGAGAGGATCATAGTCATGATGGCATTGCTCGTGCCCTGTACGCTAAAATACGTATAGTCGGCGCCGAAAGCCTTCGCAGCCAGCTTCTGAGCTTCTTGTATTACGCCGGTAGGCTGATGAAGATCATCAAGCGGTGCGATATTGATCAAATCTATGGATAGAGCGTTATCGCCGATAAACTCACGGAATTCGGCATCGGTTCCTAGCCCCTTCTTATGCCCGGGAATATGAAATTGAACTGGGTTTCCAGCGGCATGCTTTTTGAGAGCAGTGAAGAGGGGAGTACGGTGTTGATCCATTTAATGCTGTCACAACCTTTCGCGAATAGTTTTTTTTCAAGCAAGCATCAGTATAACAAATCAATCAACATAATACTAGGATGTGATCTAATGTCTGGCAAAGTAGCACAACGTATGCATATCAGCTTGGCCTCGCCCTTCATTATGGAAATGTGGGCTATTATCTTTTTGGTGGAATTTGTGAAAGGCTCGCTGCTTGTCGCCCTCCTGCCTGTGTATATGGAGAATATCCTCGGCTTGTCGGTAACGGTGGTAGGTTTTGCTTTTGCCTTGCAATATCTGGGGGACAACCTCTTCCGCAGCCCGTTCGGCTGGGTGATGGAGCGTATCGGCTACCGCTGGACAATGACGGGCGCCCTGCTGCTGCTGGTAGTAGCGGTAGGAATGATTGTCTATGCCAAAGATGCGGTCAGTTTATCCATAGCCTGCCTGATTCTGGGCATTGGAACATCGCCGCTGTGGCCTTGCACAATGACAGGGATTACGGAGCTGGCCGGTTCTACGAAGAGCGGCAGCAGCGGTGCGGCGATGGGCGCAGTAGAGATGGCCTCGCTGGCCGGAACCGGGATCGGGCCGATCACCATGAATTTTCTGATGGATCATGGCGGTCAAGGCTACCGTACGGTATTTCTTGTGCTTATGGGATGCGCAGCTGCTGTTGCTGCCGTTGCCCTGCTGCTCCCGTCCAAAATCGGTGGCCATGCTCCCCATGTTGTGCGAGACCTCCACAGTGAAGAAGCGCCTGTGGAACAGCGCAGACCGTTTCAGCCGCTGCAGAGCCTCAAACGGACGATGCACGCGGTCAGAAGCTCGCTGAAGGTAAGCCGGCTGCTGTTCCCGGCATTATTTCTGCAGGCTTTCGCCATCGGCCTCATGACGCCGGTAGTTACGTTGTTTGCCCATTCGGAGCTGCATGTCACGCCGAATCAGTTCAGCATGCTGCTCATTGCGGGTGGGGGGATCACAGTGCTGGCGCTCATTCCCGCCGGGAAATTGGTGGACCGGATCGGGACTACGGTGTTTCTGAA
This sequence comes from Paenibacillus paludis, assembly GCF_042610515.1. NCBI lineage: Bacteria > Bacillati > Bacillota > Bacilli > Caryophanales > Paenibacillaceae > Paenibacillus > Paenibacillus paludis. Next base: position 91,491 of record NZ_JBGJZP010000003.1, read on the forward strand.
CATTGGATTTCTGCTGGCAGCCGGTTCACTGGCCTTCTTCTCCCAGGTGCGCTGGCTGCCGCTGGCCTTCTGCGCTGTTGCGCTGGTTGGTGTAAGTTATGCGCTTATCCTTCCGGCCTGGAACGCCTTTATTGCTTTGCAGGTGCCTAAGGGGGAGCGGGGCACCGTATGGGGCCTTTTCCTGACACTCCAAGGCTCCGGCATGGTCGCAGGCCCCGTGCTGTCAGGCAGACTGTGGGATTCAGTCAGCCATAGTGCTCCTTTTCTGGCCAGCTCATTTGTGATGGTGCTGCTGTTCGGACTGCATCTGCTTATTGTCCATCGGACAAAATTAAAGGCAGGAACTAGCTGAGCTGGAGTCGATTGGGAACGATCGGTGACACCAAATAAGCCGCAGGCAGACGGAATGAATTCATCCGTCTGCCTGCGGCTTTATTGCAGCCATAGACTTTGTAGGTGTCTAAAAGGACATACGATACAGGGGCAGCAGCGTCTCGAAGGTCTGCTGAATAAGCTCCAGGAGCTTATCCTCATCCAACAGAATCGGATCATCCTTGTCGATCCGCAGACCGCACGTAATCTCGGCTTTCTTGACTTCCTTCAGCTTGCGGGCAAGCTCGGTGAACTGCCGGTCGTCCATGTCCGATTCCTGGATTCCCTTAGGATCCAAGTGGTCGGTCGACCAGAAATAGCTTCCCGGAAGCTCGGCGCGGATATCTGCGGATTGTTTCGCCAGCGCATTCGCAAAGAGCACCTTGTTGGAGCTCTCGTAGATAATGGCAAAAACAACAAACAAGTGGCTGTGGAACATACCAACCTGGAAATGCGGCAGAGCCTTGTACCCGCGTTTATTCGGGCCCCAGGCCACCCATGTATCATTCGGGGCATGAACGGTGCGCCGGGCGTGCTTGGCTACATGCGGGAACATTTCTTCACCGCACAGCGCGGACAGGACTGGAGCAAGTTCGTTGCCAAGCTCATTCAATTTAGGCCGCACCCGGGCAATGAGGGCATCCATTCTCGGCTCCAGCCCCACAATTTGAAATACTGCAAAATCATCATGTGTAAATCCTTGAAATGGCATTCTAGCGTCTCCTTGTTCAAAAAATAGATTCGCATGCATGTAAGCATTGCTGAAATTGCTGCCGCTGCCGCATATTTCCATCTCAAAGCCTCAAAATCCAGTAAAAACAGCGGGAAGCGTTTGGGATTAGCAGGAAACGGGTAAAAATAGTCAATAAACCAAGTTACCGCTACATAAAATGAAGTATAAAATAAGAGTAAGACGAACGCAAAGTAAAGATCGCAAGTGGAGGTCCGGCAGTCAATTTTACCTAGGAAAAAAGCTAATAAAGCTGGTTTTGCAGAAGCAAAGCTGTTAGGGGGGAGTGCCGTGAACAAAAATGACGAAGTGGAGTATTGCAATCTGGAGCTGCGGTTTGACCGACAGCATATACAGGATCTTATCAAGGACTTGATAAAGGATGGCTATTCCCTTTACTGGAGTGAGAATGAAAGTGTTTTTTTGATTTCGGTGCGCACCGGCCGTAAGCTGGTAAAGCTCCGCTTCCAGCGGATTAAGGATGGCTACAAGCTGGTGGGCGATTATATGATCCGTGATGCGCGCCTGTCCGAATGGATGGAGAAGCTGATTGGCGATATGCGAGGGCATGCCGTAGTCAAACGTTTCCGCGACCGCCAGATTATCATTGAGAATATTTTATTTGGTGAAGTGATCCGTCTGGTGGAAATTTCCGGGTATCAGCAGCGTGTACTGTATCAGAAAGGGCCGATGCTCACGGATCAGGAGCTGACAAAGCTTTTTTACTCCGGTGAAGGAGAAGAGCGGATCCGCCAGCGGAGGATTGAGGTTGATGAACAGCTGGACCGCTTGAATGAGGCCCTTCGCAGTGAAGACGCCGAACTTGCAGAGTCCTGTATGGCGGAGCTCAGCTTTTTGCAGCGGGAACTAAATATGCTTGAATGGTAGCAAAGATCGGCTTCATTTGGTTAAGGGCATCCCTCAGCAGGGGTGCCCTTAACTTTGTATTTCAACTTGTGGACAGGGGTTCACTTCTGGCGGTAAAAACGTTAAAATAGTCATTGTGAGCAATTTCCTGCAACTTAAGGACTTTGTCAATGAAATTGCTCTCTATTTCGCAGGCGGAACTTTGCTGTATCTGACAAAGGGTGGTATTCTTATACTGCGAGAAATGGATTTCACAAAAATATAGGATGCAAAGGGTGGAGGACCAGATGGCAAAACAACAAATCGGCGTTATTGGCTTAGCGGTAATGGGTAAAAATTTGGCTCTTAACATCGAGAGCAGAGGCTTTACCGTATCGGTATTCAACCGTTCCCCGGAGAAGACACATGATCTTATTGCCGAAGCGGAAGGCAAAAATCTGGTGGGTACTTTTTCCATTGAAGAGTTTGTAGAATCACTCGAAGTACCGCGCAAAATTCTGATCATGGTTCAGGCGGGTAAAGCTACCGATGCCACAATTGAGCAGCTTTTGCCGCATCTTGACCAAGGCGATATTATTATCGACGGCGGTAACGCTTATTTCCCTGATACGGTTCGCCGCAGCAAAGAACTGGAAGAAAAAGGTTTTCGTTTCATCGGTACCGGAGTTTCCGGCGGTGAAGAAGGCGCGCTTAAAGGACCTTCCATTATGCCAGGCGGTCAAGAAAGTGCATATAAGCTTGTTGAACCTATCCTTACGGCAATTTCGGCCAAAGTGGACGGAGAGCCTTGCTGTACATATATCGGACCGGACGGTGCAGGACACTATGTAAAAATGGTGCACAACGGCATTGAATACGGCGACATGCAGCTGATCTGCGAAGCTTACCAGCTTTTGAAGGATGTGCTTGGTCTGGATGCCAAAGAACTGCACAGCATCTTCAAAGAGTGGAACAGCGGCGAGCTTGACAGCTATCTGATCGAAATCACAACGGATATTTTCGCACAATACGATGAAGAAACCGGCAAACCGATGGTTGACGTTATCCTCGATGCCGCCGGCCAAAAAGGAACAGGCAAATGGACAAGCCAGAGCTCGCTCGATCTTGGCGTGCCGCTGTCTATGATCACCGAATCCGTATTCTCCCGCTTCCTGTCTGCAATGAAGGATGAGCGTGTAGAAGCCAGCAAAGTGCTGAGCGGGCCGGAAACCGAGCCTTTCCAAGGGGACAAAGCAGAATTTATCGAAAATGTGCGCAAAGCGTTGTTCGCGAGCAAAATTGTATCCTATGCGCAAGGTTTTGCGCAGCTGCGCGTAGCTTCCGACGAATACGGCTGGGATCTGAAATACGGCAGTCTGGCCAAAATCTGGCGCGGCGGCTGCATTATCCGCTCCCGTTTCCTCCAGAATATCACCGATGCCTATGAAACCAATCCAGAGCTGAAGAACCTGCTCTTGGATCCGTTCTTCAAAGACATCATGGGTTCGTACCAATCCGCATGGCGCAAGGTTGTTGCCGCTGCTGTAACTCAAGGGGTTCCGGTTCCGGGATTCGCAAGTGCACTGGCCTACTATGACAGCTACCGTACGGAACGCCTGCCTGCGAATCTGCTGCAAGCACAGCGTGACTACTTCGGCGCCCATACTTTCCAACGTGTGGACAAAGAAGGCGTCTTCCACCACAACTGGCTCGCTGAATAGGCTATTTGGCTTAGCTGCAAACAGCGGCCCGAACGGCTTCCCGCACGCGGGAGGCTTTCGGGCCTTTTTTTTCGGAATCTACAGGACGGGAATCGCATTGTGCAAAGTTTTCACCCTGTGTTATGATATGACAAATGTCGCGGTTGGAGGGTAGTCATGACTGGGGAGTTAGAACAACAACAGAGTTTCAATACCTTGCATAAAAATATTATCCTTGTAGGAATGATGGCCACGGGCAAGTCAACAGTGGGTGCCATGCTGGCGGAGGAACTGGGCTTTGAACTGGTTGATTTGGATCATGTCATTATAGAGAGTGAAGGCCGGAGCATTGCCGATATTTTTGCCGATGGCGGTGAAACGTATTTCCGGAAGGTTGAAACTGCAGTACTTCAGCGGATGCTTGAAGGAGAGGGCAGAATTATTTCGACAGGCGGAGGTGCAGCACTGGCTCCAGGGAATGCCGAGATGATGTTGGAAAAGGGGCTTGTTGTGGCGCTTACGGCCACGGAAGAAGTCATCTTATCCCGCGTCAGCGGAGATCAGAACCGGCCGCTGCTCGCTGGCAACGCGCAGGAAAGGGTCCGCACCATCATGGAGCAGCGCCGGGAGGCTTACCGTTTCGCGCATTGCACAGTCGATACTTCGGAGCTGAGTGCGGCAGAAGTGTCGCAGCATATTTTAATGCATTACCGCGGTTGAGCTTTTAAGTATACTTGTGTGCGGCTTACGCCTCTGCACTTTCATTCCATTCAATCATTCCGCCGCTGAGGTTGGAGCCTTTGAAGCCGAACTGCTGCAGATATTCGCAGACACGCTGGCTGCGGGCACCTGAGCGGCAAATAAAGACGATCTCGGTCTCTGCCGGTAGCTCTTCCGTGCGCTGCGGAATCTCGCCCATTGGGATATGCTGAGCGCCGGGAATCATCCCGAAGGCGACTTCATCATCTTCACGTACGTCTATCAATACAAGGTCTTCGCCTGTCTCCAGACGTTTCCGCAATTCCTGCGGTGTAATTTGGGGGATCTCATTCATGGTTGTGACCTCTTTTCTATCGGAAGATTGGTTTAATGATAACACAAGTGGAGAATAGCCTGTCAAACGAAGCACTATATATCAACTACATTAACTAAGGAGCGCTTATATCATGGACGTTATTGTTAGGCCGACGCCAGCTTTGCAAGGAGAATTTGGAGCTTTGTCTTCCAAAAATTACACTACACGCTACCTGCTTGTTGCCGCTCTATCCGAGGGCGTCAGCACGATCTACTATCCTGCACATAGTGAGGACAGCGATGCGATCCGCAGATGTATTGCCGATCTTGGAGCAGTGCTTACGGAGGATGAAGAGAAGATTGTCATTCAAGGCTTTGGCCGGCATCCCCGTGACGTCAAGGAACTTAATGTAGGGAATGCCGGGGCTGTCCTGCGCTTTCTGATGGCTGTAGCTGCGCTGAGCCCGGAGGTGACTTTCGTTAACACGTACCCGGATTCTCTGGGCAAACGCCCGCATGACGACCTCATTGCAGCGCTCGGCCAGATCGGTGTTCAAGTGGAGCATAATAATGGAAGACTTCCGATTACCATTCGCGGCGGCAAGCCGGTTGGCGGCCGGATTACCGTCTCCGGTGCAGTCAGCTCACAGTATCTTAGTGCGCTGCTCTTCCTGACGCCGCTGCTAGAAGAGGACAGCGAGATCGTCGTACTGGATGATCTGAAGTCGAAGGTTGTTGTCGGCCAGACGCTGGAGGTGCTGGAGCAGGCAGGAATCGTAGTTCATTCTGCTGACGATTATATGTCCTTTAAGGTGCCGGGGCGCCAGGCTTATGCGGCCAAGTCTTACACCGTGCAGGGGGATTATCCGGGATCTGCGGCTGTGCTTGCGGCAGCGGCTGTCACCCAATCGGATGTGAAAATTCACCGGCTTGCCGAGAAGAGCAAGCAAGGGGAACGGGCAATTGTGGATGTGCTGCGTATGATGGAAGTACCGCTTACTCACGAAGACGGAACAGTACATGTGCAGGGGAACGGCATTCTAAAGGCTGTGGAATTCGACGGCGATGCGGCAACCGATGCCGTGCTGGCGATGGTGGCGGCGGCGGTATTTGCCGAAGGGACCTCGCGTTTCTACAACGTGGAGAATCTGCGTTATAAGGAATGCGACCGGATTACCGACTATCTGGCGGAGTTGACCCGTGCCGGAGCCAAGGTTGAGGAGCGCCGCGACGAGATCATCGTGCACGGCATGCCTGAGGGTGTCGAAGGCGGAGTAACGATTAATGCGCATTATGATCACCGGGTAATCATGGCGCTGACGGTAGTGGGCCTTCGTGCCCGCAAGCCGCTGCTGATCAAGGACGCCCATCATGTCGCCAAGTCCTATCCGCAATATTTCGACCACCTGCGTGCGCTTGGAGCAAATGTGGAGTGGGTACAATAACAATATAGGATGCTGATCCAGGCGAAGTCGGCTTATAATAGGAAGATTTGGTTTCACCTGCTGATTCGGCACTAAAGCGAAAGGGGTAACAAACATGAGCTTTGAGAACCCGACCCGGGAGCAAATCGGCGATATTCTTGCTTCCGCAGGTAATATTGCTGTTGTAGGTCTTTCCGACAAATCGGACCGTACCTCCTATATGGTGGCTTATGCGATGCAGAGCCGCGGATACCGGATCATTCCGGTTAATCCTACAGTAGACGGTGAGATTCTAGGGGAGAAATGCTACCATACGCTGGCTGAAATACCGGAGCCGGTGGACATTGTCAATGTGTTCCGCCGCAGCGAATACTGCGCCGAAGTGGCGCAGGAGGCAGCTGATATCGGCGCACATGTGCTGTGGCTCCAGCAGGGCATTATCAGCAAGGAGGCTGCTGACATTGCCGCAGAGCACGGCATGACGGCGATCATGGACCGCTGCATCAAGGTCGAGGAAGCAATCACGATGCACGGGCGCAGCCGGCAGTAATATTCAGGGGGAGTCTGGGGAGGATCCAGTACTCTCATAAATCCGGAACCCCGGAACCCCGGAACCCTTTAGCCTAGGTGGGGAAGGAAGGTATACAGCAAGTTTTGCTGCTCTGATCCTATTTCATCTAGAAATAGCCAGGTTGTGTTGCTATACTGGCATTAGACGAAGAACGTCCATGTACCCGTGATTATTTTGCGGGAGGTGGGCGTTCTTTTTTTATTTACCGGGAGGGGATCAGATGGAGTTTGAGGCAGCACATCGTTTATTCATCGAGCAGCATACGTCGGAGAGAAGTGGGGAGCGTAAGGGGAGGCTGGTCAGAGGTCACAATTTTGCGGAGCGGCTGTTTTTGCAGAATGTGTGGTGGCCGCTGTTTGAATCGCTTGAGCATTTACATCCAGAATATGAAGTTTACGATTGGAACCGCAAATCGCAGTTTCTGGACTTCGCCTTTCTGCCGCAAAATGGGGGCCGGTTCGGGATCGAATGCGACGGCTTTCAAAGTCATGTCAAAGACATGGACCGCGAGAAGTTCAGCTATTCTTTGAACCGCGATAGTTTCCTCACCGGGATGGGCTGGAGGATGCTCCACTTTTCCTTCGACGATGTTCAGCAGCGTCCTGAAGTATGCCGGATGCTCCTGCAGCTGGTGCTTGCGCCGCATTTAGCCAGAAAGACGCTAGCCGCAGATATTTTGTCCGAAGAGAAAGAAGTGCTGCGCCTGGCCTGGCGTATCGCTAAACCGCTCCGTCCCAAGGATGTGTGCAACCATTTCCAGATTAACTATCGTACGGCCCGGAGGCTGTTGCAGTCCCTCAGTGACAAAGGATTACTCAAACCGGTAAATTCAAAGCAGAGGGTGCGGTTCTACGAAGTAAAAGCAATGCAGGCTGATCAAATATGGTAAGTGGATAGGGAAATGAAAAGCAAATTTAAGCACTCTTGCATGCAGTCTGATTGAGGTACAGGTGGAATTAAGGAACTAAGTGAGGTTTGGTTGAATAGCAGGATGATAATAGAATAAATGTACTTCATGCAACTAAATGATGCTAAAAGTTCCTTTTTTGAAGTTTAGCTGCACTTGGTACAACTAAAAGTTGCTAAATGGCTCCTTGGAGCAGAAAATGCGATTTGTAGATGTATAAAGTGCAGTTAAACTAATATTACTGTTTGAAAGTGCTGTTTTAGTTGTACAGAATACACTTAAGAGGCTGGAGTAGCTGGAGTAGCTGGAGTAGCTGGAGTAGCTGGAGTAGCTGGAGTAGCTGGAGTAGCTGGAGTAGCTGGAGTAGCTGGAGTAGCTGGAGTAGCTG
>NZ_JBGJZP010000003.1:99516-451419 GCF_042610515.1 Paenibacillus paludis
AGCTGGAGTAGCTGGAGTAGCTGGAGTAGCTGGAGTAGCTGGAGTAGCTGGAGTAGCTGGAGTAGCTGGAGTAGCTGGAGTAGCTGGAGTAGCTGGAGTAGCTGGAGTAGCTGGAGTAGCTGGAGTAGCTGGAGTAGCTGGAGTAGCTGGAGTAGCTGGAGTAGCTGGAGTAGCTGAAGTAGCTGAAGTAGCTGAAGTAGCTGGAGTAGCGGAGTAGCTGGAGTAGCTGGAGTAGCTGGAACGATTCCCTATGCCCACGCATGCTCACTAATGATCGTTATAATTCCTTATAGGGCCTACTTCTCTGTTGCCTTCACAGCAGCGAACACCACATCCAGACCACACTAAATTACGAATAAAGTTTCCCATAATCACGGGAACCGTGGTATCCTAATTCTTGCCGCATTCTTTTGACAAAAGCTGTCGCAGCGCGTACCATTCAATATAGAATGAAAGGAGAGGGTCACCTTGAATTGGCTCGGATCATTGCAGCAGTTGGGCAGAGCCATAATGCTTCCTACCATGGTGCTTCCGGCGGCCGCCATCCTGCTTAGTCTGGGCAGCTTACCGTGGTCTGCATGGGGACTTTCTTCGGTATCCGAAGTGACTACATATGCGGGGCAGGGAATATTTTATTTCATGCCTTATTTGTTTGCTGTCGGCGTAGCGTGGGGGTTATCCAATCAGGCCGGACCGGCTGGGCTGGCTGCACTGGCTGGAATGTTCACTTATGACCGGATTGTTACCCATATGGGGAACGGGGATGTTCAGCCTGCTACATTAATCGGAATCATACTCGGGATTGTCGCCGGCGTGGCGCATAACCGGTTTAAAAATATCAAGCTTCCAGAAGCCATACAATTCTTCGGAGGTTCGCGGTTTGTCCTGCTGTTCATGGGCCTGTTCTCAGCCTTATTTGCTTGGGTGATGCTCGGCGTTTCTCCGCTGCTTCAGCAAGGGCTGGACGTGCTTTTCCGGGATATACAGGCGACCGGCGGATATGGCGTGTTCGTCTACGGGGTGCTTTACAGGGTGCTTACGGCCTTTGGCCTCCATCATATTTTAAATAATTTGTTCTGGTTTCAGCTGGGGAGCTTTGCTACTCCTGACGGCAACGCGGTCGTCCAGGGGGATTTGCCGCGGTTTTTTGCGGGAGATCCTACTGCGGGCATCTTTATGGCCGGACTTTTTCCGATCATGATGTTCGCATTGCCGGCGATTGCCTTAGCTATTATTCAGGAAGCGCGGGAGGATTTGAAGCCGAAGATCCGCAAAACTTTTTTGCGTGCCGCAATGGTCTGCTTTTTGACCGGCGTGTCGGAGCAAATTGAGTTCGCTTTCCTGTTCGCTTCGCCATATTTATTCGCGCTGCACGTAGTCATGTCCGGTCTTGCAATGGTGCTGACCTACTCACTTGGCATCCATCATGGATTCTCTTATTCGGCGGGGGTCATTGACTTTATCCTCAACCTGCATCTGTCGCAGCGCGCCTGGCTGCTGATCCCGATCGGGATCGGTTATGGGGTTGTGTATTATAATGTCTTCCGCTGGGCGATCCGCCGTTTCCAGATTCCGACACCGGGGCGTGAGGAAGGCTCTGAACTGGGCGACTGGGCAGGGAATATCCCGTATCAGGCTCCGCTTATTCTGGAGGCGCTGGGGGGCAAAGAGAACATCGTACAAGTTCAGGCTTGCATCACCCGTTTAAGATTAACGGTGCATAATGACCGATTCATTGATACCGGGGCGCTCAAGGGATTGGGCTCGGCCGGAATTATAAAGCTGGGCGGCGGGAACGTGCAGGTGGTATTCGGCACCTACTCAGAGCTGATCCGTGAGGAGATTGACAAGCTGATGCTTCGTGATCTGCCGCAGGTGCTGTTCAGTTCTCCAATGCAGGGCCGAATGATGCCGATTGAGGAAGTGCCGGACCATATTTTTGCCGCGAAGCTGGTTGGGGACGGGGTGGCCTTTTTCCCGGACAAAGGGGAGCTGGTCTCACCCGTGTTTGGCAAGGTGATGCACGTATACCCTACAATGCACGCAGTGGGCATCTCAACGCCCGAAGGGCTGGAAGTGCTTATGCATATCGGGATCGACACTTCACAGCTTAAGGGGCCGTTTGAGGCGCTTGTGCAGGAAGGGGACAGTGTGGAGCCGGGCCAGTTGCTGGTGAGATTCGATCTTACCTTTTTGCGTGAACATGCGGCTTCGCTTGCTACACCGATGGTGATTACCAACCCTGACCGTGTGAAATCCTGGAGCTATGCTCCATTTAAAACTGTGAAAAAGGGGCAATCGTCCGTAATGTCCGTGGTATTACATGAAAGCAATGTTGGAGGGATTGAAGCATGATACAAGGCATAGGCGCTGCAGCAGGTGTTGCCATCGGGAAGGCCTTTGTCTTGCCGAACTGGGAATGGAGCCTGCCGGATACGCAGGTAAATCCGGTGGATCTGGCCAAGGAATTTGAGCGTTTATACGAAGGAATCCGCACCTCGAAAGATGAAATTGAGTTTATCAAAAGAGAATTCAGGGAAGTCGTGGGGCCGGAGGAATCGAGTATTTTTGACGCCCATCTGGCAATTCTGGATGATCCCGTGTTCATGAGTGAAATCCGTGGCATTATCGAACGCCAATACAAGGCGGCTGAAGTGGCGGTCAAGGAAGCCATTGACCATTTTGTAGCGATGTTTGATCTGCTGGACGATGAATATATGAAAGAGCGGGCAGTTGATATCAAGGATGTCGGCAACCGTCTGCTGAAGCATTTGCTGGGTGCACCTGAGGTAACTCTGCCGTCTGATACACAGCCCTATATACTGGTGGCGAAGGAGTTATCTCCCTCTCAGTTGGTTCATTTGAATCCGGTCTATGTGCTGGGAATTGTCACCATGATGGGCGGCAAAACTTCCCATTCCTCCATAATGGCCCGGGCGCTTGGGATTCCGCTGGTGGCTGGCTTGGAGAACAAACTGCCCAATCCGATTCAGACCGGAGATCTGCTGGTGCTCGACGGTGAAACCGGGATTCTGCAGCTTCATCCGGATGAGCTAACGGTAAGAGACTACGCAGCAAGACGCGATAAGCAGCAGCGTAAGAAAGAACAGCTGGAGCTGCTTGCTACAGTGGAGGCCATTACCAAAGACGGTGTATCTCTGCGGCTGGCCGGTAATATCAGCTCGGTCAAAGAGCTGGATATGGCCCTGAAGTACGGAGCGGAGGGGGTTGGTTTGTTCCGTACGGAATTTTTGTACATGGACCGCCATTCCTTTCCGACAGAAGAAGAGCAGTTTGAGGTCTATAAGCTTGTCGCCGAGAAGGTTGGCAGCAACACCGTTGTAATCCGTACCTTGGATATCGGGGGAGACAAGCATCTGGATTATTTCCAGCTTCCTGACGAGCAGAACCCATTCCTGGGCTACCGCGCCATCCGGATCAGTCTCGACCGCAAAGATATGTTCAAAACACAGCTGACTGCGATCCTGCGTGCCAGCCACTACGGCAATGTGAAGATGATGTTCCCGATGATTTCTTCCGTAGAAGAAGTACAAGCTGCCAAAGCAGTGCTGAACGAGGTCAAGGCAGAGCTGGACGAGCAAGGCATTCCGTATAACCGCAATGTACCGGTAGGCATTATGATTGAGGTTCCGGCTGCCGTTATGATCGCGGATCTGCTGGCGGAAGAAGTGGACTTTTTCAGCATTGGGACAAATGATCTGGTGCAATATGTGCTGGCTGTTGACCGGATGAATGAACAGATCGCCCATATGTATCACCCTTATCATCCAGCGGTATTGCGCATGATTCGTATGACAGTGGAAGCTGCACGGCAAGTAGGCATCGGTGTGAGTATCTGCGGTGAAATGGCTGCCGATGAACGGTCTCTGCCGCTCTGGCTGGAGCTGGGAATCAGCGAGCTGAGTATGTCGCCGCAGGCGCTGCTCCGGGTGAAGCACCGTACACTGAACACACTGGCGTCGGAAGCCAGAGAGATGGCCAAAGCATGTTTCCGGCACCGTACCAGTCTACAGACAGAAGAGATGCTAAGCACATTTGCAGGACGGAGCGGCCTATCGCTGAATGCGGGTGTAGATCCGAAAGAGAAGACATCCTAGTCTTTGGCAATCAGAATAATATTCGATAAAGTGAAGGGTCCGGCGAACGCGCCGGGCTTTTTGCGTTACTGGTCTTGAACCGCCATTTATAAAAAAAGTAAAACCGTTTTTCCCTTGGGAGAGTCAGTATAGATGAAAGTATAAAAAGGCGCTTTTTGAGGCTGCTGTATGAGGGAGGCAAAGTAAGCGGAGAATGGAAAATCTAATGGAGTCTGAACGGGTCCAGTTTGGTGATGAGAGTGGACAGGCTTTTATCCGGCTCGTATCAGAGCAGAAGAAAATACTATACGGGATCGCTTTCAGTTACTTCCGCAGTGAGTCAGATGCACTCGAAATGCTGCAGGAAGCTACGTACCGGGCGTGGAGCAAACGGAAAAGTCTCAAAGATCCGGAACGGTTTGCACCTTGGGTGACACGAATTCTGATCAACTGCTGCAACGATGAACTGAAGCGGAGAAAACGGTTAGTTTCCGTAGAGCCTGCGAATGCAGGCAGTACTGGAGTGATGGAAATGACCAGTGACCGCAAGCTGGACATGGAGCAGGCCCTCGACAGTGTGAAATTGAAATACCGTCAGGTGCTTGTACTGAAATATTACCGTGATATGACACTTACAGAGATTGCTGAAGTGCTCGGCAAGCCGGAGGGGACGGTCAAGACCTGGCTGAATAAGGGCTTAAAGCAGCTGCGTGACCAAATGAAAGGGGGACTTGTACATGGCCGGTAGCGAGGAGAATTTGCTGAAGGAATATTTTGACGGGTTGTCTGGGCAGGTAGAGGAGATATCGGAGATCAAATTGAATGCGGCGATACGCAGCGGGATGTCTGGACCCCGAAGTTACCGTATATCTGCAGGCAAGCGGTATTCGATCGGTATAGCAGCGGTATTGGCAATTGTGATATTGTTTGCCTTCCCTTGGATCGGTAAGCAGGCAGAGCCGCAAAATGCCCAGAGTCCGCTGGTATCAGCCCAGAGCAGCAATGCATTTGAGGCATACCGTAAAGTGGCAAGCGGCAATATTACGGTATCGTCGGCAATCGATGCGGGATTAGTACAGCGCATCAGCGGTGCTTCAGCACAGCAGAATGGGTACGTGCTAACGGTGGATGGGATCGCCGCCGACCGCAAGGGAATCCTCATATTGTATTCGCTGCAAAACAATACGAGCCGTAAGTCGCAGGTGAACCGTCTGCAGCTTGCGGGTGAAGGATATTCAGCCGTGAACTATCCTAACGGGTGGTCTCCTAAAGATGTGCAGCCAGGTATTACCCTCGGTTATGAGGTATTGCAGTGGGGTGGCGATTTTAGGTCACTGCCTGATCAGATCACATTCGAACTGAATCTTGGTGAGAAGACAAAAACAGCTACTTCAAGTGGAGTAAAGCCTTTGGCACAACTGTCTGTACCGATCACCCTTGATCACGATAAAATGGCCAAAACAGGAGAACTCATCCATGTAGACCGTACTCTGACCATTGCAGGACAAGAGGTCGATGTCAATGAGGTATACATTTCAACAACCGGTATTTATGTGGAAGAGGAGTATAATCCGCAGAATTCAAAGCAAATCTTCGGACTGCTTAATCCCAGAATGTTATTAGGCAGTGAAGATCAATTTATGAGTCTAAGTTCATTCCGTACACTAGTTGTAGAAGGCAAGAAGAGTCTGGTATTTGCAAATGATAACAATTCCAAGCAGCCGCTCAGACTGCAGATTGACGGAATTCATGCGCTAGCCAAGGATGCAACGGAATTGATTATCGACACAGAAAAGCAGCAGATTATTAAAGCACCCGATAAAAATTTAAAAGTCTCCGTAAACAGTACTGCAGAAGGTTCCACCATGATTCTGGAATATTATACACCGTTGCCAACGACCAGATTTTCTGATTCAATTATTCTGTTATTAGACGATGAGTTTAAGGATGCCTCAGGCCAGGTGTACTCCACTATTATGTCCGATATCAGTATTCCGGCGCGCAAGGAGTCATCAGACAAGGCGGCCTTACCGCCAACATTGTATTATTATGCTTTAGGCAAAGCTAAGCTTCCTCAGCCATTGACATTCACTTTGAACGGCTACCCGAATCCGCTGAAGGAAACGGTATCCCTCTCCATCCGCAAATAGCTGCCTTAACGCGGCAACAAGCCCTGCACCTCGGTAAGTTGAGAGGCAGGGCTTATTATCTTTGTGAAGAGATTGCTTTCAGCTTATTCTCCGGCTAGTGCATCGCAGAAGGCTTTGCCGTAAGGCGGCAGATCCGGCGGCCGGCGGGCAGAGATAATATGCCCGTCAGTAACCACGGGCTCATCTTTCCAGATGGCGCCGGCATTTTCCATGTCATCACGGATACCGGGCGTAGAAGTAACGGTTACGCCTTCCAGGATTTTGGCTGAAATCAGCACCCAGCCTGCATGGCAGATTTGGCCGATCGGCTTCTTGGCTTCATTGAAATCCTGTACCAGCTTTAGTACCGCGCTGTAACGGCGGATCTTATCGGGCGCCCAGCCTCCCGGTACCAGAATGCCGTCGTAATTGGCTGCGCTCAGCTCATCCCAGGAATATTCAGCTGTGGCGGGAACTCCGTATTTGCCGACATAAGTTTTGTCCTTTGTTAGGCCTGCCAGATGCACCTCGGCTCCTTCTTCTCTTACCCGGTATACGGGATACCAGAGCTCCAAATCTTCGAATTCATCGTCTACAAGTGCGATGACCTTTTTACCGGCCAGTCTCATGTTCAGCAGCTCCTTTCAGGAATGTGATTCTTGTCCTGTACATTCTATCAAATTTGAAATATGAAGTCATCTTAAGGCATTGAAAACACTGGATTAATTACCAAATAAATCTTTATATGCAAATCAGCAGGGATTATGGAGAGAGAGGTCGAATATAGCTATTGAAAAGGCGGACTCTCGTGTTGTTTCAATATTATTCCTGAGGTGTGGGAGATGAAAAAAGACAATCTGGTAAAGAAGACATGCGGCTGCGGCGGAGTTATGACTATACATATGCATACATTGATTTATAGCGGTAAGATAAAGATTACCCATGTTCCGGTCTACACCTGCGGAGTATGTGCCCGTTACGAACCCTTGCCCTTTATCAAACGGGATCTGGGCGAATTGATCGGTGAGATGGGGGAGCATCCTGCCAAGCTCCATCTTTCTCTTGCTGACAGAAATGAATGGGCCAATGTGCTGAAGGAAACTTTTTCCACGGGCTTTTTCCACGGCGGTATCTCTGAGCTGGAAGAGAGCATCCGCTCGGCTATTCAAAGCCGTATTGATCTGTTGCTTGATGTCTATCGTGTTGCCGGGGATCTGGCTGACCTGAAATGGATGGAAGAAACGGCTCAAAGATTGTCACAATTGACGTTACAATGTACAAAAAGCGCTAAATGAAAAAGTTTTTCTGCAAAATCATTGAAAATTTTTCACGAATGTTGGATTTTTCACGCGCTTTTTGTTACGATAGTACTAGGTTAGTTGAATTGTGGCTGTGCGGATGAGAACTATTGCTGATTTTCAAACCTCCCTTGCTGCTGATATTTCAGTTTTGCGAGTGGAGAGCTATATTGAAGCATTAGTGAATACAGCCCGCGTCAGGATGATGTGTTCAGCCTTTGAAAGAATTTTGAAAGGAAAATGAAGCGTTATCATTGCACAATTGTACAAAGTGTCGTATCATAATTTTAATTAGTCGAACGATAAAATTTATCGCAATGGAGAGAGTAATTTGACGGTAACCATTTACGATGTAGCTCGAGAAGCAGGCGTATCTATGGCTACGGTATCACGGGTTGTGAATAATAACCCCAATGTGAAACCGCAGACTCGGAAGAAGGTTTTTGAAGCGATTGAGCGTTTGGGCTATCGTCCAAATGCCGTGGCGAGAGGACTCGCCAGCAAGAAAACGACAACTGTTGGGGTTGTCATCCCCGATATCTCAAACTCGATTTTTGCTGAAATTGCACGCGGGATTGAAGATATCGCCAATATGTATCATTACAATATTATCCTGTGTAACGCAGACAAGCGCAAAGAGAAGGAAATCCGGATCATCAACACCCTGCTTGAGAAACAAGTGGACGGGCTGCTCTTCATGGGCGGAACAGTGACGGAAGAACATATCCAAGCCTTCCAGACTTCTGCCGTACCGATTGTTCTTTGCGCAACGCGTGATGAGAAGGGAACCTATCCTTCAGTTGATATCGATCATGAGAATGCTGCATTTGACGCTGTCAACACACTTATCCGCCACGGTCATCGTGAGATTGCAATGATCAGCGGAACGCTGCAGGATCCTGCAAACGGTTATGCACGTTTCCATGGCTATAAGAAAGCACTGGAAGCTGCAGGTATTGAGTATCAGGAGGATCTCGTGCGAATCGGTAATTACCGGTACGAATCCGGTGTCGAAGCCATGAAGTACTTCCTGGGCCTTAAGAAGAAACCAACTGCGATCTTTGCCGCAACAGATGAAATGGCAATTGGCGCCATTCACAGCATACAGGATGAAGGCCTTAAGGTGCCGGATGATTTCTCGATCATCAGTGTGGATAACATCCGCATGGCTTCGATGGTTCGCCCTCTATTAACGACTGTAGCCCAGCCAATGTATGACCTGGGTGCGGTAGCTATGAGACTGCTCACGAAGCTGATGAAGAAGGAAACCGTTGAGAATCCACGCGTCATTCTGCCGCATGAAACGATTCTCCGCTTGTCCGTCAATCATGTAAACAAATAATACAGGCTTACAAGTTGCATATAAGATCATAAAAAGCTCCTTTTGGGGCTTTTTATGCTGTATGCATATATTTAATGATCAGGAGGAGTACCGATGAGTGAAGTGTTCGGATTAATCGGAGCCATGGATGAAGAAATTAAACTGCTGCTGGAGAGTATGGACAATAGGGTGACAACGGTTAAGGCAGGCATAAAGTATTACACAGGAACGGTGTTTGGCAAATCGGCAGTGTTGTGCAAATCAGGGGTAGGCAAAGTTAACGCGGCGGTCACGACGCAAATTCTGCTGGACACCTTCGGCGTCTCGCGGGTATTATTCACAGGAGTAGCCGGTGCAGTTCATCCAGGACTGAACATCGGTGATATCGTGATTTCTTCGCAGTGTATTCAGCATGATATGGATGTATCTGCATTGGGATACCCCAGAGGGGTTATTCCTTATCAGGAGATTTCCGCCTTTCCGGCAGATCAAACACTGGTGCAGCTTGCTGAACAAGCCTGTCATGACCTTAAGCAGCAATCGGTGACCGGAGTTGTGTTGTCCGGTGATCAATTTATAGCCAGTGCGGAGTTGGTCGCCAAGCTGCGGCTGGAGCTGAACGGCGCCTGCGCCGAGATGGAAGGGGCTGCTGTTGCACAGGTGTGTTTCATGAATGAAATCCCCTTTGTCATCCTCCGTTCAATGTCAGATAAGGCTGACGGATCGGCGAATGTCAATTACCACGAATTCACAGTAGAGGCTTCCGAGCGTTCCCATGCCATACTTGAATATATGCTGAAGGCAATGTGATCAGGCAGGGCAGGTTATTCTAGTACATAAAGCGCTGTCTGAAGCGCACTCTGTCAAAGGTTTCCTGAGACGACATCGGAACTTCCCGTCCGATACGGACCATAAGGCAGTTGGCCGGATGAGAGCAGATTTCCGGATCATCCGTAGCATACCATACCATATCTACGGTTTTCATCAGCTTCTCCATCATTTTCCGGTAGGCCCATACATCAAGCCCGCTGCCTTTCAGGTCCCAGTGCCAGTAATATTCCGTGGTGTATACGATGCAGTTCTCCAACTGTTCCCGCTCAAAGGCGGTGGAAATCAACAGCTTGCCAAGCCCGCTCCCTCTATACCCGTTAGCCACCTCTACAGCCCCCAGCTCAATGAGATCCATCATTCCCCCCTGTGACCAAAGCTCCAATTCATCCGGATAGTGAAAGGTTACATAGCCTATAACAGTTTGGTTCTCGACAGCGGCGATCACCCGCCCCTCAGGCAGTCCTGCGATGTCTATGAGCGCTTCCAGCTGTTCGCTTGGTTTGCGGAAGGCATCCAGATCAGGATGCATAAGCAGGCCCTCCAGCAGGCTTGGAGATAAAGGTCCACTGACTGTAATGTTCTTGCTGTTATATACAAAGGTATGGGAAACGCGGATTTTGCGGTGCTCCATGAATGGGCTCCCTTCGCTTAACTAAAATATGGAATGTAACCGCTTGCTGTGATATACTAATTCCGACATAAAAACTTCACATTTAATACATTGACAGGATTTTGATGGAAATCAATCTCGCCCTTAAAGCTTAAATCAAACGAGTAAGGGAGGCAAGAGTAATGGGGCAAGTCCACAGCGAAATTTTGCCGGGCCGCGTGCAAAACGCAAATATGGCGGATTATTCCCAGGCAGTCAGCGAATTCCGGTGGGAGGATGTAGAGAGGGACTTCTCCTGGTATAGTACCGGCAAGGTGAATATGGCCCATGAAGCCGTGGACCGTCATGTGCAGGAAGGCCGTGGGGCGTCAACCGCCTTACTTTACAGCGATTCGTCGAGAGAGGAAAGATATACCTTTTCCGATTTGCAGGAACGCTCGAACCGGTTCGGTAACGTTCTGCGCAAGCACGGCATTGGTAAAGGAGACCGCGTGTTTATTTTTATGCCGCGGAAGCCGGAGCTGTATTTCAGTCTGCTGGGTATTCTTAAGATCGGAGCAGTGGCTGGTCCGCTATTCGAGGCATTTATGGAAACGGCGGTTAAGGACCGGCTTGAGGACAGCGGCGCAGTGGCGCTGGTGACTACACCGGAGCTCCTACACCGGGTGAAGCAGAGTGAGCTGCCGGAACTGCGCCATATTATTGTTGTCGGCGGTGCAACCGATGTGGAGCAGGGGATATTGGGCTTTGAACAAGAGATGGTGGCAGCTTCAGCTGAACTTGAGCCCGAGTGGCTCAGTTTGGATGACGGGCTGATTATGCATTACACCTCGGGTTCCACAGGTAAACCCAAAGGTGTCTATCATGTACAAAGAGCAATGATCCAACACTATTATAGCGGCAAAATCGTACTGGACCTGCAGCCTGACGATGTCTATTGGTGTACGGCTGATCCAGGCTGGGTCACCGGCACTTCTTATGGCATCTTTGCCCCTTGGCTGAACGGAGTAACCAATGTCGTGCGGGGCGGGCGTTTCAGCCCGCAGGACTGGTACAAGACGATTGAGCGTTTCGCCGTTACTGTATGGTACAGTGCCCCTACCGCTTTCCGCATGCTGATGGGAGCAGGGGAGGCTAGCCTGGAGGGCATCGACCTAAGCAGCCTGCGCCATGTGCTGTCCGTAGGGGAGCCGTTAAATCCGGAAGTTGTCCGCTGGGGTGACAAATTCTATCATCAGCGCATTCATGATACGTGGTGGATGACAGAGACAGGCGCGCAGTTAATCTGCAATTACCCGCGGATGGATATTAAGCCGGGTTCCATGGGACGTCCGCTGCCGGGCATTGAAGCAGCGATATTGGACGACAGGGGCAATGTACTGCCGCCTTATTCCATGGGAAATCTTGCGATTCGAACCCCTTGGCCGTCCATGATGGGCGCCATTTGGAACAATAAGGCCAAATACGACGAGTATTTCCGGATTCCCGGATGGTATATCTCGGGTGACTCAGCCTACATGGATGAGGATGGTTATTTTTGGTTCCAGGGCCGGATAGATGATGTAATCAATTCCTCTGGTGAACGGATTGGTCCATTTGAGGTGGAGAGCAAGCTGGTAGAGCATCCGGCGGTAGCCGAGGCTGGGGTCATCGGCAAACCTGATGTGCTGCGGGGAGAGATCATCAAGGCGTTTATTTCCTTACGGGAAGGTTATTATCCGACCACGGAGCTTAAGGAAGAGATCGCCGCTTTTGTCAAAGCCGGTTTATCTGCTCATGCAGCGCCCCGGGAGATCGAATTCAAAGATAAGCTGCCCAAGACACGCTCCGGCAAAATTATGCGCCGGGTGCTGAAAGCCTGGGAGCTGCATCTGCCTGAAGGGGATTTGTCGACCATTGAGGACTAAGCCATGCGGCAGCATAACAAAAAACACCGTTTCCCGCGAATCCGCGGAAACGGTGTTTTTGCTGTTCTGTATGGATCGCCTCAGGCAATCCGCTATTGCGGTTATTGTCCGTTGCCGGTAGCATTTCCTCCGGCAGCGTTACTTCCACTTCCGCTGTCAAGAGGTATCTCCGTTCCGTTCACTGGCGGAACGATGATCATGCCGGGATCTTCGGTGGCACCCGGTATAATCTCCCCTTCCGGCGTTGGTTCTGTCCCCGGCAGTTCTGTCGGAGCAGGCGTCGCTTCGGGAGTCGGGGTAGCACCTCCGGCTACACTGCCGGAAGCTGACTCATGATCGGCCACATCAACGGCAGCCACGTAGAAGGCGGCATTCACACTGGAAGGTGTGCCTGACGAGAAAGCGTTGCCTTCACCGGCTGAAAGCACAAGCTGTTTCTTGAATGGGCCTCCGTTCATGGAACGGTACAGCCGGTAGCCTACAACGTCTGATGAGCTGCTAGGCGTAAAGCTGATTATGGCTTTGCCGCTGTTGTAGGACACGCTTACTTCGCCTGGAGCAGCAGGAGCCGTACCGTCGTCGACACGCGGATCCACCTCGGTCGGGAAATCGGTTTTGGCATCAGCCGGCATATAATATGACAAATCCTTGTGCTCTTTCATTGCAGGGAAAGCGGCGAGCAGCTCCTTGACCAGATCCTGAATCGGCTTCTCGCGTTTCACCACGATCTTCTCCTTCAGGAAATCCTCAGGGGTTCCTTCCAGCGGAATATAATTCACGCCTTTGTATGTGATGTATTTAGCTTTGGATATACCATCATCACTTTCCGTCGGTACATACTTGGCATTGAACATGTCTGTAGTAAACTTGTCGGTTAAAGAGGTAGGCAGCTTGCCGCTGTACGCCGAAACCGTCTTTTTGACGATGCCGTCAGGCTTACTGAACTCTTTCGTTACGAACAGCTCAGGCCGCTTGTCAATAACCGCATTCATGACCTTGGTCCATAACGTCTGGGCCTGCCGTTTCTGGGCATCTCCCTGGAGCGTATTGATCTGCTCCTTATAGCCAACCCACATTCCGAGAGTGACATCCGGTGAATAGCCCATAAACCACACATCGCCGTAATTCTGGGTAGAACCAGTCTTGCCGACAATAGGTACGTCCTTGAAGTGTTTATAATTCTTTCTGACAGTGCTGGCAGTTCCGTCGGTAATGACTGTGCGCAGCATATCCGTCATGAGGTATGCCGTCTGTTTGGAGTAGACCTGCTCCGGATTGACCTTATGCTGGTAAACGACTTTTCCTTCCGAATCGACGATCTTCTCGATCATATAGGCATCGGTAAAAGCGCCATTGTTCGCGATGGAGGAGTAGGCATTGGTCAGTTCCTCGACAGATACACCATAACGCAGACCGCCGATTACGCCGGTTTTTGCACTGTAGTCTTCATCCTGGATGGTCGTAATCCCCAGCTTCTTGGAAAAAGCCCAGGCGTCTTCGATGCCAACCTTCTCATTAAACAGCTTGAGCGCAGGAATGTTCAAAGACTTGTTAAGCGCATAGCGGGCGGTAACCAGACCCTGATAACGGTTGTTGGCATTCTTCGGGATGTGGAATCCCTTGGAACCATCCTTCAATATGATTGGAGCATCGTCGAGGATGCCGGCAGGCTGGATCAGACCCGCATCAAGTGCAGGCAGATAAGCAGCAATCGGCTTCATGGTCGAGCCCGGCTGACGGACCATCTGCGTAGCATAGTTCATCTGTTCAATGTTGAAGTCCCGGCCTTCGATCATCCCCAGGATGGCTCCGGTCTTGTTCTCAATCATCATCCCGGCTGTCTGTTCCTTGCCTCTGGCCTTGCTGTCTTTTGTGAAATTATCACTGTTCTCGGAGATGCTGTGCATAGCGCTGTATACTTTTTTGTCAATCGTAGTGTATACACGGTATCCGCCGGTCATTAGCTTCTGACGGGCTTCCTCCAGAAGCACTGTGTCTTCTGCCGGACTCGTGGTATCTTTCGCTTTTTTCTTGTCTTCGTTGATCGACAGTAGGATCTCTGCCGCCTTGCGTTCGGTTTCCAGCATCAAGTAAGGGAATGTAGCATAGGCCTTCTTAGAATGCGGTGCCAGAGAGCCTTTGATGTCAAAGAGGCGCGCTTCATCATACTGGGAGGAAGTGATTTTGTTCTCCTCCAGCATCCGCCGCAGTACGAGCTGCTGGCGCTCCATGGCTCTGTTAAAGGCCGTCTCGTTGAATTCACCCACTCCGTTAAATGCGGAATACTTGGAAGGAAGCTGGGGCAGACCGGCCAAATAGGCAGCTTGCGCAACATTCAGCTTCTCCAGGTCCTCCACACCGAAGATGCCCTTGGATGCGGCTTTGATACCGAACACATTATAACCGTTGGAGCCGTTCCCAAAGGGAACCTTATTGAGATATGCGGTAATAATTTCCTGTTTGGATAAAAAACGTTCAAGCCGCAGGGAGAGCAGGATTTCCTTCACTTTGCGGTCTTCCGTACGGTCCAGATTCAGAAATACACGTCTTGCGAGCTGCTGGGTAAGCGTACTGCCCCCGGTCTGGACCGATTCGTTGAGCAGCTTCTGCTTGACGGCACGAAGGGTACTGCTGAAATCCACTCCTTTATGGTCATAGAAGTTATTGTCCTCTATAGCGAGGACGGCATCAATCACAAGCTGTGGAATATCGTTGAATTCAATTAGCCTGCGGTCTTCTTCGGTGCGAAGCTGACCGATCGGTTGCCCATCCCGGAAATAGGCAAACCCGGTGACGGCGTTCAAGCTGACTTGCTGCTGAATCAATTCTTCGGTGCGCACAGGATCATCTTTCACAATGGAAGTTATGTAGCCTGCCAAGGCACCACCAGCAAACAGAATGCCTAGTATGCCGAGTATAAACATCCACTTTACGACTGAACCGAACCTGCGGAGCCAGGATCTTCGGGGTGGATGCTGTTTTACGGTCTTCTTTTTGTTCTCCTCAACCATCGACGATAATCCTCCTTTTAACGGAACTATTATAGCACAATTTGGCGTATTTGAATGCGCTTCTGCCTGAAAGTCGAATTCATGAGGTGTTGACTTTTTAAAAGGTCCTATGGTATAAGTTTACTCAATTGGATATTCGAAAAGCGTGGAAAGGCATCAGTAGAAGGAAAGCCATGTGTTTCAGAGAGCCGGTGGGTGGTGCGAACCGGCAGCAGGCCCCTTTGAATTACAGTCTGGAGCTGTCCGGAGGAACTACAAGCGCATTTCGCTTGTTCAGTAGTCCTGGACCGGGTGCAAGCCCGTTATGGCAATGAAGTGAAAGAGAATGCTTGTGCTCCGGCACGGCAAATCTTTAATTAGGGTGGTACCGCGAGCCTCTTACTCGTCCCTTGGGATGAATGAGAGGCTCTTTTTGCGTTCTTTGGATTGATTAGTGTTGAAAAACTGGGAGGAATAAGGAAATGACTTGGGAAGAGCTTTCAATCAGCCAACAGCAGGAAGTCGAGCGTCAGATGGAAGTGATCACGCGCGGTGCCGTGGAAATAGTGCCAGAGGGGGAAATGAAGCGCAAAGTGATCCAATCCGTTGCTGCGGGTATTCCGCTAAACATCAAACTGGGTCTTGATCCGTCGGCGCCGGATATTCATGTGGGACACACTATTGTGATTCATAAGCTGCGCCAGTTCCAGGAGCTCGGGCATCAGGTGCAGCTGGTCATCGGAGATTTCACCGGACGTATCGGGGATCCTACGGGCAAATCCGAGACACGGAGGCAGCTTAGCGAAGAAGATGTGCAGCGTAATGCCGAAACCTACAAGAAGCAGATTTTCAAGATTCTTGACCCGGAGAAAACAAAGATCTTCTGCAACTCGGAATGGCTCAGCCCGTTGTCCTTTTCAGATGTTGTAAATCTGGCGGCAAAAGTAACCGTAGCCCGGATGATGGAACGCGACGATTTCTCCAAACGCTTCCAGGGCGGTCAGGCCATCAGTATTCATGAATTTTTCTACCCGCTGATGCAAGGGATGGATTCCGTTGCTCTTAAGACCGACGTGGAGATTGGAGGCACGGACCAGAAGTTCAATGTGCTGATGGGCCGTACACTGCAGAAGGAATATGGCCTGGAACCGCAAGCTGTTATACTGATGCCGCTGCTGGAAGGAATCGACGGTGTGCAGAAGATGAGCAAGAGTCTGGGGAATTACATCGGCATTGATGAGGAGGCTAATGAAATCTATGGCAAGGCGATGTCCGTGCCGGACGAGGTGATGCTGAAATATTACGAAATGGCTACAGATATCAGCAATCAGGAGCTCGCTGCCTTGAAAGCGGGTCTGGCCGACGGGACGGCCCATCCACGGGATGTCAAAATGCGTCTTTCATATACATTAGTACGAATGTACCATGGAACAGCAGCCGCGGAGGCCGCGCAGCAGCACTTCATTACGGTGTTCCAGCAGCGTGCGCTCCCGGAGGATATTGAGACAATCGGCATACCGGCTAAAGAGCTGTTGAGCGGCACAATTAAGCTGGTCAAGCTGTTAACGCTGCTTGGTTTTGCAGGCTCCAAAGGCGAAGCTAAACGTTCGATCCAGCAGGGCTCAGTGAAGCTGAACGGGGTGAAGCAGGAGGATCCGAACGGGGAAATCCAGCCTCAGGAGGGCGACATTGTCCAGGTAGGCAAGCGGAAGTTTGCCAAATTAACATTAGCTTAGGGGTTATTTTGCATAATGCAGCCTAATCTGCCGAAGCTTTCATTACATAATTCTCTTTAGTTAACTCGTAGTCAACTGAAGATTGCAGTTCCCCGAGCTGATTTCTCCAGGAGTCATGATGAACCGCAACTTTGCGAAAGCCGAGCTTCTCATAGACATGCTGCGCCCTGTAGTTCTTGAGGTTGGTATCCAGAATGATTTTTTGAACCTCCAGCTGCTTAAACAGGGAGCTGATAAGCATAGTAAGAAACGCACTCCCAAATCCTTGATTATGGTGATTGAAATTGCAGATTTTAATACCAATCTCTGCACAGTGCCCGGCTAATATTCTGAAGTTCATTTCCCCAACGGGCACATCATCGATTTCCAGGATCAGGCGATGGTTGCAGCCGGTAGCATTCTGAAGCATCTCCAGAGTCTCTTGGACTGTAGTACCGAGACCTTCAGGATATCCGGCATGGGCCATGATCATTCCATCGTTCCACCAGTTGCACAAGGTTTGCGCATCGTTGGCAGTTGCTTCACGAATGACTAAATTATCTTTTAATAGATGCATTCAGGTTCCTCCGATTCAGTAGTTATCCTGAATTTACCACAGAAGCTAATTCAGAAGGAATGGAAAAGACTTGTTAAATAGAATTATCTCGCCTGGCACAAGAACATGCATACAAAAAAGCCTCCGGAATTCTCCGGAGGCTTTGCTTTGCATTCGCTGTTCGCGAAATCTTAACGGTTGTAGAACTCGACGATTTGTTTCTCATCGATGTCTTGGGAAAGCTCAGCGCGTTCTGGCAAACGGATGTATTTACCTTCGAAAGATCCGTCAGCATATTCCAGGTAAGCTGGAAGGTGGGAGCGGTTTTCCAAAGCTTCTTTGATAGAAGTCATAGCGCGGCTTCTTTCGCGAAGTCCGATAACGTCGCCCACGCTTACACGGTAAGAAGCGATGTCGACTTTTTTGCCGTTAACGGTTACGTGTCCGTGGGATACCAACTGACGTGCACCTGCACGGGAGTTAGCGAAACCAAGACGGTAAACCAGGTTGTCCAAGCGGCTTTCGAGCAGGAACATGAAGTTTTCGCCCGCGATACCTTGGATCTTTTGTGCTTTAGTGAAAAGAGTTTTAAACTGCTTTTCGCCCAAGCCGTACATGTGGCGCAGTTTTTGTTTTTCCAAAAGCTGCATTCCGTAGTTACTTACTTTTCTGCGTTGGTTAGCGCCATGCTGTCCTGGTGGGAAAGGGCGTTTCAGGTCTTTGCCTGTACCGCTAAGGGAAATGCCCAGACGGCGGCTGAGTTTGAATTTAGGTCCGGTGTAACGTGCCATGTTATAGTAGACTCCTTTATAGTTGAAATTTCATTGTAGGGCCTATTTGCGCCGCAATCCGTATCCGTGAAAGCGTCAAATGGTTTCACACTGCCAGGGAAGTTCAGCCGCTGCCCTGGCAGTAACGAAATGCGTAGAGGGTGACACAACGTTACGCCCAATTAAGACTTCTTACAGTCTTGTTCAACAATAAATATTATATGAAAACAACAGTTAAAGTCAAGTGCATCTTTAAGGAGATTTTGTCTATCTTTGTCGTTAGTTCTTTGGTCCTAAAAAAAATCCCTGAAATCAGGAAAATATAATGCAATACAGGAAAAAAGAGAGTAAAATATAGCTAATTAGATGTTATCGGAAGATTAATAATATGAGACGCAAAGGGGATCCGCTTATGTCAGTTCAGGAAGCATACGGCCGCAAAGACACTCGTATGCTGTTGCAGGACACTATGCAGTCAAGCGGAGATATGATAGATCCCGCCGCATGGCTCAGGGAAACGGATATTGTATCCTATGATTTCCCGTATGCAGCCAATTTGATTGCGGAAAGCTTCGCGGACTGGCGTGGACTGGCTGTTCCTCCCTTCGCGGAATCATGGAACTGGGGTCTGCTGGATTTTGAAGGGAAGTGGATTGAACCTTTAGACTCAGATTCCGGCAATATCCGAGAGGAGGGCTGGGATGCGCAATGGGCGGAAGCCGCAGGGCTAAGCCTGCTTTCCGGAGATGCCAATGCCGTCCCGGAGCAGAAGAACGGACAAGCTGTGTACCTTTTGACCTTGCCGGTGTTTACCCGAGGTCAACGGGAAATCTTTGCTCTGCTTGCCTGCTCCATGACTGCCGTGGAGTATGAGCAGGGCGGAAAGAATACGGCTGAAGCAATGGCCATGCATTTCCAGACCTGCTTTTACCGCAGGTTTGAGCATGTTTTTGTATCAGATCTAGCGGGAGTGTACCAGCATGCCGAGCGGGAGAGCATCCGCCGTTCGCTCCTGTTCCAGATTGTCCAGCGGATGCACGACAACATTGATGTCGATGCCGTGCTTACCGAGGTCATTGAGAGTATTGCCGCGATGTATCCGGGTGCCAGACTGGAGCTGTTTATGTCACAGGACCACCGCAGCACGCATCCGCAGGTAAAGCCGCTTCCGCTGCTTTGGGATAGTGATGATGTCTGCGCGCGTGCCTTCAAGGACGGCCGGGTAGCACTGCATGCCGGGCGCGAGGACAGTCAGCATGTGGAGGTCGGCCTCCCGCTCGGAGGGAAGCAAGGCGTATATGGTGTCTTTCATATGATTATGGATAAGCCGGTTTTCTCGGAGGTTGACCTGCGTTTCCTCTCGATGGTTGCCGATACGGCCGGGACAGCGTTTGAGAATGCCAAGCTGTATGAACGCTCCAACCAGCTTATTCGTGAATTGCGTATGAGCAATGAAATGACACAGCGTTTGAACCAAAGCCTGCGGTTGGGTGATATTTTTCAGTATGCCTTTGAAGAGCTGCTGGAGATGTTTGCTGCCGATTATTGCTGCATTCTGCATATGAATGAAGAGAAAGGCGGGCTGGAGGCGATTGCCTGCAATCATCTTCCGCTGCGCAATGAACTTATAGAAGTAGGGCAAGGGCTGGGAGGCAATGTCTACACTACAGGTGAGCCGATCATTTTGTCGGATTATTTAAATACGCCGGGACCCTCTTCGAAGCTCATGGACGCAACTCGCTCGCAGTCGCTGATTGCCACTCCCCTTAATGTAGGCGGAGAAGTACGCGGTGCTATTATGCTTGCCCACCGGGAACCGTATTTCTTTTCCTATGACAGCTTCAGGCTGCTGCAGGCGATGGCGGGCCACATCGGGCTTGCGGTAGGCAACGCCCGGCTGCATGCTGAGGTGCGGTTCCTGGCCAACCGTGATAGTCTCACCGGTCTTTATGCCCGCCATTACCTGGATGAGGAGATCAAGGAGAGGCAGACATCGGACTTCTGCGGCTCTTTGATTGTCGTTGATATTGATCAGTTTAAGACGGTCAACGATACCTACGGCCATCAGAAGGGCGACAAAATTCTGAAGCAGGTGAGCGAGATTGTGAAGTCCTCCATCCGCCAAGGCGATATCGCTGCCAGATGGGGCGGGGAGGAGCTGGCGGTCTATTTGCCGCAGCTGGGGGTGCAGCAGGCTTTTTATGTAGCCGAACGGATCCGCAAGCGGGTAATGGGTGAGACCGAGCCTCGTGTTACCGTATCCTGCGGCATCGCGGAATGGAGTTGGACAGATGAACGGGTGAGTGTAGAGTCGCTGTTCTACAGGGCCGATATGGCACTTTACGAAGCCAAGAACAACGGCCGCAATCAGGTTGTCATCGATACCAAGAAAGTGGATAGTACGGCAAAGAATCCTCTGGCCTGACGGCTGGGATTCTTTTTTTTGAAATACAGATCAAAGTATAAGCCCGGGCAGCAGGGGGAACCTATTATTAATTGTTCACCCGGGTACTTCTATTTGGCCTTGGCTCCGCCTCCGGGTGAATTTGTAGGAGCAACTACACTTGGACCGGAAAGGCTTGAACACGATGAAATTACCTTTATGGCGGCGCGAGGCGATTCTTGCTGTAGTTTTATCTTTATATTGCCTGCTATGCAGCGGCTGTGGTGCCATTTCGGATAAGCCGGCTGACCAGGAGCTGAGTCTCGTTCTGGCCGGGATGGATGGTACAGACGGGGTATCCTTTGAAGGTGCCGCTGCATTACTGCTGGGAGGGAAGCCGGTTGAGCAATCGGCGCTCTATTATGGTGGGAAGGTTGCAGATCACAACAAGGTAAGTCTGTATACTTTGCTGCCGGATGAGAATGGGAAGACCAAGGCAGCGGCTAAAGCTGGTCTGAAAAAGCTTGAACAGAGACAAACTCCCGAGGCATACTACACGCAATTGGAGAAAAAAGACGGGGAATGGACGATGCTGACCGGTGCTCCAGCAGCAAATGCCGGTAATCCGCTTCCTGCGCTCAATCCGCTGCTTCAGCTGGAAGAACTGGAGGGCAATGAGAAAAAGGTAACGAAGCGGGCAGGAGCCGCCAGAGGGACCAAAGAACTTCGGATCGAGCTGACCCCAGGAGAGGCAAGGAAACAGCTGTCTGCCGAACTGGAGAGAGAGATGCTGCTGATCCGTCCGTCCGGTGACAGCAAGCCACAGGAGGCCGCAGGCAAGCCTAAGCAGGTCAATGAGGCAATGATGGCATTATGGGAGCAGAAGGACGAGGAGCTGCGGCAGAGGCTCGAGCAAGCCGAAATTTCATCGGTGTATTATCTGAAGGTGGATGTGAAGCGCAATCTGCCCAAGCGGCTGACCTGGACCCGTAAGGTAAAATATCCAACTGCCGCCGGAAGTGACGCCGAAGAAACTTACATCACCAAAGTTGATTTTTATGGGTTCCGGTGAAGCAGAGCTGACTGACCATGAGATCTTGCGCTCTTTTGCGGGCGTGCTACAATAGAATAGTATGTTTATTTTTAGTGATGAGGAAGGAAGAGAGAAGAATGAAGGATCCAAGAATTCAGAAGCTTGCGGCAAACCTTGTAGGGTATTCCGTAAATGTGCAGCCGGGCGAGAACGTGCTCGTTGAAATGATCGGCAGCGAAAGAGATCTAATTAAAGCTGTTGTGGAGGAAGTCGGCAAAGCCGGAGGCAACGCATTCGTGCAGCTGACGGACCGGACTGTTCTGCGCAGCATGCTTCAATATGCTACCCGTGAGAGTCTGCAGACCTGGGCAGAGATTGATCTGAACCGGATGAAGCAAATGGATTGTTATATCGGTATCCGTGCAGGAGAGAATGTCAATGATCTGGCTGATGTGCCGGAAGAGAATATGAAGCTGTACAATTCCCTATATTCCCACCCGGTACATAGTGAACAACGCGTGAAGCACACCAAATGGGTGGTTCTGCGCTATCCTAATGCGAGCATGGCCCAACTGGCGAATACGACTACGGAAGCATTCGAAGACTTCTACTTCGAGGTGTGCAACCTGGATTATGCCAAAATGGACAAAGCACAGGATGCGCTTGCCGAGCTGATGCGTGCAACCGATAAGGTGCGTATCGCGGGACCGGGAACAGAGCTCACATTCTCCATTAAGGGTATCGGTGCAGAGAAATGCTCCGGCCAAAAAAACATTCCCGACGGCGAGGTTTACAGCGCTCCTGTTCGTGATTCCGTCAACGGCACGATCAGCTACAACGCTGCGACACTTTATAACGGTGTGACTTTTGAAAATGTGAAATTCAAATTCGAGAACGGCAAAATTGTCGAAGCGTCCAGCAATGATACGGTTCGCTTGAACGAAATTCTGGATTCCGACGACGGCGCACGCCATATCGGTGAATTTGCCATTGGCTTCAACCCCTACATTCTGCATCCGATGAAGGACATATTGTTCGATGAAAAAATCGCCGGAAGCTTGCATTTCACCCCGGGCCAGGCTTATGATGTGACTGATAATGGCAACCGCTCGTCCATTCACTGGGATCTGGTGCTGATTCAGCGTCCGGAGTACGGCGGCGGAGAAATCTATTTTGATGATGTGCTGATCCGCAAGGATGGTATCTTCGTTATTCCGGAACTTCAAGGTCTGAACCCGGAAAACCTGAAATAAGATGTAATAAAAAGAAAACACCTTGCGCGAGTAAGCGGATTCAATGTATCATGGAATTGATTAGAAAAGACTTTGTTCCATAATCAAGTTGCGGAGGGATTCCTATGTCCAGTAACAATGCGGCAATCGTGGATATTGCCCAAACGGCAAGCCAGTTCAACTCTTCTATCGTTCTTCAAGCGGACAACAAGTATATTGATGTTAAGAGTATTCTTGGGTTGTTCACTACTCTGGTCTCCAGCCAGAGCTACGAGCTTCATGTTCATGGCACAGATGCCGAAGAAGCGAAAAAAGCAATGAGTGAAGTTTTTGCCAAACACGGTTTGAATTTTACAGTTGTTGCGGAGTAATCTACTATTTCCGAAGACGTCCTGCCCTTGCGGTGGGGCGTTTTTATATATATTAAAAACTGAATTCTTGTATTGGGTTCGGATTTCGACTAATATTAAATTAAATAGCATTTGCAGCTGTAACTTTTGGACATGGGGGGGAAAATGCATGACTTCATCGGATTTGCAGGAACAGCTTAATCTTAAAGCGATCACTCTTCTACAAGAAGATGCCGATAAAATTCAGAAGCTCATCGAAGTGCAGATGGAGAATCTGGCGACTCGTTACTGCCCTCTCTATGAGGAAGTGCTGGATACCCAGATGTACGGCTTCTCCAAAGAGGTCGATTTTGCGGTCAGAGCGGGACTGGTGCCTGAGCAAACGGGCAAGCTTGTGCTGAGCGAGCTGGAACGCAATTTGGCCGTGCTGTACGAAGCTTTGAATAAGAAGGCGGAAGAGCGCGAGCTGTAAGCCAAGTCTCTAACCATTTATAAAAACGCACATGAGGACCGCCGGGCCGCTCATGTGCGTTTTTTGTTTCGTATGAAGTGTAGCAGCTTCTCGCGGGGTCAACCTTATACCAGGTAGAAAGAGACACCCAGAATCATATAAACAACGAGCAGGAGAAGTCCTTCGTACCAGTTGGTCGCACCGTCCTGTATGATCGATTTAGCAATAAACACAGAGACGGCGATGGCGACGATCTCGATGATGGTGAACACAATATCCATCGTATCGCCCATAAAATAGCTGGCAAAGATCAGAACGGGGGCTACGAACAAGGCGATCTGCAGGCTGCTGCCGACGGCGATCTCCACGGCGGCACCGATCTTGTTCTTCATCGCCAGCATGATCGCAGCACTGTGCTCCGCGGCGTTACCGATAATCGCCACAAGGAATGCACCGACGAACAGCTCACTGAACCCGAAACGTTCGGTTAACGTCTCTAGCGTCCCCACCAGCCATTCACTGACAAAAGCGACCATCACTGTAGCCAGTACAAGATAGAGAATGGATTTGTTCTTCGACCAGACGGGCGCATGCTCGTTCGGCAGCTCTTCGTCGCCGTCCACAGTGACATCCTCCAAGTATTTCTTGTGTGTTATCATAGAGAAGACCAGCCAGGCGATATACGCAGCGATAAGCAGCCCGGCGACAACAAGACTTAGCACATCGGTGTCCTTCTCCGTGATGGAGTGGGTGTTGAAGAACATAGCGGGAACAAACAAGGCAATGACGGCCACGATCATCAAGGAACCGTTCAGTCCGGCCAACGTGACATTGAAATTCTGAACCTTGAATTTCATGCCGCCGGCAAAGATGCTGAGCCCGAGAACGAGCAGCAGATTACCGATGATCGAACCGGTGAGAGAGGCTTTAACCATGTCATACAGCCCTTCCTTGACCAGGAAGAAGGCGATGATCAGTTCGGCCGCATTGCCGAAGGTTGCGTTAAGAAAACCTCCGAGCCGCTGACCGGCGTAGTGGGCTACGCTTTCTGTGGCCCTTCCGAGGAAGCCTGCCACAAAAATGACGGCGATGGCAGATACCACGAACTGAAGGGTGTGGTCCCAATTTGCATAGTGACCAATTGCGCTAAGTAGGAAAGTAATGACCATTAGCGAAGGTGAAATCCATTTTTTCAAGTGTGGCACACTCCAGTCTTGTATATGTAGGTTGAATTCATAATTCAATATAACCAAATTGATCCAGTGTGTAAACGGGCATGATAGAAAGTCATTTGCTTTTTAGCCTGTTTTCGAATTACAATAATTGATAATGAGTGTAGGGGGGATATGGCATGGCGGAACAACTTCAATTGGAAATGGGAAACATACGGATATCAAATGATGTCGTCTCGAAAATTGCCGGCTTGGCTGCCTTGGAGACTCCGGGAATTGCGGCCATGTCAGGCGGCTTGTCAGAAGGCTGGGCTAAGCGTCTGAGCGGTAAAAACGTGCAAAAGGGTGTTACCGTTGAAGTGGGACAGCTTGAAGCCGCAGTTGATTTGCGTATTATTGTTCTCTATGAAACTCCGATCCACGAGGTATGCCGGATGCTTCAGCAGAATGTGCGCGAAGCAGTGGAGAGCATGACAGGGCTTCATATTGTTGAGGTTAATGTCAAAGTGGAAGGCGTAGCCTTCAAGAATGACGAAATTTCGTAAGCGGTTATTCCCGTCTCTCCAAGTGAGTCGCGGGGCATGACAAAAAGGCAGTCCGGGAGGTTCTCTCCGGACTGCCTTTTTGTAAATATAATAATTTATATGCTTCACTCTATAAATTATCCTTCCGTTTCAGCTTGATTTAACCAAGAGTTCCTCTTATGTACCCTTAGCGGGCCCGGACACCTCTTACAGTGGTCACGGATTTCGTGACCTCCTCCTTGGCGGGACGGTTGGTTTCTCTCGAAATGCTGAGCATGATTCCCATGCACAGCATGGAAACAAGCAGAGAGGAACCGCCATAGCTGATGAAAGGCAGGGTTACCCCCGTCAACGGAATCGTCTTCGTCACCCCGCCGATGTTGACAAAGGCCTGGATGGCGATCAGCCCCATGACTCCGATGCCAACGAGTGTGCCGAAGGGATCGGTGCACCTGAGCGCAATCAGAATGCCTCGCCAGATAAAGTACAGATACAGCAGGAGAAAGATGGAGGTTCCAACAAACCCCAGTTCCTCCCCGATTATCGCAAATATAAAGTCAGTATACGGATATGGCAGGTAATGAAGCTTCTGCACGCTTTGTCCAAATCCGGAGCCTGTAGTTCCGCCTTCTCCGAGGGCAATCAAAGACTGCATGATATTATAGCCGCTGTCTGAAGCATCTTGAGCCGGATCCAGGAAGGCTGAAATCCGGTCTTTTCTGTAATCATTGGCGGCTATGTTCTCACTTGTAGGCGGGGACAAGGAATCAATTGCTGTCTTTGCCCCCATGACAAGTCCAACCCCCAGCACTAGCAAGGCGATTGAACCGAGAATATGCTTCATACTGGCC
Organism: Paenibacillus paludis; assembly: GCF_042610515.1. Taxonomy (NCBI): domain Bacteria; kingdom Bacillati; phylum Bacillota; class Bacilli; order Caryophanales; family Paenibacillaceae; genus Paenibacillus; species Paenibacillus paludis. The sequence goes on from NZ_JBGJZP010000003.1 coordinate 125,737, forward strand.
CCCCCGGCATAAATGACAAGCCCGCTGGTAGCCACCAGAATAAGACAGGAGCCCAGATCCGGCTGCATCATAATTAGACCGGCCACAATTCCCACAATGACCATCACCGGAATATAACCGGTGCGCAAATCCCTTAGCCGCTCGCCTTTTTTGGAAATGAGTGCAGATAAATAAAGGATAATTGAGAGTTTGGCCAGTTCGGTAGGCTGGATGCCCAGCTTCCCGATGCTCAGCCAGCTTTTTGCACCGTTGATACGCTCCGTAAAAGCCACTACAAGCAGCAGAATCAAGGTAAGGATGAAGATGGGCACGTACCATTTTTTGAATTTGCTGTAATGGATATTCATGACCGTAAACATGACGATGGTTCCCAGTATGACAAAGACAACTTGTTTTTTTACAAAATACAACGAATCATTGCCGAATTTTTGACTGGCCAGAGTGAGACTGGAGCTGGCGCTGAAAACCATAACCAGTCCAAAGCCGACAAGGAGCAAAGTGAGAATAAGCAGTTGGAAGTCGGGTGTTCCTCTTTTGGGCAGGCTGACTTTTTTGGTTGTCTTTCCCTTTACGCTACTCAAGCTTCCAACAGCTCTTTCAGTTCAAGTATCCGCTTAGCGGCAGTGTCCAGTACAGGCTGCGGCACAGGGGATGTATACTCCAGGCCATGGGGAAAGGTTGCTTTGCCCAAGTAAACGGCTTCAATGGCAAGTATGGTATCCGGCTTCTCCAGCTTTCCTTCGACAGCGCGCGTATTGATCCGCAGGAAGTATTCTCCGCCGTTCTGCTGATCTTCGATCTTACAGTCGTAAGTGGCGCGATAGTATTCCCATTGCCAGCGGATGAACCCGGCCTTGGCCGCGCTTTCGTCCAGATAGAGAAGATCGCTTTTCAATCCTACGAGGCCCGTGTTCTCAAATATCATAGCGCACATATCCCCTTTATGAAGTATAATGATTATTTCTGATCGCAATTATAGACGTCTACCTCATGATAGTATGTTTCCCAAGGTTGCGCAAGGGCAGGCGGGGCCTGGAGATACCCACTTTTTTGCGTTTCTGCTACAATAAAAGAAATATAGCTCTTTGCGGCCGGGATATGAAGATGCGGAGCGCTTGCTGTCTTGGCCGGAGCGGGTTATCGGGAGAAGGGAATGGAGCAAATATGGACAGGTTAGCAATCGAACAACTGCTTCCGGAAATGGTGAAATGGCGCCGCCATCTGCACCGTCATCCGGAATTGTCATACCAGGAGAAGGAGACGTCAGCTTATGTAGCGGCCAGATTGGCCGAATTCGGAATTGAGGTCAGAAGAAGCGGAGCCGGTTATGGACTGACAGGAATCCTTAAGGGAACGCGGCCAGGCAAAGCAGTGGTCCTGCGCGCGGATATGGATGCCCTGAATATCACGGAGGAGAACAGCAGCGAGTATGCCTCACAGAATACAGGGGTCATGCATGCCTGCGGCCACGACGGGCATACAGCCATGCTGCTCGCCGCTGCTTCGTATTACAGCACCCGCCGTGAAGAGATCACAGGAGAACTGCGGTTTCTATTCCAGCCGGCGGAAGAAATTTGCCCCGGCGGAGCTCAGGGCATGATTGCCGAAGGTGTGCTGGAGGGGGCAGATGCTATATATGGCCTGCATCTGTGGACTCCGCTTCCACTGGGCACCATCGGTAGTGCCCCCGGACCGCTAATGGCTTCTGCCGATGAGTTTTTTATTGATATTACCGGCAAAGGCGGACACGGCGGCATGCCCCATCGCACCATCGACAGCATTGTGGCCGGTGCAGCGCTTGTCACTGCACTGCAAAGCATTGTCAGCCGTTCCGTTGATCCGCTATGTCCCGCTGTTGTCAGCGTGGGAACGATCCAGGGAGGCTCTGCCCAGAATATCATCGCGGAACGCTGCCGGATAACCGGAACAGTACGCGCATTTGATGAGGAGACGCGTTACTTAATCCGGCGGAGAATCGAAGAGCTTACAGCCTCTATAGCCGCAGCATATGGTGCGGAATCCAAGATCGACTACCTCATGGGTTACCCGCCGCTGGTCAATCATGAAGCGGAATTCAACCGTTTTTTCCGGGTGGCTCCTGAGGCACTGGGTGATTCCGCAGATGTTATCCTTATGGAGAAGCTTATGCCGGCGGAGGATTTCTCGTATTATGTCAAAGAGATTCCCGGCTGTTTCATCTTTGTGGGTGCAGGCAATCCGGATAAAGGGGCGGTTTATCCGCATCACCACAGCAAATTCGATTTTGACGAAGAGGCCATGCTGCATGGCGCCAAGCTGCTGGTGGCAATGGCTGATTCTTGTCTGAACGAATAATCTTTTATCGTATAATTTGAAGACATTGAGGAAACCCTACTCCCGTATAACATAGCGACATGACAGGAGGAAGGCTTCTTGAAGACAGTCAAAGAGGTAATGACCACGCATACTGCGACGGTTACACTGCTGGATAATGTATATGAGGTTGCCGTCAAAATGAGAGACTATGACACCGGATTTGTTCCCGTAGTTGATTCTAATGATGGAGAAACATTGATTGGCGTAATTACAGACCGGGATCTTGTGCTTAGAGGTTATGCGGACAAGCATTCCGGATCAACCTCCGTGGAAACGGTGATGAGCAAAGAGGTCATCACTGTTTCCGAATCTGCATCTGTGGACGAGGCGGCTGAACTCATGGCTTCAGCACAAGTCCGCCGCCTGCCGGTGGTTCAGGGGAAGAAGCTGATCGGCATCGTATCGCTCGGCGATTTGGCGGTGAAGCGTATCTTCGCGGACGAAGCGGGAGAAGCGCTAAGCGAAATCTCGCAGCGGCAGCTGCATTGATAAGAATACAAGGGAAGCTCATGTCCGCTGGCGCGGAGATGGGCTTTTTCCGCTATCCTGCGGGGAGGATACGGGATACATAACCCAACTCAGGTTGAACATGACATAAGCACAGGAGGGATTCGATGAATGGAACAGGGCCCTGCATCACCCGGAAAGATCGGACAATCCTGCTGGATTGCGCTCATCCCAGGTTCGAGGCCGCAAGAATAGCACTGGCGGATTACGCGGAGCTGGTCAAAAGCCCAACCGCTTACCACACCTACCGGATTACACCATTGTCGCTCTGGAATGCCGCCGCTTCCGGTCATACAGCGGAGAACATTATTTCCAGCCTGAAAAAGCTCTCCCGCTGGGGGCTTCCTGCCGAACTGGAGCAGGAGATTGGTGAGCTGATGTCCCGGTACGGCAGCTTGGAACTGTATGCTCATATGGGGGATCCCCGCTATATTATTTTACGTGCCAATCAACCCGGACTGCTGGATGAATTGGAAGTGAACCAGTCCTTACAGGCTTTGGGTCTGCGGAGGCACCTCCCCCAGGAAAGCGTCTGTCCCGCTGAACAGCGCGGGATACTGAAGCAAGAGCTGACCAGGCTGGGCTATCCTGTGCTGGATTATGCCGGTTATCGTGAAGGGCAAACTTTAAGTCTGGCCTGGAGGGGAGCAGAGGGGCTGGAACTGGAACCGGAAGCATCATTCGGGCTTCGGGATTATCAGAAGGAAGCTGTCCGTATGTTTCGGGGGATTGGGGGCACGGGAGGCAGCGGTGTTGTCGTTCTGCCCTGCGGTGCGGGCAAGACGGTTGTAGGTCTTGCTGTGTTGGAAGATCTGCAATGCGAGACGCTGATTCTGACTTCAAGCTCTACCTCCGTAGGACAATGGCGTGATGAACTGCTGCGGTGGACGAATCTGGATGCAAATGCCGTAGGGGAGTATACCGGTGAGAAAAGAGAAGTACGTCCAATCACTGTGGCAACTTATCAAATACTGACGTTTCGCCGGGCCAAAGACGGACCGTTTCTGCATATGAATCTGTTTAATGAACGGAACTGGGGACTGATCATTTATGACGAGGTCCATTTGCTTCCGGCTCCTGTATTCCGGGCTACGGCGGATATACAGGCGACCCGCCGTCTGGGGCTTACCGCCACGCTTGTCAGAGAAGATGGGCGGGAAGGGGATGTATTCTCCCTCATCGGTCCGAAATGTTATGATCTGCCCTGGAAGTCTCTGGAGAAAGAGGGCTGGATCGCCGCTGTGGATTGCATAGAGATGTTGATACCCATGAACTCCGGTTTAAGGAGCAAATATATCTATGCTGGCGGAAAAGAGCAGTTTCGGCTTGCTGCCGGGAATCCGGCCAAGGCAGCAGCTGCCGCCAAGATCATTAAGTCCCATACCGGTGCTGCTGTACTGGTCATCGGCCAATACCTGGATCAGCTGGAGCAGCTGGCCGAAAGCCTGCAGGCACCCTTGATCACTGGGAAAACGCCACAGCGGGAAAGAAGCCAATTGTATGCTGCCTTCAATGAAGGGCAGCTGCGGGTGCTGGTGGTCTCCAAGGTGGCCAATTTTGCCGTGAATCTTCCGGATGCCTCGGTGGCGATCGAGGTTTCGGGAGCCTTTGGTTCACGGCAGGAGGAAGCCCAGCGGTTGGGCCGGATTCTGCGCCCGAAGCCGGGTGAGAATAAAGCGTATTTCTATACACTTGTCTCGGAAGACAGCAGAGAACAGGATTTTGCTCTGCGGCGGCGGCTGTTTCTGACTGAGCAAGGCTACGATTACGCCGTCAGAGGCGTGGACACGCAAGAGGAGGCGGTTTTATGAACGGGTTATCGCCCGAAGCGCAGGAAGTGCTGAAAATGATATGCGCGGTCCATGCGGCCCAGCCCTTTGCGGTGGAGAAGGCAGACAGCTTGCGTCCTGCCACCCTGTGCCGCGCCGAGCAGCAGCTTGCACTGAAGGAGCTTCGTCAGGCTGGAATGCTGGAGCTGCGGCAGAAAATATGGGGGGAGAAGCTGTATCAGATTCCCGTGCGGCAGCTCGCAGCTATCCACCAGCATTTCTTCTCCATGAGCCCGCTGCCAGTGGCTGGCGACAAGGTAACACTCAAGCTTGCCGCAGGCAGCGGATTGCCGGGTGAGCTGTTTCGTGCATTGGTGTTCACAGCGCGTGAAGGATTGCCTCTGACTGCCAAAGGTGTGATCCACAAGAAGAATATCAGCCGTCTGGCAGCACTGCTCTCTTTGCGCGAAGAGCATTTACGGGGTTTGATTCCCGGAGATGCTTATGCTGAGCCCCAGCCTCTGACAGCCATGGTTATGGTTGATCTTATGCTCATGCTTGGACTGATTAGCCGGCAGAGTGAGGCTTATATGCTGGAGATGGAAAGGCTGGATCAGTGGTTTGCGCTCAATGAGCCGCAGATGAACGATATTTTGTATAACCTGATCTTAAACCGCTACGGCTTGCAGGAGCCTGTCAGGCAGCATTTTCGATACTGTATTTCCGCTGGAGAGTTCGCGCCTGGTCAATGGTTCTCCCTGCCGGATATTCTGGACAGGTTGCATAAGTTAAAGCTTGCGGCAGATTATCCTGAAACAGGAGTGGAGGCCTCCTGTCTGGCATGGTTTAGCTGTCTGGCCGGGTTTGGCTGGTGCGAGCTGGGGTATAGTGATTACGGGGACTGGTGCTTCCGCTGGACGGACTCCAAGCCTACGCCCGATCCAGGCGGGGAAGCAGGAGACGGCTGCGTGAATCTGTTCACTGTGGATAGGCCAGCTCCCGGCTCCGGGACAGTGGAAGACCTGAATGCTCCAGTGCCCGTGGAGAAGCAGATATTACAAGATTCCTCCCTTCAGTCGTTTATTGTTCAGCCGGATTTCGAGGTGCTGGTGCCGCCGGAAGTGCCATACACTATCCGCTGGACGCTTGGCGGTTGCGCGGAGCTGCTGCATAGTGATGATCTGTGGAGCTTCAGGCTGACCCGGGAAAGGCTGGAGCATGCCGCTGAACAGGGACTGTCGCCAGAGACGGCGATTTCCTGGCTGGCTGCCCATGCACAAGGGGGATTGCCGGAACAGGTGGACCTATCTTTAAGACAGTGGGCAAAGGGGATTGGCCGAACGGTATTCTCCGAGGTGATTCTGCTATCCTGCAGCAGTGAGGCAGATGGAGCGGATATTGCCGCCCATCCCCGGCTTGGCAGCAGCCTCACCTGTGTAGGCCCGCTTCATTTTATCGTGCAGGGTGATCAGGTGGAGCAGGTGCGCAAGGAGCTTGCGGCAGCCGGAATGGCCCCGCCGCGGATCATCGGCGGCAGGGAAGGCAGCGCGAAGCAAAAACTATTTGATCTAGGCGATCCCGGCCTGCCATTAGCTGACTTCGTTCTCCCGGCCCCGGACCCCAAGCGGGGAATCCTTGGCGGGGAAGCTGTTTATCAGCCCTTACCGCTGTCCTCAGCTGAAGTGGAAGAGAGCAATTGGACCGGTGAAGAAAAGGTTCCGCAAATGTGGATCAAGGAATGGCGGAAGTATCACGGCTCCACGGCCCAAAAGGTGATGGAGCAGGCGCTGAAGTGGGGGATTAAAGTCCGGCTTTCCATAAGAGATGAGGTTTGCGACTTTATTCCCGGGCGGATCAGCGGACATCCATGGAGAGTCTCCGGATGCCTGCTGGATTCCGATTCACAGATTCGTGATGCGGAAATGGAACTGGACCCGGGAGATTGGGATGAAATGAAGCTGCTGATTCCTGCGGAGCTGAGAAATTCTTCTTCTGCTGGAGCAAGTGGTTATGTTATGATAAGGTAGTCTACTGTGTACGGTAGAACATTAACGTAGAAAAGAGTTGAAGTTCATGAGCGTAGCGGAGTTGAATACGGTCGATATGGCCGAAGTGCTGACATACGCCTATGAATTAGGCGACATGATTAACCAATCGGCCGAAGTGTCGGATTACTTATACTGGAAAGGCCGGGTAGATTGCAACCCGGAAATCCAGGCCATGGTCAAACAGCTGCAGAACAAGAAGGAGCTGTTCGAAGAGACACAGCGGTTCGGACATTTTCACCCGAACTATCATTCGGCCAAGGATGAGGTATCGCGGGTGGAGCAGGAACTTGAACAATTCGAGGAAGTTGCCCGCTTCAAGCTGGCCGAGAAGACGCTGGACGATATTCTTCATTCCATGTCGGAAGCGATTGCGTTCTCTGTATCGGAGAGCATCAAGGTTCCAAGCAATGACCCGAATCCTAAGGGCGGCGGATGCGGCAGCGGAGGCAAATGCTCCTGCGGATAAGCGCCTCTGAGAGGGAGAGAAAGAAAGGCGGATGAGCTAATGTTTGCGGAACGGACAGGATATATCGTATGGGTTAGCGACGTTAAGGCGGCGCGTAATCTGGAAAAATATGGAACACTGCATTATGTATCGCGGAAGATGCATTATGCGGTCATGTATGTGAATGCGGAACGCGCCGAGGAAGTTATGAAGAATGTCCGCAGACTTTCCTACGTGCGCAAGATTGAAAGATCTTACCGCAATGAGTTGAAGACGGAATACACCAGTAACGGACCGGACAAGTCCCGTTATTACGGATTGTAATTCCTGAAGCTGAAACTCTAGAAGGATGACAGGCGCCGCTGGCGCCTGTTTTTTTATGCGCCTGTTTTGGCTTTCCTCTTAAACCTTTGCCTGCATTGCAGGCAGAGGTTTTTTTGTTGGCGGGCTATATCAGTTGAACTAAAGAACTAGCTAGAGGCTAAAGCAGCGGAGGGGAATTTTGGAACTGTAGGAGCGATAGCGACCGCCTGAAAGCTTTCCGAAGGAAAGCTCGCTTCGAAAGCATAAGCAGTCTACGGATTTCAACCGCAAATAGCGGTATAAATCAAGAAATCTGTAGACAACAGCGGCCGGAAGTCCAAACATTCACCGCAGTTGCGTTCTATGCCGGCCCGGTAAATCTAAAGTTCAACTTATATAGCTTGAAGACTTTAGCGGTCATATTAAAAGGGAAATGGAGCGTATAGGACGGTCACTTTATCGCTGCTTAATATTTCCTGTTTATACTCGGAAGAGAGTGACAAAATTCACGTAGAAAAGCATATAGGTGATATGATGACTAAACCGTGGGCAATGCCCCCAAAATTATCGGTGATTTCCCAATACCTTCAGCATCTCAATGGAAGGATGAGAGGTGAGATCAAGGAACTGGGAAGATTGACCGCCTTCCTGGATATTATGAATAACAAACGGCTGGATACTTTTTTTCAACCGATACTGCAGCTGTCTTCCGGACGGACCATCGGACATGAGGCACTGAACAGGCCTCCTGGCTCGGTACATTTCCCGACTACAGAGCATTTCTATGAGTTTGCCGGACGGACAGAGCAGATGTTCCGCTTCGAGCAGGATTGCCGCAGGCTGTCGCTTTCACGGTATGTGGAGAGGCTTCCGAAATCAGGTGTGGAAAGTGAACGGCTTGTCTTCATCAATGTGCATCCGGGGGTGTTGAATGATGCCCGCCATAAAAGCGGAGAAACCTTGGGACTGCTGCAGGAGCTCGGTTTGTCACCTGAGCGGATTGTCTTTGAGCTGACCGAAAGACAGGCTGTACAGGATTATGTAGGCTTTGAAAAAGTGCTGTCCCATTACCGTGAGCAGGGCTTCCGGATTGCTGTCGATGATGCCGGCTCCGGGTATAACAGCTTGAAGACACTGGTGTATTTAAAGCCGGAATTCATCAAGCTGGACAAGTCTTTGATCCACGGCATTCAGGGCAACCGGGAACAGCAGGAACTTTTGGAGCTGGTCCGGGAATACGCCGAGCGTTCATCGACCCGGGTGATCGCCGAGGGAATTGAGACAGCCGGGGAGCTGCAATTTTTGCAGCAGGCGGGGATTGAATTCGGTCAAGGGTACGCTCTGGGCAGGCCCGTCCATCGTCCAGTGCATGGATCGTTCCCCTCCGATATCATTAAAGTTCCGGTGAGAGGAGGCTACAAGCATGTTTCTTCAGATCGGTGAAATCGCGGAGCAAATTCCGGAGATTTCCCCTCAGCATAAATGCGAATACGTGGATCAAATATTCAAAAGCAATCCCCAGCTCCAAGGAGTGGCGGTAACCGAAAACGGGCATCCGGTAGCATTAATTATGAGAATCCGATTTTACCAGCAGATAGGCACTTTATACGGTTATACGCTGTATATGGGAAGAGCGGTTTCGCTCGTGATGGACAGAAATCCGCTTGCCGTAGAGTACAAAACACCGATCACCGAGGTCAGCAGGCTGGCAATGAACAGAAATGAAGAGAATCTTTATGATTATGTGATCGTTATCCATGAAGGTGTAATGTTCGGAGCCGTGAGTGTAAGGGATTTGCTGCTTAATTTTGCCGAGATTCAGGCTGTAGCCGCCAGTTATCTGAACCCACTTACCGGTTTGCCGGGTAATCTGAGCATCAATGAATGGATGGTGAAATCACTGCTGCAGGAGCAATTCAGCGTACTTTATATTGACCTTGACCATTTCAAAGCTTATAACGACACCTATGGATTTAAGGAAGGGGACCGGATGATTCAGGCGACTGCGGAAATTTTAAAGCACTGTGCGCTGCGTCTGGAGGGCTTTTTAGGGCATATCGGCGGGGATGACTTTATCATTTTCATCAATAATTATGATTATGAGGATTGCTGCAGGATCATCATCAGGGAATTTGAGACAGCGGTGAAGGGCTTTTATCATACTGGCCATCTTGCGCAGCAGTATGTGTTGACTGAAAGCCGCTCAGGAGTGATGGAGGAAATTCCGCTCGTCTCGATTTCCATCGCCATAGTGACCAACCGCTTCCAGCGTTTTGATTCCATCGAAGCCATTTCGGGTGAGGCGGCGCGGATCAAGAAAAAATGCAAAATGATCAAAGGCAGCAGTCTTGTGGATGACGCAGACAGAATTGCAAGCGGGTCCGGCAACTAACACTGGTATTCCGCATTCGCTGACTAGGGGCGTGCTTGAACAACCCGCGTCAATGCGGTAAGATTGACAACAATAAGAGAGCATGCCAAGACCCTTTCGGTGGAGTGTGATGATAATGCATGGCAAGGGGATGGAATGGTGGGGGGCGTTTGAACCCTTCCACATCATGCTGAATGACTACAGGGTCGCTGATATTGTGATTACCAATCATGCCAAGAGCCGCTATCTGGACCGGATTAACCCGGAAAGCAGTGACAGCGGACAACTCAGTGCATGGATGTGGCAATGCCTGAAGCAAAACCGGATCAAACCTTACCAGCAAAAGGAGCATAACGCGTATTTGATTGACGAGGATACGTTAGTCATTGCCGAATTTAAGGAGCTGGAAGATGTAACGAGCCTCTCCGGGCGTCCGCTGTATGTTATGGTAATCGTATCTTATCTGGGGCGGATCTCCGCGACTCCCCAACTGCGTGACCTGCAAGCTTATTATTCGCGTCTGCGCAACTCACGCCGCATGAAGCTGATGAAGAAGCGCCGCAAACGCAAATAATGCACAGCAATTACAAAGAAGGTATGCGGCGGGTGGCTGCATGCCTTTTTTAGAATAATTTATGATCTATAAAGGGGCTTTGAGTGCATGAATTTTCATCAGCTTCATATTTTTTATACGGTATCTGAACGGGGCAGCTTCTCTGCTGCAGCCCAGACACTGCATATGACGCAGCCGGCGGTAACGATGCAGGTACAGGCATTGGAAGACTATTTCGGAGCCAAGCTGTTCGACCGTTCGAGTAAAAAAATTGTGCTCTCCGAGGCCGGCCGGACGCTTATGCCCTTCGCGCTGCGCAGTATTCAGCTGATGCGGGAGACAGACCAGGCGATGTCGGCTTTTACCCATATGCTGGAGGGACGGCTGCAGCTCGGGGCAAGCCTGACGATTGGAGAATATGTACTGCCGCGTCTGCTGGGTCCTTTTGGCAAAGCGTATCCGAATATTTCGATCATGATGAAAGTGATGAATACGTCGCAGATCATGGAGGAAATTCACAAACACCAGCTAAATTTTGGGCTGATCGAGGCGCCGGTGTCCCATCCCGACATGGAGATTGAACCGGTCATGGGCGATGAGCTCAAGCTGATTGTTCCCAGTGAGCATCCGCTTGCAGACAGGGATGAAGTTACACTAGAGGAAGCGCTGGAGTATCCGTTTGTGCTGCGCGAACAGGGCTCGGGAACACGCCGGGTGATGGAAGAACAGCTGATAGCCAAGGGGCTGGATCCGGCCGCGATGCGAGTCGTAATGGAGCTGGGTAGCACAGGTGCGGTAAAATCAGCGGTGGAGGCCGGGCTGGGTCTGACCATAATCTCAGCCTCCTCGGTTAAGCATGAGGTGACGCTGGGGCTGCTGAAGATTGTGAATCTGTCAGATACTTCTTTTAAGAGACAATTCTATGCGATTCATCTAAAATCAACGCTGCTGCCGATCTCTGCGGTTACGTTTCTGACCTTTTTGCGCCAGCACGCGAACGACCGGTAGGCGATTAGGATGGTACTGAGGATTTCTTAGGTATGAGTTTTACGCTGAGAGGCAGGCTAAAATAGTGGGATAGGGGAGTCTGATGATGGTCATTTTGCTGCACGGTGAGAAGGTTGTCTTGCGGGACCTGAGGGAAGAGGATATCCGCAAAATCTATTATTTCTATTATGAGGCAGAAGATCGCGAGTTTCTGCAATGGGATGGTCCCTACGAACCGCTGGAGCAAGTAAGTTATGCACAATTTGCGGAAAAATATAACGGGATGCTGGCACTTGTAGGTACAGATAAACCGCGGAACCGTTTGATTATCGAGATTGATGGCGAGATTAAGGGAAGTGTGGGCAGATACTGGGTTTCGGAAGTCACGAATTGGTTTGAAATCGGAATTGCTATTTATGACTCCCGTTATTGGTCTGGAGGATACGGTACCGAAGCCTTCAGCATGTGGATGGAATATCTGTTCAATTCGCTGGATACGGTCCGTCTCGGCATCGGCACCTGGTCCGGCAACGTCCGGATGATGGGGTTGGCCGCCAAATGCGGGATGGTGGAGGAAGCCCGTGTCCGCAAAGCGCGGATTGTGCGGGGCGAATATTATGATGCCATAAAGATGGGGATTCTTCGTGAAGAGTGGCAGTCTGCAGGCACATTATAAACTTGGGACAAGGAGTGGCATGATGGAGAACGATGTGGAAGCGAGCAACCCTATAGATGGTGCTAAACAAGGATTACAGGGCCGATGTGATTTACATACCCATACACAGGCTTCGGACGGGATGCAGCCACCGGCGGAAAATGTGCGGATTGCCCGTCATAAAGGGCTGGCCGCAGTAGCGATTACCGACCATGATACGGTAAGCGGCGTTGCCGAAGCGCTGGAAGCGGGCCTGAAGTACGGGATTACTGTTGTACCCGGCGTAGAAATCAGCACCCGTGCAGAAGGTAAGGAGATTCATGTGCTTGGATATTATATCGATACACAGCAGGAACTGTTTCTCTCGCGGCTTGCAGAGCAAAGGGACACCCGTGCCAAGCGCAATGCGTCTATTATCGGCAAGCTGCGCGGACTCGGCATCAATATTACGCTGGACAATGTTATTGCAGGGATCGGCCGCGAATTGAAGCCTGATGAAAGTATCGGGCGGCCCCATATCGCTGATGAACTCGTACGGCTGGGCGCGGCAGCGGATATGCGCGAGGCCTTTGATAAATATTTGGCAACTGGTGCGGCGGCATATGTCTCTCCCCCGCGGATTACGCCTGAGCTGGCCTGTGAGTGGATTATTGAAGCCGGAGGCACTCCAGTGCTGGCTCACCCCGGCATCTACGGTGATGATGAGCTGGTGCGCGGTATTCTGACCCGAAGCTCTCTGCGGGGCATTGAGGTCTATCATTCCGACCATACTCCCGCCGATGAGGAGCGTTATCTGGCGATGGCCGAACAATTCGGCCTGGTTGTTACCGGCGGTTCGGATTTTCATGGTGCGCGGCAGGGTGTGATCTTCCACGGTGATCTGGGAAGCGTTACGGTTTCTGCCGATGTGCTGGAGCGGCTGAAGGGATAGAGAGTTAAGTACGCCTGCTTAATCCAATTAACCACAGGGGTCAATACAATAGCTGAAAGTAATAGTTATGAACATTGACGATTTGAAACACCGGAAAAGTTAAAGAACCTTCAAGCACGAGACGATGTTTCGTCAGGCTTGGAGGTTCTTTGGTCTGTCCGGATATTTGAAATAACGAAGAAGGGCCCGGAGCTAGCTTCTCAAAGCATTCGGCAGACTTTTGATCCGCGCCTCATCCGGTGTGACAAACAGAGTCTTCTGGTGATCGTAAATGACGAAGCCGGGCTTTGCACCGCTTGGCTTGCGGACATGGCGGATCAGGGTGCAGTCCACTGGCACGCTGCTTGACTGCTTGGCCTGACTGAAGTAGGCGGCAAGCTGAGCCGCTTCCTCTAGGGTGGCATCGCCGAATTCCTCGCTGCGGATCACGACATGCGAGCCGGGGATATCTTTTGTGTGCAGCCAAGTGTCATTGGCAGAAGCCAGCCGGTTCGTGACGTATTCGTTCTGCAGGTTGTTTTTGCCGACATAGATGTCCACGCCCTCGGAGGAGGTAAACACCTGTAAGGTAGGACGGGTGGTTTTCTTCTTCTTTTTGCCCTTTTTGCTGCGGTCGCGCATGTAACCCTGGCTGACAAGCTCATCGCGGATTTCCTCGATATCATTGAGGGAGGCGTGGGCCAGCTGCTGCAGCAGTGTTTCCATATAAGCAATTTCCTCATGGGTTTTGATCAGCTGCTCACCGATGACCCGCAGGCTGTTCTTGTATTTGTTGTATTTCTTGAAGTAACGCTGCGCGTTGTCCGAAGGCGTCAGCAGCGGATCAAGCGGAATGGTCGTCTCCGCCTGGTTCTCATCGTAATAGTTCACCAGCCGTGCTTCCTTGTCGCCCTTGGACACGGCATACAGTGACGCAAACAGCAGCTCGCCCCAAATCCGGTAACGGTCGGCATCTTCCGCTTCTTCCTGGTCTTTCTGGAGATTGGCGAGCTTTTTAATATTTTTGCTCCGCTCATTGCCCAGGAAGCGAATCAGATCGCTGACGCGCTGCTTCACGGTATCCCGCTCCGCTTTATCCCCGTAATAGTCTTCCATACAAACGCTGATCGAGCTGTAATGCTTCAAGCTTTCATCCGGCAATGCCAGCGGAATTGCCGAGAAAACGGGTTTGCCTTTGGCATTCGTCCCTATAACCGGTGAAAACCGGAATTCCCGCACCGGAGCCAGTACCTGATTAAAGGCCTCCCACAACAGGAGCGGATTCCCGCTGCTGTCGTCAGAAGCATCATCCTGCTGATCGCGTCCGGGCTCCGCGGCTTCGGAACCGCCGGCGCTGCGCTGCCGCACAATTTCTCCGGCAATCAGCGGACTCATACCGCTGAAGGCATGCACCATCCATCCGATTGGATCGGCTGTTGGCGATGGACCGCCTGAACCATCCGCTTTGGGCTCTTCCAGAGACCGCAGCAGGTCCGCAATCTCGCCCTCAATAATTTCTTCGGGCTCTTCTTCCTCCTGGGTGCCTGCCAGCAGTGCTGCTTCTTCTGCCGTGGAGAACAAAGTAACAAAATCCTCTTTGCCGATCTCCAGCGGATTCAGCTTGTGCTGCTGCGGCGGATCCAGATAGGCGATGCCGGGCATGACATTCCGGTAGCTGCTGATCGATGGGGTAACGTGATGAATACCGTCGATGATCGTGCCCGTGGAGAGATCGGTCAGAATGATATTGCTGTGCCGTCCCATGAGCTCAATAATAATTTTTTTGGCCGAAACGTCTCCCAGCTCATCCCGTGTCTTGATGTTTATATGAATGATGCGTTCCATACCGACCTGGGTGATGCTCTCAATCGTGCCGCCTTCGCAGTGCTTGCGCATCAGCATGCAGAACATCGGTGCTTCCGCAGGATTAACCGTGTTCCGGTCCGTCAGATGCAGTCGCGGGTAGGTCGGATTGGCCGACAGCAGCAGCTTGCCTCCGCCGCCTGTGCCGCGCAGGATGAAGATAAGGTCGTGAGCGTTTGGTTGATATATTTTGCCGACGCGTGCACCGATGAAAGGCCCAAGCTCATGCACGATCGCTCTTGTAACGATGCCGTCTAATGCCATGATAATGTTCTCCTGTCGCATAATAATAAATTTCTCTTCTCTATGATGCCATACTTTAACACATTCGCGCAAAAGGAGAAGCTTCGAAGCTGTGATAATTTGGGACGACCATGAATAGACTTTGTCATGAACAGGTGGAAAAGCTGTGCGCCGCCGGAAGTCAAGAAACGACCGGGAGGGGAAAGAATAGTCATGGAACAAAAAAGTTGGCACCGGTTCGGTGCGGAGGAACTGCAGAGGATGCTGAACATTCATCCTGGAGTAGGCCTAAGCGGAGAGGAGGCGGAGGAGAGACGCAAAGAGAGCGGGTATAACGAGCTTTCGGAGGGGAAGACAATTTCTCCGATCACCTTGCTGCTGAATCAGTTTAAGGATTTTATGGTGCTTGTGCTGATGGGAGCGACGCTGGTATCCGGACTTTTAGGTGAATATCTGGATGCAATTACGATCATCGCCATTATTTTGCTCAACGGAGTTCTGGGTTTTGTCCAGGAATTCCGTGCCGAGCGTTCACTCCGCGCACTCAAGCAGCTCTCGGCACCTTCTGCCAAAGTACTGCGGGGCGGAAAACAGGAAGTTATACCGGCAAAAATGCTGGTGCCCGGCGACATCGTTCTGCTGGAAAGCGGCGACCGGATTCCAGCTGACATCCGCTGGCTGGAGTGCAGCGCACTTTATGCCGAGGAATCTGCACTGACCGGTGAATCGCTGCCTGTCTCTAAGCACGCGGAACCGATTCATGCCGAGGAGATTCCCTTGGGGGACCAGAAAAATATCGGCTTCATGGGGACGATGGTAACACGGGGCACAGGTAGGGCAGTTGTAGTCCGTACAGGGATGGATACCGAGATGGGCAAAATTGCCGATCTGATCCAGAACACTGAATCGCAGGAAACGCCGCTGCAGCACCGCCTAGAGCAGCTTGGGAAGATCCTGATCTACGTTTCGCTCGGTCTGACCATTGTCGTCGTCGTTGCTGGCATTCTGCACGGTCAGCCCGCTACAGCGATGTTCCTGGCAGGCGTCAGTCTTGCAGTTGCAGCCATTCCGGAAGGTCTGCCGGCGATTGTCACCATCGCGCTCGCACTTGGCGTGCAGCGGATGATCAAACGCAAAGCGATCGTCCGCAAGCTCCCTTCGGTGGAGACTCTCGGATGCGCCTCCGTAATCTGCTCTGACAAGACAGGCACCCTGACCCAGAACAAGATGACGGTAACGCGGCTGTGGACCGGAGGACGCAGTCTGGACGTGACGGGCGAAGGTTATGCTCCCAGCGGACAAGTGATGGAGAAGGGGCGTGCCGTTGACCTCAAACATGATCAAAGCCTGCGGCGCATGCTTCAGGTCGGGGCTTTATGCAGCAATGCCGAAATTGTTGAGTCTCTGTCCAGTGACAGCCGAGGGAAACGCAAGGGAAAGGATAAGGGTGAAACGGACAAGGCGGCAGACACCCAGTCGGTATGGGAGCTCAAGGGCGACCCTACCGAAGGCGCATTAGTCGCTTTATCCGCGAAGATGGGGCTTACTGCCCAGTCGCTTGCTGTAACGTATGCCAGAGAGAAGGAGTTTCCTTTCGATTCTGAGCGCAAGCTGATGTCTGTGATCGTGGGGCATCCCGGCGGACGTATGATCTGCACCAAGGGAGCGCCGGATGTGCTGCTGAGCAACTGCGCCTATATGCTGTGGGAAGGCGGGGTTGTCCCTTGTACGCCGACTTTGCGCCAGAAGGTGCTGGAAGCGAACGAGGAGATGGCTTCCGGAGCGTTGCGTGTATTAGGGATGGCTTACCGTGAGCTGCGATCAGGCGAAGCAGCAGACAGTGAAAAAGAAGCGGAATCCCAGCTGATATTTGTCGGACTTGCCGGAATGATCGATCCTCCGCGCCGTGAAGTGCGCGACGCGATCAGCATTACCCGACGGGCAGGAATCAAGACGGTGATGATTACCGGTGACCACGGAACTACCGCCGAAGCCATTGCCCATCAGCTAGGTATTCTGCAGCGGGGTGGAACCGTTCTGACCGGCTCCCAGCTAACGCGGATGACTGATGATGAGCTGGATAAGGTGTCAGACTCTGTATATGTATACGCCCGCGTCTCCCCTGAGCATAAGCTGCGGATCGTCAAATCTCTGCAGCGGCGGGGCCATGTTGTGGCTATGACCGGAGACGGTGTGAATGACGCTCCGGCAATTAAAGCGGCGGACATCGGGATTTCCATGGGCATCACCGGCACCGATGTCACTAAAGAAGCATCAGCGCTTATTCTCGGAGATGATAATTTCTCAACGATCGTGGCAGCTATAGAAGAAGGGCGGAATATTTACGAGAATATCCGCAAATTTATCCGTTACCTGCTGGCTTCCAATGTCGGAGAGATCCTGACCATGTTCTTCGCTATGATGCTGGGGCTGCCGCTGCCGCTGGTGCCAATCCAGATTCTCTGGGTCAATCTGGTCACCGACGGACTGCCTGCGATGGCGCTGGGCGTGGATCAGCCGGAGAAGGATTTGATGGAGCACAAGCCGCGCGGAGCGAAGGAGAATATTTTTGCCCGCCGCCTGGGCTGGAAAATCATCAGCCGGGGCCTGCTGATCGGTCTGTGCACCCTGGGTGCCTTCTGGTTGACGCTGCGTATTGATCCAGGCAGCCCGCAGCAGCTCATCCGCGCACAGTCGGTTGCTTTTGCCACACTGGTTATGGCTCAGCTTATTCATGTATTCGACTGCCGCAGTTCCCGTTCGGTGTTCCACCGCAATCCTTTCCAGAATAAATATCTGGTGCTCGCCGTGTTGTCATCCGTTGTGCTCATGCTGGCTGTTATGTATCTGCCGCCGCTGCAGCCGGTATTTAAGACCGTACCGCTTAGCTTCCGCGAATGGTGCCTGGTGCTGGTCACCGCCGGTATCCCTACCTTCCTTATGGGAGCGGGCAGCGTGTGGGGCGGCAAGAAGAACCGCAGCCGCAGCGGAGGCCGGACGATGATAAAAAGTACAAAAATTTCAGCATAAAGTCAATAGCTTAAGACCACTCCTTAAGGTATGCTAGTCTCACAGAAGCCTAAACATCGCGTAAGCTTCCGAAGCAATTTTTGTACGATGCTTGTTCGGAAGATGTGAATGCTAACAAACTTTTAGGAGTGGGATTTTTAATGGAATTTACAAAAATGCACGGACTTGGAAATGATTTTATTATCGTATTCGGTGAGCAGGAGCTACCGGGCAATGCTTCCGAGCTTTCAGTTACGTTGTGCAACCGGTTCTTCGGCATCGGAGCCGACGGTCTTGTCTACATTCTTCCGTCGGAGCGCGGAGACTATATGATGCGCATTATGAATTCGGACGGCTCAGAAGCGGAGCAATGCGGAAATGCAATCCGCTGCGTCTCCAAATATGTATATGAGCAGGGTCTCGTCAGCTCGGAGCAGATTGTGATTGAAACCATCGGGGCCGGTGAACAAAAGGTATCCCTGCAGGTGAAGAACGGCGTGGTGGAGACGGTTACGGTCGATATGGGAGAACCTGTATTGTCGGGCCCGCAGATTCCGGTAGCGATAGATGCCGAGCCTGTGCTGGACCAGCCCATCGAGGCAGACGGAACGGAATTCAAGTTCACGGCCGTATCCATGGGCAATCCGCACTGTGTAATCTATGTGGAGGACGCCGTGTCGTTTGATCTTGCGACCTGGGGGCCGAAGCTTGAGGTGCACCCGCTTTTCCCGAGAAAAGTGAATGTGGAATTCGCGACAGTGCTAAACCGCAGCCATGTCGATATGCGTGTCTGGGAACGCGGCGCCGGACCGACACTGGCCTGCGGTACCGGAGCCTGCGCAACGCTGGTCTCATCGGTACTGAATGGCCATACAGACCGCTCGGCCACGATCAGCCTGAAGGGCGGCGATCTGTTTATCGAGTGGAATGAGAATGACAACCATGTCTATATGACCGGACCTGCCCAGGTTGTATATACCGGCTCGGTAGAAGTTTAATCCTGCAGGGATTTCGGTATCCAAACTGAATAAGGTGTGCATTACAAAAGGATGACCTCAAGCTGCCCGCTTGCAGGTCATCTTTTTTTGCAAATATAAGCATTTATATGCTTCACCCTATAAATTATCCTTCTAGTTCCCGCTGAAACGGATACCGTCCTTTTGAGGACGGTATCCGTTTCCACTTGTTGTTCCAGAATGGCATCATATCCGAATAATGGCAGAGTTAACCGTGAATAATAAGAAACAGTAGGAGAGAGGGGGAGCCGGGTGAACTCGAAGCGATATCTTACAAGAAACGGGGCAAAGGATGCCCGCGAGCAGCGTTTAGGCAGCGGCGGTCCGAAACTGTCAGAAAATCTTGGCCAGAGCATAGAGAACATAATGACGGAGCTTGGTAACAGCCCTGATCTCAAAGTCCGCCAGATCCAAATTGGCGGAGTCCACCCTGTTCAAGCCGCGGCTGTTCATCTGAGCGGGCTCGCAGATACCGTCGCAGTCAATGAATTTGTGGTGGGGTCACTGCTCGATAATACCGCAGGGCTTACGGATAGCATGGACGAAACTGACAGAGGGGTGGACTTGCCAGCACGGATCCTAAGCTCTGCTCTGGAAATAGGTGAAGCGGACTTCAAAGAGGAATGGAACGAAATCATGCTGGCCGTGCTTTCCGGAGATACGGCGATTCTGGTGGAAGGTTACACATCAGCTATTGTGTGTGAGACCAGAGGCGGCGAACAGCGCTCTGTCACTGAGCCGTCTTCGCAGCTCGTTGTCCGCGGGCCCAAAGATGGCTTCGTAGAGTCCGTGGGAACTAATATCGCGCTGATCCGCCGGAGAATCAAGTCCCCCAAGCTGAGGCTGGAGTATATGAAAATCGGCTCGGAAACCCAAACCCATGTGGCCATCATGTATATGAAGGAAATCGCCGGTGAGGATTTGGTGCAGGAGGTCAGAGACCGCCTGCATAAGATCGCCATTGATGAGGTGCTGGAGTCCGGATTCCTGGAGGAGCTGATTCAGGACAAGACCTTTACGCCCTTTCCGACAATATACAATACTGAACGGCCCGATGTGGCAGCGGGTAATCTGCTGGAAGGCAGAGTTGTAGTGATCGTGGACGGTACACCCTTTGTGCTGATTCTGCCGGCGGTGTTTACTCAATTTTTTCAGTCGGCGGAGGATTATTCCCAACGGTTCGATATTGCGATACTGATGCGGATCGTCCGTTACATGAGCTTTGTCGTTCTGCTTCTCGGCCCTTCTATCTATATCGCTTTGACCACTTATCATTATGAGATGATCCCGACAACCCTGCTGATCAATCTGCTGGCCCAGCGGGAAAATGTACCTTTTCCGGCTTTTGTAGAGGCCATGCTGATGGAGAGCGCATTTGAAATACTACGTGAGGCGGGCGTGCGGATGCCACGTGTTATCGGACAGACGGTCTCGGTCGTCGGTGCGCTGATTCTTGGCTCGGCAGTTGTGGAAGCTGGAATTATTACCCCGATTATGGTTATTGTCATTGCATTAACAGGGATTGCGAGCTTCGCCATTCCTGCTTACAACATGGCGATTGCCGGACGGATTATCCGCTTCGGCTTTCTGCTGCTGGCCGCCATGTTCGGCTTCTATGGCATTACCCTTGGTTTAATTGTGCTGGTAGCACATATGAACAGTCTGCGTTCCTTCGGCATTCCCTATTTGTCGCCGTTTGTTCCGCTCTCTATAAAAGGGCAGAAAGATACGATTCTGCGGTTGCCCTTGTGGCTGATGAGACCAAGCAAATCCCCGCAGCAGATGCGGGCGGAACTGCCGGACTACATGAGAGTCACGACAGGCCATGATTCTGAACTCGCCCCTCTGATCCTTAAGGATAACGCTGCTATGCCGGTCGATGAAGGAGGGCGAAATGAAGATTAAGCCTTCCTGTCTGATCTTATTGTCCATTCTGCAGATTATGCTGCCGCTTGTTCTCACCGGCTGCTGGGACAGTGTCGAGCTGAACAGGAGGGCCATCGTCTCCGGCGTGGCCATTGACAGAGGTCCCTCGGAGAAAGAGAAGTATCGGCTGTCCTTTCAGGTGATTGTCTCGGAGGAAATCTCCGGAGAGAATACCCGGAGTACTTCACCGGTGTCTTTGTATACAGGCAGCGGCCGTACGATGTTCGAGGCACTGGCCAACGCTTCGCGGCAAACTGCGAGATTTCTGTCGCTTGCCCATGTCCGGGTGCTTGTCATCTCGGAGGAGTTTGCCCGTGAGGGAATTAAGGACATGCTGGATGTGCTGGAACGGGAGAGCGATACACGGCTCACCAGCCTGATGTTCATTTCCAGAGGCCAGCCGGCGAGCGACCTAATGTCAACGATGACTGTGTTCAGCAAAATCCCCGCCAATGATCTGGTGGAAAAGCTGGATACCACCTCGAAGCAGTTCGGTTACAACTTCAGGGTGGAGGTGGATGATGTCGTCAGGGGGATTCAGACCGTAGGAGGAGGTCCGATTATTAACGGGGTGTTTACCACAGGGGACAGGAATTCCGCAGACACCAACGATAACATGAAGACGATTGCTCCGAGCGCTATTCTGAGAGTGTCTGGTATGGCGGCGTTTAGGGATGATAAGTTGAAGGGTTGGCTGGATGGCAACGCTGCGCTCGGTACCGTACTTTTGCATAACAAAATTAAAGAGGTGCCTGTAATAGTAAAGAGCCCGGCGGGCGGCTATATTTCCTTCAATGTATACAAATCCCAGGTTCATCTGGAGGTCCAGGCGAAGGATCCGGAGCATCCTGTAATTACTATTAAAATAACCCAGCAGGCCGCGCTTAAGGAATCGGCTAACGTGCTTAATCTTACCTCTCCCCAGGTATTGGAAGAGCTTTCGGGCCGGCTGACCGATGAGACGAGAAAACAGATTAAGTCAGCGGTATCGGCAGCCAGGGAGCTAAAGAGTGATTATCTCGGCTTTGGAGAGGCGGTAGAACGGAGGAGTCCGCGCGGCTGGAAAAAGGTCAGAGATCACTGGGAGGATGTATTTGCGCATTGTGAGGTCAGAATCGAGGCGGATGCTGTGATCAGACATACGGATATGAGGAGCAATTCTTTTCAGGTCAATAAGTAATGCGAAACAAAGGGGGGGCATGATGGGAACCATCAAAATTGGTCTAACCCAGTTTTTCAGCTTGACCTTGCTGTTTGAGCTGGGGACGGCGCTTGTCGTTAATTTGGGAATGGAGTCGGGGAGGGATGCCTGGCTCTCAATTCTGGTCGGCTGTCTGGCAGGAATTGTCGTGTTTGCGGGCTACGCTTATCTGTACCGGAAACACCCGGAGCTGCCTTTTACAGCTTATACCCGGAAACTGCTGGGCAAAACGCTGGGAGTACCGGTTGCGGTGTTGTACATCATTTTATATATCAACCTGGCAGCGCGGGATTTGCGTGACGGCAGCACGATGCTGGCCATGGCGACCATGCATAATACCCCGATGTTTATTCTCAGCAGTCTGATGATTTTATCGGGAGCCTATGTCCTGCATAAGGGTATAGAGGTGCTGACCAGAACTTCACTTGTTTTTGCCGCTATCGTCCTGATCATCGGTGTGTTCAGTACAATTATGCTGGTATTGTCAGGCTCGATTAACCTGCACCGCCTGCTTCCCATGCTGGAGGACGGGATCAAGCCGGTACTGGGCTCAGTTGCACATCAGAACTTTATGTTTCCTTTTGGCGAAATGATCAGTTTTACAATGCTGATGCCCTACTTGTCCAATGTAAAAAAAGGCCCATGGATTATTGCCGCAGCCATGCTGGTATCCGCGCTGCTGCTGAGCTTTACCATGGCGCTTAATATATCGGTGCTGGGTGCAGATATCGTTCGGCGCTCGCCGCTACCGCTGATGCCGACGATCAGCAAAATTTCCATTTCCGATTTTATTCAGCGGGTTGATATTTTTGTGGTTATGGTGCTGATTATCGGCGTGTTTTTCAAAATGTCCGTGTTTTTTGCCGCTGCCTTGATTGGAATATCCGAGCTGTTCAGTATCCCTTACCGGAAAATGATCTATCCTTGCGCGCTGATTATCCTGTTCACCTCTATCCTGGACGCCCGCAGCTTTATCGAACATCTGGATGAAGGCGGAAGGCTGCTGTATATGGTATATCCTCTGTTTATAGTGGTTATCCCAGCCATTCTGATTATAATCACGGCGTTGAAGAGCTATTTCTCGGCCCCCCGCCCGGGCTGACTGCCGCGAACCCAATAGATTAGGTCTGGAACCAGCAGACACAGCAGCATGATTGCCGCAGCCAGCTTCTCCGAGGCGGAATAGAGCAGGTAGTTCATGATATATCTGATGTTGCCCATCCCATAGCCGAACAGCCAGTCGCCAAAATATAAGTAAAGCAAAGAAAGTGTGGATAACAACAGGATTACAGCGTATTTGCGCAGCAGCAGCCTTCTTGTTCTTTTTTTCAAGGTAGGTTCCTCCTTATATAAGAATAAAGCTACATAGATTGAACATAAAACCTTGAGATAAGGGAAAGGAGCAACGGAGGGGGATTTTGGAACTGGAGGAGCGGTAGTGTCCGCCTTTGTCTTCGGATTTCTACCGCTAATAGCGGTATTGATCAAGAAATCTGAAGACAACAGCGGCCGGAAGTCCAAATATTCACCGTAGTTGCGACTGTTCCTGTACTCTAAAACCATAAGTTCAATCTATATAGTATGAATCATTTCATTCCTTGCCATGCAAAGGCAGTGATGGAGCGGTTAGGCTTTAGGGCTTTGAATGCTTATCATCCAACCCGATTTATGTTACATTAGTATGAAACTAATGACAGTTTAGGGGAGGTTCTTGCGGTGAAGCCGGATTTGCGCTCTGCGTGGAATACGAATGTTTTGGTCGGGGACGGAGCCATGGGAACCTTTTTATATCAAAAAGGGTTTCCTGTCGGCATTTCCTACGAGGAATTGAATCTGACCTCTCCGGGGGTCATTGAAGACGTGCATCGCAGCTATATTGAAGCTGGAGCCGTGCTGCTGGAGAGCAATACGTTCTCTGCCAATTATGACAGGCTGTCCAAATACGGATTGGAATCAAAGGTTGGGGAAATCAACCGTGCAGGTGTGCGGATTGCCCGGCAAGCTGCCGGTGAAGCAGGATATGTAGTCGGTGCGGTAGGCTCCATTCGTGCCGGCAAACGGGCAAATCTTTCTTCGTCGGAGCTGAAGCGTTATTTCACGGAGCAGATCACCGCACTGCTGGAAGAGCAGCCGGACGGCATCATGCTGGAAACCTTCTACGATGTGGAAGAGCTGCATTTGGCACTGCGGACGGTGCGGAAGCTCAGCGGGCTGCCGGTCATCTGCCAGCTTGCTGTAGATGAAACGGCGCGAACGCTGGATGGATTGACATTGCCGGAAGCCTTCCGCATTTTGGAACAGGACGGAGCGGATGTGATCGGCTTCAATTGCCGGACCGGTCCCAACGGCATCAAGCGTGCGTTGAAGACGCTTCAGGGCAGTCTGACACTTCCGGCGTCGGTATATCCCAATGCCGGAGTAGCGGATTATGTGGACGGGCAGTACCGCTATGGCGCCACACCGGATTATTTCGGCCAAATGGCTCCTGTGTTTGCCGGGCTGGGCAGCCGGATCATCGGCGGCTGCTGCGGGACTACTCCGCAGCATATCGCCGAAATCTCGGCTGCACTGCGTGATTATGCTCCGCAGCCGCTGCCAGAACCGACTCAGAAGAAGAGCACGGAGCGGATTGTGGTGCAGGAACATCTCGACGAGGATGAAGGCCGCAGCGGCGGCGAACCGACACTTGTCGATCTGGTCAAGGAGCGCCACACCGTTATTGTAGAGCTTGACCCTCCCCGTGATCTGGACATCGCCAAGTTTATGAGAGGTGCAGATGCGCTGCGCAGAGCAGGTGCAGATGCGCTGACCCTTGCGGATAATTCACTCGCCGTAACACGGATGAGCAACATGGCTCTCGGGCATCTGGTTCAGGCCCGCACAGGACTCCGGCCACTGGTGCACGTGGCCTGCCGTGACCGTAATCTGATCGGGACCCAGTCGCATCTCATGGGTTTTGATGCGCTTGGCATCGACCATGTGCTGGCGGTGACCGGAGATCCGGCCCGTTTCGGGGATCTGCCGGGGTCCAGCTCGATCTATGATCTTACTTCCTTTGAGATCATCCGGATGATTAAGCAATTGAACGACGGGATCGCTTTCTCCGGCAAGCCGCTGAAGCAGAAGGCGAAATTTGTGATCGGAGCCGCATTTAATCCCAATGTCAAACATTTGGACAAGGCGGTGGAGCGGCTGGAGAAGAAGATCGCTTCCGGCGCGGATTATATTATGACCCAGCCGGTGTATGATCCTGAGCTGATCGCCCGTATCGCCAAAGCGACCGAGCATCTGGATATTCCGATATTCCTCGGGATCATGCCACTGGCAAGCGGCCGAAATGCAGAATACCTGCATAACGAGGTTCCCGGTATTCAGCTCTCCGCAGAGGTGCGCAGCCGGATGCAGGGCCTTGAAGGAGAGGTTGGCCGGGCTGAAGGCGTGGCCATCGCCAAAGAGCTGCTGGACGCGGCGACAGAGCATTTTAACGGCATCTATCTGATGACTCCATTCATGTTCTACGAGATGAGCGTCCAGCTGCTGGAGTACATTTGGGAGAAACAAGGGCGCAAATTGTCCCCCTTGTTTCGCTAGTAATAATCAATTACAATAGTGTAATGGATGTGATTCCGTTGTCATTTAGCATGACCGGATACGGTCAATCATCCCTGCAATTCGGCGGTTACAAGATTACGTTCGAAGTCAAATCGGTGAATAACCGTTACTGCGAAGTTGTGCTGCGGATGCCCCGGGATTGGACGGGTTATGAGGATATGCTGCGAAGAAAGGTTCTGCATCATATCAAACGGGGACGGGTAGATGTCGTCATTAATAGAGAAATCACTGAAGAGACAGCCTCCGTTCAGATGCTGAACCGCCCGGCGGTCAAGTCCTATCTGAAAGCCGCGAAAGCGCTGAAGGACGAGTTCGGATTTACGGGCGAGTTGACTTTACGTGATATACTTTCTATGCCCGGTGTAATGGAGCTCAAGGAGGAGGCAGCCGCCACAGGATTTGCATCCTTTGAAGAGTACTCCGGGATGCTTGAACTGGGGCTGGAGCAAAGCCTTCAATCCCTGCTGGAAATGCGCGCCCGGGAAGGCGGTTATCTTGCCGCTGACCTAACGCGCCGGCTAGGGCATCTGGAGGAGCTGCACGCTGAAATGGCCGCACTTGCTCCTGCAGTAGTAGTTGAATACCGTGATAAGCTGCGGTTGCGGCTGAACGCGCTGAATGACGGGACTTTCCCTTTTGAGGAGCATAAATTCGGAATGGAAATTGCTACCTTTGCCGACCGCTGTAACATTGATGAGGAGCTTACCCGGCTGTACAGTCATTTTGAACAATGCAGAGCTTTGCTGAAGGGAAGCGAGCCGGCAGGACGCAAACTGGACTTTCTCATTCAGGAGATGAACAGGGAGACGAATACAATCGGGTCGAAGTGCAACCATCTGACTCTAGTGAATCTCACGCTTGATATGAAAGCTGAGCTGGAGAAGATACGCGAGCAAGCAGCGAACTTAGAATAACAGGTAGTTCAATTAAGCAAAGATGTAACTTATGGGGGGAACAACCGGAACATGGCAATCAAATTAATCAACATCGGCTTTGGAAATATCGTATCGGCCAACCGCATTATTTCCATTGTCAGCCCGGAATCTGCACCAATTAAACGTATTATCCAGGAGGCCAGAGACCGGCATATGCTGATCGATGCGACTTACGGCCGCCGGACGCGGGCCGTCATTATTACAGACAGCGATCATGTCATTCTGTCGGCCGTTCAGCCGGAGACTGTGGCACACCGCTTATCCAGCAAAGATGACGATAACGACGAATAACAACAAATGGAGTGTACTATGTCAAAAGGATTGCTGATCATATTGTCCGGCCCTTCCGGCGTTGGTAAAGGTACCGTCTGTACCGCGCTGCGGCCGAAGATGCCCGAGCTTATCTATTCCGTTTCCGCCACCACACGCAGTCCGCGTGAGGGTGAGGAGAACGGCGTCAATTATTTTTTCAAGAGCAGAGAGCAGTTCACGGCAATGATAGAAGCGGACCAGCTGCTGGAGTATGCGGAGTACGTAGGCAATTATTACGGTACTCCGCGTGATTTTGTGGAGAGAACACTCGAGAGCGGAAGAGATATTATTCTGGAGATCGAGGTTCAGGGAGCTCTCAAAGTCAAAGACAAATTCCCGGAAGGCATCTTTGTGTTCCTTCTTCCTCCATCCATGGACGAATTGAAGGACCGCATCCGCGGTCGCGGTACGGAGCATCCTGATGTGATTAACCACCGCATGTCCGTAGCAGAAGATGAGATTGGTCTGATCCGGCATTATGACTATGCCGTAGTGAATGATGAGATTGATCTGGCCTGTAAGCGAATAGAAAGCATTATTATCGCCGAACATTGTAAGGTAAGATGATATGCACAGCAAGATTGATCATGTTTAACAGTAAAAGATGAAGAGGTGTCTTACGTGCTATATCCATCTATTGATGAAATGATGACCAAAGTCGACAGCAAGTATTCGCTGGTTGTCGCAGCTGCCCGCCGGGCAAGAGCTCTCCGTGAAGGCGGCAAGACTGATATCAAGTCGCCAAGATCCCACAAGTTTGTTGGCGTTGCCCTGGAAGAAATTTATGAAGACCGCATCATTGTAACACGCGGCGAAGAATAGTCCGGATAGCTTGCCATGCCTACTGTAGAAACGGACACCGCCTTTGTATAAGGCGGCGCTACCGTTTCTTCTTAGGTTAAGGGGCTGACAGCGCATGAACCTAGTGACCCATAGCCCGTACCGGGCTGTTCCTGACAACCGGAAGGTTGTTATTTTTTTAAAGAGATAAGGCTAGAGGATTTACGCTATATTATCCTTATATTATTGCAGAAACGGATGCCGTCTCGAGATAGGCCGACGCAGCCGTTTCTTCTTGCCCGAAATATTAGAATTTCAAGTTTTCTTCATTTTATATCCGAACTATAGAGCTTTGGCGCAGGAAAGGAACAGGGGGGAGATCATGTTGAACAACATCAAGGGTAAAACGATTATTCTTGGCATTACAGGGGGGATTGCTGCATACAAGGCAGCGGATTTGACCAGCAAGCTTACACAAAGAGGAGCCGAAGTCCATGTCATTATGACAGCCTCGGCTAAACAGTTCATTACTGAGCTGACACTGCAGTCACTCTCGAAGCAGCGGGTATACAGCGATACCTTCCAGGAACGCGACCCGTCATCGATATCGCATATTGACCTTGCCGACGCAGCCGACCTTGTCCTGATCGCACCGGCTACGGCCAATATCATCGCCAAAATGGCGCATGGCCTTGCCGATGATATGTTGTCCACCACACTGCTGGCCGCGACCGCTCCGATTATGGTCGCACCGGCAATGAACGTCCATATGTACCAGCATCCGGCGGTAATCAGCAATATGAATACTCTTGCCGGGCGTGGTGTGCAGTTTATTGAACCGGGTGAAGGGCTGCTGGCCTGCGGTTATGTAGGCAAAGGCAGGCTTGAGGAGCCGGCGACGATTGTGAGCTGTGTGGATGCTTTCTTCGCTCTTCAGAACAGCGCTGCATCCGGTCCGCTGGCCGGTAAAAAAGTTATTGTGACGGCTGGAGGTACGGTGGAGCGGATTGATCCGGTCCGTTATATCTCCAATGACTCCTCAGGCAAAATGGGCTTTGCCCTGGCCCGTGCTGCGCGTGCTATGGGTGCGGAGGTAACCTTGATTGCTGCGCGTACGGATGAGAAGCCCCCGCAGGACCCGGACATCAAAGTGGTACGGGTAGAGTCGGCCCAGGAGATGTATGAGGCGGTTTCCGGCCGGTGGAAGGCATGCGATATACTGATCAAGGCCGCTGCTGTAGCAGATTACCGTCCTAAGCAGAGTGCCCCATCCAAGATCAAAAAAAGCGGAGAAACAATGACGCTTGAACTGGTTAAGACAACCGACATCCTGGAGAGTCTGGGGAAAATGAAGGACAAGCAGTTCCTGATCGGATTTGCCGCCGAGACAGGAAACGCCGAAGCCTTCGCGAAGGACAAGCTGGTCCGCAAAAATTTGGACCTTATTGTGGCTAACGATGTGGCTGCGGAAGGGGCCGGATTTGGCACGGATACCAATATTGTCTCTATTTATGGGGCCGAAGGCCTTGTGCTGGATCTTCCCCTGGTAAGTAAAGATGAAGTGGCGCGCCGCTTGCTGGGACTCGCAGCAGAGCGTATCGCTGGAGCTGCTTTATAATGGATATAGCCAAGGTCATTGTCGATGTTCCCGTGCGCAGCACTGACCGGCCATTTGATTATTTGATTCCCGCTGACCTGAAACTGTGGATTGAAGTGGGCAGCAGAGTGGCTGTTCCTTTTGGTCACCGGACTGTACAGGGTTTTGTTGTCTCACTGGAGTCGGGAGAGACCGGCTCGGGCCCTTCCCTTAAGCCCATCCAAGAAGTGCTTGATCTGCTCCCGCCTTTGTCGCCAGAGCTTGTAGAACTTGGGGACTGGATGAGTCAAAGATATGCCTGCAGACGGATCTCCGCCTTGCAGGCTATGCTTCCGACTGCCCTTAAGGGCAAAGCCGAGCGTCTGATCTCCCTCGGAGAAGCGGCAGAGGAAGCAGGGAGCCCTGAGGATGAACTGTTTCCGCTGTTTCTGGATACGGACCAGGAGGAGCAGCAGATCACCGATTTTGTCAGACGTGCCGGGGAGGTCTCCATGAAACAATTGACCCGGACGTTTCCAGATGCGGCGGAGACGGTGAAGTTCATGCTGCGGCGGGGAGTGTTGTCCGAGAGCCAGTCGATTAAGGATAAAATGGGCAAAAAGAAGCTGAAGGCCGTAGATTTGGCGATAGGCGTTGCCGCAGCCCGCGAATCACTGGGCAGCTTCCCGGCACGTTCAGCACGGCAGAAGGAAGTGCTGTCCTTCCTGGTCGACATGGAGCCGATGCTACCCATGCCAATGAAGGATCTTTTGTCGGTGCTGCAGGTTACAGCCGGTACCGTGAAGTCGCTGGAAGACAAGGGCTTCATTGAGATCAGCGAAATTGAAGTGTACCGTGATCCCTACCGGGGACGCGATTTCAAACCGAGCACTCCGCTGCCGCTGACTGGCGAACAGGAATCCGTATATAAACGGATTGTCCGGACGGTGGATGAGCAGCGGCATGAAGTGTTTTTGCTGCACGGGGTAACCGGGAGCGGAAAGACGGAAATTTACCTGCAGTGCATCCAGCGGGTAGTGGACCAGGGCAGGCAGGCGGTGGTGCTGGTTCCCGAGATCGCGCTCACTCCGCAGATGGTTGAGCGGTTTAAGGGCCGGTTCGGAAGCGGAGTGGCGGTGATGCACAGCCGCTTGTCTGTCGGAGAAAGATACGACGAATGGCGCAAAATCCGTGAGGGCAAAGCGGCAGTTGCCGTCGGAGCACGTTCAGCGGTATTCGCGCCATTCGCCAATCTTGGACTGATTATTATGGACGAGGAGCATGAAGGCTCCTATAAGCAGGAGGAGAATCCGAAGTACCATGCCCGCGATGTGGCTGTCCGCAGGGCAGAGCAAGGCGGGGCTGCAGTAATTCTTGGCTCAGCCACTCCTTCTTTGGAGAGCTATCATGCTTCCCGGGCACAAAGCGATATTCACTTCTCTCCAGTTCTGCTAGAGATGCCGAGCCGTGCGCTTGGCAATGAACTGCCGAAGGTGCATGTGGTAGACATGCGCGATGAACTCAAGGAAGGCAACCGCTCCATGTTCAGCCGCAGGCTGCACGCTGCGCTTGAGAGCAGGCTGGAACGCGGGGAGCAGACAGTGCTGCTGCTGAACCGCAGAGGGTTTTCCACCTTTGTGATGTGCCGGAGCTGCGGTTATGTCGCCGGCTGTCCGGAATGCGACATCTCGCTGACCTATCATGCCCGCAGCGACAATTTGCGCTGCCATTACTGTGGCCATGCGGAACCTTCGCCGAAGGTATGCCCTGAATGCGGAAGTGAGCATATCCGCTTCTTCGGGACAGGCACACAGCGGGTGGAAGAAGAATTAGGCAAACTTTTCCCCGGTATCCGCGTAATCCGGATGGATGTGGATACAACGACGGAAAAGGGCTCGCATGAGAAGCTGCTGAACCAGTTTAGGGACAAAAAGGCGGATGTGCTGCTCGGAACGCAGATGGTGGCGAAGGGGCTGGATTTCCCAGATGTTACACTCGTCGGAGTTATTACGGCGGATTCCGCGCTCAACTTGCCCGATTTCCGCGCGGCGGAGAAGACGTTTCAACTGCTTACCCAGGTGGCTGGGCGGGCAGGGCGGCATCAGCTACCCGGTGAAGTCGTGGTCCAGTCCTATACCCCCGAGCATTATTCGATTATACATGCCAGCGGCCATGATTACAGCTCCTTTGTCCGTGAAGAGTTGAAGCACCGCAAAGAATTGCATTATCCTCCCTATTGCCGGCTGATTCTAGTGACCCTGTCACATGAACAGCTGCCGCTGCTGCTGCGGCTGGCCGAGAATTATGCGCTGAACCTTCAGGGCAAAGCGAGACAGCTCCGCTGGTACGGCAGCTTGGATAAGCTGTCCACGGACGCGCTCGATCTGTTGGGACCGGTGGCTTCACCGTTGCCCCGCCTGAAGGGCAGATACAGATTCCAGTGCATCATTAAATGGCGGGGAGCCATAGATGCGATTGGGCTGGCCAAGCAGGTGGCTGAAGAGCTGGAGGATTCGGTCCGCGACACAGGACTGCAGGTCAGCATCGACGTTGATCCGCAGATGTTGATGTAACCGGAAGAAATGTTACAATGGGTAAGGAAATATTGCCTCTAGGCATGATTTGGGTTATTAATTCGTTTTACTAACTATAGAAATGTTCAGAACAAGGAAGGTGTTTTGGTAATGGCAATCAGGCTGATCGTGAAAGAACCGGATGAAGTGCTGCACAAGACAGCGAAAACAGTAACGAAAGTAACACCCAATGTCCAGAAGCTGCTGGACGATATGGCGGACACAATGTATGACGCTGAAGGCGTTGGCCTGGCGGCACCGCAGGTGGGTATCCTGAAACGGCTGATCGTAGTAGATGCCGATGAGGAGCATGGTTTGATCAAATTGATCAACCCGGAAATACTCAGTATGGAAGGCGAACAATTTGGACCTGAGGGATGTTTGAGTATTCCCGGGCTAAATGGCGATGTGCGCCGCGCGGAGACTGTTACGGTGCGTGGCCTTGACCGTGAAGGCAAGGAAGTGACGATTACGGGAAGCGGTCTGCTGGCCCGTGCTTTTCAGCATGAAATCGATCATCTCAACGGAGTAGTGTTCACGGATATTGCCGAGAAGGTATATGAATATACAGCTGAACGCAGTGAAACCGAGGAGTGAATGAAATGAAGATAGTGTTCATGGGAACGCCGGCTTTTGCGGTGCCCTCCCTGCAGATGCTGGTGGAGGAAGGCTACGAAGTTGTGGCCGTTGTCACCCAGCCTGACCGGCCGCAAGGCCGCAAGAAGACACTTGTACCAACTCCGGTGAAGGAGGCGGCGTTGTCTCTGGGGCTGCCAGTCCTGCAGCCAGAACGGCTGCGCCGGCCGGAAGCCGTATCAGAGCTGGCCGCCTATAAGCCGGATTTGATTGTTACTGCGGCATACGGTCAAATTCTGCCCAAATCGGTGCTGGAACTGCCCGTGAATGGCTGTGTCAATGTTCATGGCTCGCTGCTGCCGAAATACCGCGGTGGAGCGCCGATTCAGCGCTGTATTATCAACGGTGAGCAGGTCACCGGAGTCACGCTGATGTACATGGCGGAAGGGCTGGATACCGGGGATATGATATCGCGGGTTGAGGTTCCCATCGGAGATGAAGATACTTCAGGGATATTGTTTGAGAAGCTGAGTCTTGCCGGACGGGATCTGCTGAAGGCGGAAATGCCGCGTTTGGCTACCGGTCGTCTTCAGGCTACGCGCCAAGACGACAGTGAAGCCACCTATGCGCCGAATCTCAGCAGGGAAGACGAGCGGATTGACTGGAATGCCGGATCGCGCGAAATTTATAACCGCATTCGGGGACTGGTCCCGTTCTCCGGCGCGTTTACGCTCTGGAACGGTGAAACGTTCAAGGTGTGGGCGGCAGCAAAGCCTGACGGGAACAGCACGGGTGGAACGTCTGCGCCAGGCACGGTATTAGCTGTTAACGAGCGGGGCGTCGAGGTGAAGACCGGCGACGGAGTTGTGCTGTTGACCTCAGTACAGCCTGCTGGCAAAAAAGCGATGAGCGCTGGCGACTTCAGCCGTGGCGCGGCCATGAAGCCCGGGACGGTGCTCGTTTGAGCGCGGGCGGCCACAATGGCGCAGGACGAAGTGGACAGGCCCCCTCTACAAAAAGGGCAACTGCCAAACCAAACCGCAAGGGCGCTGCTGGCGGCAAATCGTCGGCAGACTCTGCCCGTGAGGTAGCTCTCGATGTTCTCGTCCGGGTCGAACAGCAGGGAGCTTACAGTAACCTGCTGCTCAACAGCAGCCTGCAGAAATCAGGGCTTAGCCGGGAAGATACGGGACTTGTCACAGAGCTTGTATACGGCAGCATCTCTAGGATGTTAACGCTGGATTATGTACTGGGAGATTTCGTGACTAAGGGAATCGCCAAGCTGCAGCCTTGGGTGCGCAATCTGCTGCGCCTGAGTCTGTATCAAATCATGTATCTCGACCGGATTCCATCACATGCAGCCGTAAATGAGGCTGTGAATATAGCCAAGAAACGCGGACACCAAGGAATTTCGGGAATGGTCAACGGGGTTCTCCGCAGCGTGCTGCGGGCCGGTGATCTGCCTGTACTGAAAGAAGGGCTCAGCGGGGAGGAGCGGATTTCCATTCTCCATTCGCATCCGCTCTGGATGGTGCGACGCTGGGCGGCTGAATATGGTATGGAAACGGCTGAAGCCATGTGCGCGGCCAATAATGAACCACCTTCGGTCAGCGTGCGGGTGAACACAACGATGATCAGCAGGGACAATCTGCTGGCACAGATGCAGCAAGCGGGATTGGAAGCCTCTGTGTCAAGAGTAAGCCCATACGGGATTGTTGTAAAAGGTGGAGGTAACCTGGCATTGACCTCCTGGTACAGCGATGGATACATCTCGATCCAGGATGAGAGCTCTATGCTGGTGGCTGAAGCTGTTGATCCTAAGCCGGGAATGAACGTGCTTGATTGCTGCGCTGCCCCGGGCGGCAAAAGCGCGCATATGGCTGAGCTGATGAAAGACGAAGGCAGCATCTATGCCAATGATCTGCATGAACATAAGGCAAAGCTGATTGCAGATCAGGCGCTGCGGCTGGGCCTGGAGTCCATAACAACAGGCAGCCGCGATGCACTTGAGCTTGTGGATACGCTTGAGCCGGAATCTTTTGACCGCATCCTGCTGGATGCCCCGTGCTCCGGCCTTGGCGTAATCCGCCGCAAGCCGGATCTGAAATGGCGCAAGCAGCCGGAGGATGTCGCCAGTATTGCCGCCCTGCAGGGCGAGCTGCTGCAATCGGTTGCCAGACTGCTGAAACCCGGCGGCGTGCTGGTCTACAGTACGTGCACAACAGAGCAGGCGGAGAACAGCACCATTGTTGCTGATTTTCTAAAGAATAATCCCGGGTTTGCACCTGTGACTTTCAGCTCCCCTGTATGGGAGCGTCTTGAAGAAACTGCAGTTGCTGCAGGAGAGGGCATACAGCTCCTGCCGCAGCACTTTGGAAGCGATGGGTTCTATATTGCCCGGCTGGAACGACTCTCGTAAAATAGTAAATCGGCAAGGGATTTACAGTTGTCCCGCCCGCAGGGTATTGTGCGTGGCGGGCTTTCTTTTACCGTCTCTGAAATTTGTGTTAAAATAGGAAGAATGAGAAATAATACGCATATCCTAAGCGTATAATCAATACATTTTTATACTTCATGAAAGAACAGGTGCTGAATATAATGAAACCTTTAATATATGATTTTTCTTTGGAAGAGTTGCAGCAGTGGGCGAAAGATAACGGTGAGCCCGCTTTTCGCGGCGGACAAATCTTCGACTGGCTGTATGTAAAGCGGGTAAGCGAGTTTGAATCCATGAGCAATTTGTCCAAGGCGCTGCGCATGAAGCTGAATGATCAGTTCAGCATCAATGCCCTTACCGAGATTACGAAGCTGGAGTCCAAGGACGGTACTGTGAAATTCCTGTTCGGTCTGCATGACGATCATGCGATCGAGACAGTTATTATGAAACATAACTATGGTAATAGCGTGTGTGTAACGACACAGGTAGGCTGCCGGATCGGCTGTACCTTCTGTGCTTCCACACTTGGTGGGCTGAAACGCGATTTGACCGCAGGCGAGATTGTTGCCCAGGTCGTCCGTTCACAGCAAATTCTTGATGCGCGCGGCGAGCGTGTCAGCAGCATTGTAATTATGGGTACAGGCGAGCCCTTTGAGAACTATGACGCAACGATGAGATTCCTGCGTCTTATGATCCATGAAAAAGGCCTGAATATTGGCCAGCGCCATATTACCGTTTCTACCAGCGGAATTGTACCGAACATTTACAAATTCGCTGAGGAAGATACACAAATCAATCTGGCCATTTCGATTCATGCGCCAAATGATGCCCTGCGCTCCAAGCTGATGCCGGTGAACCGCCGCTATCCGTTTGACGACGTGATTGAATCTCTGCGTTACTACCAGGCCAAGACTGGGCGTCGTATCAGCTTCGAGTACGCACTGATCGGCGGAGTGAACGACCAGCCAGAGCATGCGAAGGAATTGGCGGGGGTCCTCAAAACAATGCTTTGCCATGTCAACCTGATTCCGGTCAACCACGTGCCGGAGCGTAAGTATGTAAGAACTTCACGTAATGATATCTTTGAATTTCAGCGTATTTTGGCCGATCAGGGTGTGAATGTTACCATCCGCCGTGAGCAGGGCCATGATATTGCGGCCGCATGCGGACAGCTGCGCGCCAAACATATGGAGTTGGGGTGAGGATATTTGATCAGAACAGTTCATGCCAGCGACATTGGCCGGGTACGTACCGTCAATGAGGATTCGGTCTGGATCGGCGCGACGCGCCACGGTTATACCCTCGGTATTATCGCCGATGGAATGGGCGGACATTTGGCTGGCGACACCGCAAGCCGGCTCGCCTTGGAGACGATGAGGAATTCCCTTGAAGGGTTACAGCCTGATCTTTCAGAGGAAGAGCTGCGGGAAGCGCTGGCTGCCGCAATTACAGAAGCCAATGGTATCGTCCACAGCGAGGCTTCGCGCGACGAAAAGTACCATAATATGGGAACTACAGTCGTTTCTGTTCTACTGAAGGGGTCAGCGGGATATATTGGCCATATAGGGGACAGCAGGGCTTATCTGGTTAAGGACGGTGCAGCTACGCAATTAACCGAGGATCACACGCTGGTCAATGAGCTGTTCAAGAACGGCCAGATCAGCCTGGAGGAGCTCGACAACCATCCGCGCCGCAACGTGCTGACAAGAGCACTGGGGACGGATCCCGAGGTCCATGCTGATCTGGCTCCTGTCAATCTGGCTATGGGGGAACTTCTGCTGCTATGCAGCGACGGCCTGAGTAATTTTGTCAGCCTGGAGCATATGGGTAAGGTTGCTGGAATACAAGAAATACCGTTAGAGGAAAGAGCGGATCGGTTGCTTCAGCTGGCATTGCTTGCTGGGGGCGGCGATAATATCAGCCTCGCTATGCTAGAACATCAAGGAGAGGCCGCTGTGCCCGAAACAAAGGAGTGGAATAGATGATCGGTCACGAATTGGGCGGCCGTTACCAAGTCATCGAACGGATCGGTGGAGGCGGTATGGCGCTTGTCTATAGAGCGCATGACATATTGCTAAACCGGAACGTCGCCATTAAAGTGCTGCGCAATCAATTTGTGCATGATGAGGAATTTATCCGCCGGTTTAGGCGGGAGGCGCAATCAGCCGCATCTTTATCACATCCGAATGTGGTCAGTATATATGATGTGGGGCAAGAAGACGAAGTTCATTATATTGTAATGGAATATATAGAAGGCAAGAACCTGAATGAGATCATTAAGGAACGGGCTCCGCTACAGGTAGATGAATCGGTGCGTATCGCTTCACAGATTTGCGATGCGCTCGACCATGCCCACCAGAACCAGATCATTCACCGCGATATTAAACCTCATAACATTCTGATCGGCCGCAATGGACGGGTTAAAGTAACGGATTTCGGGATTGCCCGTGCTGTTACTTCCACTACAATCACCCAGACGGGTTCAGTTGTAGGTTCAGTGCACTATTTCTCCCCGGAGCATGCCAAGGGTGTGACCACTGGAGAGAAATCTGACCTCTATTCTTTAGGTATTGTGCTCTATCAGATGCTGACGGGCGTACTGCCGTTTCTGGGCGAAAGTCCGATCAGTGTTGCGCTGAAGCATCTGCAGGAGGAATTTGAGGAGCCACGTCTGCTCAATCCGCTGATTCCGCAGAGTGTGGAGAATGTAATCCTGAGATCCATGCGCAAAAATCCGGAGGAACGTTATCAATCGGCCAAGCAGATGCTGCAGGATTTAGAGACATGCCTGCTGCCTGAGCGGCGCAGTGAAGCCAAATCCCTGTTCCACGATGACGGGGATGACGAGGACAGAACACGGATTATTCCAGCGATCAAGCCGCTCCAGCGGGGGCTTGGCAACCGCAGCGGCGGTGAAGACCGGATGCAAATGCAGCGGGAAGAGGATGAGATCATTCCTTCCAACCCGGGTAAGCGGAGATGGGGCCGCCCAGCTTTATGGATTAGTCTTACACTTGTAATCTTGCTCGCTATGGGCAGTGTTGTGTGGTATGTAAATGCCAAGCTGGTCGTTGACGAAGTGACAGTGCCGGATGTGGTTAACCAAACGCTTGAGAAAGCCACTTCCATGCTGGATGAGGCAGGACTCATTGCGGAACCGGTTATGCAGTACAACCCGGATTTCGCTGAGAATATCGTATGGGAACAGGGTAAAAAAGCTGAAACAATCGTCAAAGAAGGAACGCATATCATCCTGTCGGTCAGTACAGAAAAGACTCTGTCTAAAATGCTGGAATTGTCCACACAAACCTACGACGAAGCCGTTAAAGCGCTGATTGCAGAGGGAGTGGAGCAGGAACGGATCACCCCGGTAGAAGAGCACAACGATAACATTCCTGAAGGACAGGTCATTCGTTCTGAACCGGCTGCGGGGAGTGATTATGATCCCGAGACGAGCTCTATTAAGCTATATGTCAGTCAAGGCAAAGACACGGTTACTATGCCTGATCTTACCGGTTCAACCCAGAAGCAGGCAAAAGCGAAATTGGAGGAGCTGGGCCTTGTTCTTGATGAGGTCAAGGAAGATACCAGTTATTCCGTTGAAAAGGGACAGGTCATGAAGCAATGGCCTTATGAAGAAGGGGATACTGCTGCACCTGGCGATAAGGTCTCCATTTCCATAAGCACAGGGTTTCCGCCGGAGGCTATTGATTATGTCTTTAAAGTGCCTGTAGCTCCGTCAAGTGACGGTAAGAAGACTCAAATCCGTATTGTTTTCTCTGATGCCACCAAAGATGGAGCCCAGCAGGAATGGGGAACCCGCACGATCGCGAAGAGTCAGGTCTTATCCGTACCTCTGATCCTTGCCCCGAATAAAGACGGAGCAGTCTCGATCTACCAGAACGGAGATTATATTGAGGCTTTTGAGATCCGTTACTCGGATGCCAAAAACGGAACTGTGCAGATGCCTGAGCCTCCAGCGACAGCGACACCTGTACCTACACCTGAACCTACTCAGGCGCCAACTGAAAGTCCGCCTGAAGAGACAATTGAACCGGAGATTCTGTCTCCGCCTACCGGCGAAGGCGAAAACACGGGTGAAGCGGGTCAGAATCAGACCGGATATTTGCCGGATAACTCCAAGAATGCAAATGTACTGACGAATGACAAGAAAACAAACGGTAAAAATAAAGAAAAAAACAAATCCTAAAGAGAAAAGCTGAAGCTGAACCGGTGAATTTGACCAGGGAAGCTGCGGCAGCGAAATGACCCGGGGAGCTTCAAGCTTGGGTCATTTGCGCAAAATCAGGAGAGGAAGGCTCACTATGTATGCCTGAAGGAATAATTATCAAAGCGTTAAGCGGATATTATTACGTTAAGCCGCTCCGGGACGGAGTAATAGCGACAGAGGAAGAGGCCGTTCAATGCCGTGGTCGGGGGATTCTTAAGAAAAAAGGGGTTGCTCCGCTCGTCGGTGACCGCATAATCTATGTTCTGACCGAAAACGGGGAAGGGATGGTTGACGAATTGCTTCCGCGTGAATCGGAACTCATCCGCCCGCAGGTTGCCAACGTGAAGCTGGCTGTACTGCTGTTCTCGGTGCGGGAGCCGGATATGAATTTGAATCTCCTGGACAAGTTTCTGGTCCACATCGAACATTCCGGTCTGAACACCCTGATTGTGCTGACCAAACAGGATTTAGCGGATGACGATGGGAAAGCAACGCAAATGGTTAAAGAGCTTTATGAACGTATCGGCTACGAAGTGATGGTTACTAGCTCTTTAACCGGCTCTGGCAGCGATGAGCTGCGCAACCGGCTTGCCGGAGTCATCAGTGTCTTCTCCGGACAATCCGGTGTAGGCAAGTCAACGCTGCTGAACCGGCTGGTGCCCGGTCTTGAACTGGAGACGGGTGAAATCAGCCTGCGG
This sequence comes from Paenibacillus paludis, assembly GCF_042610515.1. NCBI lineage: Bacteria > Bacillati > Bacillota > Bacilli > Caryophanales > Paenibacillaceae > Paenibacillus > Paenibacillus paludis. The sequence goes on from NZ_JBGJZP010000003.1 coordinate 165,628, forward strand.
CTCGGCCGGGGACGCCATACTACCCGCCATGTGGAGCTGATGGATATCGGTAATGGCGGCTTTGTGGCCGATACACCCGGGTTCAGCCAGTTGGACTTTTTGGAACTCGGCGTGGAGGAGCTGTCGGTCTGCTTCCGGGAGTTTGCTCCTTATGCGGAGAATTGCAAGTTCCGCGGCTGCAGTCATCTGCATGAGCCATCCTGCCGTGTCATCGAGGCATGGCAGGCTGGAGAAATTGCAGACAGCCGCTATGAGCATTACAAGCTATTCTACAATGAAATGAAAGACAAGAAGCGGAGGTACTAACTGATGATTATAATTGCCCCATCTTTGTTATCGGCGGATTTCGCCGCACTTGGTACTGAAGTAGCGGAAGCGGAGGCCAGTGGTGCAGACTGGATTCACGTGGATGTGATGGACGGTCATTTTGTGCCGAATATTACGCTGGGTCCGCCCATTGTCAAAGCAGTGAAGTCCCACACTTCTTTACCGCTTGATGTGCACCTGATGATTGAGAATCCGGAACGTTACATTGCCGATTTTGCTGCAGCCGGTGCAGCGGTGATTACGGTACACGCAGAGGCTTGCGTGCATCTCCACCGGGTTATCCATCAGATCAAGGAGCTGGGCCTGATGGCCGGCGTGGCGATCAATCCGGGGACTCCGGCTTCTGCCGTGCGCGAGGTGCTTGAGGATGTGGATATGGTGCTTGTGATGACCGTGAATCCCGGCTTTGGCGGCCAAGCCTTCATTCCCCATACACTGCGTAAGATCCGGCAGATCCGGGAGTGGGCGAATGAAGCCAATCACAAAGGGCTGCGCATCGAGGTCGACGGCGGAATTGCCGAAGCAACGGCACCCCTGGTGGCTGAAGCGGGCGCAGACACCCTTGTCGCAGGCAATGCCGTGTTTGGACGCAGCGATCGCGCTGCCGCCATCAAAGCAATCCGTGAAGCAGCAGAGGCAGCAATCCGTTAATCGGGCGGCCGCCTAATTAGTCTTGAGGTATAGGCCAAGTTGTGGGTGCATAAATATGGTTACATGAGCAGAAATCTCATGTAGCCTTTTTTTGTTCCATAAGGGAGCTCTGCAGCTCGTTTGCGCAAACAGAAAAGACAGGAAAGTCTCCTAGCGTACGGCATGAATTGATGGGAGGGTTAATGATGAAATTTTACACGTTTAAGCTGCCAAGATTTTTGGGAGGTTTTGTTAAAGCGATTTTGAATACTTTTCAGAAAAGCTGAGGAAGGATCAGAACTGAAAACATGAAAAAAAGCACCTTACGTATGTAAAGGGTGCTTTTTGCTTCATATGAGATATCGCTAGGTCTAGGATAATCCAAGACTAAACGCGTTCAACTTTGCCGGCTTTCAAAGCACGGGTGCTGACGTACACGCGTTTCGGTTTGCCGTTCACTAGGATACGGACCTTCTGAACGTTAACTCCCCAAGAACGACGGTTGCGGTTGTTTGCGTGAGACACGTGGTTGCCGCTGCCCGGTTTCTTGCCTGTTACAGTACATTTGCGGGACATAGATTACACCTCCTTGTTACTAACACCTGCATAAAACAATACTTAAATATAATATCACAGCAAAATTTGCTACGTCAACCGATTCAAAAACATTTATTTCTTTTGGCTCTTATAGTACAATATAAATTAGTGTATTATGTCCAGTTAATCATAGAATTGATTAGGCATGAAGTTAGGAAGGGGAATTCTCATTGAGTAAGCGTTCTATAAACGGAGCAGATTTTACCGCAATGGTACTCGCCGGAGCGGAAAAGCTGCAGCAGCATGCAGAGCACGTCAATTCCTTAAATGTATTTCCGGTTCCGGATGGAGATACGGGAACTAATATGAATTTGACGATGACTGCAGGCGCGAACGAATTGAAAAAGAATAATACCGCCTCTGTCGGACAATGTGCAGGAGTACTCTCCAAAGGTCTCCTGATGGGTGCACGGGGAAACTCTGGCGTTATTTTGTCACAGCTGTTCAGAGGTCTTGGACGTTCCGCAGCCCAATATGATGAATTGAACACGCAACAGTTCGCGGCAGCACTGCAGACCGGAGTGGATACGGCCTACAAAGCGGTGGTCAAGCCTGTAGAAGGCACTATACTCACCGTCGCCAAAGAAGCTGCCAGACATGCGGTATATTACGCTCGCCGCACGACAGACATTACGGAGCTTATGACGGAGGTCCTGGCCAAAGCCAAAGAGGCATTAGCCAATACTCCGGAACTTCTGCCTGTTCTGAAGCAGGTTGGCGTGGTTGACTCTGGCGGCCAAGGTCTGGTCTACATTTACGAAGGATTTCATCAGTATCTGACAAGCGGAGTCTCCGCATCTCCGGCGTCTGTACAAGGACAAGCTCCGGCACCTGCCGTTGTAACGGCACCTGTGCTCACCAAACCTGAGAATATATTGTCCTCCGTGCAGTCTTCTGCGCAATCCCAGCTGTCCACGGAAGATATCGAATTTTTATATGATATGGAATTTTTCATCAACCGCCAGCTTGGCGCAGCCGTGAAAGCGGATTTTGATGAGGAAGCTTTTCGGAAAGCGTTGTCAGTTAATGGGGATTCAATCATCGTCATTTCCGATGACGACACGATCAAAGTGCATGTGCATTCCAAGACTCCTGGTGAAGTGATGAGCCTGGCATTGCTCTACGGCGAGATCACCCAGATCCATATTCTGAATATGCGTGAGCAGCATCGCGATCTGCTGACGACCGGTATGGATATCGCTCCAATGCCGGATCTGTTTGCAGATATCCCTAGCGAGAAGAGCACAGTGCCTGCCCCGGCGGTTCCTCCGGCGGACGATATGGCACCGTACGGCTTTATCGCCGTATCCTCCGGCGGCGGGATTACCGATATTTTCAAAAGCCTCGGGGTCGATGCGGTTCTAGCAGGCGGACAGACCATGAATCCCAGTACGGAGGATTTCGTAAATGCGATCTCATCCATCTCTGCGAAGCATGTTTATATTCTGCCTAACAACTCCAACATCGTGCTTGCCGCACAGCAGGCTAAAGAGCTGCTTGAGGACGAACGGGATATCACGGTGATTCCGAGCAAGAGCATCCCGCAGGGAATTGCCGCTGCATTTGCCTTCCAGGAAGATGATGCAGTGGATGCCAATACAAGCAACATGCTGGAAGCCATCGCACATGTGAAATCCGGCCAGGTTACGAACGCCGTACGTGATACCGTGATTGAAGAGCTGGAGATCAAATCCGGACAGTATATCGGTATTTCCAATTCGAAGATCGTTGCTGCTTCCGATGAATTGCTCGCTGCAAGCAAGCAACTGCTCACAAGCATGCTGGAGAACGGCGACGAGATCGTTACAGTTCTGACCGGTGCTGAAGCAGAAGCGGAAGTGACCGCGTCACTCAGCAGCTGGCTGGAAGAGGCTTATCCTCAGGTTGAAGTTGAGGTTCATGAGGGCGGGCAGCCGCTGTATTATTATGTTTTCTCGGTAGAGCCATAGGCGGAGACTGAATTCCTTCTGTCAGCATCAAAGCATACTCCGCCTCGTGCGGACTGCTTAATCATAGTTTGGGGAGGAAACCCATGAATCGTACCGTAATTGTCACAGACAGCACCTCAGATATTCCGCCGGCTCTGGCGGAAGCATACGGCATTGAGGTCGTGCCGCTGACATTAATGTTCGGCGAGGAAGCGTACAGGGACAATGTGGATATGACACCGGAGCAGTTCTATGAGCGTCTTCCCCACTCAGCGAAGCTGCCGACCACATCTCAGCCGTCTCCGGTGGAATATATGAATTTGTATCGCAGTATTCTGGAGCGTCATCAAGGCAGTACGATTCTATCTTTTCATATATCATCCGGACTTAGCGGAACTTATCAGTCTGCAGTCCTGGCCAAATCGATGCTGGATGAGGAAGGGGACGCCATCACTGTGGTAGATTCCCTGTCCGCATCCTACGGTTTCGGATTTATGGTAGTGGAAGCGGCCAGAATGGCTAAAGAAGGTATAAGCCCGGAGGAGATTCTGACAGCCGTGGAGAAGCTGCGCCAATCGCGCAAACTTTATTTCCTGGTAGATACACTGGAATATCTGCAAAAGGGCGGCAGAATCGGCAAAGCATCCGCCATATTAGGCACGCTGCTGAATATCAAGCCGATTCTCTCCATTGATGCAGAAGGCATTATTTATGCGGTAGAGAAGGTCAGAGGCCGGAAGAAGGCAATAGCCCGCATGATCGAGCTGTTCAAAAACGATCTGCCGGGAGTGGACAAAATCAATGTGGCTGTGGGTCATACGGCTGAACCGGCTTACGGCGAAGAATTCCTGCAGGAATTAGCCGTGCACTTCACCCTGAATGAGAAAGTGCTGACCAACATCGGCCCTGTCGTAGGCAGCCATGTCGGCAACGGTACCTTAGCCGTATTCATTTGGCCCGCGTAAATAGGGGATGAACATGAACCTGTCTTTGGAAAAAATTGAAGTGAAGCAAATAACTGGCGTGAGCGCTCAAAAGCAATCCGAGCTCCACGCCTTTGGCGTTTTTACAGTAAAGGATCTGCTGGAGTATTACCCATTCCGTTATGAGGATTTCCGCCCCCGCTCGCTGAGTGAAGTGAAGCATGGTGACAAGGCTACCCTGGTGGCCAAGGTGATTGGCATCCCTGTACTTCAGCGGTTTGGCGGCAAGTCGCGCTTAAGCTGCAAGATGGTGGCTGAACCCTGGATGTTCACCGCTACATGGTTCAATCAGCATTATGTGCGCGAGCAGTTGACTGTAGGCCGGGAGATCGTGTTAACCGGTAAATGGGACCAGAAGCGCAGCCAGATTACGGTGACGGATTATGAGTTCCCGGACCGAGGGGAGGGCAAGACAGGCACCCTGCAGCCGGTATACTCTGTGGGCGGAAAGATTACCCAGTCCTGGATCCGCAAGGTTATTAACCAGGGCATGCAGCAGTTCGGAGAGATGATTCCGGAAATATTGCCGCACGTCATTATGCGAAAATATGATTTTATGCCCCGCAAGCGGGCCATAGCGACGATCCACCAGCCGGAGGATACACGCGAAGGGCAGCAGGGACGGCGCAGAATGGTGTATGAAGAGCTGTTTCTGTTCCAGCTTAAGGTGCAGGCCTTCCGGGTGCTGAACCACGGTAGAATGGACGGTGTAGTGCATACAGTTGATAACTCTACCGTCCGCTCCTTTGTGCGCAGTCTGCCGTTTGAATTGACGGATGCGCAGAAGCATGTAGAGCTGGAGATTCTGCAGGACATGCGGTCCGGTTACTGCATGAACCGGCTGCTGCAGGGGGATGTTGGCTCAGGCAAAACGGTGCTTGCGGCCATTGCGCTCTTTGCCACCGTGAGGTCGGGGTTTCAGGGCGCGCTGATGGTGCCGACGGAGATTCTGGCCGAGCAGCATATGCGCTCGCTGACCAAAATGTTTGAGCCGTTTGGCATCACGGTAGGCCTGTTGACGGGCAGTGTCTCAGGGCGCAAACGTAAGGATCTGCTGGCCTCACTGCAAATGGGCGTGCTGGACGTCGTGGTCGGCACCCATGCTTTGATACAGGATGATGTATTCTTCCGCGGGCTGGGGCTTGTGGTTACCGATGAACAGCACCGCTTCGGAGTGAACCAGCGCAGTGTCCTCCGGCGCAAAGGGTATAACCCGGATGTGCTGACGATGACGGCGACCCCGATCCCGCGGACATTGGCAATTACGGTCTTCGGGGATATGGACGTCTCGACTTTGTCAGAGCGGCCTAAAGGACGGGTTCCAATCACGACTTATTGGGTGAAGCATGATCTGATGGAGCGTGTGCTGAACCTGGTCAGCCGTGAGATTGATCAAGGCCGTCAGGCCTATCTCATCTGCCCCCTGATCGAAGAGTCGGAGAAGCTGGATGTGCAGAACGCGATAGACCTGCATGTCCAGATGTCCCAGGCCTTTCCGAACTATAAAGTTGGGCTGCTGCATGGACGGATGACGCCGGGTGAGAAAGATGAAGTGATGCGCGCCTTCTACAGCAACGAGCTTCAGCTGCTTGTCTCCACTACGGTCGTGGAGGTTGGCGTCGATGTTCCCAATGCCACGCTGATGATCATCATGGATGCGGACCGCTTCGGTTTGTCACAGCTGCATCAGCTGCGCGGGCGGGTCGGTAGAGGCCAGCATGCGTCATATTGTGTGCTTGTGGCTGATCCTAAGTCGGAGATCGGCCGGGAACGGATGACCGCCATGACCGATACGGACGACGGATTCGAGGTCTCCCGCCGTGATCTGGAGCTAAGAGGTCCGGGGGATTTCTTTGGTACGAAGCAAAGCGGTCTGCCGGAATTCCGGCTGGCGGACATGACTGCGGATTTTGAGACACTGGAGCAGGCGCGCGACGATGCTGCGGAGCTGCTGAAGGATTCTTCCTTCTGGACATCCCCAGATTATGCACCGCTGCGGAGCTATTTGCAGAACGAACAAATATTCCAGGGAGATATTATCGATTAATTAGGCACATGCGGCAACCTGCCCTCATATACTGTGAATGATTGGATATGACGGGAGGTGCTGCGCTTGGGTTATCAGCAATACGGAATCAGCCCGCAGCTGGTGGAACGCATCAAGCTGAAGATGAAGAATCCGGCAGTCAAGGAACGCATCAAAAATATGATTAACGGTATTTCCAAGCAAGAGCTGCAGGACACAGGAGTTGTGCGCAGGCTGGTACGCAATGCTGCGGCAGTTATGGGTGAGAAGCTGTCGTCAGCCCAGGAAGAGCAAATCGTGAAATTTGTGATCGCACAGAAGATTGATCCGAGCAATACGTTTCACCTGATCCGGTTATGGGGCATGTTCCGTTGAAGAAACGGGCGGTTGCTAGACCCGGATCTGGCAGATAGGAAAAGGCGTTCCCGCGCTGCAGCAGCGGGAACGCCTTTTTCATAGGTAATAGCCATTCACAGTTCAGGAAAGTCCGGCAGAGTTATCTTTCAGCTGATTTTTTTGCGGAAAAAATCGGCGATGCCCCGGCCCTGCGCTGCGCGCACGACAATGAGGCTGTCCTCGTCGCATTCCTTCACAATTGAAGTCAAAGTGGCTTCCTCCATCTTGCTGGCAAGACAGAAGAGCGTGCCTTTCTGTCCCTCCGGCCCGGAAGCCTGGACAAGTTTGGTCTCCCGCTCGAGCGATTGGTGGAGCGCTTTGGAGATTTCATCACAGTGGCTGCTGGTAATCCAGACAGCCCTGGAGCGCGATAGGTCCCGAAGCGAGATCCGGATGCCTTCAAAGGCCAGCAGATAGGCGATAATGCTGTACATCGCCTGATCCCAGCCAAACAGCACACCTCCGAATAGCAGAATGACACAGTTGAGCAGCATAATGACGGTTTCCGCCGATTTCGGCAAGCTGCCGCTTAGCAAGACATAACCCTGTTCACTGGTCTTGTTGCTGATGCCGCCGAAGCGGATTGAAATACCGATTCCAAAGCCAAGGCAGAGACCACCAGCTATTGCTGCAGCAAGCGGCTCACTGACAACGGCTGGAAAGTGATGCAAGGCCAATGAGCCTATGGTCAAGCAAATCAACCCGAGCATCGTATAAAGGGCAAACCGGATGTCAATCTGCCTGCGTGACAAAAGAATAAACGGCAGATTGAACAGAAACAGAAACAGGCCAAGCCGCATTTCGGTAAGATGGGCGAGCAGAGCAGACAGTCCGGCAATTCCGCCAGGGACCAGCTTATGCGGAATCAGAAACAGCTCCAGCCCGACAGCGGCCAGCAGTCCTCCGCCAATAACGGAGAGAATGCGGATTCCCTTGTGCTGTGGCGGGGTGTATTCCCCGCGTAAACGTTTCTTCATACACGTCCCTCCCTTCAACAGGGAACTCTATTTACTCTTTGTCGAGTACAGGGGCGGCTTGTTTCGCTTTGCGTGCGAGATGCCGCTTTTCGAATTTGAATACCTTATCCAGGAGCTTGTAAATCGTCTTGGACTCCTTTGTCAGCAGCGGACCAAGGATGGCCAGCATCAGAACGTACATGGCAGCGAATGGCTGAAGGATCGCCATCAGTCCGCCCGCTTTGCCAAGATTGGCCATAATAATGGAGAACTCCCCACGGGAGACGATAGTTAGGCCAATGTTGGACGAAGCCCGCGGACTGAGACCTGCACTGCGTCCCGCCAGCATTCCTGCCAAGAAATTTCCGAACAGTGTTATGATTACCGCAGCTAATGAATACCAGAACGCTTCTCCTCCGAGGGAGAGCGGGTCAATGGTCAAACCGAAGCTGAAAAAGAAGATGGCTCCAAAGAAGTCACGGAACGGGATGACCAGTTTCTCAATCCGTTTCACATGCTCGGTTTCGGCGAGCACCAGCCCGACAAGCAATGCTCCGATCGCTTCGGCAACATGGATCGTTTCGGAGAAGCCGGCAATGAGAAAGAGGGCACCGAAAATGACAAGCGCGAATAATTCACTGGAACGGATGTTCAGGACGCGGTTGAGCCAGGGAACTAGCTTGCGTCCGATAATGAGGAGGGCCAGCATATATCCAAGCGCGAGCAGCGCGGACAGCAGTACGCCGCCAAGCGACGAAGAGCCGCTGAGGACAAGGCCCGAGAGAATGGAGATGTAGACTGCGAGAAATACATCCTCAAACATGATGATGCCGAGAATCATTTCGGTCTCGGGATTTGCGGTTCGCTTCAAATCAACCAATACCTTGGCTACAATCGCACTGGAAGAGATCGTGGTGATTCCGGCAATAATTAGAATCTCCTCCAGAGGGAAACCGAGTGCCCAGCCGAGGACCAGCCCCAGTGTAAAATTGATCAGGATATATATCGTACCGCCAGTTACGATCGACCGTCCTGCTTTGACAAGCCGGCCCACGGAGAACTCCAGCCCCAGATAGAACAGCAGGAAGAGTACGCCGATGCGGCCCATAAATTCGATCAGGGAAGCACTTTCGATAAAGCGGAAATCGAGATGCCAAATTTTGAAGGCGTGGGGCCCAACGGCCATCCCGATTAGAATATAGAAAGGAATTACAGAAAAGCGGAGTTTGGTGGAGATGATTCCGGCAAGCGCAATCAGGACAATGGCCAGGCCAACTTCAAAAATAATATAATGGCTCATCTATTAACCACATCCATTTCGTAGAATGTGTTTGAACTGCTTATGCTGATGTCTCTCCCCGGCAGCGACAACGGTGCAGTCCGCTTTCAGCAAAACTTCCGGTCCAGGACTCAGATGTTTCTGGTGGTTTTTTTCAATGATCGCAATAATAGTGACGCCTGCACGTGCACGTACATCCAATTCGCCGATCGTATGCCCGATGCACTTGAATCCTAACTCGAGGCGGTACCATTCGATGATCAAATCATCCAGTGCCACCTCAATGGACTCCAGGGCCTTGGGCTTGTAGGTGACTCCGCCGACAATGGCAGAGATATGCCTAGCTTCATCATCGTCCAGTGTAACCATGGATACACTCTGATCCGGATCATCATAATCAAAATGGTACAGCTCGCGTCTGCCGTCGTCATGCACAATGACCACTAGCTTGTCGCCGCTGCGCGTTTGCAGCAGAAATTTTTTGCCGATTCCCGGCAGATCTGATTCTCTATAGTTCATGAAAGTCCAGCCTCCAATTGATATGTCTTAAGATTGTTCTTCTGTGAGAGTAAATATGCATTTCTATTTCTGCCGTTAAATGGGGCGATGCACCAAATTTGAAGTATATCTAAGCGGTTGCAGCAGCAGCCGCTTCAGCGTAATGTAAATAATTGGGGAAAGCGAAACCACAAGTACAGGTACGGGAGGTTCCGGCAGAACTACCGGAGTGATCCCATGATGCGGTAAGCGGACAGCGGGTACAAATTTAATAGGTGTTGAATGTGCACGAACTGGCGTCGCCATTTTATGCTCATAGCGTTCAAATTTGTGGGTCTCCCCTTCATCCTTCACAGTGCTGAAAGCACTGATGGCTCCTGCTATCAGGGTAAACAGAAGAATCGGAATAAATGCGGCCCGAAGCAGTTTTGAGTAGGAAAAATACGCTAGATATGCCCTCATGAGATCACCTCCTTACTGTATCTTGTATATAAAGCATAACATACGTTCTTGTGCCGGGCCAAATTCAAATCAGCTCTTTTTTCATTTTACAAGGCTGAAAAACTGAAACTGATGGAGAAATAAAGCGTATTTTAAAGTAAATCGTACTTTTAATATTTTTTTTGAAAGAGGAGAGATGGATTTGAACGGACAGAGCTTTATTAGCGGTTTTGGGCAATTTCCGCAGGGCAGTTTTTTTTGGAGTTTTATTTATGGAATGCCTTTCTTTTTTAAGCTGATTTTTTTGCTGGTGATTGGTTTTTTTATCTTTTTTATCATCAAAGCCATCGGCATCTGGAGTAGCAATAATGCCAGTCCCTTGGTCTCCGCGTACGCTGCGGCCGTGACCAAACGGACACAGGTCTGGGGCGGATCAGGCGACTCCGGGGCCCACACGAGCTACTATGTAACTTTTGAGTTTCAAGATGGACGCCGCGTCGAACTGCAGGTACCAAATAAGGCCTTTGGATTGATTGTTGAAGGAGACCGGGGGGAGCTTGTATATCAGGGAACCAGGTTTAAGGGCTTTGAGCATCCCGGTTTTCAAAATACTGAAGGCTGATCGTCGTTGTTTGCAGATGTTTCTGAGCAAGCTTTGAAAAATGTCCTTAAATTTTCAGAATTCCGCGGTTAATTTTGGGTAAAACTCCATATAAGTGATTTGCTATACACCACTTTATAACATGGGAGGAGCTGACAGCTTGAATTCGAACTCTGCAAATCAACAAGATCAACAGCCGTTTCATCTGCTGGAGAAAGAGGAAGTCCTGAAACGGCTAGAGACAAGCGAAGAGGGATTAACTTCAGAACAGGCGGCGCAGCTGCTGGAGCGGTACGGGAAAAATATGCTGCAGGAGGCAAAGCCAAAGTCACTGCTGGCCAAATTTATTGAGCAGTTCAAAAATGTAATGATCTTTATTCTGCTGGCGGCCGCGGTGCTGTCAGGTATTCTCGGGGAATGGACGGATACAATCATCATCCTGCTGGTTGTTATATTGAATGCGGTGCTTGGTGTCATCCAGGAAAATAAGGCAGAACAGGCACTGGAAGCGCTGAAAAGCATGTCTTCGCCGCATGCCCGGGTCCGCCGCGGCGGTCAGGTGACGGAGATCAAGAGTGAGGAGCTTGTGCCCGGTGATATTGTCCTGCTGGAAGCAGGCAATGTCGTACCTGCCGATGTCAGGCTGCTGGAAACAGCATCACTTCAGACGGAGGAAGCTGCGTTAACCGGTGAGTCGCTGCCTTCGGATAAGCATGCCGACAAACTGGAGGGGACAGATCTCGTAATAGGCGACCGGACAAATATGGCATATATGAGCAGCAGCGTCACGTACGGAAGAGCTGTTGGCGTCGTTACAGCCACAGGGATGAAGACTGAGGTCGGAAGAATTGCCGGCTTTATCGCAGAGGAAGAAACGGATGTTACTCCGCTGCAGAAAAAGCTGGATGAACTGGGGAAATACTTCACGTATATTATTCTGGGCGTGTGTGTAGTCATTTTTGCCGTTGGATTGCTCCAGGGCAGAGAAATGCTGGATATGCTGCTCACCTCGATCTCACTGGCGGTTGCGGCGATTCCTGAAGGACTGCCGGCGATCGTAACGATCATTCTGGCGCTTGGCGTTCAGCGCATGGCCGGACGCAAAGCGATTATCCGCAAGCTGCCTGCGGTGGAGACGCTCGGTAGCACTGAAATTATCTGCTCCGACAAAACAGGAACGTTGACACTCAACAAAATGACTGTCGAGAAGCTGTACGCCAATGGAGCAACTATTGAGGCGACCGAACAGCTCAAGGAAACTCCGGGCGGTGAGCTGCTGCTGCAGGCGATGACGCTGTGCAATGATTCCAGCATTGACGAAGGCAGCACTACCGGCAAGCAAGGTTCAGAGAACACAAAGGGGGATAAAGCCAGCGGGACCAAAAGCGGCAAAGCGATTATCGGGGATCCCACGGAGACAGCCCTTGTGGACTATGCGCTGAGCATCGGCACTGACAAGCGGGAGCTGGAGAAGCAGTATCCACGGAAAAGCGAGCTGCCCTTTGACTCGGACCGCAAGCTGATGACAACGATTCATCAGGTGGAGGCAGGGAAGTTTCGCGGGCTTACGAAAGGTGCTCCCGATGTGCTGCTTTCCAAGTGCAGCCATATTTATGAGGCCGGGGAGCTCATTCCGCTCACAGAGGAGCATTCCCGCAAGATTACTGCAAGCAATAAGGCCCTTGCCGACGAAGCGCTGCGGGTGCTGGCTTTTGCCTACCGTGATTATGCAGAGCTTCCAGACAAACCTTCACCGGACACAACAGAGAAGGATCTGGTATTCATCGGCCTCGTCGGGATGATTGATCCCCCGCGCGATGAAGTGCGCGACGCTGTAGCGGTCTGCCGTAAGGCGGGTATCCGTCCGGTTATGATTACCGGCGACCACAGAGACACCGCTGCGGCTATCGCCAAACGGCTGGGTATCATCGATGACGACAAGAGCGTACTGACCGGACGCGAACTGGATAAGATCAGCGAGGCGGATTTTGCCAATAGGGTCGAGGACTATTCCGTATATGCCCGTGTTTCTCCGGAGCACAAGGTAAGGATCGTCAAAGCGTGGAGAAAAAAGGGCAAGATCGTCGCTATGACTGGAGACGGGGTGAACGATGCACCGGCTTTGAAGTCAGCGGATATCGGTGTGGGCATGGGGATTACGGGAACGGATGTCGCGAAAGGCGTATCCGACATGGTGCTGGCCGACGATAACTTCACGACCATTGTAGTTGCGGTGGAGGAAGGACGGAAGGTATACAGCAATATCCGCAAAGCCATCCAGTTCCTGCTCTCCGCCAACCTTGGGGAAGTGCTGACCTTGTTCATCGCCACAATGATCGGCTGGCGGATTCTTGAGCCTATTCACATCCTCTGGATCAACCTGGTGACGGATACGCTGCCTGCGCTGGCACTGGGGCTGGAAAAAGCCGGGGAAGATGTAATGACAAAGAAACCCCGCAAGTCCAGCAGCAGTATTTTTTCCGGTGGTGTGGGGACAGGGATTGTCTACCAGGGGATCATCGAAGCGGCACTGACACTGCTCGTCTATTACTGGGCGCATACCCATTATGATGAGGGTGTCGCGGTTACGATGGCTTTTGCCACCCTTGGTCTGCTTCAAATTACACATGCCTTCAACGTCAGATCCAATACGAAATCTCTGTTCCAGATCGGCTTGTTCAGCAACAAATATATGCTGGGCGCGTCGGTGATTTCCGGACTGCTGCTGGTGCTGGTCATCATTATTCCGGGTCTCAACGATTGGTTTGGTGTACAGCATCTGAACGGTTTGCAGTGGTGGATTGTCTGCGGGGCAGCCGTGTCCATCGTTGTTTTAGTTGAACTGGTGAAGCTGTTTGTCCGGCTGAGCGGCAAAGGCAAAGGTTGGGACTAGTGAAACCGGATCACATCAGTTGATTTAAAATGTAAAAAAGAGCTTGGTCTTCTTTACAGGAGACCAGGCTCTTCTTTACTTACGCAACCTACGCTGCTATGTGGTTACAGCACGCGCTGCATATGCAGTATCACGTTGCTCCAATATCCGCTGTCCAGTTCGCTGATCTGTACACCGGGATCACCCCAGGTATGGATGAACTTTCCGTCGCCGATATAAATACCTACATGCCCCGGTATCGCGTCACTGTCAAAACGTCCTGGCACGGTGAAAAAAATCAGATCTCCGGCCTGCAGCTCACTGCGGCTTACCCGTCTGCCGATGTTGTCCTGGTCTTTAGCCAGCCGGGGCAGATCCACGCCAAACCTTTTAAATACATGCCTTGTGAAGGAGGAGCAGTCGAAACGTCCGGTATCCTCATAAGAACCGGCGCCAAAATCGTAAGGTACACCCAGAAATCTTTTGGCAAAGGCGACTAGTTGACCGGTATCTACGCTCGAAGCGCTCTGGATGCGCAGCGGTTTGGCCATATTGGAGTTACCGTTTTTTTCAGTATTGCTAAGGGCTTCCTTGTCTGACGGCAAAGCGATATTGATCTCACCGCTGGTGGGGTTCCAGCCCACCTCGGTTTGCAGCAGCTTGGACAAAGCTGTAGGAGTGATATAGATTTGACCGTCACGGCGCACCGGCGCGTCAGGCAGGGTGATTTTTTCCCCCAGTGAAAAGACCTGAGTGGAGTTCGGGCGCAGCATGTACATCACATCCGTATAGCCGAGCTTGGCATAACCTCCGCTGGCGGTGTCATCCTTCATCCGGTAGCCGATTGAGGCAGCGGCGGGTTTCAGCGGAATCCAGAACTTTCCCTGCTTGTCGGTGACATGGGATTTCTCATAATAGCTGCCCGCAAAAGTGCCGGCAGGTGTCACCGAATTGACTTTTGGTTTTGCCTCGTTTTTGTAATACCCGCATGCGCTGGTGGACATAACAATGGCAAGGATCACAGCAGTTTTCGTGATTGTTTTAGTTGGATAAGTAAATGTCATCGGACACACTCCATGTTCAGACTGTAAGTTCAGTTTGCGCAAGGAGATTTTTTTTATAAGATCAGGGGGAGTGAACATCTTGGCTTAGCTTCCTGATCTTGCAAGAAAAGCAGCCTCTAAGGAGGGATTCGACGACATCCCCGAAATGACATCAATCGAAGCTTTTCTTGTAGGGTCAGAAGGAGTGAACATCTTGGCTTAGCTTCCTGATCTTGCAAGAATAAATTGGAGAGCTGATAAGTCATTGACGGATAAAGGACCGCCATATAATATTATGTTTAATAGATTGGCTGTATTTTATGTGAGGTTAGTGTGAGCTTTCGCTTTAACGCTTTTAAAGATGAAAGCGATAGTGCTGAGTCGCTCACTTTGATGCACGCGCTGATACCGTAAAAGAAAAGGGGTTATATGATGAAAAAAAAGAACATTTGGGTAGGATTAAGCTTGTGTCTGATGCTTGTAGCTTCGGGTTGCGGATCGAACAACAATGCTGCGGTGAATACGGAAAAAGCTGCTAACAAACCGGCAAATGCCACGGCTGCTCCTGCAGATGCAGGCAGCAAAGAATCCTACAGCATTGCCATCTCCCAATACGTAGAACATCCGTCGCTGGATGCGACACGCGAAGGCTTCATGGCCGCACTTAAGGATGCCGGACTTATTGAAGGCGAGAACCTGAAGGTGGATCTCCAGAACGCACAGGCCGATCAAGCCAACAACCTGTCCATCGCACAGAAGATTGCCGGCGACAAAAACGATCTCGTGCTCGCGATTGCCACTCCTTCGGCTCAATCAATTGTGCAGAAGGTAGATAAGGATACACCGGTATTGTTCGCCGCTGTTACAGATCCGCTGGATGCCAGACTTGTAACCGATCTGGAACACCCGGGCGGCAATGTCTCCGGTGCTTCCGATACCAATCCGGAGGCAATCACCCGGCTGATGCAATTCATTGCGGCACAGTTCCCCAAGGTGAAGAAACTGGGTCTTGTCATTAATGAGGGCGAGCCGAATGCTGTAGTTATGGCGGGAATCGCCAAGGAAGAGCTCGACAAACACGGCATTGAGCTGGTGAAGGCTGCAGTCACGAATACTTCTGAAGTGAAGCAGGCGGCTGAATCGCTTGTCGGACGTGTAGACGCATTCTACATTACGCTGGACAATTCAGTGGTAAGTGCTGTAGATACGATCATCCAAACCGCGAATGAGAAGAAGCTTCCGTTCTTCTCCGCTGACCGTGATACGGTAGAGAAGGGCGCTTTTGCCACTGTCGGTTTCAAATATTATGACCACGGCTATCAGGTTGGTGAAATGGCTGTGGAGGTGCTGAAGAACGGCACAAGCCCAGGCGACATGAAAGTAACCATGCAGGAGAAGCTGGACCTTATACTTAACCTGAAGGCTGCAGAGGCGCAGGGCATTGAAGTTACAGATGCCATGAAAGCCGAAGTCGCTGACCAGACCAACAACATCATTCAATAAGTTCAGATATTATGACGGGGCGATTCGAGAAGAACGCCCCTTGCCGCTTGAGGGAGGAAGTCACCTATGTATGATTCAATAATGGGAGCCTTGGAATCGGGCTTGCTGTACGCTTTTATGGCTTTGGGGGTATATATAACTTTTCGGATTCTTGACTTTCCGGATTTAACTGTAGACGGAAGCTTTACAACTGGCGGGGCGATCGCCGCAGTGATGATTACTCAGGGCTATTCCCCTTGGCTGGCTACATTCTGTGCAATGGCTGGCGGTATGGCAGCCGGCATGTGCACGGGCCTGCTGCATACAAAAGGCAAAATTAACGGATTGCTGTCCGGGATCCTGATGATGATAGCTCTATATTCCATTAATTTACGGATATTAGATAAGCCCAACGTTTCGATCATGGGCGAAGACACCCTGCTTAGTTCAATAAATCCTTTGCTGGTCATGCCGTTTATTGTGGTTGCTGTTAAACTGCTGATGGATCTGTTTCTGCGCACAGACCTTGGCCTGGCCCTGCGGGCCACAGGCGACAATTCAAGAATGATCCGCAGCTTCGGTGTAAACACAGATACAACGACTATTCTCGGCATCAGCCTGTCGAATGGCTTAGTGGCGCTCTCGGGAGCACTAATCGCTCAGTCTTCCTCTTTTGCCGATTCAACCATGGGTATTGGGATGATTGTTATCGGACTGGCTTCGGTAATTATTGGAGAGGCGATTTTTGGCGCCAGAAATGTGTTCCGGGCTACGCTGGCCGTTGTGCTGGGCTCGATCGTTTACCGGATAGTTGTAGCGCTCGCCTTGCGGGTTCCGTGGCTGAAGGCCTCCGACTTGAAGCTGATTACGGCAGTTATCGTCATTATTGCCCTGTTGTTCCCGTCGCTTCAGCGGTATATGAAGCAGAAGAGAACAGCCCGCAGAAGAAGTGCTGAACTAGCGGCGCTGGCGCTAAGAAGCAAGAAAGGGGGAACAGCCGATGCTAAAGCTTGATAATGTATCCAAGCTGTTTAATCCCGGCAGCCCTGATGAGAAGATTGCGTTGCTGGGCATCGACCTTCACCTTCAAGCCGGCGATTTCGTTACGATTATCGGAAGCAACGGGGCAGGTAAATCCACTTTGATGAACGTGATCTCCGGGGTAATGAAGCCGGATCTGGGGGAAGCACGGATCGAAGGCAGCTCGATCAGCCATTTGCCTGAGTATCAGCGCGCCCGCTGGATCGGACGGGTCTTTCAGGATCCGATGGCCGGTACGGCCCCGCATATGACGATTGAGGAGAACCTGGCGATGGCTTTCAAACGGGGCCAAAACCGCGGTCTGACCTTCGGAGTCAGCAGCGCCAGACGGGTGCTGTTCCGTGAACAGCTGAGCCGCCTCGGCATCGGGCTGGAGAACCGGCTGCGCGCCCAAGTGGGCCTGCTGTCCGGCGGAGAGAGACAGGCGCTCAGCCTGCTGATGGCGACCTTTACCCAGCCGCAGATTCTGCTGCTGGACGAGCATACTGCAGCCCTTGACCCGGCCCGCGCGGAGCTGATTACGAAACTGACGGAATCGATTGTCCGTGAGATGAAGCTCACTACGCTGATGGTTACCCATAACATGGAGCAGGCCATCCGGCTGGGCAACCGGCTGATCATGATGGATAAAGGGACTATTATCCTGGACATTGATGCAGAGCGGAAAAAAGATCTGACCGTCGAACGGCTGCTTGGTGAATTCGAAACCATCAGCGGACATAAGCTGGCGGATGACCGGATGATGCTGGGATAATATGTGCTCTACTTAAATACGCATTTATAATCACCACCCTATAGACTTGGATATGCAGTTTCTCATGGAACTGCTATTCAGGTCTTTTTGGTTTATATTTCCATAACCGTGTCATTCGTTTATGATAATAATGTCCATGAAGCGAACTGGCCTTATAAATGATACGGAAAGGCGGATTGAAAAGAGAAATGTACTTGAGAAATAATAAAAGCGCTTACAGGAATTCGGGGATCTTTAACAAAATGATTCTGCTCATTTCCTTCTTACTGCTGTTGTCGTTTCTGTTTTCTCTTATATTTCTTCAGTACGTGTACCGGATCTACGACCGGCAAATTTATGAAAAGTCATCTGAAGTCCTTGGTATGTCGGCAGTAAGCATAGAAAGTGAGCTTAAGGAGCTGGAGCAGCTGTCCTTTGCGGTCGGCTCGGATGAACAGATCCAGGATTGTCTGCGCAAGCTGCTGGATTATCCCACACCCTATGAGCGGCTGGTGCTGCATAACAAGATTATTAACCGGCTGGTGGCTTTTGCGGGTGCGGAGAAGTATGTGTATTCCATGATGCTGATGGATGCAAATGACGGTGTGATGACAGCCGGCAACCGGGAAGGAGTATCGCAGTCCCTGCAGGATCAGCTGAAGCCGCTGGCTGTGGAGGGTGGAGGAAGCAACGTCTGGTACACCCAGGGCAGCAAAAACTCGCTGCTTGCCGTACGCCAGATCAAGTCTTATACAGGCTCTACTTTTACACTGGATCATCTGGGGACGCTGGTTATCCGCATCCGGGTAGAACGGATCGTTGCCGACAGCACGAATATGGCCTCGGGCGAAGGGCAGCTGATTGTAGTTGACACGGCCAGCAACCGCTCATTCTATCCCGCAGAGCCGCTGCTTACACCGCGCGAGCTGGCAGTGGAAGTGGGACGGCCTGAACCTTACCGGACAGGCAGCTACGCTCAAGGCACGTATTTCATTGCTAAGACGGAGTCCTCCTATATGGATTGGACTTATATTAATGCGACACCGTTCAATGAAATGTTCAAACAGATCACTATTCTCAAAAGAATGGTCGTCATCGTATTTGCCTGTATTCTCCTGCTTGGGCTGCTGCTTGGCTATCGTCTCGCCCGAAGCATCGCACGGCCGATATCGAAGCTGACGGAGAAGATGAGACGGATCGAAAAAGGCGACTTGGACAATCTGGAGGAGCAGTCGCTGGGACTTGTCTCGCAAAATGCCCAGGATGAAGTAAGCCAGCTCAACCGTACGTTCAAAATGATGATCCGCCGGATCAGAGAACTGATTGATGAGAACTACGCCAAGCAGCTGGTGATCCGGGAAACGGAGCTGAAGGCGCTCCAGGCGCAGATAAATCCGCATTTCCTATACAACACTTTGGAATCGATTAACTGGCTGGCCAAGGTGAACAAGCAGGAGCAGATTTCAGAGATGGTGGAGGCGCTGGGTTACCTGCTCCGCAGCTCGATAGGGCTGAAAGACCCGCTGATCACACTGGAGAAGGAGCTCAGTATTGTGAGGAGTTATGTCACGATTCAACGAACGCGTTTTGAGGAGCGGCTGGACTTCAGAATGGACATTCCTGCCGATCTGCAGGATGCGCTGATTCCCAAGCTGACCCTGCAGCCGCTGGTGGAGAACGCCATCCGTTACGCGCTGGAACCAAATATTGAACCCTGCATGATTACGATTTCTGTGAGCCGTACTTCAAACGGGCTGGATCTTAGGGTAGCTGACAATGGACCCGGTATGACGGATCAATTTATTCGTGATCTGCAGCAGGGCCGGATTCAGACCCGGGGTGAGGGAATCGGGCTGGCGAATATCAAGGAACGTGTACAGCTGGTTTTTGGCGGGGAGTGGGGAACTGAAATTGAAAGTCAGCCGGGGATGGGTACGGTTATTCATGTACTTATTCCTTATTTGAAAGGGGAGCATGGCGATGTATAAATTGCTGTTGGTCGACGATGAACGGCTGATCCTGGAAGGGATCTCACAGGTGGTGGATTGGGAGAAGGCAGGTACAGTGCTGGCTGGAACAGCCCGCAACGGCATTGAAGCGCTGGCTCAAATGGAGCGGCTTAAGCCGGAGATCGTGATCACCGATATTTCCATGCCCGGTCTGGATGGCCTGAAGCTGGTAGAGCAGTGCAGTGAGCGCTTTCCGCAGGTGAAATTCATTATGCTGACCGGCTATAAGGATTTTGATTATGCCTGCAGCGCTATGCAGCACGGG
Source organism: Paenibacillus paludis (assembly GCF_042610515.1). Classification (NCBI taxonomy): domain Bacteria; kingdom Bacillati; phylum Bacillota; class Bacilli; order Caryophanales; family Paenibacillaceae; genus Paenibacillus; species Paenibacillus paludis. The sequence goes on from NZ_JBGJZP010000003.1 coordinate 185,735, forward strand.
GTCAAGCATTACCTGTTGAAGCCGTGCAACGAGCGGCAGATACATGAAGCGCTGAGCGAATTGACGTTGGAATTGGATGAGATCAAGAGACGGGAGCAGTTTGTGGGTGACATGAAAGAGCGTCTGAAGAAGGTGCTGCCGCATGTCAAAGAGCAATTTCTTAAGGAATGGATCTCCAATAAAACTTATGGAAGCCGTGACCTGGATTATTATCAGGAGCTGTTTGGCCTCACGCTGGATGATAAATCAGTCAGGCTGATCCTGTTCCGGCTGGAGGATGGCTGTGAATATGAGCATTTGTTCGCGCTGCAAAATATCGCCCAGGATATGCTTCATGAGGTGCTTCTCAGCACTACCATCGGCAACCATCTATTAATCCTGGTGGAGCAGCCGGAGGATGGCAGTGACCAGCCGGGTCTGCTGGAGCGGATCTCAGAGGTGAAGGAGATTTTTAATACTTTTTACAAAATATATCCGACGATTGCGGTCAGTGACCAGGGACAGATGAACCACTCCCGCAGCCTGTACCGGCAGACACTGCAGTGCATGAACCATCGTTTTTATCTGGAAGAAGGCAGCCTGATTACGGGAAGTGACATTCTTGAAGATGAGCTCAGCGGGCGAAACGAGATTGATCTGCAGGAGGAGCAAATTTGTCTGCTTATCAAGGCTGGCGACCGGCATGCGGTGGAAAGTGAATTGGATCGCTTATTCGGGGTATTATCGGCAGAGCGGTTTGATATCAATGTGACCCGTTCCTATGTGCTGCAGCTGTATTCGGCAATGATCAGACTGTGTATACCGGAGGAGAGAGGCGCCTTTACTTCAGGGCTTGCGGAGCTGGCAGAGCTGCGTACCCTCGGCAGTCTTAAGGATTATGTGAAAGAGGCGGCCTGCCGGCTGACGGCCATGTACGAACGGCATTTCGTCACCCGCCAATCCTCCATCGTAGATAAAATGCTGCACATCATCGAAACCGATTACTGGAATGCGGAGCTCTCGCTTGGTTCAGTGGCCGCAAAAATGTTATATATGAATCCGGATTACCTGGGGAAAATATTCAAAAAAATCACCGGCGAAAAATTCTCCAACTATGTGACTAATTACCGGATCACGAAAGCTTCAGAGCATATTATGCGTAGCGGTGACGTTAAGGTATTTGAACTGGCGGAAATGTTCGGGTTCGGCGGGAATGCCCAATATTTCAGCCAGGTGTTTAAAAAAGTGACCGGCCAGACCCCTACAGACTTTATGAAGCCGCAAGGAAGCTGATTATTGAACAAAGAGAACGGTTTTTTGTATTCAAGAATGCTGCTGAATTTGAGAGAATTTACATATGGAAGCGTTACCATTGAAGTGGGTCCTTCTTAATCCATTTGCGAAAAGGGGAGAACTGAAATTGAAAAAGAGATTTGCCTTATTGGCGGTACCCATGCTGATGTCCATGCTTGCCGGCTGCGGAGGAAACAATAACCCTGCAGCCACCGCAACCAATTCGGAAGCGACAGCAGGAGCAAATAACAAGCCGGCAGCTACAACCTCAGCGGAGCCTGTAACCTTGCGTATTGCCTGGTGGGGCGGAGACACCCGTCATTCGTATACTCAGCAAGTGATCGATATGTATGAAGAGCAGAATCCGAACGTTACGATTGAACCGGAATATGCGTCCTTTGATGATTACTGGAAGAAGCTGGCTCCCCAGGCGGCGGCTAACCGCTTGCCAGATATTGTGCAAATGGATATTTCCTATATTAATCAATATGGAACGAACGGTCAGCTGGAGGATATGGGCGCCTACTTAAACCAATCGATTCAGGTCGGAGACGTGAATGAGAATGTGCTTGCGACCGGTAAAATTGACAGCAAACAGTACGGCATTCCGCTGGGTGTCAATGTTCTTGGTTTCCAATACGATCCGGCACTGCTCAAGAAAGCCGGTGTAGACAGCATTCCTGAGAACTGGACTTGGGACGATTATAAGGAAATTGCACTCAAGAGCAAAGACGCCGGGTTGTATATAGACACCTCGATGGCGGCGGATGTCTTTTTCAACTACTATCTGCGCACCAAAGGAGTGTCACTCTACAACACGGACGGTTCTGCACTGGGTTATGAAGATGATGCAATGTTCAGTGACTTTTTCGGAATGCTCTCTGATTTGATTGTCAAAGGTGCTGTACCTTCCCAGGATAAGCTGAGCCAGAATAAAGGGGTTATTGAAGAGACGGATGTGGTCAAAGGAACGGGGATCGGGGTCTGGCAGTGGTCGAACCAGTATGTGGCCCTGCAAATTGCTGTAAACCGTCCGATGGCGCTGGCGCAAATGCCTGGGCCGGATATGGAAAAAGGGCTGTATATGCAGCCAAGTATGTACTGGTCGATCACAGCCAACTCCAAGGCTAAAGAAGAAGCGGCGAAATTTATTGATTTCTGGATCAACAATGCCGAAGCCAACAAACTGATCAAAGGTGAACGCGGCGTGCCGATTTCCAGCAAAATCAAAGAATCACTGTCCACTGAACTGACAGATTCCGGCAAACAGGTCTTCCAGTTCGTAGCGGACATGGAGCCGAAGACTTCGCCAATGAGCCCGCCGGTGGGGTCGCCGGAAGTGGTGGCCCTGCTGACCGACCTTGCCGAGCAAATGAACTTCGGCCAGATTAAGCCAGATGCTGCCGCTGCCCGGTTCCGTAAGGAAGCGAATGAAATTCTCGCGAACCGTTAAGGCAAACCCCGCCGTACTGTGAATTCTAAAAAGATTGGAGTTGGAGAACCTTGCCTTCCAGCCATCCCCTTACCGCACAACCTCCCGTCTATAGAGCGAAGAAACCGCTAGGGCAGAGGCTGCGCAAAAACCTGACAGGATACGCATTTATCAGTCCTTTTATTATTGGTTTCCTGAGCTTCACACTGGTTCCTATGATCATTTCCTTGTATCTGTCCTTTACCAAATATAATCTGTTCGCCCCCCCTCAATGGGTGGGGCTAGACAATTATACTAAGATGTTTACAGGTGATCCCAAGTACCTGCATTCCCTGAAAGTCACCTTGATGTACGTGTTCATCGGTGTCCCGCTGCGGTTGGGATTTGCCCTGTTTGTGGCGATGATCCTCAATACAAAGTCGCGAATGGTGGGGGCCTACCGGACCGTTTATTACTTGCCCTCCATCATCGGCGGCAGTGTGGCTGTCTCAATTATGTGGCGCAACATCTTTAGCGATACCGGAATTATCAACGGCCTGCTGGGATTTTTCGGACTTGGGCCCGTGAGCTGGTTCGGAGATCCGGGTGCCGCGCTCATAATGCTGATTACCTTATCGGTCTGGCAATTCGGTTCCTCGATGCTGATCTTTCTGGCCGGTCTAAAAAATATTTCCGGTGAAATGTATGAAGCCGCCAGTGTAGACGGTGCAAGCTTCTTCCGCAAGTTCTTCAAAATAACGCTGCCGCTGCTTAGTTCAGTGATTCTATTCAATCTGGTTATGCAGACGATCAGCGCATTTATGACATTTGTGCCAGCCTACATTATTTCCAAAGGCGAAGGAGGGCCGATGGACGGAACCATGCTTTATTCCCTGTATTTGTTCCGCCAGGCATTTATGTTCAACAATATGGGCTATGCGTCGGCTATGGCCTGGGTGATGCTCCTGCTCGTTGGAATTATGACTGGAATTCTGTTCAAAACATCCAGATCATGGGTTTTCTATGAATCGGGAGGAGGGAAATGAGCCATGGCGAAGTATAAAATGAAATGGCCGATCTATCACCTGCTTATCGGCGGACTCGCCATCATCATGCTGTACCCGATTGTATGGATGATCATGAGCTCCTTTAAGGAGAGCCGTTTGGTGTTCGTCACGGCGCAGCAGCTGCTTCCGCATCCCTGGGAGTGGGGGAACTACGCCAAAGGCTGGGAAGGGGTCGCAGGATATACGTTCGGCGTCTTTATCAAGAACTCATTCGTTATCGTCATTGTGGCTACTTTTGGTGCGGTGTTCTCTTCCTCACTGGTTGCCTTCGGATTCGCCCGCAACAAATTTGCCGGCCATGGCCTGTGGTTCGGGATCATGATGATGACGCTGATGCTGCCCTCGGATGTAGTGCTGGTGCCGCAATATATAATTTATACGAAGCTGAATTGGCTGGACAGCATCAGACCGATTGTAATTCCGCAATTTTTCGGTGTCCCGTTTTTTATCTTCCTGATGCTGCAGTTCATCCGCACGATTCCCGCAGAGCTGGACGAGGCGGCGACGATTGACGGCTGCGGTAAATTCAGATTGTATTACAAGATTATTCTGCCACTGATCCGGCCTTCTATGGCGACTGCAGCAATCTTCTCCTTCTACTGGCGCTGGGAGGATTTGCTCGGGCCTGTGCTGTATTTGAACTCTCCATCCAAATACACAGTATCCATGGGTCTCAAAATGTTTCTCGACAGTGAATCTGTTTCCAATTGGGGGCCGATGTTCGCGATGTCTGTGCTCAGTCTCACGCCGGTTATGCTGATATTCTTTATCTTCCAGAAGCAGATAGTGGATGGCATCAGTACCAGCGGACTGAAGGGTTGAGTCAAAGTATGATCTGCTCTGGAGAGAGCAGGAAAGGTGTGCTTAAGCATGGGAAGTTATCACTTTGATTTTGGACCGGAAGGCTGCAAAGAGCTGTTCATGTGGAGTTATCCCGGGGAGTTCCTCAAACATCCTGCGGGAGTGCAGGACAACACCCATTTTCAGATCCTGGGTGCCCGCTTGCTGTCGCAGCTGGTGGCAGAAGGCATCCGCGAGGCCGGCCTGAGTGCTTTGATCATTCATTTGCGCCAGGGAGACTGACCGAAGACTAATGAAATTAGACTTGCCGATTCACTCCCCTGTATGCGAGGTAAAGGTTAAGGAAAGAACTTAACCGGTAAGCGTATACAGATGATCTAGATTGGGAGGATTGGCTAATATGACAGACCAGAAGCTGAAAGGCAAGGTAGCTATTGTTACTGGAGGCGGTTCCGGGATCGGAAGAGCATCGGTGCTGGAGTTCGCCAGAAACGGAGCAAGGGTGGTACTGCTCGACCGGACGGTTGAAAATGCCGAGAAGGTTGTACGTCAGGTGAAACAGGAAGGCGGGGAAGCCGTCGTCATTGAATGTGACATTGCCGAACCGCAGCAGGTGGAAGCGGCGGTGAAGCAAGCGGCCGCGAAATGGGGGCGGCTTGATGTTGTGTTCGCCAATGCCGGGATAAACGGAGCGATGACTCCGATTGAAACGATGGATATTGAGTCCTGGGATCAGACGATTCATATCAACCTCCGTGGAACCTTTGCCACTGTCAAATATGCAATTCCGCATTTGAAAGAGAACGGAGGCAGCATACTGATCAACAGCTCGATTAACGGTAACCGCGTGTTCTCTAATATCGGTTTCTCTGCCTACAGCACGACGAAGGCCGGTCAGGTGGCTTTTATGAAGATGGCTGCACTGGAGCTGGCCCAATACAAAATTCGTGTGAATGCCATCTGTCCGGGGGCGATCAAGACGAATATTGATGACAATACGTATCCTTCCGACGATCTCAAAGAAGTGCAGATCGAGGTGAACTTTCCGGACGGCGGGCAGCCGCTGGAGGAAGGTCCCGGACGGCCTGATCAGGTGGCCAAACTTGCCCTGTTCCTGGCATCCGCCGATTCGGATCATATTACGGGAACAGAGATTTATTGTGACGGAGCCGAGTCGCTGCTGCATGGCTGATCTCTTCTAACCATGGGCAGCCAAGCATATTATGAATTGAATAGCTCTTCCTCAGAAGAAACGGAATCCGTTCCTTGTCATTAGCTCAGCCCAAGAGGGCTGCATCGCTGACGCAAAAGGCCGGGGATGCCGTTTCTTCTTGTTCATTAAGATTTAAATGTTTTATGAGGTTATCTTGCAATAAATAAAGCTAAGCTTTCATGTTGTTTTCAGGTATACTGATTCTATCTGTGTATTCATAAATATACTTTTAGGAGGAGCTATGGAGATTGATCTGCACACGGAATCGATAGTAAAGCTGCTTGTGGCCATGCTGTTCGGGCTGTTCATCGGTATCGACAGGCAATTAAAACAAAAGCCGCTGGGGATTCGGACCAGTATGGTCATCAGTATCGCAAGCTGTTTAGTGACGCTTGTCTCGATCCATGCTTATGACAAGTTCGGGGGAACGGACCACCCCAACATGGACCCGATGCGCCTGGCGGCGCAGATTGTCAGCGGGATCGGATTTTTGGGCGCGGGTGTAATCCTGCGCAGAGGCGGAGACGCGATTTCCGGATTAACTTCGGCGGCGCTGATCTGGACGGCCTCGGGGATTGGCATCGCGGTTGGAGCAGGCTTTTATGTGGAAGCGGGGTATGCAGTTGTGCTGCTGATGTTTGCCGTCAATGCTGTGCCGCTGCTGATCAAAGCCGTTGGACCACAGGTGCTGAACAAGCATGAGATTTCCGTCAAGATCATAATGGAGCCCAATTATGTGCTGACCGAGGTGATCCAGAAGATCGAGGGACGTCAAATGACCGATCAGCGAAAGACGAGAAGACCGGGACGGACGATCCGGCGGATGAAGATCAAGGATCTGGATGACGGCAGACAACTGATTGACATGGTGCTGTCTGCGCCTGATCAGGATTATGCGACGGAAATTTATTATGATGTGAAGAAAATTGAACATGTAATGAGCGTAGAAGTGGAACAGTTGTAAAAATGACATGTTCCCTTCTGGGCAGATGTGGTAATCTATTTAGGAGATAGTCATTTCGAACATATGGAAGGGAGAATAAAGTTATCATGTCGATTACTGCATTCGAAGGACAATATGAAGGAGAGGCTGCAGTCTGGCTGAAAGCGGGACGTTACGAGGCAGCTATCCTGCCGGGCATCGGCGGCAATCTGATTTGCTTCCGTGATACCGAAAACGGTTACCGTTTCCTGCATGAGCCGGGCGCGTCAGAGATGGAGGCCTTTAAAGCCAGCCCTGGAATTCACGGCATACCTGTACTGTTTCCTCCGAATCGTTATGAAGATGGGGAATTTCCATGGAATGGACAAACCTACAAGTTTCCGGTGAATGAGGCTGCAACAGGCAACCATCTGCACGGATTTTTACATACGGCTGCGTGGGAAGTTGAAGAATTCGGCAGCGGTAAAAGCGAAAGCTTCGTTACGGTGGCGATCAAGGTAGACGAGAATCACCCGTCCTATCAATACCTGCCGTTCAAATATACGGTCAAGCTGCGCTACACGCTGGGCGAAGCAACCGGGCTGTCCCAGCAACTGCTGGTCCACAATGACGGCGGCGAGCTGATGCCTTGCCTGCTGGCCTTCCACACGGCGATCAATGCGCCGTTTGCACCGGACAGCTCGCCTCAGGATTACCGTGTGAAGGCAACCATTGGCGAGCGTTGGGAGTTGAGTGAGCGTATGCTGCCCACCGGCGCTTTCCAGGAGTTGACGGCAGACGAAATCGCGTTGCGTGATGAAGGAGTCAATCCGTTCTTTGCGCCGATGGACAACCATTACACCGCTGTACCGCAAAACGGCCGCAACCGGATGGAACTGACGGACAGCAAGTCCGGCGTTACGCTCGTGTATGATGTCGGAACCTCCTACAAGCAATGGATGATCTGGAACAATGGCGCTACAGAAGGATTCTTCTGTCCGGAGCCGCAGATTAACCTGGTGAATGCCCCGAAGGTGGATCTTCCTGCCGATGAGATCGGATTGTTCGGCCTGAAGCCGGGCGAATTCTGGGAAGAAACCAGCCGTCTGTACGTGATATAGGGAGTAGAGATTCATAGCTGAACAACCCGGGTGCATCTAACTGATGTGTGCGGTGCTAAGGTCTCAAATGGGAAGTAAAGCCAAGCCTCACTTTTGTGGGGCTTTTTTTGTGCGTTCTTTTAATGCAGCTTTAAGCTAAATGGCGTATACTACACGTTTAGTATAGTTAGGAGTGAATTTTATATGCGATATTTTTTACCTTCCAAAAGATTGGGTTTCCTGCTGCTCGCTCTGCTGTTATGTGGCTTTGCTCTGAATTTCTTCATGCAAGCCGCTTCATTAAATATGGATGCGATGAGTGTTTTCAGCTGGATCGGAGAATATTACTGGTTGTATTTAGCCGGAGGCCTGTTCTTTTTCTTTCTCCTGCTGGTATTTTCTATGATATTGCCGAGCGTCTACGCCGGATCTGCGGTGGCCGCTGTGTTATGCATCCTGCTGGGTATTGTCGATTACAAGAAATTGTCCACCACCGGAGAACCGCTGTTTCCCTGGGATTTGATGCTGCTCAAAAATGCCGGGGAGATGAGCCATATTACCAAAGGCATGATTCCACCGCTTGCGCTGGCAGCTGCTGTTCTGCTTATTGCCGCTGTGGTCTGGCTGCTCTTCAAACTGCCGAAGATTAAGGTGTCCCTGCCGCTGAGAATGCTCTTTGCCGCGCTTTCGGTGGCGATGGTAACCGGATTTGTTTCGATGGTCGCCCATCAGTCTTCTTTGGCTGTTTCGATGAAATATCAGAACATTTTCTGGAACCAGAAGGTGAATTACAAACAGAACGGTCTCTTATTTGCCTTTGCCGGCAATTTGCGCCAGAGCCTGATCGAAGAGCCTGAGGGCTACAGCCGCAGAGCGATAGAGGAGATCGCCGCCAAATACAGCAAGCTGCCGGATCCGGTTCCGAACGTACAGGCAACACAGCAGCCGAACATCCTGTTCATGATGGACGAAGCCTTCTTTGATCCTACCCGTCTGCCGGGGCTCTCCTTTAGTGAAGATCCGCTTAAGTTTATCCATGGGGAAGAATCTGCCACACCCTCCGGTTTCCTGCTCTCTCCTGAGTTTGGCGGCAATACGGCAAATATAGAATTTGAAGCGTTGACAGGGATGTCCATGTATTTTCTTAAGGACGGTTCCATTCCATATCAGCAAAAAATAGTGAAAATGTCCTCGCTGCCTTCAATTGTAAGCATTCTGAAGGAGCGTGGCTACCGGGCGCTGGCGCTGCATCCGTATGACGAGACGTTCTACAACCGCAACCGCGTGTACCCGATTCTCGGATTTGACGCTTTTACCAGCGAGAAGGATCTGGACAATGCCGAACGCATCACACCGGAGGGATACATTTCCGATAAGGCGGCTGTACAGGAGGCTTTGCGGGAGCTGAAGGCGTCCTCTGACCCGGCGTTTTTGCATCTGGTGACCATGCAGAATCATTTTCCGTTTACGAAGGGGCACAATGGACCGAATACGATATCCGTTGAAGGCACTTCACCGTCCTATAAAGACGAGCTTGAAACCTACACACAGAATACCAAGCTGACCGATGAGGCGCTGGCGTATCTGCAGCAGGAGCTGCTAACTCTTGATCGTCCTACGATTGCCGTCTTCTGGGGTGATCATTTGCCGGCCTTGTCGGCCGGAATATACACGGATGCCGGCTGGGACAGCGAGCCAAGGCTCAAGCACGAGACAAAGCTGGTGATGCTGGCGAATTTTGATATTGGCAAAGAGCCGCTGAACACTCTCAGCCCGGCCTTTCTGGGTCCTACAGTCTTTAGACTTTCGGGTCAGCCTATGCCCCCGTACTACAAACTTCTGAGGAAAGTGCAGGATGAGATGCCCGGTCTGAGCAAGCAGGTGCTGATCGGTTCCAACGGTGCACTGACAGCTTTTACTCCTGAACAGCAGCAGCTGCTGGATGACTACCGTATGGTAGAGTACGATCTGCTGGAGGGCGAGAGTTATTCACAAGATTTGTTGTTCTGAGGGATTCCCATCTCTTATTAAACAAGGTATCATGGCAATAGCTGTGCTACCTTGTTCTTTTGTGAAAGGGGTTACATTTTGAAAAAGCTGTGGATGGTATATGTGCTGTTAATCGGTATTTTTCTCGTTTATGTGCTGAATTACAAGCTGCAGGCTGACGCTGCGGATCCATGGGAGACAGCCGGTCTGCGCGGCAATATAGAAGATAAATATGTGATGGTTACCTTTCAAAGTGGAATTGATTATTGGAAAAGCGTACTGAAGGGCTTCGAAGATGCTGCGGAGGAGCTGAATGTCTCCGTCGAATACCATGGCTCGACCCAGCATGATGCCAATGAGCAAATGACAGTATTGGAGCAAATGATAGCCAAAAAACCGGCGGGAATTGCCATTTCGGCAGTCAATTCCGAGCTGCTCACAGCGACGATCAATAAGGCCGTGGACAGCGGCATCCCTGTCGTGCTGTTTGACTCGGGAGCACCGGACAGCAAGGCCTACTCTTTCCTTGGCACTAACAACTACAATGCCGGAGTTGAAGCAGCGCGGAAGATGGCCCAGCTCACCGGCGGCAAAGGGGAGGTGGCGATTATTACGACCCCGGAGCAGCATAATCATCAGGAGCGTACGGACGGCTTCAGCGTCACCATCCGCAGCGAATTCCCTGAGATGAAGCTGGTAGCAATCAAGGATGGACGCGGCGATCAGGTGGCTTCCAGGGAAGCGGCGGAACAGCTGGTAGCGGAATACCCGGAGCTTACAGGTATCTTTGCTACGGAGTCCAATGGGGGAATAGGAGTAGCCGAGGCGGTGGAAATGAAGCAGGGAGCCGGATCATTACTCAAGATCATCAGCTTCGATACTGATAAAGGCACACTTGATCTTGTTAAAGAAGGCAGAATCGCCGCCACGATGGCGCAAGGTACCTGGAATATGGGCTACTGGTCGCTTACGGAGCTGTTTCATTTACACCGTGATCTGGATGAGGACCCTGCCGCCTACGCCAATAACAAGCCTATTCCTGTGCCCGATACGGTAGACACCGGCATTGATGTGGTGACCCGGGCCAATGTGGACAACTATTATGCCAAATAGAAGCAGGCTGATGCGGGGGGGGATTGTCTTATGCGGAAGAGCGGCTTGACGATGGAGAAGCTGAAGTTTAACAATCTGCCGATCCGGTATAAGCTGATCATCCATTTTTTATTGATCAGCATTCTGCCTTCGATCGGGCTAGGATTGCTGATTGGCTGGACGGTGGACCGGATTATCGAAGAGCAGAGCAACGAGAATACGATGCAGCTGATCGGCAAGGTCAATACGGCGCTGGAAAATGATGTGGAGAATCTGCAGAAGATAACCTACCTGATTTCTTTTGATCCGGGGGTGCAGGCTTTTCTGGATGGCACCGAGAAGGCGGAAACGCGGTTGAAGGAAGCAGGCACAAGCGGAGAATCGGCAGAGTACAATATCCGCAAGTTTCTGCAGGGCTTTACTACGCTTAGCTCTGAAATTGCCGGAATTATGCTGGTCAACCGTGAAGGCAATTTCATAAGTAATGAAATGTATGCCCGCCCCGAAACCCGTGTGACTAATGAAGCATGGTACAAGGAGGCTGTTGATAATAAAGGGATATTCAAAATTGTCGGACATCCTTATGGGCGCGCAGTCATGTCCCATGTTGATTATAAAGAAAGCGAAGTGGTATCCGCCGTGAGAGCGATTGTTGATCCGGAGACGCAGGTGGTGCAGGGCGTGGTTCTGGTCGATTTGAAGCTGCGGGTCATTGCCGAGACGGCGCGCGATGTGACGCTGGGCAAAACCGGTTATTTGACGGTAGTGGATGACAGCGGGGAAATGATCTATGCTCCGCAGCATCCTTTTATGCAAAAGATTCCGGCCGGCCTGTTCAGTGAAACCTCCGGCATCACCTCGGAGACTGTCGACGGCCGCCATTTGCAGTTGATCTACAGGACTTCTGCCTTTACAGGATGGACGACAATGGGCGTCTTTCCAATGGAGGAATCAGCTTATGGCGTGCGGGAGATTACGTTTAATGTCGTAACGTTTGTGTTTGTGGTCTGTATGCTGGGGATGACGGCATCCTTTTATCTGGCGTATTCGATTTCCCGCCCGATCGGCCAGCTCGCTTCCTTCATGAGCAAGGCGCAATCCGGCGATTTGACGATCCGCTACTGGGGCAACCGCTCGGATGAAATCGGGCTGCTTGGCCGCAGCTTCAACAGTATGCTGGCCCAAATCAGCAGGCTGCTCTCCTTGACGGAGCTGCAGGCCCGGCAGAAGCGGGAGGCGGAGCTGCGCAGTCTGCAGGCACATATCAAACCGCATTTTTTATATAATACGCTGGATACGATCCACTGGATGGCCCGCAGCAAGGGGGCGGAGGATATCGCCGAGGTGGTCCAGTCTTTATCCAAGCTGTTCCGCCTTGGACTCAGCAAAGGCAGCGACATTGTCCCGCTCTCCGATGAGCTGGAGCATATCATCAGTTATCTGAAGATCCAGCAGGTCCGCTACAGCAGCAAGCTGACGTATAGCATTGAGGTGGAGCCGCGGCTCCGGGAGCTCTATGTGCTTAAGCTGCTGCTTCAGCCGATGGTAGAGAACGCGATTTATCACGGAATCAAAGAGCGGCGCGGTCCGGGTCAACTCACCATTTCGGTGGTAGAACGTGAGGGGGATTTGTACTTGACAGTTACAGATGACGGGGCAGGTATTCCGGAAGCGCAGCTCTCCATCCTGAACCAACGGCTTGAGGCTGTCGGGAGCAGCAGTGACGCTGCGGAAGCGGAACAGCCGCTTCCCGGCAGCACAGGGAGCGGCTACGGCATTCTCAATGTCCAGGCACGGATTAGGCTGACCTACGGGCAGCCATACGGACTCCGCATCGACAGCAGACAAGGTGAGGGAACCGCTGCAACGATCCGGCATCCTGTCGTTCGTGAAGCGTATCCCCGCGATTGATTATGGAATGGAGGGAGCAAGCGCATATGGAATACTGGAAGGTCATGATTGCCGATGATGAAGACATCATCCGTGAAGGAATTAAGCAATGTGTGGACTGGGAAGGGCTTGGCCTGCAGGTAGTTGCGGAGGCGGAGGACGGTGAGGAGGCGCTTGAGCTTGCGCTTCACCATACCGTCCATATCGCACTCGTTGATTTGAATATGCCGATTATGCATGGAATTGAACTGATGAAGCGGCTGAGGGAGCAGCTCCCCGGCTGCAAAATCATCGTGATTACCGGACATGACGAGTTTGTCTTTGCCCAGGAGTCGATAAGGCTGCAGGTGAATGATTATATTCTCAAGCCTGCCGAACCAAAGCAGCTGATGCAGGTGCTGCGGGGTGTCCGGGATGAACTGAATGCGGTGAGAGAGCGGAACCAGCATTTGCAGCAGGCCTCCAAACAGATTAGCAAAAACTTTCCATTGCTGCGTGAACGCTTCTGCCAGGAATGGCTGGACGGAAATCTGACCCGGGAAGAAATCCTTGAGCAGCTGCATTTTCTGCAGTTGCCGCTGGAGCGTCCTGAACTGATCGGCATCATCCGCTGGAGATGGGAAGCCCACCCCTCGGGAATGGGGGAGAAGGAACGCCAGCTGTTTCTTTTCGCCATCGAGAATATTGCCGCCGAACTGCTGGAGACGTACCCGAAAGTTATTTTTCGCGATGCGGCAGGACTAATCGTAATTCTTCTCTGGCATGAAGCGGGAGAGCGTATAATGGCCGGAGTCGAAGCTGCCGTACGCTGTCATCTCAAAATCGCCGTCGAAGTGGGAATTCAGCCCGTTGAAGGAGAGATTGAGGAGCTGGCCTCCTCATACCGTAAATGCAGAGCGGAGCTTGCCAAGGAGCAGCCTTTATCGCCGCTGGTTCGCCGGGCGAAGCAATATATCCTTGAGCATTACAGTGAATACGGCTTGACCCTGGAGGCGATGGCGGGCTCTCTTCAAGCCTCTCCGGTCTATCTCAGCCGCCTGTTCAAGCAGGAGCTCGGCGAATCCTTTGGAACGTATCTGACACAGATTCGAGTGCGCAAAGCGGCACAGCTGCTGCATTCCACGGAAATGAGCATCCATGAGGTAGCAGAGCGTTCAGGATACGAGACCCAGCATTATTTCAGCACCTCGTTCAAAAAGCAGACAGGAGTGTCCCCCCTGCAGTTTCGTAAGGGCGTGCTTCCCGGAGAAGCCGGCCGTGATAACGAGTAAGTGGCAGGGAGCAGAAAGTTAGAGTGCCCGTTGAGTACTTGAAGTCCATAGTTGTTCAGCAAGAGGTTCCCACATGCAGGCTCCGGCCTCATGTGGTTTTTTTGTTTTTATGTAAACGCTGACAAAAAAGGTTTTGATTTTATAAAAACAGTAGTTTGAGTGTAAATACGGGGCCGTATCCCCCTTGTTATACTCGACTTGTCAAACGGGAAACGCCCGCGAAGGCAACAGAATAGTCCAGGGGGGAATACAGCAATGAAAAAATACTCATTGATCATGTTGACACTGGTAGTTGTATTGATCATGTCCGCTTGCGGCAACACAAAAAATGCAGGCGGCAGCTCGGATGATTCCAAAGGCAAGGTAGGGATTGCTATGCCGACGAAGTCGTCGGAGCGCTGGGTGAATGACGGCAACAACATGGTGAAGGAGTTCGAGAAGCTGGGATACGGCACGGATCTTCAATACGCCGAGGATGTCGTGGAGAACCAGGTGTCGCAGATCGAGAATATGATCACCAAAGGTGTAAAGGCAATTGTCATCGCTTCTATTGACGGTGAGGCCCTGACTGATGTGCTGCAGAAAGCGCATGACGCAGACGTTAAAGTGATCGCCTACGACCGCCTGATCAAAAAAAGTGAATATGTCGATTATTATGCTACCTTCGACAACTTCAAGGTCGGTGTGCTGCAAGGCTCCTATATCGAAGAAAAGCTTGGCCTGAAGGACGGCAAAGGGCCGTTCAACATTGAATTGTTCGGCGGTTCACCGGATGACAACAACGCCTATTTCTTTTTTGATGGCGCGATGTCCATTCTGAAGCCTTACATTGACTCCGGCAAGCTGGTGGTCCGCAGTAAACAGACCACGATGGATCAGGTCGCTACCTTACGCTGGGACGGTGCTGCCGCTCAAGCGCGGATGGATAATCTGCTCAGCGCCAATTATGCGAGCGAGAATCTTGATGCCGTTCTGTCCCCATATGATGGCATCAGCATTGGAATCCTGTCTTCCCTAAAAGGTGTGGGGTATGGCTCAGGTGACAAGAAGCTTCCGGTTGTCACCGGTCAGGACGCCGAGCTGGCCTCTGTGAAGTCGATTTTAGCCGGAGAGCAGACCCAGACCGTATTTAAAGATACCCGTGAGCTGGCCAAAAAAGCGGTAGATATGACGGAAAGCGTACTTAAAGGCACAGAGGCAGAGGTCAACGACACAACTACCTATGACAACGGTGCAAAAATCGTTCCTTCCTACCTGTTGGAGCCGGTCTCTGTGGATGCAGGCAATGTGGATAAAGTGCTGGTGGATGGCGGCTATTATACCAAAGAAGAGCTGGGAAAATAATCGGCTGCAACAGTGACTATTGAAAGCTGGGTGAAAAAGCAATGAGTGACTATATCTTGGAGATGAACAGCATTACGAAGACGTTCCCCGGCGTCAAAGCGCTCTCGAATGTGAATCTGCAGGTCAAGGCTGGTGAGATCCATGCGCTTTGCGGGGAGAATGGAGCCGGGAAATCAACGCTGATGAAAGTGCTGAGCGGTGTCTATCCGCATGGGACATATGAAGGAGATATTTTATTCGAAGGCCAAGTCTGCCAGTTCAAGGATATCAAGGACAGCGAAAATCTGGGTATAGTCATTATTCATCAAGAGCTGGCATTGATTCCGTACTTGTCTATTTCGGAAAATATCTTCCTCGGCAATGAGCAGGCAAAGCATGGGGTGATCAACTGGAACGAAACGACGGTAAAAACCAAAGAACTGTTGGAGACAGTCGGCTTAAAAGAATCACCGTTTACCGGAGTATCAACGATAGGTGTCGGCAAGCAGCAGCTCGTGGAGATCGCGAAAGCGCTCTCCAAGGAGGTGAAGCTGCTCATTCTTGATGAGCCGACGGCGGCACTGAATGAGGATGATAGCGAGAACCTGCTCAACTTGATCCTGGAACTGAAAAAACGGGGGATTTCCTCGATTATCATCTCACACAAGTTGAACGAAATCGAGAAGGTAGCGGATTCTGTAACGATTTTGCGGGACGGCCAAACGATCCGGACACTGGATATGAAGTTGGATGGAGTGACCGAGGATGTCATTATCAAAGGCATGGTCGGACGCGATCTTACGAACCGCTATCCCGAGCGGACACCGGATTTGGGCGAAACGATCTTTGAGATCCGTAACTGGGAAGTGTATCACCCTACACAGGTTGACCGCAAAATGCTCCATGGGATCAATCTTCATATCCGCCGCGGGGAAGTTGTCGGCATTGCCGGACTTATGGGAGCCGGACGCACGGAGCTGGCGATGAGTGTCTTCGGAAAGTCCTATGGCAAAAAGATCAGCGGCCAGATCTACATGCATGGACAGGAAGTGCATTTGAACGACATCAATAAAGCGATAGAAAGCGGACTGGCTTATGTAACCGAAGACCGCAAGCAGTATGGGCTTATTCTAATCGACGATATCAAGCGCAACATCTCGCTCAGCAATTTGCGGAAGCTTTCCCGCCGGGGTGTCATTAATGAGAATGAGGAAGTGCTGGTTGCAGAGGAATACCGCAGGAAGCTGAACATCAAGACACCGAGCATTTTGCAAAAAACAGTCAACCTCAGCGGCGGCAATCAGCAAAAAGTGGTGCTCAGCAAATGGATCTACGCGCAGCCGGATATCCTTATCCTGGATGAACCTACACGAGGCATTGACGTAGGTGCGAAATATGAGATTTACTCGATCATCAACGGGCTTGCTGCGGAGGGTAAGGGAGTGCTGGTTATTTCTTCAGAGCTGCCGGAAATTATCGGCATGTGCGACAGGATTTATACGATGTGCGAAGGCCGGATCAGCGGCGAAGTGGAGCGGCAGGATGCGTCGCAGGAGCTGTTAATGAAGTACATGACACGAAGCAAGGGGGCAACACCGCATGGCAGTCATTAGTGGGATTTTCAAAAAGAATATCCGCCAATACGGCATGATCATTGCACTGATCTTTATTTCAATTTTCTTTCAAATCCTCACCGACGGCATTTTGCTCAAGCCGCTGAATGTTACGAATCTGATTCTGCAAAACAGCTATATCCTGGTTCTGGCCATCGGGATGGTGCTTGTCATCATTACGGGACATATCGACCTGTCCGTCGGATCGGTGGCAGCATTTATCGGGGCACTTTCAGCGATAATGATGGTCGACATGCAGCTGAATCCGGTGCTTGCTGTCATTCTTTCACTGCTGATGGGGGCGCTGGTTGGTGCCTGGCAGGGCTTCTGGGTTGCCTATATCAAAATCCCCGCATTTATCGTCACCCTGGCAGGAATGTTACTGTTTCGCGGCTTGACGATGATCGTACTGAATGGGCAGTCCATTGCCCCGTTCCCCAAGACATTCCAAAAAATCAGTTCCGGGTTCGTCCCCGATATCGTGAGCGGCGGTTCGCTGAATGTGCTGACCCTTATTGTGGGCATCATTCTTTCCGTTCTGGTGGTGTACCAGGAATTCAGAACCCGCAAAATCTCTGTGAAATACGGTTTTGAGCAGTCGGCGGTCTGGTTGTCCATCGCCAAAGCCGGAGCATTGGTGATTGTAATCAACCTCTTTACCTTCGTGATTGCTCAATACAACGGGATTCCGAATATCCTCGTCATCCTGCTTGTGCTAATTGCGATCTACTCCTTCGTGATGAATCATATGACGATGGGCCGGCATATTTATGCGCTGGGCGGCAACGAAAAAGCAGCCAGTCTCTCCGGTGTCAAAACCAAACGAGTTACCTTCTGGGTGTTTGTCAATATGGGTGTACTCGCGGCCTTGTCCGGTCTGGTATTTGCCGCCCGCCTGAACTCCGCCACTCCAAAAGCCGGAACCAACTTCGAGCTGGATGCTATCGCAGCCTGCTTCATTGGGGGAGCTTCTGCTTCCGGCGGAATCGGCACAGTGGTGGGAGCGATCATCGGGGGGCTGGTAATGGGCGTCATGAACAACGGTATGTCCCTGGTTGGCCTGGGCGTCGATTGGCAGCAGGGCATTAAAGGGCTTGTACTTCTTCTGGCCGTAGGGTTCGATATTTACAACAAGTCGAAGACTGCGTAGTTAAGGATGTATTGTCACAGAGCCATTCCCGCAACCGTTGCGGGGAGGGCTCTTTTTGGCATAGTTGGAAAGAAGAAGCTGTTCATATCTGTATCCGTACCTTACAATAGAAAAGACTTCTTGATGAATAGCTATATATAATGTAGATTATGAACCAGGAGGATAGACATGCAAATCATCGCGATGCTGACTATGCTGATCGACCATATCGGCTATATTTTTTTTCCGGGAGAGCTTGCCTGGCGGTATGTTGGGAGAATTGCTTTTCCAATTTACTGCTACGGACTGGTGCAGGGGCATATACATACATCATCGAGGGCCAGATACCTGCGGCGGCTTCTCTGGATTGCGTTGATTGCACAGGTGCCATATAATCTGGCGCTGGATCCCGGAGGCTGGAATGTCGTATTTACTCTGCTTCTGTCTGCTATTGTGCTTGTAATCCTGGATAAGTTGCCTAGCCTTTGGTTTGGCATTCCTGTGGTAATTGCAGCGGTTTTTCTAATGGATGTTCTTCCGCTCGATTATAATGCCTACGGTCTGTTGCTGGTGCTGATTTTCCGCTATGCGCGTTCCTATTGGCTAGTTCTGGCACATTTTGTTTTGAACGGGTTTTACCTGTTCTACAGCGGCTGGCTGGTCCAGATGGTCAGCATTGTGCCTACGCTGCTCATTGCTCTGACCCCGGGAGTATGGGGGGTTCTGGAGAAAAAACGCCTTCCGCGCTGGGTATGGTGGTCCTTTTACCCGGCACATTTAGCGCTGCTCGCCTTGTTGAAGATTCTGATTTTCCAGAATTGGGTAACTATAGATTGGCGAGGTTTGTTAACTTTATAGCTGGTTACCAAATGATGGCGTATCCTATGCAAATCCTTCCTCATTTTGAGTTGATGGATAGATCACAAAAATAAACGTAAGAGGAGACATGCTATGAAGAAAATGAAAGCAAGAACCAAGTGGTTACTCCCGATTCTCGCACTGCTGCTGATTCTGGCGGGCTGTCAGACGGTCGGCGGACTCGACGTCAATAAGGCGTTACTAGGGGATCTGGATGTTAAGTCTTCTGAATCCAGCACAACCTTTTCCTTGAATGCTGTACCTGCCGCTGGAATCAGCGCCGAGGATCAGGAGATGGTAGATCTTATCAATTCTTTTTCCGTTAATATTGCTCATGTAAAACTGCAGGACAACGGCAATGTATCTGCTGCCGGATCAGTTGGCTATAAGAAATTGACAGTGCCATTCACACTGTTTATGGATAAAGAAGCCATAGTGTTTACAGCGGAAGGGGCGAAGCAGCCGTTCTACTTCCCGCTTGAAAGTTATGAAGAAGAATTAGGTGTGGAAGGATTTGATCCGACAAAAGCACAGGAGATTTCCAAGCTCCTTACGACGTTTGTGGTGAAGAATCTTCCGAACCCTGGTGCAATTAACGTATCCTCCGTAAATGAAGCCGTATATGGTCAGCAATTGAACCTTACGAAGCTACATACGGAAATTACAGGTGACGAGCTGCCCGCATTAGTGAAAAGCTTCCTGAAATCTGTTTCTAATGATACTGAAGGATTTACTGCGCTGATCAGCGGCCTCTATGATTATCTGTATCCGATTCTTAAGGCATCCGGAATGGAAGAAGGCTTGAGCGATTTCGGACTGGGTGATATCCCGTTGAATGACAAAGAAGGTGTCGTAACAGTCGCACATGATGCCGCCAAGCTGGCGGTGGATGCTCTTCTCCTGGTGTACGACAATCAGGTGAAGAACCTGTATAAGTCAACTCCTGAGCTGAACACCATTCTCGGCAAGGATACAAAGCTGCAAGTGGATCTGTTCGTGGACAGCGGATTCCATATCCGCAAGCAAAACGTAGATCTGAAGGTAGCACTTCCAGCTAGTGAAGACCTGCCGCTTCAGAGCATTTCGGTTAAAGCAGAAACCCAGACCTGGAATGTAAATGGAGCTGTGACAGCCGATGCCATCAGCAAAGAGGGAGCATTGGATCTCTCTGAAACCCAGCTTACACCGGGTCAGACGCTGAGAAGCTTTGATCAGAATTCTGCAGTATACAAACTGCTGAAGGATGATTTTGGCATTACAGCCAAAGATCTTGTGATTGCCCCGGATGATGATTATTATTATCCGATTGTAGAAAACGGCACAACGTATGTTCCGCTGCGCTACCTGGCAGAGGATCTGGATGCAGTGGTGAAATGGGATCCTGTGAACAAGGCGATTAATGTTACCGATGATGTGTATGGCGACGTTGTCGTGTTCAAGGTAGGCTCTGCACAGGTCTTGATCAACGGTAAGGCAGTGAAGATTTCACAGCCAGTATTCGTAGACGAGTACGGTGATGCCTATGTGCCTCTCCGTCTGTTGGCGGAAGCTTTGCATGCTACTGTTAAAGTAGATGAGTACGGTTATATTGACATCCACCGTCCTTAAGCAAATGTGAAGCAATAGAAAAGAAGGCCGGAACTCCTGTACATAGGAGTTCCGGCCTTTTTGATTATTCGGCAAATGACAGCCCTTTGGCCGCAAGTGCCTGACGGATCTGATCCATCGCTTTGGGTCCCATGCCATGCAGCTTTAGCACCTCAGCTTCGCGGAGTGTAGTGAATTGCTCCAGGCGGCTGTATCCGGCAGCGGTAAGAGCACGTTGTGCCGGCTTGGACAATTTGGCGGGGAGCTCGCTGTCTAGCTTGAATTCAGTGATGTCAGCCACTGGAAGTGCTCCTCTCTTTGCACAAGGTTCCTATTGTTTGGTGAGGACAATCTTAAGTGAGGTATGGCTCTGTTCCTGATTCTCGGCCATGCTGCGGATATAGCCGGACATGAAGCCGCCTTCCATACCTTCCCACAGTTTGTAGCCCGGCATGGCTTTAATCTCATCAATCGAACTGGCTGCAGTTCCTGCAAAGTAATTCACATTTAATTTGGCCATTACCTGAGCCATCGACTGCTTTTCTGCTTCGGTAAAGGATGTTTCTTTGAGCTTATTCATCGCCTTGTTGTAGGAAGATCCGGCAAAAGTTTCTTCTGCATATGTCTTAAAGTTTAGCAGATGGGGATCGTTAATTCCAGATGCTGCGGCCCAGCCCTCCACATCAACTGCAGCCGTATGATAGGTTACAGCGCGGGAGCTTGGATCAAAGGTCATAGCTCCATATTGATGGGGATTCACAGCCATAGCACTTGTAGCGATATCATATACCGGCAATGCTTGAGAGGCTGCCTTATTCTCTTCGTTAACGGGTGGATCACGGCGGATATCCTGCATATGAATATGCCCGGACAGTACCAGATTCAGCCCGCTCCGGCGCAGCATCTTCATTGCTTCCTGGCTGTTGTTCAGCTTGAAGCCGGAAACGGACATCGAGGTGTGGCTCAGCAGGTTGTGGTGCATTACCGTAATGATCGAAGCATGCTGCTCGGCCGCCAGCTTTACACAGTCATCCATCCAGGAGAACGTACCTGGAAGAATACGCCCGTCGGTTTGCGGAAAGCCGTATTTCTCGTTGTTGTTGTATTGGCTGCTGTCAATCATCAGCAGATATAGTTCTGGCGCTGCCTTTACGAAATAACTCAGGCTGTTCTTGTCCCGGGATATGGCTTCATTATATCCGAAGTCTCCGTACATTCCGGTAAAATCTTTATCAGTGATATGCTCTGCAACAAGCTGCTTGTCCCCTTCAAAGGATCTCGCCCAAGGGTTGAACAGATCATGATTGCCGGGTATGACATACACAGAGGTACCCATATTCTCAATACGTTTCAGCTTCTCTGCAAGCTCCTTATGGCTGCTTGCTTCACCATTATTGGTCAGATCGCCGCTGAGAATAAGAAATTTCGGCTTCTGCTGCTGCACATCATAGAGCAGAGCTTCCGCAAGCTCATCGCTGTAAGGCAGCATTTTGCCGTCGCCACCGCTGACATAGGACTGGAAAGCAGTTCCGCCATCTTCCAGCGCTTTATCCAGGTAGTGGGTATCGGTTGCTACCCAAAAGGATACCGGCTCGGTATTTTGTTCCGAAGAAGACGGGACCGCTGTTGAAGTTGGTGGCAATTTTGTGTCTTTGCATCCGCTGAGGCCTAAAGATGCTGCCAGCAATATAGATAAGGTCCAAGTCGTAGTGTTTTTTAGGGAAAAGGGGTACTTCAAAGACAATAATTTCATGGTTGAAACCTTCCTTCTGCACTTTTGCTGAACTATTGTAGCTTATTTCTAGCGGAATTGTATATCGGAAAGTAAGGCGATGTTTCGAAACCTGTACAGGTGATTATAGAAAAATAGTGGAGAGGGTATAAATATCGGGATTCCTGCGACAATAAGTGTTGGTGAAAAGAGAAGAAGCAGGAAATAGTTGTGAAATAGTATTGTGTTACCAGAATAAAAGTGTTAAGATTTAGAAAAGTTAGTTACTAAATAAATGGAGGTAGTTATTTTATGTCTAAAAATTTTCTGGAAGTAGTAAAAGAAAGACGTTCCATTTATTCACTCAGCAAAGAAACTCCGATTTCCGATGCTCAAATCAAAGAGATTGTTGAAGCTGCGGTATTACATAGCCCAACTTCATTTAATTCCCAAAGCTCCAGAGCCGTTGTTCTTCTAGGCGACAAGCATGATAAACTATGGGATATCACTGCTGAAACCCTGCGCAAGATTGTTCCAACAGAACAGTTTGAAGGCACTGCTCAAAAATTGGCTTCCTTCAAAGCAGGTTATGGTTCCGTATTGTTCTTCGAAGATCAGACAGTGGTGAAGAGCCTGCAGGAGAATTTTGCCCTGTACGCCGATAATTTCCCGGTTTGGTCCAACCAGTCTTCCGGGATTCTGCAGTTTGTAGTATGGACAGCATTTGCAGAAGCAGGCCTAGGTGCGTCACTGCAGCACTACAATCCGCTAATTGACGATGAAGTGAAAACAACCTTTGACATTCCTGCAGAATGGAAGCTGATCGCCCAAATGCCGTTCGGTAAAATTGCTACCGCTCCGGGCGAGAAAGAATTCCAACCGATTGAAGACCGTGTAAAAGTGCTTAAATAAGCATCCTATAGAGATGTTTAGAACCTCCTTGACCGGGCTAATAAGTACTATAGCCTAATCAAGGAGGTTTTCATTATGCCGTGGAACAAGGATGATTACCCGGATTCACTTAAGAATTTTATGGCGCCTGTACGTAACAAGGCGATTGAGATAGCCAATGCCCTGCTGGAGGAAGGTTATGAGGAAGGGCGAGCCATCTCGATTGCGACAGCACAAGCTAAAGAGTGGGGCGAAAATCACGATAAGCAGATCCGTAAGAAAAATCATTAGACAAGAAGAGGACCAGGCGGTTAACCGCCTGGTCCTCTTCTGTGGGAAAGCTTGTCCTGTTAAATATTGCGAACTGCCTTATTTGGCAGGGGGTGCTTCAGTTGCTGAAGGTTCTGCGCTTGTTTCTGGAGGTGCAGATTCTTTGGCATCAGTGAGCGAGTTGGTGATCTTTGCTTTGCTATTCAGCTCCGACAGCCAAGTGTTTGACATTTCGGATACCTTTTGTGCTTTAAGAGTCTTTTCGATTTCTGCTTTCTTTTCTTCCAGCGTATATTCTTTTGCTTCCTTGCGGTCGGTCACCTTGATAATGTGGTAGCCGAAATCACTCTTTACTGCACCGCTGGTTTCACCGACTTTAAGCTTAAAGGCCGCATCGGAGAATTCAGCAACCATATCACTGCGTTTGAAGAAGTTAAGATCGCCGCCGTTCTCTTTGGAAGCAGTATCCGTAGACTTTTCTTTAGCTAGCTTGGCAAAATCCGCTCCTTCTTTAAGCTGCTTGACGATGGAGTCAGCTTCCGCTTGGGTGGCTACAAGAATATGGGAAGCCCGGACTTCTTCTTCCTGTTTAAAGGAAGCTTTGTTCTCATCATAATAAGCGGAAATATCTTTTTCCGTAACGGTTACTTTCGGTTCAATCAGCTTGCGGATTTTCACTTGCATAGGCATTTGCTTCTTCAGATCATCAAGGGTCATATTACTTTGTGACAATGCAGCGTTCAGGGCGTCTTCACCGCCGAGTTGAGTCTTAAGATCTTCAATCTCCGCATTGAGGTCCGCGTCGGTAACGGTGACATTGGCTTTCTTAGCTTCCTGATCCACAAGGGTAGTTGTGATCAGGTTCTTCAGTGTAGCTTCACCGCCGGCTTCAATCAGTTTATCGTAAAGCTGAGCTTTCGTAATGTCGGTTCCATTAACGGTTGCAACAGCTGTCTTGCTGTCGTCTTTTTGGAAAGGCGGTTTAATCAGTACAATGATAAGCGCAGCTGCGAGTACAATAGAAGCGATCATCCAGCCTTTTCCAGCTTTAGGGGAAGATGACGGTGGAGGAGCTCCAGCGCCCACTTTGTTCATTACTGGAACATTTCTTTCAGCTTCTCTAACAGCAGGTGTCTCAACGGATTCGGCAGTTTTAAACACTGGTGTTTCGGAAGCGTTGACATCACCGGTTGCTGGAGTAGACGCTGCCTCTTGGACTAACCCTTCATTGTTGTTTACGGAAGTGTTGCTTTCCTCCGTTGTTCCATTGTTGTTCTGGTGTTCGTTTTCGCCCAAATCTCTTTTGTCCATTATAATTAATGACTCCCTTCAATATAGGTGTTGCCTGTCTTTCTACAACTTTACCAGAAATCAGGATTCCAAACCTTAAGAAAGTATAAAAAAGTATATTTACTTTTTAAGATTCCATTAAGACAAGTGGAAACGGCTTCGCCGTCCTCAAAAGGACGGTATCCGTTTCAGCGAGAAATAGAAGGATAATTTATAGCGTGAAGCATATAAATTCTTATATTTTAAAGGAAAAACCGGAGTTGCATGGTTGCACCACGCGCTTCCGGTTTATGTAGAAGATATAAGAATGTATTCGTATATCTCTGAGTGTATCCGCTTAGGAGCTGAGGCCTCTGAGCAGATGTCGAATACTTTCCTGCTTCCGTCTGGGAACACGGACATTTTTGGCGTACAGGCCCATTTCACCGAAGTAGATACAGTCATCCTCAATTGCGCTGATCTTGTTCAGATTAACGTAGCAGCCTCCGTACACATGATAATAGCTGGCATTGGATAATAAACGATTCAGTTGCTCGGCAGTCATTCTCTTTTTAATGTTGTAGTTTCTGCCGTGAAAAATGACCAAGTCGTGATCTCCGACTTTAAAGAACAGAATGTCCGTCTCCACCTCGAAGTCCTCATATACGTTTCTGGCTTCCAGCAGGCTGCTCATTCGTGTTCCCCCTTTATAAAAATTTACGTTGATGTTAGCGCTTTCATTATATCATATCCAATCTGATTTGAGAAGGCTTATTTTTGAAATGTTTTTTGTCATTTTTTACGTTGCATTTGTCATAGACGCTGAAAAATTGTAAATTATAAAGATGACTGCCGTTTAAAACTGCGGGCGGTTTGGATGATACTATAGTTATGAAACCATGGAGGAGGAATACCGAGATGAATGAGAATACTAAACTGTTATTGTTTACTGGCTCCTACGCAAGTGCGGAAGAAAGCGGAGTTCAGGTGTTTGAGTTCAACGGGGAGGCAGGGGGCACACTGGAACTGCTGGATACGGTGCAAGGTATCACGAATCCCACCTTTGTTAATGTTGATGCTTCGGGACAACGGCTGTATGCCATTGGTGAACAGGGGAATCGTGAAGGCGGCAAGGAAGGCGAGGTTGTCTCCTTCGCCATTGATTCACAGACAGGCAAGCTGACCGAACTGAAGCGGATTCCAACGATGCCTGCCGCAGGCAAAACCCAAACCACCACCTGTCATATCTCCAGAGATCTGGAGAACGAATATATCGTTGTGTGCAGTTACCATGGCGGAAGTATCGGTCTTGTGGCACTTGATAAGCAAGGGCTGCCGCTGGCGCTTACGGATACAGCTCAGCATACCGGACATGGCACGCATCCGGAACGCCAGGACCGGCCGCATCCGCATTCGTCCGTATTCAGTCCAGACGGGCGTTTCCTGTTTGTGTCGGATCTGGGACTCGATCTGATTCGTTCCTACCGGATCAACCGGGAGCGGCAGACGCTCGAGGTTCATGACGAAACCCCGCTGCACAAGGGAGCAGGTCCAAGGCATTTTACCTTCCACCCGGATGGCAAATCTGCTTATGTTATCAATGAAGTGGATTCCACGATTACTTCGTTTACATATGACAGCAGTGCCGGAACCTTGCATACGGTCGTAACTGTGCCGACTCTGCCAGCGGATTATGAGGGGGAGAACACTTGCGCTGAAATATCTTTGTCCACGGACGGCCGCTACCTTTACGGCTCCAACCGCGGGCATGACAGTATTGTGGTCTATGCTGTGGATGCCGAATCCGCTGCGCTTACGTGGGTAGAGCATGTGTCTACACGCGGCGGCCATCCGCGCCACTTTACAGTGACCCCTGACGGAGCATTTCTGATTGTTGCCAATCGTGACGGGAACAATCTGGTGGTATTTTCCCTCGATCCTGCCAGCGGGCGCCTTAGCTTCACAGGCAATACAGCAGAGGTGTCAAAGCCGGTATGTGTTAAGCCTGCTGTATTCTTCATCTCGTAAGTTATCACAAGACAGAGCGGTTAAGTGGACTTCATTCGGGTTAAATCCGACAAAAGGAACACCGGGGAATTGCTCCGGTGTTCCTTTTGAATTAAGGCTGTAACGTTATGGTGGTTAGTGGTGATGTAAAATGGCTTGTTATTTAAGTGAGACGGGCTTAAGCGGCACAACCGTGGAAACTGCCGATTTAAAGAGCACATTTTGCCTGCCGTCACCCTGTCCGTGCAAGGTGATCGTGTAAGCGTCGTATGAGGTCACAATTCCCTGCATTTTAACTCCGTTGGTTGTAAAAATCGTCACGGGCACCTTTGTTGAAATACATTGGTTCAACAAACGTTCCTGTAATTTTAGACTTTCCACTTTGGCAGCACTCCATCTTTTTTATGAATTGACTTCCAGGCCAATTATAACACGGGAAAGACTCTTCCTGGAAATGTGGTGGACGGCGCGGAATTAGACAAGGAGGTAGTTATGCTTTATTATCAGTACTGGTCCAGAGGTTTTCGCCGGTTTTTATGGTTTTTGTTAGGATTCAGTGTGATTGCGACACTTGTATTCCTGAACAAGACGGCTTCCTTTGATACCTATATTATTCATATTGTCCAATCTGCAGAATCTCCTGCACTTACTTCGCTGGCTAAAGGATTGTCACTGGTGGGTTCCTCCAGTCTGGCGATCGGCATCTCGCTGTTGACGATGGCGTTGCTATTCTTTCTGCTGAAGCACCGGTTGGAGCTGATTTTGTTCCTATGGGTTGCATTAGGTTCGCAGCTGCTGAATACAATGATGAAACTGTGGTTTCACCGGGAACGCCCCAATATTCACCGGTTGATTGAGCAGGCGGGATACAGCTTTCCCAGCGGTCACTCCATGGCCGCCTTTTCCTTGTATGGTGTAATCGCCTATTTGCTCTGGCGGCATTTGCGGCGGCACCGTGAACGGTTTTTACTGATTTGTTTTACGGTTCTGATGACAGGCGGCATCGGGTGGAGCCGGATTTATCTGGGTGTGCATTACCCGAGTGATGTGATCGGAGGGTATACCGCGAGCGGTGCGTGGCTGATGCTGTCCATCGGTATATTTGAAGCCTACCGGAATTCACGACAGCGCAAATCTGCCGGAACAATTAATCAAGCGGATACCCGCAGGTAGACCTGCGTTGTATCCGCTTGATGTTTGGTGGTTTTCTTTTTTTGAACGATTAGGGTTTGGCTTGATGTGCACTCGACGCATTGGCAATGCTCAGCTTCAGCAAAGCAGGCAGTCCGGCTTTTAGCTTCTGGACTTCGTCGGATGTCAATTGCCCGTCTTTGATGGACTCATCCAGCTTCAGGTTGGCGGCCTCACTCAGTTTTTGAATATATTGCTCCTCGGTCCAGCCCTTTTTCTCCTTAGCCAGCGTGTAGAGGGTTTTACCGCTTTTCAAACTGCGGATCAATTCTGTACGGTCGATCTCAAGCAGCTTGGCCGATTCATTCAGAATAAAATAACCTCCGGCTTTAAAGCCCCGCACATGATGTGGATGGGAGGAATGTTCTTTTCCCGCATGAATGCTGTCCGGTGCAGGTGAAGGTGTGCTTCCGGCAGTGTTGTCTGCAAATGCAGCGGCTGGAGCCAGACTGAGCATCACGGCTGCGGCAAAGGCTGTTATTCTTTTAATGTTGTTGCTCATGATTCACCTCTTGTGATCGTTATGGGTACTGCAGTACACAGTATTCCCTGGAAGCTGAAAGAATTCTGAAAGCAAGCTTAAGCCATACTAAAAATTCGCCGGCCTTCTCCATGGGTAATAGTGGTTGTACCCTATTAGAAATTGACTTAAGTTCTGCAGGATATACATAAAAGATGTTAATAAAATAGTAAGGAGGGATGATTTTGGCCTTCGGCGCCCGCATACTCAAGACAGGAATGGCTGTCACACTCGCACTTTATCTTTCTGCACTGTTGCAATTTACTTCTCCAGTAGGTGCGGCGATTGCAGCAATCTTTGCCATGCAGCCCTCCATATACCGGTCATGGCGCTACTTCCTGGACCAGATACAGACCAGCACAATGGGGGCAGTCATCGCGCTGCTGGGGGGAATGGTGTTGTCCAATGAGCCCATCGCGGTTGGGCTGGTATGTATCCTCGTAATTATGATCAGCATGAAAATGAACCGTGCCGATACGATCGGACTGACACTCGTTACAGTAATTTCTGTAATGGAAGCTTCGGGGCAGTGGGAATTTGCATTGACCCGCTTTCTGCTTACGCTCACAGGAATTGTATCGGCATTTTTAATCAATATTACGGTCTTTCCGCCAAAACCGCGTAAGCAGTACATCCAGCAGATCGAGAGCGTGTTCACCAGCTTGTCGCTGCTGCTGCGGACTGCAGTATCGCATGAGATGAAAGAGAGTGTCTTCCGCGACGAGAAACATGCGCTGGAGGGTTCAATTAAAGCGCTGGCAGATAAGTATGGATTGTTTGAAGAAGAGCAGAAGCAGCTGCGAAGAGCCAAATACAGTCAAACCCGGCAAATGGTGATGTACAAAAATCTGTTGTCCTCGCTGCAGAAGGGGTATGAGGTACTGGAGGCCGTAGACCGCCACTATTTCCAGGCAGAACGGACGGAGCGGACCGATGAGCTGTTCGACAGGCATCTGGAGCAGCTGATTAAATACCATGAATACATCCTGCTCAAATTCGAGGACAAGCTGAAGCCGGGTTCAAGTGACTCGGAGCCGCTTGGAGAGGACAATGACAGATTTCTGCAGCAGGCAATTGAGGGCTATGACGCTGAGAAATCAGGGCAATTGCGGTTATCTGTTGTTGCAGCAGCTATCTATGATTACGGGTACCAATTGGAACGCCTCGATAAAGTGGCGGATCAGATCAACCGTGCATCTGCCGATGAAAAAGAATAGCAGGCTTCAATCTGACATACTTACTCTATATAAACAAAAAATCCGGTCCCAAAGGACCGGATCATATACATAATAGGCTAGGACATCATAAAGTATTATAATAATGGACTCAAAGACTTGATAAAGTCGGGTGGAATTGCTAAAATAAGAGGATATTGAATGAATATTGTAAAATATGCATAATTATACAAAATGATTATACCATGGGTAAAAATAAATGTCAACCTTCCAAAGGGGATGAAATGCAGTGGAGAAACATGATAGCGAGTGGAAAGAGGAGCAGGAGCGGGTAACGGGTATAACGAAGCTGCTTAAGGGCCATATCCGGCAGTTGTCTGAAGAGCTGGGTCTGCACCGCAGCGATGTTGTGGATATGCGCAAAGATTTCTGGGAAGAGGTCACGGTTAACTTCAGCAGCCCGGATGATCTGGGCGAGACTTCAACCAGTCTGCGGCAGCAGGCGCAAATATTAAATGAACGCGAGCGCCATCATCTGCAGTCAAGCAAAGCGCTTAAAAAATATAAAAAGCTTGTGGTGTCTCCCTATTTTGGACGGATTGATTTCACTGAGACTCCGGACGGAGAGGTAGAGAAGATCTATCTCGGAATTGGTTCCCTGATGGAGGATAACGGCACCTTCCTGATTTATGACTGGCGGGCCCCAATCTCAAGTCTGTATTATGACGGAGCGCCAGGTCCGGCGGCTTATGATACACCTGGAGGACTCGTGAGCGGTACGATGGAACTGAAACGGCAGTTCGTAATTGATGACGGGGTCATCGAAGTGATGTTTGATACCGGAGTAACCATCGGGGATGAATTGCTTCAACAGGTGCTAAGCCACAGCGCGGACGACCGGATGAAGAGCATTGTGGCGACGATTCAGAAGGAACAGAATGCGGTAATCCGCAACGACAAAAGCCGGATGCTGGTTGTCCAGGGTGCTGCCGGAAGCGGTAAAACCTCAGCAGCCCTGCAACGGGTCGCCTATCTGCTCTATAAATACCGTGAGGTGCTGCAAGCCGATCAAATGCTGCTGTTCTCACCCAATCCGCTGTTCAACAGTTATGTCTCCACGGTTCTTCCGGAGCTTGGTGAAGAAAATATGCAGCAGACAACGTTCCAGATGTATCTGGAGCACCGGCTGGGCTACGAATTTCAACTGGAGGATGTCTTCAGCCAGACGGAAAGTTTGCTGAATACACCTGATGGACCGGAAGCCTCAGTGCGCAGAGAAGGGATCGGGTATAAATCATCAGTAGCTTTTCTGGATGCCATCCGCCGTTATGTGAATCTGCTGGAGCATGAAAGCATGCAATTCAAGCCGCTGATGTTCCAGGGCCGGGCGATCGTTGGAAAAGATGAGATGGAGCAGCAGTTCTACAGCTATGATTCCAATATCAAGCTGGCGAACCGGATTGATCTGATGACAGGCTGGCTGCTCAAGAAGATTGCTGCGTTCAGCATGGAGGAGCGGAGTGCCCAATGGGTCGAAGACCAGATTGAGCTGCTGGATTCCAGTGAATATCAACGTGCTTACCAGATGATGCGGCGCAAAGGTGGCGGCCATAACGAGAGCTTTGATGATTTCGATACCGAAAAAAGCCTGCTCGCCCGGTATATCGTCAGCCAGCGGCTGAAGCCGCTGCGCGGATGGACCAAACGGGGGCGGTTTGTCGATGTTAAAGGGCTGTACAGCCGGTTGTTTACTGACTGGGAGCTAATGGAAACCCTCAACAACAGCAATACTTTGCCGGAGGTTTGGGATGAGATTTGCAGACAAACGCTGCAATCTATAGGGGCCAACGAGCTGGCATATGAGGACGCAACGCCGTTTCTATATTTAAAGGAGCTGAGCCAGGGCTTCCGGACCAATACGCTAATTCGTCATGTTATTGTGGATGAAGTGCAGGATTATTCTCCATTCCAGCTGGAATTTATGCGCCGCCTGTTTCCGCGGGCCAAGATGACGGTGCTTGGGGACCTGAATCAGGCGATTTATGCCCAGGGCGAGGTGCTTGGCGACCTGGCAGGACTGGTGAGTATTTACGGCGAGGAGAATACCGAGGTGATTTCTCTAACCCGCAGCTATCGTTCGACTTATGAAATTGTTGAGTTCACACGGGCGATGATTCCAGGGGGCGAGCGGATCGTTCCTTTCAACCGCAGCGGGGAAGCGCCACAGCTTACCGTTGTCGAAAGTGAGCCGCAGCTGCTTGACTCGGTCGAGCAGGATATTCTTAATCTCCATGCGGAGGGCTATCATTATGTAGCTGTCATCTGCAAAACGGCAGAGGAAAGCGCACGTGTACATGCCGAGCTGCAAAACAGGCTGCCGGTAAGACTTGTGACAAAGGAGACGCCTAATTTTCAAAAAGGGACTCTGGTGCTGCCCGCATACTTAGCCAAGGGCGTGGAATTTGATGCAGTGATTATCTATGACGGCTCAGCGGAGAGATATGGCAGGGAGAGCGAACGGAAGCTGTTTTATACCGCTTGTACCCGGGCGATGCATTTGCTGCATATCTATAGCCTGGGAGCGCCCAATCATTTCCTTCCGGCCGCCGTGCGCGAGTCTGTAACCGCCGGTTCGCTGTGAGCTGAATAACATCATA
This sequence comes from Paenibacillus paludis, assembly GCF_042610515.1. NCBI lineage: Bacteria > Bacillati > Bacillota > Bacilli > Caryophanales > Paenibacillaceae > Paenibacillus > Paenibacillus paludis. The sequence goes on from NZ_JBGJZP010000003.1 coordinate 217,964, forward strand.
TTGGCCGTTTTCGCACCTGATGCGGGAACGGCTTTTTTAAAGTATAGAATTTATATGCTTCACGCTATAAATTATCCTTCTATTTCTCGCTGAAACGGATACCGTCCTTTTGAGGACGGTATCCGTTTCCACTTGCTGGGATGCATACCGGGTCTGCTAATAAACCACAATAAAGGAGACTGTGAACGATAACAAAGGTGGTCAATCCATGAAGGACAGAAAATGGGATCTGGCAGCTCTGGCTTCCATTCCGCTTATTATGACGCTAGGCAACTCCATGCTGCTGCCGATTCTGCCGCAAATCTCCCGGGAGCTGAAGATCAGCTCATTTCAGGTTAGTATGCTGATCACACTATACGGCCTGATGGCCATTCTAATGATTCCGGTGGCGGGTTATCTGTCCGACCGTTATGGGCGGAAAAAGGTTATTTTACCGAGTCTGCTCATTGCTGCGGCCGGAGGAGCGGTTTGTGTTGCTGCTGCCTGGTTCACAGAGGGGCTGACCGCTTACTGGATCATTCTCGGCGGGCGTGTGCTGCAGGGCATTGGCGCAGCCGGAGCCTTTCCGATTGTGCTTCCCTTTGTTGGCGATTTGTTCAAGGATGAAAAGGTGGTCAGTAAAAGCCTGGGACTTATCGAAACCTCAAATACTTTCGGCAAGGTGCTTAGCCCGATTCTCGGTGCCTATTTAGGGCTGCTGCTCTGGTATGCGCCCTTTATTGCCATTCCGGTACTGTGTGTGATCTCGTTTCTGCTTGTCTTGTTTCTGGTCCGCAAGCCAGAAGAGCTGGAAGAGGCTGAGAAGACCTCTGTCCGGCAGTTTTTATCGGGCATCGCGGATAGTTTGCGCCAGCACGGGCGCTGGCTGTATGCCATCTTTGCCATCGGCGGCATTTGCATGTTCGTAACCTTTGGTGTTCTCTTTTATTTATCGGAGACGTTGGAGGCGAAATATAACCTTCATGGTGCCATGAAAGGTTTTGTATTAGCGATTCCGCTGGCGCTGTTGTGTTTGTCCTCCTTCGGCAGCGGCAAGATCATCGGGCAGAACAAGTCAATGATGAAATGGCTGGGCTTCAGCGGGATGGTTTTGTTGACAGCGGCGATGGTTATTGCCGGATTCAGTAAAAGTATTTATATGATCATTGGGTTCCTTAGCCTGGGCGGGATTGGAATTGGCGCAGCATTGCCATGTCTCGATGCGCTGATTACTGAAGGGATTGAGCAGGAAAAGAGGGGTACCATCACCTCCCTTTACAGCAGCATGCGATTCATCGGCGTGTCGCTGGGACCGCCGGTGGTGTCGCTGCTGATGACACGGGGGCACTGGGTGCTGTTTGGTACGATGGCCGGAGTGGGGGCAGTCGGCGGACTGTTGACATTGTTCGCCGTGACGCCCAGTAAAGGAGAAAAAGGAGAAAAGGGCCAATCGGGTTCAAAAAGATTGTCCGAACGGATACCACAGATCTGGCCGCAGCGCGCCCGGTAGTTATACTTCTGTTAATTCGCTGACGGCCGGCTAGAAAATTAAGCAGAGGTGACGGCGGTCCGATTGCTTCTCCGTCTGATGGCGAGATACGCAATATAGACCAGAAGCAAAAGTGCGGGAGCCATTGCAGAATAGCGGTACATGACCGCATAGGAGTTATACAACGCAACAGATCCGAGGAGCATAGTGCCGATTGCTACACCAAGATCCAGTGAGTTGAAGAACATGCCGTTGGCCATTCCCCGCTGGCGCGTGTCAACGGACTGAATCATCCAGGTTTGCAGGGCAGGCTGCATGGATCCGAACCCGATCCCGTAGCATAAAGCAGCCGGGAAGAGGGCGGCTGTGGATGAGGCGAAGGAGAGCAGCAGCAATCCGCCGATGATGAACAGGCTGCCGGGAATTAGCAGGGCAGCTGGACCGAAACGGTCATAAATTTTGCCTGACAATGGACGAATGATAACAATGGCAACAGCATTAAACAGAAAGAAATAGGCGATATGTTCCAAATGGGCTTCTTTGCCGTAAAGAGCGAGAAAGCCCAGCAGTCCGCCGTATGACACGGACAGCAGTAAGTTCAGCAGGCATGGGATAAACAGCCTGCGAAATGCCCCGCCTTTGAAATCCGCTGCCGGAACCGCAGCGGGTTCCTTGTGCTGACCCGGAAGCACTGTTGTCAGGCGGTAGCCAAGCGGGAAGATTAGCGCCAGAGCAGCTGCGGTAACAAGCAGCAAGGAGCCGAAACCGGGACCCTGCAGCAGGCTTAGACCGATCAATGGACCGGCAGACATCGCCAGGCTTGTCGACAAGCCGAAATAACCCATGCCTTCACCCATCCGGCGAATCGGGATCACGTCCGAAGCCATTGTCGGAAAGGCGGTACTGGCCATCCCGAAGCCGATCCCGAAGAGCATGCGCATAAGCAGCAGTACGGTTATGCTTCCGGCCCAGTAATAACCGGTGACGGCTACAAGGGATACGGCCAGCCCGAGGAAGATCAGCAGGTTGCGGCCGCCTTTCTCCATGGCCTTGGCCGAGAACAGCCGTGAAGCGATGGCGCTAAGCGCAAATAAGCTGGTGACAAGGCTAACCTGTACGGAAGAGGCGTTCAAGGATTCTTCGGCATAGGCCGGGAGAGTGGAAAGTGTCATTTGCAGTCCTGTAAACAGCAGCAGGTTGCAAATTGTCAGCAGAATAAACGATTTTGTCCAGAGACGATCAGATGTTGTGTTCAATACCATTGCTCCTATTCTTGGTGTGAATTTCCAGTGTTGTGATAGATCAGCTCCAGCATGACGCGAAGCTCTTCAAGCTTTTCCGGTGAAAGTCCGGCAACCGCTGCATGGATCGTCTGCTCCTCAAGAGCGATCGTGCTTTCGATTAGCGTCCGCCCCTCAAGGGTGGGATACAGCAGAAAGGCCCGCCGGTCGCTGGGACTTGTTGATTTTGTAATAAAACCTTTCTTCTGAAGCAGCTCCACGATCCGCGCAGTTGTGGGTTGATCTTTGGCTGCCGCTGCGGCAACTTCCTTCTGGTTAATGCCTTCCCGGTCAACAATCATTAACAGGACAGACCATTGTTCGGGGGTAATATCGTAAGGCTTCAAGGCCCGGGCAAACGCATTGGATATCCTCCGGTGGGTGGAGCCGAGCAGGAATCCGAGGAGTTGCTGCGGAGAGGAAATAGGCAAAAGAATCATCCTTTCTGAAATTACTTGTTATAACAACTATAGTTAAGACAAGTAAATTAGTCAACCCGACGCAAAAAACACCCCATAGAAATGTATCGGACCCATTATGATCCAATAAGATTTCCACGAGGTGCTTTATGTTAACAGCAGCAGTTGTATTATACTTGCGGAACTTTCTCCCAATCTTTCAGGAAGCGTTCGATACCGTTATCTGTAAGCGGGTGTTTCCAAAGGGAAGGCAGCAAAGAGCCCGGGATGGTTGCAATGTGCGCACCGGCGATTGCCGCTTGCTCCACATGGGCGATGTTGCGGATACTGGCTGCGATAATTTCCGAAGTCAGGCCGTAGTTGGTCAGGATGGTCTTCAGATCCTTGATCAACTTCATGCCGTCAACGCCGATATCGTCGAGACGACCGACAAACGGGCTGATATAGGTAGCGCCGGCTTTGGCAGCCATGAGGCCTTGAGCCGCGGAGAATACTAGGGTAACGTTAGTCTTGATGCCTTTTTTGGTCAATTCGTAGCAGGCTTCCAGGCCATCTTCAGTCATAGGCAGCTTGATTACGACATTGGGTGCCCACTCAGCAATTTCATAGGCTTCCTTAAGCATTTCTTCTGCTGTAAGGCCAATGACTTCCGCGCTGACAGGACCAGGCACAATAGCCACGATTTCTTTGATTACATCTTTGAACAATCTGCCTTCTTTGGCGATCAGTGACGGATTCGTCGTCACGCCATCCACTAAACCGAGGCGGGTAATACGTTTAATTTCTTCAATATTTCCGGTATCCAAGAAAAACTTCATTGTAAATTTCCTCCCTTGATTTCTTATGGATTGACAAACAGTATGCACAACTTCATTATGGATCATGCCACAGAAAGTTTCAACTGTTAATATGAATATTTCAAAATAACTTTATAGAATATACATCGCTTTCAGTAAGGAGTGGCGTTCTTAATCATGAAGATTTCCTGTGAAAAAGAGACTCAGCCCATTTTGACCATTCCCGGGCATGTTCTCTCCATGATAATATAGAAACGGTATTGTTGATTTTCTGAAGAATGGCGGGTGACAGAAATGATTACTGTAGTTGGGGGCGTCGTGTTGTTTCTGTTGTTTGCTGCAGGACTGCTTGCCTACCAGAGCAGCCGCATGATCTCCGAGCGGGAGGCGATTGAATCTGCCGCTCCTACCGGTTCACTGATGTACTCCGTAGTTAATCAAGCGTTCGCAGAACATGAAGAACGGCCGGAGGCGGTTCCGTTATTTCAGTTCACTGTGCTTTCCGGACCGGGAGAACAGCTCGCTAAGGGAGAAAAGGGAACGACTTCCGCTTTATGCCGTGTACCGGCCGGCACGGGAGAGATGGTTCTGAACGACGCGGAGAATTGGATGAGAAGCAACATCCGCAAAGCTTCTATTGAAGGAGCAAGGGTCGTGTTTGCTTCCTTTCCAGAGAAGGCGGACCGCAGGGGAGAGAAAGAGCTGATTCGAAACTTGGAGGCTACGGCGAGAGAGGAGGCCGAACATGCAAATCATCATTAATGATGTGGCGATATCTGTCCGCGAAGGTGACATTACGTCCTGGCAGGGCGATATGATTGTGAATGCATCCAATTCCGGCCTCTATGGAGGCGGTGGTGTTGATGGAGCGATCCACCGGGCTGCCGGACCACGAATAGCTGAGGAATGTGCGGTAATCCGCCAGAAACAGGGAGGCTGTCTGCCTGGTGAGGCGGCATTAACGAGTGCAGGCAGGCTGCCTTTGCTGGGCATTGTACATACAGTAGGGCCGATTTGGAAAGGCGGAGGCGCCGGGGAAGCCGATACTTTGGCCCAATGTTATGCCAGCAGCCTGGACTTGGCCTGCTTAAAGGGTGCGCGGAGCATAGCCTTTCCAAACATCAGCACCGGGGTTTATAATTTCCCTAAAGCGTTGGCCTGTGAAATTGCGCTTCATACGGTCATTGAGTATGTGGCGGCCCAGGATTCCCGGTTGCTGCCGCTGAAAGAGATCTCATTTATTTGCTTTGAGAAGGGTAACGCTGAATTATATGAGGAAACGCTTAAAAATTATATATAGCTGGACTTGCGCTCTGGTTGAAGTGGAGGAGAAACGGTAATGACGTCCATAACTGATGTTAATTTTGTTGTAGTTGATCCCGGGAACGCGGATTTGCTTTCGTTAATTGACCGTCTGGATGAGGATCTGAAATCCCGCTATCCGCATGAGACCATCTACGTGGTGGATTTCACCGATCCGAAGGTAAAAGAGATGACTTTCGTGGTAGCTTATCAAGGAGAGAAACCGGTCGGCTGCGGAGCGCTGCGCCCGCTTGACCCGGACAGTGCGGTGATGGAGCTCAAGCGTTTCTATGTGGACCCGGGCAGCCGCAAGCAAGGAATAGCCAACAAGATGCTGCTGGAGCTTGAGGCGAAGGCCATTAGTGCCGGCTGCCGGGAAATCCGGCTGGAGACGGGCATCAAACAGCCGGAAGCCATTGCACTTTACGTGAAGCATGGCTATCGGCCGATTGATTTGTTTGGACCTTATATTGGCGATCCGGATAGTTTATGTTACGGTAAGGAACTCTTCTAATCTGATGATCAAGCGTGATATTTGCCTGCAGGGGCATTCAGCACCCATTCCAGCATGAGCATCATATCCTCCAGCCGGGTAAGCTGGGCGTTTAGAGCTTCACGCTGCGGGCTGTCCTCGGCCAGTGGTGTCAAACGTGTCTCCAGAGACCTGCGTTGGAGTGTTAATTCATTGATTTTGGATTGAATCTGATTTTCGGTTCTCATCCGGAATCCTCCTGGTGATGATAATTTTATATTGTAAATCTATTTCATTATTATAACGGATAATATGGAGGTATTAAAATGAGTATCAATGTAAAGCAGCTGGCTGCGGAAAAAGCCGTGGAGTATGTGGAAGACGGAATGAAGGTTGGCCTCGGCACAGGTTCCACCGCATATTGGGCCATCCGCAAGCTGGGGGAACGAGTGCAGCAAGGACTTAAGATTACCGCAGTAGCTACCTCACGTGCTTCGGAGGAGCAGGCCCGCGAGCTGGGCATTCCACTGGTTGCATTTGGTGATGTTGACCACCTGGATTTGACGATTGACGGGGCGGATGAACTCGATGGCCGGCTTCAACTGATCAAAGGCGGCGGCGGTGCATTGCTGCGCGAAAAGATCGTGGCCATGGGCAGCACACGCATGATTGTGGTGGCGGATGAGAGCAAAGCAGTAGAAACGCTGGGCAAGTTTCCGTTGCCTGTTGAGATTGTTCCCTTCGCCTGGGAATGGACAGTCGCTGAACTAGCCAAGCTGGGCTGCAAGCCGGAGCTGCGGCGGAGCGGCGATGAATTGTACAAAACAGACAACGGCAATTACATTGCAGACTGCCGGTTTGAAGCGATTGCTTCTGCTCGTGAACTTGCGATGTCTCTGCAGGGCATTCCGGGCGTTGTTGAACACGGCTTGTTCATTGGAATTGCCGATCTGGCCATTATCGGCAAGAACGACGGCAGCATCGAAATAGTGGAAGGTGAAAGCAATCTCTAGTCCGCGTAAGACGCAGAAGCCCGGAAACCGTTCCGTCCGGGGAAAAATTCAGCCGAGGCCGCGCCGGATATGGGCGTGGATGCTGCTAATTCTGTACAGTGCAGCCGTTGTGTACTGGATGTTTATCGGTTTTGGCCGTGTCGTTCATCCGGATGGACCGCTGCAATATAACCTGGAGCCGCTGCGGACCATAAAACTCTATTTTGATTTGGACAATGGGGTGCCTTTCTCCGGCCGGCTGGTGAATCTGCTGGGAAACGTCGCCGTGTTCATTCCCTTTGGCCTCCTGCTGCCGCTGCTGAAGAAGCGGCTTAACTCCATGTTTGGGTTAACCTTACATATGGCTTTATGGATATTGCTGCTGGAATCCATGCAAATGCTGCTGCGTGTCGGCAGCTTTGATATTGACGATCTGCTGCTTAACTTGCTGGGTGTGTGGATAGGTTATATTTTTCTTCATTTGGCATGGGGTAAATCGTTAAACTAAAGTTTCACAAAACTTAAGCTTATACTTTCGAAGTGAGTTTTGTACGAAGTTTTATCAGGAAGCTATGCTCACAAAACTTTTAGGAGGTTTAACTATGCTGATAGATTTGAAGCATCTCGTGGGTTCTCCCGAGGTGAACGAGCTGCTGGCTTATGCTGTTATTGATGAACCGGATGCACTGCAGCGCACTTCAGCCGAATATAGCGCACAGGCTGCATTGCAGCTGTGCGGCTGGGAAGAGGAAGGCCTGCTGCTGGGGCTGGTAGGCTTTGAAGAAACGGAAGACGGCTCACTGGACATCCGCCATATCGCCGTACTGCCAGAGAACAGGGGCAAAGGGTATGCGCGCGGAATGATTCTTGAGCTGCTAACTGCGCGTCAGCCCCGTTACCTGCTGGCAGAAACTGAGGACGAAATTGCTGCTGACTTCTACCGCAGCCTTGGGTTCATGGTGTACAGCCTGGGTGAAAATGCCGCAGGAATCGAAATGTTCCGCTGTGTATATGAGGTCGAGGAGTCTGAAGACGAAGAATAACGAGAATAAGCTAAGGAGAATATAGAGAGAATTCTCACCTCCTTACGTCAAACAGCCATTTACGCATGTCAACGTGCGGAATGGCTGTTTTTGTTATGCAAAATGCAAATTAGCCGCTGTTGGAATACGGAAAGGAACATATTGACTTTTTGGGCGGCAGACCATATAGTTTTACTATGAAACAGTTTCATACGTGAACTATTAATAGTGTTGGGAGGTTTGAATCTTGAAAGAAGAGGCGGAACACTGGATCAACCGCTATTTGGATGCGTACATGGTAGTGACTAGGCAGATTAGCGCCCGTGTCAAGGAGCGGATTCCGGAAGGGCTGACCAATGACCAATTTATTATTCTCCGGCTGATAAACAGTCAGGAGCTTTGTACTTCCACATTTCTGGCCGAGGCGGTTGCGGTAGGCAAGAGTTCGATAACGGCAATTATTAACCGGCTGGACGAAGCTGGACTGATTCAGCGGACCCGGGACGAGAATGACCGCCGCCAGGTGTATCTGACACTCACGGAGCATGGGAAGAGTGTGCATCAGACCGCTGAGAAGCAGGTTCAGGAAGTGATTTCTCCTTATCTGTTTGATTTTGAGGAAAAGGACATTGAGAAATTTATTACCATGTTTGAGAAGCTTGCATTTTTAATGCATGAAACAGGAGGGAGAAACAATTGAAGACCATACTGAAAGCTAGATGGGCTGTAATTACAGTCTGGCTGGCTGTGGCGGTCGTGTTATTTTTGACGGCGCCGGCGATGTCGGATCTGGTGCGCGAGAAGGGGCAGATTGCTGTTCCGGATGGCTACACCTCTTCGAGAGCGGCTGAGATTATGAGAGAGGTGGCCGACACCAAGGGCGGTGAGACGCTGCACCAGGTTGCCCTTGTTTTTAATAAGCCGGGTGGACTGAGCGCAGAAGATACGGAGAGTATTAAGCAGGGCGTTGAGCAGCTTGCGGCGAGCAAGGAATCGCTGAAGCTGGATTCCATTACCGACCCCTTTTCTCAATCCGAATTAAAGGATACGCTGATTGCGAAGGACGGTAAAACCATTATGGTTGCACTGTCGGTAAAAGGCGGAGAAGAAGGGGTCAAGGAGCTCCCCGCTAAAGTAACAGCCCTGCTAAGTGATGTAACTGCCGATCATTATCTGACCAGCGAAGGACTGATTACGGAGGATACCATTGTCAGCTCAGAGGCAGGACTGAAGAAATCGGAGTATATTACCGTTGTATTTATTCTCTTGATCCTGTTCGTTGTATTCCGTTCGTTCGTTGCGGCGTTTGTGCCGCTGCTTACGGTCGGACTGAGCTATATTGTATCGCAATCGGTTGTAGCCTTTCTGGTGGACCGGTTTGACTTTCCGTTATCCACATTTACGCAGATCTTTATGGTGGCCGTATTGTTCGGGATCGGGACGGATTACTGCATCCTGCTGATCAGCCGCTTTAAGGAAGAGCTGGCAACCTCTGAGGATACGAAAAGCGCGATTATCACCACCTACCGCAAAGCGGGGGGAACGGTATTCTACTCCGGTCTTGCGGTATTTGTAGGGTTCCTGGCCATTGGGTTGTCCAAATTCATGCTGTACCGTTCTGCGGTTGCAGTGGCCGTAGGGATTGCCGTGATGATGCTGGCGCTTGTGACTGTCGTTCCATTCTTTATGGCAGTATTGGGCAAAAAGATGTTCTGGCCATCCCGCGGGAAGCTGGAGCACAGCGAAAGCCGCATCTGGGGGGCCGCTGGTTCCTTCTCCTTAAAAAGACCGTGGGCTGCTTTGCTGATTGTAGCTGCGGTAGTGGTGCCGTTTCTGGTCACTTATGGCGGCAAGCTGTCCTTTAACAGCATGGACGAAATCGGCTCCAACTACGCATCGGTTAAAGGCTTCAATATTATCTCTGAGAGCTTTGGGCCGGGAGAATCGATGCCCGGCAAAATTATCATCAAAAATGATGACCGTATGGATACTGCTGAATATATGGGTCTGGCTGAAAAAATCAGCCGTGAGCTGGAAAAGGTCGACGGGGTCAAAGCTGTTCGCAGTATGTCGCGTCCTACGGGGGAACAGATCAATGACTTCCTGATCCCGACTCAAGTGGCTACACTGTCAGAGGGTCTGGACCAGAGCAATGAAGGGCTCACGAAGATTCAAACGGGGCTTGCGGAAGCAAGCAAGCAGTTAAGTGATAACGAGCCGAAGTTGAACGAAGCCGTATCGGGCAGCGCGAAGCTGACGGAGGGCACAGCTGAGCTGAAACAAGGTATCGCCGCGCTGGGCGAAGGCCTATCACGTATAGAGAACGGCATTAAAAGCGGCTCAGCGGGAGCCGGTGAGATCAAAGCCGGTCTGGCGCAGGCAGCGGCCAGCGCAGAGCAGCTTGCGGACGCCAATGCTGCACTACTGGCAGGCTACAAGCAAATCGGCACGGGGCTGACCGCATTGGACGGAGGCGTTGCAGGGCTGCAAACCCAGCTCCAGGGCGTGGCTGCTGCACTTACCGGGCTGGATGCTTCCTTCAAAGGCCTGGAAGCCAGCCATCCTGATCTTCTGCAGGATGTTGATTACCAGACGATTAAAGGAACGGTAACGCAAACCGGCACGGGTACAGCCCGGCTTGCCGCAGGACTTGGACAGATTTCAGGGCAGCTAAAAGCTGCAGCTGCCGGTCTGAACAAGGCCAACACCGGATATGCCAAGGCCGTTGCCGGTCAAACGGCGCTGGCACAAGGTCTGGGCAAGCTTGCCGCCGGAATCGGCCAGTTGCAGACGGGCCTGAATCAAGCGGCGGCGGGGCAAGGGCAAATTGTCGATCGCATCCCTTCGATCACAAACGGGCTCGACCAGCTGCAAGGCGGCCAGCAGCAGCTTGCTGACGGGTTCGGCCAGCTTACCGGACAAATCGGCCAGCTTACGGACGGTTTGAACGACAGTGCGGATGGCCTGAAGCAAATCACCGGCGGGCTGACTTCTGCTCAAGCGTACCTGGGGCAAATTCAGGAGGCCAAAGATGATGAACTGAGCGGATTCTTCGTACCGTCTGAGGCGCTGGAAGCCGAGGGCATCCAGCAGATTTTTGATACGTATCTGGAAGGTGACGGCAAGGTTATGACGCTGGATGTTGTTTTCGCCGAGAATCCCTATAGTTCCGAAGCGATTGACAGCATTGGAGATATTCAGGCTGCCGTGGACCGGGCTGTGAAGGGCACGAAGCTGGAGAATGCGGAGACCGCGATCAGCGGAGTGACCAGCACCTATAGCGATCTGCAGAAGATTTCCAATGAGGATTACTCGCGGACCGTTATCCTGATGTTGGGCGGTATTTTCATCATTCTGGTATTACTGCTAAGATCGATTATCATGCCGATTTATCTGATTGTTTCACTCGTTATCACTTACTTTACGGCGCTGGGAATTACGGAAGCCATCTTTGTGAATCTGCTGAATTATTCCGGAATTACCTGGACTACTCCATTCTTCAGCTTCGTTATGCTAATTGCGCTTGGGGTGGATTACAGCATCTTCCTGATGGCCCGCTTTAATGAGAACAAGACCTGGGATGTGCGTGAAGCGATCCTGCATGCCATGCGCAATATGGGGACAGTCATTCTGTCGGCTGTAGTGATCCTGGGCGGAACCTTTGCCTCGATGTATCCTTCCGGCGTATTGTCGATGATGCAGATTGCTACTGTAGTTCTGGCCGGTCTTGCCCTTTATGCACTGGTCTTCCTGCCGTTTTTCGTTCCGGTTATGGTACGGATGTTTGGCCGGGCGAACTGGTGGCCGTTTTCTTCGGCATCAGCGGAGGAACAGCCGAAAACATTAGATTTATAAGATTCGTCATGACTTGAATAACAGCAAAGAGCAGGCTTCCGGGACAGTGGAGCTTGCTCTTTGCTGTTTATGAAGAAACTGGGCGAAAAAAATTTCATACATAGAGATAACCTTTCACCACATTCCTGGGCTTGAAATGACCGTTCCTGTAAAATAGCATAAAAAACCTCCGGCATGCACAGGGAGTGCAGAAGCCGGAGGTTTTTGCGTTTTGTGTTAATGATTGCAGGAAGGAATAGGCGTATAATGGAGCCATCCCGGTTATTTATGTACCGCTGAGTCAGCGCAGCTTTGCGAAATAACTGCGCAGCGCCCAGCCGCGTTCCTGCCGCTTCTTGTACTTTGGCAATGAGCGGTAAATGGCCGTAGATTCGGCAAAAGCGCGTTTGGCGTCTTCATTTCTGCCCAGTGCCTTGTACATTGAGCCGGCCAAATAGTAGGCTTCACTGGAAGAGGACTGAATTTCCTGGAATTGTTCTACATAAGAAAGAGCTTTGTCATGGTCAATATTGCGGAAAGTCTCGGCGAGACGGAGATAAGGCTGGCCATATTGCGCTCTGCGGTTGATTTCCAGTCCTTGAAGCATCTGCGCTTCCCCCTCGGGAAGCTGGCCCAGCTTGAGATTCACATAACCAAGCTCCACCCAATATTCGGCGGATTGCTCGTACCGGTCAGCGATCTGCACAAGCAGCTCTTTGGATTCGCTGAAACGCTTGCGCTCAGTCAGCAGCCGGGCCAGATCGAACTTGGCGGAGACATCATTGGGGTTCAGCGAGATGGTTGTCCGCAGCTTGGAAATTTGCCGGCTCCGGCGGAACGGCTTCGTGATGCTTGGAAAGATGCCGACATATCGGCGGTCGAGGAAATACAGAATGACCAGCAGAATGATTAGGGCAAGAAAAGGATTGCCGACCAGATTTAACAGCATGAAAAAACCGAAGATTTTTAACATGAATTCCCTCCATTAATGATTGTGTTTCCATTCCGCAACACGGTTTGTTTGTAGTATGGCGTTGCAGAGCAGGGTAATTATACCATATTTACTAGCGGATCTGAGCTCTATTTTGCAGTAGTTTTGATTCTGGAGAGATTTTTATTATCTTGGTTCTGAAAGAAGGATGAAACTTGGTGACAGAGACAACAGCAGTAACTTTACGCCCCTTAGGCCAATCATTGTTATCCGTTTCACCGCTCGGACTGGGCTGCTGGCAGTTCAGCCGGGGAAGCGGAATCGTAGGAAGGTACTGGAGTAATCTTAAGGATGCAGATATCCTGGATATCGTGCGTGTCAGTCTGGAAGGCGGCATGAACTGGGTCGATACCGCAGAGATCTACGGCGGCGGTAAATCAGAAGAGGCGCTTGCCCATGCGCTGGATCAATTGCAGCAGGAGGGCAGTCTCCATGCCAAGCCGCTGATCGCTACCAAATGGTGGCCGATGCTCCGCACAGCGAAATCTATTTCATCTACAATTGATGAACGGCTCACCTGTCTGGGCGGGCGAAGCATCGATCTGTACCAGATTCACCAGCCGTTTTCCCTGTCCTCAATTGCCAGTGAAATGAAAGCGATGGCCGGTCTGGTCAAGGATGGCAAAATCCGTTATGCAGGGGTCAGCAACTATTCGGCCCAACAGATGGTGGAGGCGCACAGGATATTGCAGCAGTATGGTCTGACTCTGGTATCGAACCAGGTGAAATATAATTTGCTGCACCGGAAGATTGATGAGAATGGAACAATGGAAGCGGCAAAGGAGCTGGGCATCTCCATCATTGCATACTCTCCGCTGCAGCAGGGGATTCTGACCGGACGTTTCCATAAGGATCCTTCACAGATCCGTGCAGTTTCGAGGATGCGGCGGATGCAATCCGGACTGGATGAGAAGAGCCTGGCCCGCAGCAAGCCGCTGATTGATCTATTATCTGTTTTGGCCGAGAAATATGGAGTAACACCGGGCCAGATTGCCCTGAACTGGCTTATACATGTTCACGGGGATACAGTGGTCGCCATTCCGGGCGCTTCCAAGGTCCGTCATGCAGAAGAGAACATCGGGGCCATGAGTTTCCAGCTTGTTAGAGATGAGCTGGAGCAGCTGAATGAAGCTTCATGGGCAGCCTTGAAATAAACATTCGATACCAAAAAGATTATAGCCTCCGGCCGGATTATCGGCGCGGAGGTTGTTTTTTTTCCTGAAAGTGCAAAAAAAATGTTTAGGGATGGAAATGATGGGTTAAATAAGAGATAAGAAAATGCGCAACCACGCAAATTTAGGTGCAGATTACGGAAGGAGGTTGAACCTTAATGAATATGACAGTACATAATCTTATGGCTTTCAATCATCAGTATTTTAGACCTCAACCCGTAGTCGAAGCCAAATCTTCCAACTCCGATGACAAGACTCGCAGCTTTCAGGATATCCTGAACGAGAAGCTGAAGACATCAACGAATGAGATGAAGAGATAATTAGGAAGTTTATGACACAGTGATGACAATGATAGAAGCCGGACAAAGATCCCTCTGAGGGGGTCTTTGTCCGGCTTCTTTGAATTTAGCGGATATTGGCCGCCTGGTGCAGGCGTGCTGCAATGGCGAGGAAATCCTCCTCTGAAAAGCCCGGAGCGAATTCTTCCGGCACTTCCGGAGCTTCGGCAATCGGAAATCCTTTAGGGGAGCCTTCAATGACCTCTAATGGCTGGCCGTCTTCAGGGTGCGGCCCCTTCCAGATTTGTTTGATCTCTGTGAAATCTCCCTCGCTGTTCGTGTACAGCTTCGTATGAATCCCTTTGGACTCATATTTACGCGTTTCATTAAATGCTTTGATGGTCTGTCATTTCATAAACCTTCATCTTATGAGTACGGGCGCCGCATTCCAGAAAGAAGTTATGCAGCAAGTCCAGAATCAGATTGCCGCTGTTAAAGACATGTTCTCCGCTCCATGGGCGTCCCATGGAATCTACAGGCAATGCGCCTTGGCCGCCGCTAAGGGCAAAATAGGTGTTGCGTGCGTTTTTGAACGGCTCCAGCGGCGTTTGATCCGGTTCTTTATAGGAGGTGGAGCCGCAGAGGCATTTATTAACTGCATGCGAGACCAGTTCAACATGGCCCAGCTCTTCTGCAGTGATGCTCATGAGCAGATCATAGAACGGCTTGAGCTTTTTTTTGCTGCGGAAATTGAAAGACTGGAACAGGTAATTGTTCAGTGTGGACATTTCCCCGTATTTCCCGCCAAGCAGTTCCTGAACAGCCATTCCTCGCTCTATAGTGTCCCCCTGCCTGTCAATCTATACTCAGTGCTATAGTTAATTTCCGTGCGTAATGTTGGTTGCTCCAAAGCTGTCGCCGGGTGCGGTGTCTACGAGATACAGTCCTCTCCATTCTCAAACTATTTGAGCTAGGGTCTGATCTCAAAAAATTCGCAGCTCCGCCGGGAATAGTAGGTTAAATCGCTGACCCGCGACTGGATGACAACATCCGAATCTGTAAATCGGACAACCGTCGCACCGGAATTCACCAGATGATCGTCCTGAAAGACGCGCACAGGCAGCTTGCGGTCAACGGCATCCTGTAAATCACTGTCTGTCAGTAAAGGGCGGTTGATAGGCATGAAGGGTACTCTCCTTTGATGGGTGAATAATTGCTTGAAATAAAACCAGTATACCTGTGCAGAGGATAGAAATCCAATGGTTCCAAACGGGAGGCGGCTGTGGAAATGGGTGTATTAGAACCGGAATTTACCATATCGTAAATATTTCCACCTCAAATCGGAAGTTTGCCTCCTCAAAAAAAGATTTCTCCTACTGTACACTAAGACTTGTAAGAGAAACCTTTGAGAGGGGTACAGAGGAATGAAAAAAGCAAAGAATCTGGCGTTGACGCTTGCTTCAATCATGCTCGTTGGTTCACTGGCAGCATGCGGAGGTAACAACAACGCTGAAAACAACACTGCGAAAAATAATGCAGGTAACAACGTTAAAAGTACAGATGCGCCGGCAACCGAAGGAGATAAAACGGAACCGGCTGAGAAGGTTGAGCTATCATTCTGGACACTTGGTAGTGTTAACTATGAAGAACTGGCGAAAGAATATACCAAGGAACATCCGAACGTTACAATCAAAATTCAGAACACCGGTGACCAGACTGCCCATCACAACAACCTGACAACTGCGTTGTCGGCGAACTCGGGAGCGCCTGATATTTTCCAACTTGAAATCGGTTTCATGGAACGTTTCCTGGGTGCTCAGGATAAATTCTACAACCTGAATGATCTGGGAGCAAAAGATATTCAAGCCAATTATCTCGACTGGAAATGGAAGCAAGCCTCCTCTGTTGACGGCAGCTTCCAGCTCGGACTTCCAACGGATATCGGTCCTACGGTTGTCTACTACCGCACGGATTTGGCTGAAGCAGCGGGACTGCCAAGCGATCCGGAAGGGTTCAGTGCTGCTATTGACTCATGGGATAAGCTCGCTACTGTGGCGAAAGCCTACAAGGACAAAACCGGTAAATACTTCTCTGACTTAACAGATCTGACGTATAACGCGCTCCGCGACCAATCTCCTGATGAAATCTACTTCAGCAAAGCTGACGGCAAATTTATCGGAGATACCAATCCGCAAGTGAAAAAAGCTTACGATTTCACCGTTAAAGGCATTCAGGAAGGTTGGATCAGCAATATGCTGCTGTGGTCTCCTGAGTGGGGTCAAGGCATGACCGACGGATCGTTCGCCGTAGTTATGGGTCCTGCATGGATGGCCGGCTATATTAAGACCAACGCTCCTGATTCTGCCGGTAAATGGAAAATTGCTCAGCTGCCCGAAGGTGCCGGAAACTGGGGTGGTTCGTTCATCACCCTTCCTAAGGAAGGCAAACATCCGAAGGAAGCTTATGATTTCATTCAATGGCTCGTCAACAAGGATAATCAGCTCGAATCGTTCAAAGCTAAGGGTCTGATGCCTTCCATTCCTGCACTGTATGAAGATCCGGCATTCGTAGATTTCAAAGATGACTTCTTCGGCGGCCAACAAATCGCAGTTGAATTTGGTAAGGCGGCTAACCGTGTTAAACCGGTATACTACGGACCGCTGCATGACCAAACCGATACCTTCTTCAAGAACGCGCTGAAGAACGTAATTGAGAAAAAAGCCGACCCTGCCAAAGAGTGGGATGAAGCAGTTAAACAAGCGAAAACCCTGGAGGAACGCAGCTAAGCATTTCAATTAGGAAATGATGCCTGTAATGCCGGATTCATGGAGAGCCGCACTCTCTGTGAGTCCGGTTTTAGTGAAATAGGAAGACTTAATCATCGATCAAGACTCCTATCGGAGTTTTTGCTATATTCCCTGGAGGTGTGACATGGCTGAACCCGTAATTACGAGTCCACATGCCGAGAGCAAACGCCCTTTTTTAACTGAACAAAGACGGAGCCGCCTCACTGCTTATACATTTATTTCTCCGTTCTTTATTCTGTTCTCGATATTTGGACTGTACCCGATCTTCTTTACGTTTTATTTATCTTTCTTTAAGTGGGACGCGCTCAATCCGATGAAATTCGTCGGGATGAAGAACTACGATCTGGTCACAAGCGACCCGACCTTTTGGATTTCCTTCACCAATACGCTGATTATGGGCCTGATGGGCACGTTGCCGCAGGTGTTTCTGGCGCTGCTGCTCGCAGTGCTGCTGCATTCAGGAATGACGCGGTTTAAGAAAACCTTCCGTATTCTGTATTTCATGCCCAACATTACGTCGATTGTGGCTGTTACGCTTGTATTCAGCACCTTGTTCGGCAACAACGGGATGATCAACTGGATGCTGAACGGGCTTGGACTGGACAGTATGGCATTCAACTCCGGCTGGTGGGGCGTAAAGATTGCCATCTCCACCATGGTTATGTGGCGCTGGACGGGTTATAACGCGATCATCTTCCTGTCGGGCCTGCAGAGCATACCGATGGATCTGTACGAGTCCGCGCGGATTGACGGTGCGAACAGAAGACAGCAGCTGTTTTCCATCACACTGCCGCTCCTCAAGCCATTCATTATTTTCGTATCACTCCAATCTACGATTGGTGCGCTGCAGCTCTTCACAGAGCCATATGTATTCTTGGGCCAATCCGGTACCGGATCAACCCGCCAGGAAGGGATTACAATGGTTACTTATTTATACAGCGAAGCATTCCGCAACGGATTCTTCGGTACGGCGGCGGCTACGGCGGTTATGCTGTTCCTCGTCACTATTCTATTCTCCATCCTTAATATGCTGATTACCAGAGGCACAGGCGGAGAGTCTAGGAGGAGAAAAGCGTGAGCACATTGCGAATTTTCAGAAAAAAACCGGATGACCTCGGTTTCTTCGGCAAGTTGGGGTTTTATTTCCTGCTCATTCTCGGAGCATTAATCTCTGTCTTTCCGTTCTATTGGATGTTTGTTGTAGGAACCAATGACAAGGGTGCGGTGTTCCATAAGCCACCTTTGTTAACCATCGGGGACCAGTTCTTCGACAACTTCAGCAGAGTGCTGGAACGGTCGGATATCTTCCTGGCACTCGGTAACTCGCTGTTCGTCTCGTCCATGGTCACGATTTCGGTTGTGTTCTTCTGCACCCTGGCCGGCTATGCATTTGCCAAATATGAGTTTCCGCTAAAGAACATGCTATTTGTGTTCGTCATCGCTACGCTGATTGTTCCCCAGCAGCTGGGTGTAATTCCGACTTATGTTATTATGTCCAAACTGCACTGGATCGACAGCTTCAAGGCGCTTATTGTGCCTGCGATGGTCAATGCCTTCGGGATCTTCTGGATGCGCCAGTATATCTCCTCGGCGGTACCTACCGAACTGATTGAAGCAGGACGGATTGATGGAGGCGGACATTTCCGGATCTTCTGGAAGATTGCTATTCCTGTCATTACTCCGGCAATGGCTACGCTTGGCATACTTAATTTTATGACGGTATGGAATGACTTCTTCTGGCCGCTCGTCGTCCTGAAGAATAAAGAGCATTTTACCATTCAGATCGCGCTGCAGCAGCTGTTCAGTGCACGTGATGGTCTTGACTATGGGATGATTATGTCAGCAACCTTTACGGCCACACTTCCGCTGCTCGTCGTCTTCCTGTTCTTCAGCCGTTGGGTAATTGCCGGTCTGACCTCAGGCGCAATCAAAAGCTAAACTGGTTTTTAATGTTAAACAAGGAAATAGGGAGTACCGTGAAGAATAATAATGGGCAGAGACAGCAGGAGGAAGGGAAAGGCATATGAAGCTCCGCCGCAAAATCTTGTTCGCTATTATTCTTCTCGTGTTCATTCCCGTGATCGTGATGGGGATTGTTACGTATGCGAATTTTTCCAGTGCCATGGAGAAGAAATCAAGCAATTTTTACTGGATCTCACTTCTGGAGACAGACCGCAAGCTTAAGTTTGCACTCAGCGAAATCTCATACATTACAAATTCGGCTATTATTTCGCCAAAAATTCAGGAAACGCTCAAACAGCCGGATTTTGTACTGACCTACGACATTAAGCAGGACATTAACAACCTGCTGATCAATCATCCGATGATCACTTCTTTCAGTCTTTACGGCAAGGATCGCCTGATCTATCAGTACAACGCCCCTATGCCCTTCAATGAGATGCGCCATCAGAACTGGTACCGCGCGATGGAGGAAGCGGAGGGCCGGCCGGTATGGTCGGGACCCGGAGAGAATGGTTCGGAAGCTACCGGCAATCCGGTACTGGTGCAGTCCAGAATTATCAAGGATTCTTATTCTCTGGAGGATATCGGTTATCTGGTCGTTTACGTTAAGCCGGATTTGCTCGACCAAATTTTCTGGGAAGCTGCAACACTGAAGAAAGGGGATATTCTGCTGGTCAACAAGCAGGGGAATATCGTCTTTAACAAATCCGGTGAGCATATCGGGCAGCAAACCCATTTTCCTTTTCTGCAGGAGGGTTACGCCCAGGCTCAGGATTATTACATTGACAACTATCAAGGAGAGAAATCACTGATTACTTTCCTTCCTTCTCATAATTTGGACTGGAATTTGGTGGCCATCACTCCCATGAATCTGATTTCCTCGGAATCAGACTCTATTCGCAATCTTGCCATCATTCTATCCACGGTATCGCTGCTGTCCGCCTTTTTGTTTGACCGCTATTTCATCCGAAGGCTTGTGCGCAGCATTAACAGCGCGGTCAACGGTATGAAGCGGGTCAAGCAAGGAATCTTTACTCCGATTACGACACCTTTGCGCTCTGATGATGAAAGCGATCTCTTGATTGACGGCTTTAACCGGATGAGCTCGCAGATCAGCGAACTCATTGAGCAGGTGCAAACCGAGCAGGGCCGCAAAAAGGAAGCGGAAATGCAGGCATTGATGGCGCAGATTAACCCGCATTTTATTTATAATTCACTGGAATCCATCAACTCTATGGCGGTGCTGGCGGGGAACAGGGATATCAGCAAAATGGTCATTTCTCTCGGCAGGCTGCTGCGGATCAGCATCAGCCAGAATCAGGAGCTGATTCCGCTGCAAATGGAGTTTGAGCATGTCCGCCACTATCTGGATATTCAGAAATTCCGTTTTGAAGACAAATTCTCTTACGCTATTGACTTGCCCGATACCCTCAGAAATGTGATGACCCAGAAGCTGATTGTTCAGCCGATAGTGGAAAACGCGCTATATCATGCCATTGAGCAGATGGAAGAGCATGGGGTGATCACCATCGGTGCACAAGAGACAGGTAAAGATATTATTATCATCGTCAAGGATAACGGTCCGGGCTTCGATCTGGCCACACTGATGAGCCTATGGAATACAGAGCACAGCAATCCGAAGAAGTACAGCGACAGCGGCGTAGGCCTGAAGAATGTGCATGAGCGCCTGAACATCCGTTTCGGCAATCCTTATGGTATCCTCGTTTGTTCGTCCCCTGGATTCGGTTCGACAATCTGTATCCGTATTCCCAAAATCCAGCCATGAAAATAAGCGAAAACGGGATGAAAGAGGGGCGAGGAGCTGTGAAATGGGTGATGAAATGGGGCTGGATACTGCTCTATATCCTGCTTATGGCCGGAGCGGTATTATTTATAAATTTTGGCAACAGGGAGCCGATTGAAGATAACTCTCCAGAGAAGATTACGCTGACCTTCCGCCATTTCTGGATAAAGGAGCATGACAAGCCGCTGCTTGCAATATATGAAGAGGTCGTTCAGGAATATCAGAAGGAACATCCCAACGTCAAGGTGAATTTCGAGGGACTCGACCAGACGATTCACCGTGAGCAGAAGCTGAAAAACGAGATGGTCACGGGTACACCGCCGGATATGTTCGTGCTGTTCGGCGGTGCGGAGATTGAGCCGTATGTCCGCTCCAACCGGTTGATGGATCTGACTGATTTTGTGCAGGAGAACGGGCTGAAGAACCAATTCAGTGATCTGCATCTATGGACCTTCAACCAGCATATCTACGGATTGCCGATTGAGGGAAATGCCGAGCCGCTTTATTTCAACAAAACGCTGTTCAGCAAGCTGGGCATCAAAATTCCCGGGACGGTTGCTGAACTGGATGTTGCGATTAAGACGCTAAAGAAAGCAGGGTACATCCCGTTTGCTCTCGGCAATGAAGACCGCTGGCCTGCCGGGGTATTCGCCCATTATTTAATGGACCGGTATGCCGGACCGGAGCTGATTCAGAAGCTGGTTACCGGGGAGGACGGGAGTACCTTTCAGAATAATTTGTATTCCCAGGCTTTTCAGCATCTGGAGCAGTGGATTGAGGAGGAGGCATTCAGCGCCAAATCCAATGATTTATCGACGGAGAATGCGGTCCGTTTATTTACAAGCGGCAAGGCAGCGATGTATTTGAACGGTAATTGGGATATTAATCTGTTCTCGGGAGACACGGCTCCGGCAGATTTTCAGAATCAGGTAGGCGTGATTCCTTTTCCCGCTCTGAACCAAGGGACAGAACCGTCCATCGCGGGAGGGTATACGATAGGAATCGGTCTCTCCTCCAGCCTGAGCGGAAGTAAGCGGGAAGCGGCGCTGGAGCTGATGAAAGCATTCTATACAAAAGAGATTCAGACACAGATTGTGTATGAGGGGTTAAGAATACCTTCGATGCGGATCACCATTGATCCGGATAAGACAGGACCGGTATTCGCTCAGGTAATGGCTATGATGGAGGATTATCACCAGAGCTTTGTTCCGTACGATAACCTGCTGTCTCCAGAAGTGAAGAAGACCTTCCTCAGTGTCATCGAGGAGATGATCGGCGGAGGGATGCAGGCTGACGAGGCGCTCGCGCAGCTGCAATCCGCTTCGGAACAATACTGGAATCTGATACGAAGTTCTACAGTTCAATAAACCTGGGGGGTGCCGGAAATGACTGCACGGCAAGAGAAATACAAAGTGCTGCTAGTGGATGATGAGCCGATTATTCTGCGAAGCTTGAAGGTGGCGATTCCCTGGGATGAGCTGGGACTTGAGATTGCGGGAGAGGCCAGAAATGGTGAAGTGGCGCTGCGGCTGATTGAAGAGAAAGCGCCGCAGATCATCATCAGTGATATACGCATGCCTGTCATCGATGGTATCGCCCTGATGAAAGAGGTGCTGCCCCGCAGCTCCAAGCTGATCTTTATTTTTATCAGCGGCTATGGGGAGTTCGAATATGCGCGTGATGCGCTGCGGCTCGGGGCATTTGATTATTTGCTGAAGCCGATTGACCATGATGAATTAACGGAGATGCTGACCCGGGCGAAGGTAAGACTGGATAAACAGAAGGAGAACGAGCAGTTGATGCTCTCTGTACAAATGCTGTCGACGCTCGCAAGGGAGCGGATGTTTGCGGAGTTCACGCTCGGCAATTCGCGGCCTTTGCAGCATTTAAAATGGCTGGAGAACAGCGAGCTGGAGGGCGAATATTTCATGGCTGTCGTCAGGCTTGACGACTATGCGGCCCTTGCTGCAAGATGGAGCGCGGAGGAGAAGCATCTCTGGCTGTTCGCAATCCGCAATATCCTTGAAGAGTGGTCAATGGACAATGGCGCGCTTTCTGTATTCCCGTTCTACAATGGAGAATGGGTGCTGCTCTTTCCGGGAAGGCTCGGGGAAGGCAAAAGAGAGCTTGGCGAGAAGTTAGTTGCTGATATTAAAAGGTACTCTAAGCTGGCCTGCTCGGTAGGGATTAGCCGCAGCACGCAGGGGATCGATCAATTGAGCACCGTATATCCGCTTGCAGCCAAGGCGCTGTTTCAGCGCTTCTATTCCGGCCAGGCAGGTGTATTTATTGAAGAGGAGACCCCGGATACAGGCGGCAGGGATGTGAAGTATCCGAAGGAGCTTGAGGTTTCGCTGATCGAAAGCATCCGCACGCTGAACATGGAACGGATGCTGGTGCTGTTCGATGAAATGGCCATCTTTATTGAGGCCCAGGCATTGTCCAAGGAGCTGGCCGAACGGATCATCATCGAGATGGTTGTGGTGCTGTACAGGCAATTTGAGAACCTGAACATGCAGCCGGACTGGTCGCTGGAGGGGTTGCTTGGCAAGCTGCACGGCCTGGGAACCCTGACGGCAATGATTAGCGTGCTGAAGCAGGAATTCTGCGAGTGGATGCTGGAGAGCAACAAAGTGATGGCCCGTGAAGACGGACGCAGCGTTGTTGAGAAAGCCAAACGTTATATTGAAGACAATTATCATAAAGATCTCAGTATTGAAGAGCTGTCGGAGGTAGCCGGTTTGAGCATCAGCCATTTCTGCACTTTATTTAAGCAAATATCCGGTTACACCTTTCTTGAATTCGTTACCAACTGCCGGATGGAAAAGGCCAAATATATTTTGCAGAACAGCAATGTGAAGGTCTACCAGGTAGCTCCGCTCGTTGGTTATCAGGACCCCCGTTATTTTACGCAGGTGTTCAAGAAAGCGACCGGCAAGACGCCGACAGAGTACCGCGAGGAATGTACGAAGCAGGCATAGTAGCTTGGGGATAATTTCCGGAACACTTGGTAAAGGGCAGCAACGATTAAAAATCTATTTGAGAAGTGCACAGATCTCTCTGTGCGCTTTTTTTGCGCCTTTAATAGATAGATTAGATAAATATCTAATTAAATATAGACAAAATAATAAAACGTCTATATATTATTAGACGAGAGCTCTTGATGTTTATAAATTTATGTTTATTTTTTATGGAGGGGAACCTAGTGTTAGGTAATAAGGTTGTACGAACAATTATTGCATCCAGAGTGCTGCTTCAGCTTGGAGTATGGGTGCGCAATTTCGCGATACTCTTGTATGTGACGGAGATAACGGGCAATGATCCGTTTTACGTATCGCTGATTTCCGTAGCTGAATTTGCACCGATTTTTTTATTTGCTTTGATCGGTGGTACGTTTGCGGACCGGTGGCGTCCGAAGAAAACGATGATTCTAAGCGACGGGTTATCCGCATTATCGGTGTTTGCAGTGCTTCTTGTGGTCTTAACAGGATCATGGAGAGCCTTGCTGCTGGCTACCTTTGTCTCGGCGGTGCTGTCGCAATTCTCGCAGCCTTCCGCAATGAAGCTGTTTAAGCAGCATGTTCCCGAAGAACAGCTACAGGGTGTGATGGCCGTCTTCCAGTCGCTGACCGCTTTTTTTATGGTGATTGGCCCGATGATCGGTGCTTTTATATATGAACACTATGGTATTGAAACTTCACTTACGATCATGGGAGTCATGTTTATCGGTTCGGCGCTGATTCTGGGGCTGCTGCCTAAGGATGTGCCGGATGAGACAGCCGGGGAGCGTAAGGGGATTGCCACGGAAATAAAAGCAGGACTGCATTATGTGTACTCCAGCGCGATATTGAGAAATCTGGGAATTTCATTTGCATTTGCCGGGCTGGGAGCAGGGCTTATTCAGCCTCTGGGTGTATTTGTGATGATTGAGAATCTGGGCAAGGACAGCAGCTTCCTGCAATGGATGATGGTGGTTAACGGAGCTGCAATGATGCTTGGCGGGACACTTGTTATTGGAATCGGCAAAAAGGTAAAGCCGCAAATACTGCTGGCAGCAGGACTGCTCATCAGTGCCGCAGGGACCATCGGTATGGGGTCGGCGCATAATGTGCTGCTCGCGATTTTGCTTCAAGCGTTGACTGGCTTCTTTTATCCTTGTGTTCATATCGGCATCAATACACTGATTCTGCAAAA
Source organism: Paenibacillus paludis (assembly GCF_042610515.1). Taxonomy (NCBI): domain Bacteria; kingdom Bacillati; phylum Bacillota; class Bacilli; order Caryophanales; family Paenibacillaceae; genus Paenibacillus; species Paenibacillus paludis. The sequence continues at coordinate 242,758 of NZ_JBGJZP010000003.1, forward strand.
TACCGAGACTGCCTATATGGGCCGGGTAGGCGGAATTATGGGACCGATGTTTATGGGATTTATGGTGATCGGCATGTCCATGGCCGGATATCTGAAGGGAACATTCTCGCTGTTCGCTGTTTTCACAGGGAGCGGTGTGCTGATCTTGATGGGTACGCTGATTTTGCTCCCGCTGCTACGGATTAGAAAGTTAGCTTAATTTGAGGAAAGTATGACATTTGTCATACTCCCTCCTTGATATTTATGACTTACGGGTATGACACTTCCTTCTCTATAATGAAGTTAGATGAATGTGACCGGAACCGGACACATCCGAGGAGGAAACAAACACGATGACTACGAAACAGACATCCCAGCTTTCCAGTTTGAAAAAAAGTGTGGCTCCCTACGAGAAAACAGACCGCAAAACAAGCGTAAGACAGCTTATTAATACACTTGGACCGCTTGTCCTGTTATGGGCGGCTGCATATTTCAGCCTGTCTGTCTCCTACTGGCTTACCCTCCTGTTTGCGATTCCGGCAGCGGGGTTTGTGATCCGGACCTTTATTATTTTTCATGACTGCTGCCACGGTTCGTTCTTCAAAAGCCGTAAAGCCAACGATATCATAGGCACGATCACGGGAGTATTAACCTTGGTGCCTTATCGCCAGTGGAAACACAGTCATTCCATCCATCACGCCGGAAGCAGCAATCTTGAGAAAAGAGGCATCGGCGATATCTGGATTATGACAGTTGAAGAATATGAGGCTGCCAAGCCTTTGATACGTTTATATTACCGGATTTACCGCAACCCGCTGGTGATGTTTGTAGCTGGACCTATCGTCGTTTTCCTGATCCAATACCGTTTTAATGCCAAAGGGGCAAGACGCAAGGAGCGGATGAATACTTATCTGACTAACATTTTGATTGCAGCGCTTTATAGTGGTTTGATTTTGGCCATCGGCTGGCAGGCATTTCTGCTGGTACAGCTGCCGATCGTATTTGTCTCAGGCTTCCTTGGCATCTGGTTATTTTATGTACAGCATCAGTTCGAGGATTCGTATTTTGAGCATGAAGATGAATGGAGTTATGTAAGTGCCGCCGTAGAAGGCAGCTCNTTTATGTACAGCATCAGTTCGAGGATTCGTATTTTGAGCATGAAGATGAATGGAGTTATGTAAGTGCCGCCGTAGAAGGCAGCTCTTACTACAAACTGCCGAGACTTTTACAGTGGATCACCGGGAATATCGGGTTTCACCATGTCCATCATTTAAGTCCGAAGGTGCCGAATTATAATCTGGAGCTGGCCCATAATGCCACTCCGCCGCTGCAAAAAGCGACAACGATCACGATTGGCAGCAGCTTGAAGGCCCTTCATTTCCGTCTGTGGGATGAAGAGAATAGAAGATTTGTAGGCTTTAAGGAAATCAAGGCAAGACTGCGGGAGCCAAAGCCGGCAGTGGAAGCGTTAAAGGTACGCAAACCCGGACTTCAAGGCGAATAGAGCCATCCATATCTTTTAATTGACACTGTAACAGGAGAGGAAGCCAGAACCGCTGAACGCTGACCGGTGCTGAGCTTTCTCTTTTTTGTTGCGGGTTGCCGGTTGCTGCAAGGTTTATGCTAAAATGGAGGTACAATATTGCTGGTAAAAAGGATGGCTAACATGCAGAAGTGGCACCATATATTCCATAAAAGTACAGGTCTGAGCCCTTATGTATGGGTCATTTTTTACATTCTTCCCTTCTATTTTATCTTCCGTTCGTCCTCGATGGACCGGTGGGTATACGGAATTCTCATGATCATTGTATTTTTTGCCTGTTATGTCCTAGCCTTCAAATCAACGGGCTGGGTGGTCTACTTCTGGACAAGTGTGCAGATTATTGTTTCTATAACGATGACCTTGCTGTTCGGGTATATGTATTTTGCGTTATTCCTGGCTTTTTTTATCGGGAACATCCAGAAGCGGGTCGGATTCTTTACGCTGTATTCAATTCACCTGCTGACCACGATTATCGCCATTAACTATGAACTGATTACACGCAATCCGGTATTCATCTCCCAGCTCCCTTTTGTGCTTGTGAGTATGATTGCGGTGGTCCTGTTGCCTGCTACAACGTATAACCGCAACAATCAGGATAAGCTGGAGGTCCAACTGGAGGATGCTAATAAACGTATCTCTGAACTCGTCATCATGGAGGAACGCCAGCGGATCTCCCGTGATCTGCATGATACACTGGGACAAAAGCTGTCGCTCATCGGACTCAAGAGTGATTTGGCCGGCAAGCTGATCAACAAAAATCCGGCGCAGGCTATCGTCGAAATTAACGATGTCCGCCAGACAGCGCGAACAGCGCTCAAAGAAGTCCGTGAGATGATTACACAGATGAGGGGCATCCGGCTTGAAGACGAGCTGGTGCGGATCAGGCAGCTCCTGCAGGCTGCAGAAATTGAGTTCGAGCTGGAAGGCAGTCCCAAGCTGAAGAATACTTCGCTAATTACGGAAAATGTGCTGAGCATGTGTATTAAGGAAGCGGTGACGAATGTGGTAAAGCACAGCGGTGCCACGGTCTGCAAAATTCTCATTGAACCCTCGCGCGTAGATTTGGTTGTTAAGATACAGGATAACGGCAAGGGAATTGAGGGGACTTCACTATTTTATAAGGGCCATGGAATGCAGGGAATTCAAGAGAGGCTGGAATTTGTAAACGGTTTGTTGGACATTGTGAAGGACGGAGGGACAACGATTGTCATTAAAGTGCCCACAGTCATCCAGCAGCCGGAACGGGAGGCGAATCACTGATGATCAACATTGTAATTGCTGAAGATCAGCGCATGCTGCTTGGCGCCCTGGCTTCATTGCTCGACCTGGAAGAGGATATGAAAGTGGTGGGCCGGGCTGCTAATGGTGAAGAGGCTGTAAAGCTGGTCCAGCAGCTCAAACCGGATATCTGCATCATGGATATCGAAATGCCGGCAATGACCGGACTGGAGGCGGCTGAGGCGCTGAAGCAATCCGGCTGCAAAATCATGATTCTGACCACCTTTGCCCGGGCCGGATATTTCGAGCGCGCCGTTAAATCTGGCGTAAATGCCTATTTGCTGAAAGACAGCCCAAGTGAAGAGCTGGCTCTCTCGATCCGCAGTGTTATGGCTGGCAAACGGATGTATGCACCGGAGCTTATGGACGAAGCTTACAGCAACGAGGCCAATCCGCTGACCCAACGGGAGAAGGAAGTACTGGGGCTGATTGCCGATGGCAAAAATACGAAGGAAATCGCGAGCCAGCTGTACATTACGACCGGTACGGTCCGCAATTATATTTCGGTTATTCTCGACAAGCTCGATGTGGGCAACCGGATTGAAGCGATTACTAGGTTCAAGGAAAAAGGCTGGTTCAAATGAGGATCACTGGGGGACTTTCGGAGTCACCCTATTTTTTTGCTCATTTTCCGGGATTTCATCTGCAGAGGTGGGACGATTTTACTATTTTTGCCACGGAAGAGGGATTGCCATTGGAACAGCAAACCATTTTTGTTAAGATAAATGCAAACATGTGATCTTATCCGTGTTAATTGGTTAATAGAAGATATATCCAATTGTTTGCTTGATATCTTTCGATTTATTATGCTATCTCATTTGGGGAGGAAACTGATTTGCCTGAACTGACATCATCGTATGTAGATTCGCTCGCACCCAACGCCGCTGCCATGAAGAATGGTCAGGGGCTGGTGAAGAAGAAAAGCTTCGTGCAGTTGAACCGTTCGGAGAACGGGGAATTGCTGTTCGGGCAGTGCTCGGGAAGCGGCAAAACGCCTTATGAGTGCTCTGCGGACTTCATTGTGCCGGATAAGCCGGTGTTCCGCTGCACCTGCCCCAGCCGGCAGTTCCCCTGCAAGCATGCGCTGGGCCTGCTGTATGCCTATGCCGAGGGGCAGGCTTTCACAATAGCTGATGTACCCGAGGACATCTCTGCCAAACGCGAGAAGGCCGAGAAACGTGAAGAGACCAAGGTGAAGCAAGCTGCCGAGGGCGGGGAAGCTAAACCTAAGAAAGTTAATAAATCTGCGCTGAAGAAAAAGATCAACGCTCAGCTTGAAGGGCTTGACCTGCTGGAGAAGCTGGTCCTGTCACTTATCCGCAGCGGATTATCGACCATTGACAGCAAAACGCTGAAGACGATTAAAGAACATGTGAAGCAGCTTGGCAATTATTATTTGTCAGGAGCACAGATTGAACTGCGCCGGTTCGCGCTGCTGCTGGATGAAGGCCGTGACCGTGAAGAGAGTTATACATATGCGATGGAGCAGTTGACACGGCTTCATGCTTTTATTAAGAAAGGGCGGGCTTATCTGACCGCAAGGAGTGAGGATCCCGAGCTTGCCCTGGATCATGAATCTACTATTGATGAATGGCTTGGACATGCCTGGCAGTTGTCTGAACTGAAGGAATACGGACTGGTGAAGGAAGAGGTCGAGCTTCTGCAATTAGCCTTCTACAGCTACGATGATCTTGCCCGTCAGGAATATGTCGACCTTGGCTACTGGCTGGAAACGAACAGCGGAGAGATTCACCGGACGGTATATTATCGCCCTTACAAGGCAGCCAAACTGATGCGGGAAGAAGACAGCTTCTTTGAAGTTGGCCGGATTCCCTTGCTCTACAAATACCCCGGAGAGATGAATGCCCGGGTCCGATATGAAGAAATAACAGCGAGACCTGTTACTGAGGCTGATTTGAAGCAGGTTTACAGCAAGACTCACCGCTCTTACGCGGAGGTGCTCAAGCAAGTAAAGAATCAGCTCAAGAATCCGCTGAGTGATAAATCGCCTGTGCTGCTTCTGCATGCAGCAAGTCTTGGGGTAACCGAACGCGGCCAGTATGTCATCACAGATGAATCCGGCAGCAGACTGGTGCTGGAGGATATCCCTTCGCTGCCTCAGGGGACGGTGGATTTACTGCCGTTTCTGCCGTCTTCCTTGCTGACGGACTGTGCCATACTTGTGATGTTCGAGCATCATTTGGATTCAGGACGGCTGACTGCCCAACCGCTGACGATAATCAAGGATCAGGCGGTAACCCGGCTCTTGTACTGACCAATCATTGAGATCATAAACATGATTTATATACCTATAGGGGGACAGCCCATGAGTACAGCATTATTGCAAGAGCTTCACCAAGAGGTGAGAAGACTTTATATCGCCGGAAGTGATCTGGCAGCCGGAGATTTCCGGCTGAAGCGTCTGCTTCCGCAGTTTCAGCAACTCGGTGAGCGTTCTCCAGTCTTCAAGAGGCTGGGTGAGGGTATAACGGCTCTGATAGAGCCCGGCAGTACAGCGGAACCAGTATCCGCTGCAAAGCTGCAGGAGCTGACGCTGCTGCTGGAATCGGTGCTCTACACCCAGGGGGTTACGGCACCCGACGGAACTCCGGGTCCCTTGCGGGCGTTTTATTTCCCGGCGGAGACCCGGCTGCCTTACCGCAGGCTGGCCGCTGTGAGACAGGCATTGACCACGACGGGAAGCGGCAGATATGAGATCGTAATCGAAGCTTTTAAGGAAGGCGTATTTCAGGATATGCGCCTGCTTCCGCTGGCTATTGCCGCTTTGAAAGATCCTTATGCGGAGCTTGCGGAGTTTGCGGCGGCAGAGATACTTCCGTCTTACGGCCCGGCTATCGCCGAATATTTGATGGAGCACTTTAATCCGGCCGGCGGCAGAGGCGAGGTCCGCAAGCTGCAGGTGATTGGCAAAGTGGGGGGAGCCGGCGTGCTCGAGCAGATCTGCGCAGCCGCAGAGAGCGGCAGCGACGATGTCCGGGTGGCGGCGATCGGATGTCTTGCCGGGCATGAGGCCTATATCCCGTCACTGCTGGAATGGACGACGGACAAGAAGAAGACCATCCGGGAAGCTGCGTTTGCCGCTTTGGCAGCAGGCGGTTCCCTGCAAGGGGGGGAACGTCTGCTGGAAGCATTTTCGCTGAAGAAGGACCGGGCACTGGTGGCGGAGGCGCTCTGCAAGTGGCCTTCGGCCCGAATTGCAGACCAGCTGGCGGTTCGATTTATGGAGGAGCTGCGTGAAGCTCCTCTGGACAACGGGGACAAGAAAAAGACGGAAACATATTGGAATGGATTAGAACCCTATCTAACCGCTCTCTATAGGGAGCGGAATCCGAAGCTCGATGAAGCATACAGTTATGTGATCGGAGAATACACCCGTTTTGTCTCGTTTGGCTGGCTGCCGCTTATCGATCAGGCGGCCTGGTACACAGAAAAGTCGGATTCTACGGAATCGCTGGAGCTGCTGAAGGGGCTGGCGAAACAAAACATGCGCTATCTGCCGAATGTTTTCCGTGCGGCTCAGCAGCAGTTGAACCCGGAGGAATTGTACAACCAGTTCGGCGGCACGATGATGAACAAGTTGAAATCAATCGTCTCGAAGGAGGCGGCGCAGCGTGACCAGCAGCTTCTGGAAACGCTGGAGCGGCAGATTATGAATGTGGAACGGGTGGCTTACGAAACACCTTGGAGTTCTTCCAGAGACAGGCTCCAATACTCGAGAGAGATGATGCCTGCGGAGAGAATTGCCGCAGAGTGGGACCCGCGCTGGCTGGACTGGTTCATTGACCGTGACGCACTGGAGCTGGTATGCGCCTTTGCCCAGCCGGGGCATGGGCGTGCCCGCAGCTACCTCCTGGAGAAGCTCCAGGGGCAGAAGAAACGCAGAATGCAAGAATTTATCACGAATATCTTTATTGGTCTGGAGCGTACAGATATGCAAGAGGAGGAGCGCCAGGAGCTCCTAATGTCTGTGCTGGAGAACGATCGGCTTTATAATCCTTATATCTTTGACTATTTCGTATTCCAAATGATGCTTCGTTTTCCGGTCAGCTATATCAGCCGTATTGAAGCTATTGTTCCGGTATACAGATACGAATGCGTACAGCAGCTTGAGTATTTGCTTAACCATTTGCGGAGCCAAGAGTAAAGTCATTAGAGGGAGATGAGTATATGTCAACGGGACAAGAGCAGCTTCAGGATTACATGCGGCTGCCTGCGGAGGTATTATATCGTGAGGAGCTGGAAGCGCTGCGCAAGGAGGACAAAGGGAAGATTCCTGCCGGCTGGCAGATGTCTCCCCGGGCGGTGCTGACCTTCATAACTGGCGGCAAAGCCGGGAAAACGATCATTACACCGAAATATATCGGCAACTCAAGGTTGATTGAAATGGCGGTTGCCACCCTGGTCACTGACCGGGCGCTGCTTCTGATCGGTGAGCCGGGAACAGCCAAATCCTGGCTGTCTGAGAATCTGGCGGCGGCGATCTACGGCAACTCGGGGCTTGTTGTGCAAGGGACCGCCGGAACCAGTGAAGAGCATGTGCGTTATTCCTGGAATTACGCGATGCTCCTGGCGAACGGTCCTACTCCGGAAGCGCTGGTCAAGAGTCCGATCATGCGCGCCATGGAGGACGGCGGAATCGCCCGCTTCGAGGAAATCTCCCGCTGTGCTTCCGAGGTGCAGGATGCGCTGATCTCCATTCTGTCGGAGAAGACGATCTCTGTGCCGGAACTGGGCAAGGAGGCGGGCGCCCGCAAGGGCTTCTCCATTATTGCCACAGCCAACACGCGGGACCGCGGAGTCAACGAAATGTCCGCCGCACTCAAACGGCGGTTCAATATTATTGTGCTGCCGGCGCCTTCCGATCTTGAGACGGAGCTGGCCATCGTGAAGAAGCGGGTTGCGGAAATTGCTTCTTCGTATGAGCTGCAAGCTTCCGTTCCGGCGGATGAGGCGCTCCTGAAGGTGGTTACCATCTTCCGGGAGCTGCGCAGCGGCATGACGTTAGACAAGAAGGAGAAGGTGAAGTCACCGGCTGGGGTTATCTCTACGGCAGAAGCCATTTCTCTGCTGACCAACAGTATGGCGCTGGCGGCAAGCTTCGGCAGCGGCGAGCTGACTGACGATGATCTGGCCGCCGGACTTCAGGGAGCGATTGTCAAGGATGATGATAAGGATAAACTGGTCTGGAAGGAATACCTGGACAATGTGATGAAGAAAAAAGGAGCAGAGTGGCGCGGCCTGTACCAGGCTTGTAAGGAGATGAACGAGTGATTAAGGCTGCTGAAGCTGGAGTGCATATTTTCGGGGTGCGGCATCTGTCACCGGGCGGCGCAAAGCATCTGCTGGAATACCTGGATCAGCTTCAGCCGACAGCGGTGCTGATCGAAGGGCCTAGCGATGCTTCCGATGAAATCCGCCATCTGACACATAAAGTTACGAAACCCCCGGTGGCGATTTTAGCCTTTACCGATGAGCTGCCGGTGCGTACCGTTCTCTGGCCTTTTGCCGTCTATTCTCCGGAATATCAGGGAATGAAGTGGGCTAAAGAGAATGGAGCGGAGGCGTTATTTATTGATTTGCCTTCTTCTGTAACGCTGGGCTTGCAGGATATGAAGAGACAGCAGCGGGGCAGCGGGCAAGAAGCTAAGCCCGCTGCCGTTGAAGCCGAAGAACCTTCTGCAGCAGAAATGCAGGACGAAGAATCGCTCTACGGCCGGATTGCCCGGTTGGCAGGCGAGTATGATTATGACATGTACTGGGAGCGTAATTACGAGCATAATGCGAATGCCGGGGCATACCGTGCAGCGGTCCTATCCTTCTCCGCACAAATGCGTGAACTGGCGGAAGAGAAGGAGCTGCGGGAGCAGCCGTCCGAATATGCCTACAATGCGCTGCGTGAGTCTTATATGAGGCGGCAGATCAAGATGATGATTGCCGCCGGACATGAGCCGCAGAAGATCGTCGTCATCTGTGGTGCCTACCATGCTTCGGCTCTGGCCGATCTTTCGGAAAGCATGAGTGATGAAGAACTGGCTGCGCTGCCTTCACGCAGTACGAAGCTGACGCTGATGCCTTATTCGTATTACAAGCTGTCCACGATGTCCGGCTATGGCGCGGGGAACGGGGCTCCCCATTATTTCCAAATGATGTGGGAAGCCATGGCTGCCGGGCGGCCGGAGGAGCTGCCGCATCTGTACTTGTCTTCGGTGGCGCGTCGTGTGCGCGGCTCCGGCACACACCGCTCAACCGCAGAGGTTATTGAAGCGGTGCGGCTGGCGGAGTCGCTGGCGTCGCTGCACGGCGGCAGTGCACCCACGCTGCGGGATCTGCGCGATGCCGCACAGACGCTTCTCGGCCACGGTGAGCTGTCGGTTGTAGCCGATGCTCTGGCCAGAGTAGACGTTGGCACAGCCATTGGCAGCCTTGCCGAAGGGGTCAGTCAGACTCCGATTCAGGATGATCTGAACAGGCTGCTCAAACGTTATAAACTGGAGAAATACAAATCGACGGTAGCCAGTGAACTGTCCCTTGATCTCAGGGAGAACCGCAGGGTGTCAAGCGTTGAGGCGGCCTATCTGGACCTGCACCGTTCTGTGCTGTTCCACCGGCTCACTCTGCTCGGCATTTCATTTGCCAAGAACCGGCCAAGCGGTCAGGAGGGAGCTACCTGGGCTGAGCACTGGGTGATCCAGTGGTCGCCGGAGGTGGAGATACAGGTTGTAGAATCCACCCTGCTGGGAGAAACGGTGGAAGTGGCCGGAGCCTATGTGCTGCGTGAACGGCTGCAGGAATGCCGCTCTATCGCCGAAGCTTCGGCACTCATCCGGATTGCCTGCCAATGCGGCATGACTGCCCAGATGGAGGAGGCCAGCAGAGTACTGCAGAATCTGGCTGCCCTCAGCCGGGATGTAGTCGGCATCGCAGCGGCCGCCAGCGAGCTGTCGACGATTATCAGCTTTGGCGACATCCGCAAGGTGGATACCGCGCCGCTGGTACCGCTGATGGAGGAGTTGTTCCGGCGCGGCTGCCTGTTCCTGCTGGATGCCAGCGGCTGCAACGACGAAGCGGCCGGCAGTATGCTGACTGCCATCAATGAGCTGAACGGGATTTCACTTGAGCATGGCGAAACGCTGGATGAAGGTTTATGGCTGCAGGAGCTGCAGCAGCTAGCAGAGCGGGATGACCGCAATCCGCGGCTGTCCGGCTTCGCCTGCGCCATTCTGATGGAGCGGGCTGCAATTTCTGCGGAGGAAGTCGCAGCGGAAGTGTCGCGCAGATTATCTCCAGGGATACCGGCCGATCTTGGAGCCGGCTGGTTTGAAGGGCTCTCCATGCGTAACCGGTACGGACTGCTGTCGCGCATGAGCCTGTGGGAACAGCTGAACAACTATATCAATGCTCTTGCGGATGATGAATTCAAGCGTGCACTCGTCTTTCTGCGCCGGGCATTCAGCACCTTCTCTCCACGGGAGAAGACGATGATTTCCGAGCTGCTGGGCGAGCTGTGGGGTGTGAATGTGGAGCAGGCCGCAGAGATTCTCACCGGGGAGCTGAAGGAGGAAGAGGCCAAAATGCTGGATGAGCTAAATGATTTTGACTTCGGTGACTTTTAGATGACGGCGGAGAACAGGCAGGAGAATACGGTATCCCGCTGGCGGCTGATTCTGGGTCAGGAAGCGGAAGAAGCGTTGTCAGGCTATGGTGAAGGCGGCAGGCTTGCGCTGACAGAAGAGGAATTGATTATGGATGCAGCGCTTGCCGCCATCTATGATGAGACCGGTGCCGGCAGCAGCTCCGGGAATGCCGGCACCGCCAAGGGCAAAGGTGCCGGAACGGGGCGGAGCGCAGTCCACCTTTCGAAATGGCTCGGGGATGTGCGCAATTTTTTCCCGGAAGATGTAGTTTCGATTATTCAGAGCGATGCGATGGAGCGCAAGGGCTGGAAGCAGCTGCTGTTCGAGCCGGAGCTGCTGGCTGCCGTGAAGCCGGATATCAAGCTTATTGGTACCCTTTTATCTCTAAAGGGCAAGATCCCGGAAAAGACCAAAGACACAGCAAGAATGCTGGTTCAGGCACTGGTCGACGAACTGGTCAAGCTGCTGGAGACGGATATCCGCCGGGCAGTGACAGGGGCTTTGAATAAGCGGCAGCACTCTCCTCTGCCATCGCTCAGCGGGCTGGACTGGAAGCTGACAATACAGCGGAACCTGAAACATTATGACTCGGAACGACGGATCATTATCCCTGAGCGGTTTTATTATTTTGACCGGGCGCGCCGCAGCAAAGAGTGGACGGTAATTGTTGACATTGACCAGAGCGGTTCCATGGCCGACTCCATTATCTGGGCTTCGGTCATCGGGTCGATCTTCGCCAGCATCCCGGCGCTTAACACCCGTGTAGTAGCTTTTGATACAGAGGTTGTCGATCTTACCGAACAATGCGCCAATGATCCCGTAGACATGCTGTTCGGCATTCAGCTGGGCGGCGGTACAGATATCCATAAATCGGTGAAGTACTGTGAGCAGTTCATTGAAGAGCCTAAGAAGACACTCTTTATCATCGTCTCGGATCTGTATGAGAACGGCAATCAGGCCGGACTGGTGCGGCGGATGCGCGAGCTGCGCGAGGCGGGAGTCCGGACGATGACCCTGCTGGCTCTGTCGGATGAAGGGAAACCTTCCTATGATGAACGTCTGGCGGCGCAGCTGTCACGGGATGGAACCCCGTGTTTTGCCTGCACACCTGCCTTGCTGCCGGCACTGGTCGAAGGCGCGCTGAAGGGACAGGATTTGGGCGAGCTGGCCAAACGTCTGGGAGCTTCATAAGCTTACGACGGTTTGCGGGGCAACTGTTAGTTGAAACATGAGTCAATATCAGCGTACCCAGAGGGTGATGAAACTGTTCAAATTCCCGACTAAAGAACTGGTGTATACAAGTAGTGCGGAGTATGGAGAGCTGAAAATGTATGTGTTCGAACCTCCGGCGTGTGATGAGCTGCGTCCAGCCATTTTGTTTTTTCATGGCGCAGGGTTCTCAGCGGGTAAAGCCAGGCTGGAACAGTTTCAGCATCAAGCACATTATTTTTCCGCACTGGGTTTTGTTTCGATCTGCGTGGAATACCGTCCAAGGCACATTGATGGTTTGTTCTCACCTGTTACGGGCATTAAGCATGCCAAAACAGCGGTAAGGCAGGTTAGAGCACAGTCTGCTCTTCTCGGGATCGATCCGTGCCGTATTGTCGTTGCAGGCGCTTCTGCCGGAGGTTACCTGGTTCTTTGCACGGCGATGATTGAAACAATTACTGGTCTTCCCGATGATCTGTCTGGTGATCTGTCAGTTAGTAGTGTTCCAGATGTGCTCATTATCTTCAACGGTGGGGTGGACACAGCAGTACTCATTGAAATGTTTCCGGAACTTTCGGTTGACCTCGCTGGCGCGTCTCCTAAAGATCATGTGAGAGGGTTTTTGCCTCCAAGTCTTTTCTTTCATGGGACACAGGACGAGAATATTCCTTATGCATCCGTGGAGGAATTCGTAGATGCCATGAGAAAAGCCGGCAATGATTCGCGTCTGGTTCGGTTTGAAGGGCTAGATAGATTGAACTGAAAAGTTTAGAGTAAAGGTTCAGTCGCGACTGCGGGTAATGTTTGGACTTCCGGCCGCTGTTGTCTTCGGATTTCTTGATTATGACCACCGCTGCTCGCGGTTGAAATCCGAAGACAAAGGCGGTCGCTATCGCTCCTACAGTTCCAAACTTCCCCTCCGTCGCTCCCTTTCCTCAAGTTTCAAGTTCAATCTACCTAGGTTATGGATTTTTTATTATAATAATATTCCGTACCAGCGGACTCTTCAGGAGATCGTGAAATTCCTGAATGAATTGGGCTATATTTATTAAAGGAAATACTTACTTTTCGTTCACATATTGTGTAAGCTGCGTATATCATTTATAATCGGTTATTAAAAAGCACCTATCAATAGGAGCTGCTTGAAAGGAAATGAATTTCTTATGTCAAGTAAGTTAAGAGCGGGTATCGTCGGCGGTACCGGTATGGTGGGTCAACGGTTTATTGCACTCCTTGAGAATCATCCCTGGTTTCAGGTGACAGCTATTGCCGCCAGTGCCAATTCGGCAGGCAAAACGTATGAACAATCAGTCAAAGGCAGATGGAAGCTGTCTACACCTATGCCTGAAGCAGTGAAGAGCATCATGGTACAGGATGCTTCCAAGGTAGAGGAAGTGGCTGCGGATGTGGATTTGATCTTCTGCGCCGTGGATATGAAGAAGGAAGAGATCAAGGCGCTGGAAGAAGCTTATGCGCGTACCGGCACGCCGGTAATCTCCAACAACTCTGCGCACCGCTGGACTCCGGATGTTCCAATGGTGGTACCGGAAATCAACCCGGAGCATCTTGAGGTCATTGCACAGCAGCGCATACGTCTGGGTACGGAAACTGGGTTCATCGCTGTGAAACCGAACTGTTCGATCCAGAGCTACGTGGGGATGCTGCATGCACTGAACGAGTTCAAGCCTTCTAAGGTTGTCGTGACAACTTATCAGGCAATTTCCGGCGCCGGCAAAACGTTTGTTGATTGGCCGGAGATGGTGGATAACGTGATTCCGTTCATCGGCGGCGAAGAAGAGAAGAGCGAGCAGGAGCCGCTGCGGATCTGGGGAACGGTTACGGACGGAGGGATTGTCAAGAGCGAACAGCCGGTGATCACTTCACAATGTATCCGTGTGCCTGTCGCTGACGGCCATATGGCTGCAGTATTCGCCTCCTTTGAGCAGAAGCCGTCCAAGGAAGAAATTCTTGAACGCTGGAACAGCTACAAAGGACGTCCGCAGGAACTGGAACTGCCAAGCGCACCAAAACAATTCATCACCTACTTCGAAGAAGAAAACCGTCCTCAGACTCAGCTCGACAGAGATATCGAGAACGGCATGGGCATTTCTGCCGGCAGACTCCGCGAGGATTCGCTATACGACTATAAGTTCGTCGGCCTGTCTCACAACACTGTGAGAGGCGCTGCCGGAGGAGCCGTGCTGATTGCCGAGCTGCTGAAGGCTGAAGGTTATATTCAGCCGAAATAAATCACCTGAACTACTGAATTTCATCCGCTGAATAACAACCCGCCGGACCGTACCGGCGGGTTGTTTGTGTATTTTCCTGACACATTGCCTATAGTAATGGTAAGATAGAGAAATGCAAGGCGAAAACTGAATACTGACGGAGTGATATTGTGGCAAAAAGCAAAGGCGGCGGCACAGGCAGAGGAACAGGCAGCAAGGGCTGGACGCGCTGGAACAAAACGGCAAAGCCGGTGAAACCGAAAGGCGTAGCTCCCGGTAGCCAAGGAAGCAAAGGAAATGCTGCTGCCAAGAGCAGCGGGGGAACTCCATCCGGTCGCAGCAAATAACAGAGCGTAGTGCTCATAGATTATGTAAACTGAAGCATCTGATTTTGTACGCTGAAATCAGATGTTTTTCATTTTCGGGACGGAAGCGGGATCAGCATGAGAATTAATAAGTATATCAGCGAAACGGGTCTTTACTCGCGCAGAGAAACGAACCGGATGATCACCGCCGGGCGGATTTCTGTCAATGGAGAGGTATGTGAACCGGGTGCCACCGTAGAGCCGGGGGATGTTGTAGCGATTGATGGACAGACCGTAACCCCCAGCAAGGAGAAACCTGTATATCTGGCACTCAATAAGCCTGTTGGGATCACTTGTACCGCTGCGCGGCAGGTGGAGGGCAATATTATAGATTTTGTCGGTTATCCCTCACGGATCTTTGCTGTTGGCCGTCTGGACAAACATTCCGAAGGTCTGATCCTGATGACCAATGACGGAGAAATCGTGAATACCATGATGCGCTCAGAGAATGGACACGAGAAGGAATACAGGGTAACTGTGGATAAACCGGTGAGTGAAACCTTCCTGCAGGACATGTCCTCCGGTGTCGCGATTCTGGGAACGGTGACTAAACCTTGCGTGACCTATGCGGTTAGTGAATATGAGTTCGGAATCATTTTGACCCAAGGGCTGAACCTGCAAATTCGCCGTATGTGCAAAGAGCTGGGCTACAGAGTGCTTAGACTGGAGCGGATACGGATTATGAATATTAGTCTGCACGGACTGGAACGGGGACATTGGAGACATTTGGGCGAGGAGGAGCGGGAGGAGCTTTTTTCCCGGTTGAATGGATAAGCAACAGCTGAATGCAGGCAAAAAAATCCGCATCAGAACGCTACTCTCAGCAGGCTGTGCGGATTTTTAAAAAATATAAGCATTTATACGCTTCCACTTGTATCAGGGATCCTCACGACAGTATCTTTGGTTCAAATTGCTTGTTATACAAATCCCTATAGACCCCGTCATTCTTCAGCAACGAGTCATGTGTGCCTTCTTCGACGATCGAACCGGCCTTAACCACCAGAATCGTATCAGCGGCCATAATCGTGGACAGCCGATGGGCGATGACAAGGCTGGTCTTGTTCAGGAGCAGCACATGCATGGCCTGCTGAATGTAGTATTCCGACACCGTATCGAGCGAGGATGTGGCCTCATCCATGATGATAATCGGCGGATTTTTGAGCAGCACCCGGGCAATGGAGATTCGCTGCTTTTCACCGCCGGACAGTTTGATGCCCCGGTTACCCACAACGGTATCATAACCCTCAGGCAATTCCATAATAAAATCATGAATATAAGCGGATCTGCAGGCATCCATGATCTCTGCTTCGCTGGCCTCTGGATTTGCGTACAGCAAATTTTCCTTGATCGTTCCGTTGAACAGATAGGTATCCTGCGTCACCAGACCAATCTGTGAGCGAAGCGAGTCCAGTGTGAAATCGCGGATATCCTTGCCGCCGATGGTGATCGCACCGGAATCAAGCTCATAGAGGCGCGGGATGAGGTTCGTGATCGTTGTTTTGCCGGCACCGCTGGGCCCGACGAGGGCGGTTAGGGTTCCGGCAGCAGCAGTGAAGGAAATATGGCGGAGCGCCGGTTTATCCTGCTGATAAGCGAAGTTTACGTCACGGAATTCGATGTCCTTCCCGGAAGCGTTGATGTGCAGGGCAAGCGGAGAATCGACAATCTGTGGATCCATGTCAAAATAATCAAAGATCCGCTCGAAAAGCGCTGCGGAGCGTTTAATATCGACATACAAATTTGTCATTTGCAAGACCGGCCCGTACAGTCTGCCGAGTAAGGCGACAAAAGTGATGATCGTACCGACAGTTAGCTCACCTTGGATGAACAGATATCCGCCGTACAAGTAGATCAGCAGCGGTCCAATGCTGGTAAAGGTGGAGAGGGCCATCATGAACCAGCGCCCGGCCATTGATTGGCGGATTTGCAGATGTGTAGCTTCTGCATTAATCGTTTTGAAATTTGAATATTCCGTTTCTTCTTTAGTGAACAGCTTCATTAATAAATAGCCGCTGATACTTAACGTTTCCTCAATGACTTCATTCTGTTCGGAGAATTTCTCTTGTGTTTTTTTAGCCAGCTTCCAGCTCAAATTGCCCATTTTACGGGTAGGCAGTATGAATAGAGGAATAACAAATATTCCAAGCAGCGCCAGCTTCCAATTCATAATAAAGAGCGTCACCGCAGTGGTGGCAAGGATAAATAAATTACTGGCAAAATTAACAATCGTGTTGCTGAACACACCTTGAATTCCCGAGATATCGCTAGTCATCCGGGTGATGACTTCCCCCTGTTTGACACTGGAGTAGAATTGCAGCGGCATCCGCTGGAGATGACTGTACATCTGGTTTTTCATATCATGGACGATATTTTGCGATATAAAAGAATTCAAATAATTTTGCAGCACTCCCAGCAGTCCCGAGACAACGGTTGCGCCTAATGAAGCCAGGACCAGCAACAACAGCAGATGCAGATTTTTGTCCGGCAGCGCCTGGTCGATAATATGCTGGATCAGGATGGGCGGCAAAAGCCCCAGAACTGCAGAAACACATAATACGATCATAACCAGCAGCGTTTGCTTCCAGTAGGGAAGAAAATACTTGGAAATCCGCAGCAGAAGCTGCTTGGAAATCTTCGGATGCAGCTCATCATCATCAAATTTTAGCTTGCCATGCCCAGGTCCGCCACCAAATCCTGCTGCACCAAAACCTCTTGACATTACACATCACCAGCTTTGTGTGGAATTTTGTTGTTAAGTCTCTTGCTCCTGTGCCTGCGCCAGCTTGTCGAGCAGCTGTCTGTTCATCCGCAGGAGGGTGTCAATCTCTTCCCCGGAAAACTGCTCCAGTGCCGATCCCAGTACTTTATAGGAAAAAGCCTCCCCGTTGTACCGCTTGCACAGCTCTTCTCCGGCAGGAGTAATATATAGTTTGGTTTCTCTGCGGTCCTGTTCGGAAATGACCCGGGTGACCAAATTTTTCTCTGCCAGAGCATCAATGTGAGTGCTTACCCGGCTCTTGGCAAAAACCAGCCGTTCAGTAACTTCCTTCTGTGATTGGCCCGGATTGTCTTGAATAGAGTTCAGGATGCCGATCTGATGCACCGTCAGCCCCAGCTTTGCTGCACTTTGGTGTGCAAGCTTCTTGAGCTGGCGGGACACCGCGAAAAAGGAATGATAAACCTCACTCGTCTGCTGCGGATCAATCATGTGTGCGGACCCCCTTTGCTGAATATAGTTACGTTTGTGAACAGTTTACAAAGTAAACTAATAATACACCTGAAACAGCGGGATGTAAATGCTATAATTTACCTACCACTGTATAAAGGAGTAAAGCATGAACATTGACCAAAAAGGTTTTGAGGTAAAAGGCTTAAGCTACATTATCAGATCCGCCGACCCTACAGATGCAGCGAATTTATCGATATTAAGGCTGCAGATTGACGGCGAAACCGAAAATATGGACAGAGTTCAGGGTGAGGGAGTTATCGACACTTCCGGCTTTGAACAATTGATCGCCCTGGATACGGAAGATGAAAGAAACTTATTTTTAGTGGCGGAAGCTGAAGGCAAAATTGTGGCATTTTCGAGATGTGAGGGGAATCATCTTACAAGATTCTCGCATAAAGTGGAATTCGGAATCTGTGCAGCGCGGGAGTATTGGGGGTTTGGCATCGGGAAACATCTTTTGGAACAGTCGCTTGCTTGGGCGGATGCGAACGGAATCACTAAGATCATATTATATGTATTGGAAACAAACGAAAAAGCGGTGCAGCTGTATAAAAAGTTCGGATTTGAAATCGAAGGGGTCATCACGAAGGACCGGATTCTTTCTGACGGCAACTACTATAACACGATAGTTATGGGAAGGTTTAAGTTATAAGTTTCCCCAATAAAAAATGCAGGACCGTCTGTTACGGTCTCTGCGTTTTTTTTTGTAATGGGCAGCTCTGAAGTCATGTATACCGGATAATCTGCAACAAATTTTTTGCAGCTGCGCTAATGTCATCCGCCCGGGCAATGGCTGAGATGACGGATACTCCATCGGCTCCGGCTCCGATAACCGGCTGGGCATTACCCGGCGTAATTCCACCAATGCCTACCAGCGGGATGGTAAGGCCGCAGCGCCGCAGCTCTTCAATGACCCGGGTGCCTTGTACGGCCTCGGCATCGTCTTTGGAGGAGGTCGGATAGACCGGGCCAACTCCGAGGTAGTCTGCACCATCGGCGATGGCCTGCCGGGCTTCAGGCTGTGTGTGGGCGGAGACGCCAATGATCTTGTGATCACCGAGCCGCTGGCGGATGGAGCGGGCCGGCTCATCCTCTTGTCCCACATGGACACCGTCGGCATCAAGCACGATTGCCAACTCAATATCATCGTTCACGATGAAGGGGATACGATGCTCGCGGCATATCTGCTGAAGTTGTTTGGCCAGATCGAATGCTGCTGTTCCGGTCAGCGCCCCGGGGCCTTTTTCCCGGAACTGGAACAGCGTAATTCCGCCTTCAATGGCCTGGGTCAATGTGTCTGCTGGTGAAATCCGGCAGTTGACACTGCCCATTATAAAGTACAGCTTCAGGAGCCTGCGCATCTCTTCGCTGTCGATTCTCTTCATCTCACATTTCCCCGCATTCTATTGCCATAAGCAAAATGATTTGTCGGCCCATGTCCCGCTCCAATGCCAAGACTGTCTTCGATGGCCGCATGGATAAAAGCTTTCGCGGTATGGATTGCTTCCTTAACAGTGTTACCCTGTGCTAATCCGGCCGCCGCTGCCGCAGAGAAGGTGCAGCCCGTTCCATGGGTATGCCGCGTGGAAATGCGCGGGCTTTCCAGATAGATAAACTCGTTACCGTCATACAGCAGATCGAGGACTCCTGTCGTTCCGTCATCATGGCCGCCCTTTAGAACAACAACGCGGGCGCCCATAGAATGGATGAGCACCGCTGCCCGTTCACGGTCCGCCAAGCCGGAAATCTTCATCCCGGTCAGACTTTCCGCTTCCGGTATATTAGGTGTTGCCACCAGGGAGAGCGGCAGCAATTCGTTAATCAGCGCCTGCACGGCTTCCTGCTGCAGCAGCGGTGAGCCGCCTTTGGCGATCATAACCGGGTCAACCACCAGCTTATCCCAGCCATACTGGCGTACTTTACCAGCAACGGCGCGGATGATTTCACCGCTAAAAAGCATGCCGGTCTTGACCGCATCCGGCTGCAGATCGCTTCCGACGGAATCAAGCTGCGCGGTAACAGCCTCCGATCCGAGCGGATATACGCCTTGTACTCCGAGAGTATTCTGTGCAGTCACAGCGGTAAGTGCGGACATGCCGTACACGCCAAGCTCCTGGAAAGTTTTCAGATCGGCCTGGATGCCTGCGCCGCCGCCGCTGTCGGAGCCGGCGATTGTCAGCGCTTTGAATACTTTTGTCATGTAGTCCACTCCTTTGCCGCAAGCATTATAGTGTGAGCAGCTGTACCCGTGATCTCTCCTTGTAGGTGTCTGGAGTGACCAGGGCCAGCTGGTTGAGAAATTCAATTTGGAAGGCGCCGGGGCCTTTAAGAGCTGTCCGTTCGGCTGCGATCTCGGCCGCGACACCATAGAAGGAGAGCGCCTCGGCAGCCGCTTCCAGCCATGAGCCGCCGCTGACCGCCAGAAAAGCTCCGACTACGGCGCTGAGCAAGCAGCCCGTACCGGTGACTTTGGTCAGGATGGGATCACCGTTGCTGACGACGTAGGTGCTGATGCCGTCGGTAATTACATCATCTTTCCCGGTAATGATGACCACACATTCCAGCTTTCGTGCCGCTTTATTCGCCAAAGCGATGACATCGCCATCGCCGGCACCGGCGTCAACGCCCTTGATGGCCCAGCTTTCCCCGGCAACATGGGCCACCTCAGCAACATTGCCGCGCAGGGCGGTAATGCGCAGCTCCTGGACCAGCTTATGCGTGACCTCGGTGCGGTAGGCGGTAGCACCGGCTCCAACGGGGTCCAGCACCAGCGGTACCTTATGGCGCCCAGCCGCTTGCCCGGCCAGCACCATCGAGGTGATGGCATGCTCGTTCAGCGTGCCGATGTTAAGCACAACAGCTCCCGACATCGCGGCGATGTCCGCCACCTCCTCATGGGCATCGGCCATGAAGGGCGAAGCGCCCAGGGCCAACAGCCCGTTGGCGGTAAAATTGGCCACCACAATGTTGGTGATGTTGTGCACAAGCGGATTGGCTTCACGTACTTTAGCTAAATAACTCATTATTAGTCCTCCTCAAAGTTTTGTTTGAATCAGCTTGCTGAAACTATAAGCAAAACTGCAAATCTATTAAATGAACTTGAAATTAATAGTCAGCGACCCGCAGGTTGGACTATACAGTGCATGTCTGTCCTCATACATCTCATTCCTTTATGCGTTAGCGAAGCCCATTCTATTGCACTTCCACAGCAGACGGTCCCTAAATCAGCCATACATAAGTCCAGTCCCCATACATGAATCTCTAAACTTCGGCCCTTAGAATAATAGCTCCTACAGATTTACAAAAGCGTCCTTACTGTCTGTTTCTCCGCTCAACAGTCCGTTCTCGGACAGCCACGTGTGCACGTTCTCCCAGGATTTCTCCTCCTGCTGTCCAAAAGGCAGTTTTCCTGCATCCATCAGCGGCAGAAGGATTTCCAGACTTTTTGTCTCGATTGCTTGGTCGAGCGGGGCGGTAGCATCTTCGTGTGCAAACAATATTTCAAGTGCCTGCTGAGGCTGCTCCTGTACGAATTGCTGTCCTTTGCGTGCCGCATTCATGAACTTCCGGTAGTCACCCTCCTTATCCAACAAGCCCTGTTCACTGGCAACAAGCACAAGCTCATAATAGTCCGGTACTCCGTAGTCCGTCGGATCGAATGAAGTGACGGGGTGGCCTTCTTTTTCCAATATCAATGCCTCATGATTAATAAATCCGCCGATAATGCCGTCTGCGCGTCCGGTAGAAAGAGCAGGAATAAGATCGAATCCAACATCAATCAGGTTCAGTGAAGCCGGATCGCCTCCGTCGTATTTGACCATTGTCCGGAGCATCGCTTCATACAGGGGAATGGAGGAGTATCCGGCATTTTTGCCTGTGAGTTCTTTCGGGCCGGTTATCCCGCTCTCTGCGGGGACCAGAAGATGATTGAGCGGATGCCTTACGAGCGCTGCGACAGATTTTACAGGTATTCCTTCACTCCGCGCCATTAGTACCTGTGGTTGGTAGCTGAGAGCCAGATCGACTTTGCCTGCGGCGACAAGCTTCAAAGCATCATTGCTGTCCGCCGGCATTTGAATGTCCACCTCCAGCCCTTCTTCGGCAAAATAGCCATTCTGCTGAGCAGCATACAGGAAGGAATGAACTGCGTTCGGATACCAGTCGAGCATTATAGTCAGCTTGTGCGGTTTGCCGCTGGAATTCTCTGGAGAAGCGGCGGAGGTATCCGGGGCTTTTGCGCTGGCGCAGCCGCTTAAGAGGGTAAGCAGGCATAACAACAATAAGTATGGAATAAGGCGGTGTGATTTCTTATGTGTGGAAGGATTGCGATACAGCTCAGGATGGGTCATCGGTAAAATCCTCTTTTCTGCAATATGAGTTTTTCGAGCACGGCGATACTGAGAAACAAGGCTACACCCAAAGCGGACAGCAGCAATACGGCGGCGAACATTTCTGCACTTTGCAGATTGCCGGCCATCCGCCGGCTGAAATAACCAAGCCCCCGGCTGCCGCCCAGCCATTCCCCGATCGTCGCTCCGATCACACAGTAGACGATAGAAAGCTTAAGTCCGGAGAAAAAGGAGGGCAGCGCCAGCGGAATCTGCGTCTTGCGCAATATCTGCCAGCGGTTTGCCCCAAGCGTCAGGAGAAGGTCTCTGTACAGGCTGCCGCTTTGCCGCAGACCGTCATAGACGGCTACCACAACAGGAAAAAAGGCAGTCAGAAAGACGACAGCAACCTTGCCCCACAGGGTATAGCCGAACCACATAATAAAAATAGGTGAGAGCGCGATCAGCGGAATGGTCTGGCTGATAATCAGCATGGGATAAAGTGCTTTGGCGAGCGGAGCGAACATATGCATGCCGGTACCCAGCAGTGTTCCGCAGACAACCGAGAGGGCAAACCCGATCAGTGTCTCCTGCAACGTGGCGGGCAAATGCTCTCCGAACAGCAGCCCCCGCTTTTCAATCAGCGCTGTCCAAATTGCACTTGGCCCCGGGAGAATAAATGAAGGGATCATGTTCAGCTGTGCTGTGATCTCCCATGCCGCAATAAGCAGCACCACAAGCAGTAGAAAGGGGCCATAAGTCCGCAGCTGTTTCTTATACCATAGAGCTCTCATGCAATCTACACTCCAAATCCTCCCGCAGGGCAACAAACTGCGGTTCATAATTCATTTTGTAATGTCTGGGTCTCGGCAAAGTGACGATCAGCTCCTGCAGCCCGCCGCCAGAGCCGCCGGTCATCAAATAAATCCGGTCGCTGAGCAGCAGCGCTTCTTCAAGATCATGAGTGATGAACAGAACGGACTTATCGAGCCCGCCCCACAGCTCCAGCAGCCAGCGGTGCATCTCCCGTTTGGTGATCGCGTCCAGCGCTCCAAACGGTTCGTCAAGCAGCAGCAGTTCGTTGCCAGCAGCTAGTGTGCGCAGCAGGGCGACCCGCTGGCGCATCCCGCCGGACAGCTCCTGCGGATAAGCATTTTCCTTGCCGGAAAGGCCAAAGCGGCCGAGCATTCCGCGGATCCGGGCGAGTGCCTCGTGCCGGCTAGAGTCCTGCTTCAGCTCCCAGGGAAGCAGGCAATTGTCCAGCACGGTCCTCCAAGGCAGCAGCAGGTCCTGCTGCGGCATATAAGCGATCTGTCCAAGCCGCGAGCGTGTCGAACGAGAGCAGCGTCCATGTACGGTTATTTCACCGCCGGACGGCTCAAGCAGGCCGGCAATGATTTTGAACAGTGTGCTTTTCCCGCAGCCGCTGGCTCCAACAACGGAAATGAATTCGCCTTGGCGGACGGTCATTGAAAGACCGGAGAATACCGGATTCCTAGTCGCTGCAAACGAATAAGTCAGGTTGGTTATAGTGAGCATATTGGAATGTGGAAACCTCCTGCGGGCGTAGTTTGTTTAACGTTACTTGCCTGATCGGCGGCAACA
Organism: Paenibacillus paludis; assembly: GCF_042610515.1. Lineage (NCBI taxonomy): Bacteria > Bacillati > Bacillota > Bacilli > Caryophanales > Paenibacillaceae > Paenibacillus > Paenibacillus paludis. Next base: position 266,177 of record NZ_JBGJZP010000003.1, read on the forward strand.
GCAGACACAAGAAAGACCCATTCATTTCCGGAGGAAATAAATGGGTCTGAACGTCACAGTCAGTTAGCTTAGTGCGGCTCCGCTGAACAATTCTGCTCCACTTCCCTCCGCTGGTATGATCCAGATCAGGTTCCAAGGGTCCGGAGCTTAAAGCTCCGTCTCAGTCGGCCGACTCCCCTAGTGAAATAACAGGTCAATATTGAATTTGCAATTGCTAATTAATATACCATATCCCGGCAGTTTGTAAAGAGAAGCAGTCGCTCACATTGCTGCAGTCCGGTTATGAACAGCGTGATCATACCGGCGGGAATCGCCTCTTTGCCGGAGCGGTACCGTTTCGGCTGGTATAAGTAGAGGTTTGACTGAAGATGCAAAAAACTTGATGAAGCAGCGGTGCTTTTGGGCAAGATAAGCAAGTGTCCATGCAGTGAAAAATAGAGGGATTTTGAAAGGGGTTCATGTGATGAAGAAGCTTAGTCTGATTATCCTGCTGCTGCTAACTCTGCTGCCGGCAGGGGCATGCGGCAATAATAACAATACAGCGCCTGCGGCTACTGCCGCGCCCACAGAAGGAGCGGCGGCTCCGGCCGGGCAGAACTCACTGGAAGCTGTTAAAGCGAGTGGCAAGCTGCGTATTGGTACGGAAGGGACATATGCTCCGTTTACTTTTCATGATGCAGAGGGCAAGCTTACCGGTTTTGATGTGGAGATTGCCAAGGAGATTACGAAACGGCTGGGGGTGGAACCCGAATTTGTAGAAACCCAATGGGATGGCCTGTTTGCCGGCATGGATGCCAAACGTTTTGATACGATATTCAACGAGGTTTCGATCACGGATGAACGCAAGGTGAAATATGATTTCTCTGAGCCGTATATCGTCTCTAAGGGAGTGCTGATCGTGCGCGAGGATAACCAGGATATTACAGCCTTCGCGGATCTTAAAGGGAAGAAGGCAGGTCAATCGCTGACCAGCAACCTGTCCGATATCGCCCGGGAGAACGGTGCGGAGATCGTCGCTGTGGATGGCTTCAACCAGGCCATAGACCTGCTGACCTCCGGCCGGATTGATGCGACCGTAAATGACGGCTTGTCCTATCTCGACTTAAAGAAGCAAAAACCAGATGCAAAGATCAAACAGGTGGATGAAACGGCCGAGGGGTCGCAAAGTGCGGCAGTTTTCCTCAAAGGAAACGAAGAGCTGGTTAATGCTGTCAGCAATGCGCTGGCTGAAATGAAGAGCGATGGAACCTATCTGAAAATATCGGAGAAGTACTTTGGGGCGGATGTGTCCAAATAACAAATGGAGCTGGCGCGAAGTTGCAGCCGAGTGTCCAAAAAGGATGTCTGAACGATGGATGACCGGAAAATTGGGATTTTCATGGATTCACTGCTGCCCCTGTTTAAAGCGGGGGTGGCTTATACCCTTCCGCTGGCGCTTGTTTCCTTTGCGCTTGGATTGCTGCTAGCTGTTCTTACCGCGCTGTTCCGTCTCTCCTCATGGAGAATCCCGAAGCTGATTGCCCGGTTCTACGTCTGGGTTATCCGCGGAACACCGCTGCTGGTACAGCTCTTTATTATCTTTTATGGACTTCCGGCGGCAGGGATTGTGCTGGATCCTTTTATTGCCGCTGTAATCGGTTTTACACTCAGTGTTGGAGCCTATTCTTCGGAAATCGTCCGGGCAGCCATCCTGTCCATACATAAAGGCCAATGGGAAGCTGCCTTTTCCGTCGGAATGAGCCGGGGGCAGGCACTGCGGCGGATTATTCTGCCTCAAGCGGCGCGTGTATCGGTTCCGCCCTTGTCGAACTCTTTTATCAGTCTCGTAAAGGATACCTCCCTGGCGGCAAGCATTACGTACGTAGAGATGTTCAAAACAGCGCAGCAGATCACGGCGACCACCTACGAACCGCTGCTGCTCTATAGTGAGGCTGCATTATTCTACCTGCTGTTCTGCTCCGTGCTGTCCGCGCTGCAAAATGTCCTGGAACAGCGGTTTGACCGTTATTCGGCGAGATAAGGAGGAAATCACTTGATTGAAATTCGCGGCCTGCATAAATCCTTCGGTTCGCTACAGGTGTTAAAAGGTATCGACCTCAGCATGGAGCATGGCAAGGTTCTGGTGATTATCGGGCCCTCCGGCTCCGGCAAAACAACGCTGCTTCGCTGCTTTAATCTGCTGGAAATACCGGATCAGGGCAGCCTGTCGCTGGGGGGATTAAACCTTGAATTTACGCAAAACAGGAAAATTCCACATAAGACACTGATGGCCCTCCGTCAAAAAACAGGGATGGTTTTTCAGTCCTATAACCTGTTTCCGCATATGACTGCGCTTGGCAATGTAATGGAGGGACAGGTTACTGTACAGAAACGCAGCAAGGAGGAAGCCAGGACGCGGGGGATAGAGCTGCTGGCCAAGGTTGGCCTCAGTGATAAAGTGGAGGCTTACCCCCATCAGCTGTCCGGCGGCCAGCAGCAGCGTGTGGCCATTGCCCGGGCGATGGCGGTCGATCCCGAAGTGCTGCTGTTCGATGAGCCGACTTCAGCACTCGATCCTGAACTGGTGGGCGAGGTGCTGAAGGTCATCAAGCAGCTTGCGGCTGAAGGCATGACAATGGTGATCGTCACCCATGAGATGAAGTTTGCTGCTGATGTGGCCGACCGGATCATCCTGATGGACAACGGTGTGATCCTGGAACAGGGAACTCCGCAGCAGGTGCTGGAGCAGACGGAGAATCCGCGAGCCCTGCAGTTTCTGAACCGGCTGAGCGGTGATGATTTATGAGTCGCAGTGTATCCAAGCTGCGTGGAACAAGTAAAGGCAGTCCAGGGGGAGACCCGGACTGCCTTTGCTTGTATTTAGTTCATCTCATGATGCGCGGGGGAGCGCCTGAGATGCAGTCAATAGTAGTTAGTTCTGCGTGGATGCATCATTGACTGAATTCAGATATTCCAGTGCATTGTACAGCATAACAGCCGCTTCGGCGCGGGTGAGCTCGCTTTTCGGATTAAACTTGCCATTTGCATCAAGCGTGTTGATCTTGTATTTCAGCGAACGCTGTATGCTGCCTTGGTAGGAAGGCTCCAGTGCAGCTACATCAGCGATATCTACAGGAACAATATTGATCAGTGGCAGATTGCCAACCTTCTCCACGCCCTGAACGAGCAGGTTGGTGAACATCTCCTTAGTAATTAGCTTGGAAGGATCGATATCTGCAGGAATATCAACGTCGTTGTAATGGGCGTTGACGAAAGCTTCCGCATACCAGGTTTTGTCTTTTACCTTGGAGAATATAGCGCTGGCCAGAGGTGCCTTGTTGAAATCAATGGCAGCCAGACTGAGTTGAAGTCCACCAGTGATAAACTGCACGCCTTGTGCTGTGGTCACTTTGGCACCGGGCAGAAACTGGGTATCGGAGATGCCTTTAATGAGACCTTGTTCCTTCAGGGAGTTGATTTTGGACTTTCCGGCTACGTTGTCAATATCTTTAAAGCTGCCGCCAGCAGCAAACATCTGTCCTCCCAGCGAGAAGGAGAGAAGTGATACGGTTGTTATCACTGCAAAAGCACTTTTTTTCAGTTTCATGGAGATTCCACCTCTATAGTAGGGTAGGCCGCTTGGCCATTATCAACTCCTTTGACGTTATTGTTGGGGTGAAGGTTGCAGACAATTTAATTTTAAATGGCTATATCTGCGTTTTCTACATCACTTCCTGAAACATCAGGTTGCGGTAAGGATACTTGCTGAGGCTGCTTTCGAACAATAGCGCGGCACCATACTCCTCTATCGTGACGGATTTCAGTGACCTTGCCTTAACGAATCTGCGAACCAGCTTGTTAACGGCAGTCCTGTCGTTGCGCCGGATTGCGGCAGCAAAGCTTTCGGCGTAACTGCGGCTTCTGGCCAGCTTCCGGTAAAACGGAAGAACAGCTGCGGCAATCCTGCGGTGCATCCTTGCATTAAAAGTAAATTGTACGGTACCCGGCGGGATCGTCGTCCCGTTTGTATAGAAGGATACCGGCAGCGGAAAGGGGACGGAGATAAAGTAGCCGATGCCGTTTGTGCCGTAATTCTCTACAGAAGCGAGAGTAGGAATCTTTGCGAGCAGTTTGCCCATAAGACTAAGGTCTGCGTTAACGATGGCGCTTGACCATTGCGCGGCAAAGCTGCCGCTTCCGGCTATCTTCCGGTAGAACGGCAGCATGGCCGCAGCAACTTTGCGCAGAATGGAGCCAGTCACAAGGGGTCTTGCTGTAGGTGCGATTGCATTTGCCATCCGGACCCTCCTCATATCAATAAAATAATCCCTCAATATAAGGTATGGAAGCCGGGCCTATTTCGGATTGGGCAGACGTTTAATCTACAGGAATATAAATAGTTATTCGCATATTATCAGGATACGCTGAGTTCAACACATCCGTAATTTCAAAGTCCGGCCCCTCCCGCCGTTCATAATTGGTGTTCGGCAGCCAGGTTCCGTAGATATAGTCTCGGGTTGACTGGCTCAACCCGGCTGGGCCATGGGCCTTGAACATGGCATAGTTTCCTGCCGGGATATCAAATTGGACATAAGCTTCCGCTGGAACTTCTGCTGTATCCGCTACCGCTTCACCGATGATAAATGAGAAGTCTCCGTTCTCCTGATAGTGGCAGGCGATGCCGTAGGACATCCCCGGTGACTGTTTTTCCGGAATAGCCATGAACCGCCCGTTTCTTCCAAAGTCATCATAGAATCCGGGAATATCCTTGTAATGCGCGTCTTCATTTAGATTCGTTTTGTACTCTACGCCGATAATCTTTGTTCCTTCCCAGTGGATCAGAGTTGGTTTGTCCATTTCGTGTACATCTCCTTTGGTTTTTTTTTGGAGTTCCAGAAAATTGATGACAGGCTGTCCTTGGATAACGTCTGCAGTTTTGCGGTATCTACCGGGCGTCAGGCCGGCAAAGCTTTGAAAAGCCCGGGTGAACGCTTCCTGGGACTGGTACTGAAAACACAGGGCGATTTGCAGTACGCTTTCGTTGCTTCCACGCAGGCGGTTAGCCGCCTCAGACAATCTTCGTTTGCGAATGTACTCGTTGACAGTGAAGCCGGAGATCGCCAGGAACATCCGCTGGAAATGAAATGCCGAGAAATAAGCCCGGGCGGCAATCTCTGCAATCCGCAGTTCCTCCTGCAGATGTTCTTCAATGTAGTCGAGCGACTGCTGGATTCTGAAGTAATAGTCCATCGGCGTCATTCCTTTGCGCGTTAATTACAGCTTTAATTATGCGGGATATGTTGAAATGTTTTTTGATTCATTGTGCGGAAATTCGGCGGGTGATGTTATAATCATGTCATAGACTTTTCATTTATGGTCAATTTTGTTATGCTTATATCGTAACGATTACTAATTATAAGTACAAGATATAAGGAAATTCTTGCGGAAAGGCGGGAGAAGCCATGAACCCAATTGCGAATATCAGCCAACAGTTTGCTGCGCAAAACTATAAATTGACGCCCCAGCGTGAGGCTATCGTGAAGGTGCTGCTTGATAATGAGGAAGAGCATTTAAGTGTGGAAGAGGTATACATGCGTGTGAAAACCAGTTATCCTCATTTGGGGCTGGCAACGGTATACCGGACTTTGGAGCTGCTATGTGAGCTGCATATTGTAGAAAAGATGAATTTCGGCGATGGCGTGGCCCGTTATGATCTGCGGGATGATCATGCCCACATGCATCATCATCTGATCTGCAATGTGTGCGGAAGGCTGGAAGAAATCAAGGAAGACTGGCTGCTGGAGCTGGAAAGACGGCTGGAAGTGGAGTACGGATTTAAAGTCACCGATCACAGGCTCGACTTCAAAGGCACTTACAAGACATGCAAGCAGAACGGCTGTAAGGCGGACAAGCAAAAACAGGCGGTATCCTAAGGTTTCTGGAGATTAATATTGGGCATAAAAAAGACGCAGAGCTCTGGCAGCCTGCGTCTTTAGGTGTATCATACTTTGGAAAGAAATACTTATAATGGCTATTTCTCTACAGTGCCTTTAGCCTGCTTGGGCCAGAAAGTGTAGCTAAAACTTATAAGGGCATCAATCCCTACAATAATTGCCCAGACTTTTAACGTTTCGAACAGATTCTCTGTTCGAGAAGAATCACCAGTCACAACAATCATACCGTACATCACAAGTGCGCCAATGGCAAAAGCGAGCAGATGAAGCAGCCAGCCGATTCTTTCATTGCGTGCATGTGCTGTGCCGTGTTTTGGCTTGGGAGCAGGTTTTGGACCTCCGGCAAAACGGTAAGCAAACCGTTCATCCGCCCATTTGATCATCCGGTGGCCCCATGCGATGGATACGCCGATATAGATGGCGGAAAGACTATGCATGAATGTGGCTTCTGCGCCATTTCTCAGGTCAATTACCGCAACGGCGATAAGCACCAGATCAATCAGTGGAGTGCAGAACAGCAATATGGCTCCTATCTGCTTCTTGCGGAGGATATAACGGAAGGTCAGCCCCGCCAGGACGAACACCCAAAAGGCGATCTCACAGCCAATAATAAATAACGCCATTTTCGTATTTTCCTCCTAAATAGTACAAGTGTATTAAATCAATTGCTGTAAGTTTAGCATGGATGACCTTATAAATTCAACTATGATATAATTGCCTTATGCCAAAAATAGTGAATCATGAGGAACGGCGCCAACAGTTAGCCGAGGCCGCCTGGAGAATTATCCGCCGGGAAGGGATGGAGGCAGTCTCCGTCAGGAGTGTAGCGAGCGAGGCCGACATGTCATTGGGATCGCTGCGCCATTATTTTGCCACCCAATCAGAATTGCTTGCCTTCTCCATGAAGATGGTGTCGGATCGGGTCAACGCACGTATGGAAGCTATGGAATTTACGGATCATCCACTGCAGGACATCGAACGGTTTATCCGTGAGCTGATGCCGCTGGATGAAGAGCGGAGTGTGGAGGCCGAAGTCTGGCTGGCATTTTCCGTAAAGGCTGTTACAGACCCTGAGCTGCAGGTGCTGAAACAGGAGGTACATAACGCTATGTATGATGGCTTTAGCCAAGCCATTGAATATCTCGCGGCCCGGGGATTGCTTAAGGAGGGATTGGACCTGAGGGCCGAAGCCATGGCGCTGCATGCCTTGGTGGACGGGCTGGTGCTGCATCATATCAGCCAGCCGGAGCAAGTAACCCAGAAAGACCTCAGCACGCTTGTAACCTACCATTTGCGGGGTCTGCTTCAATAACACAAACAAGCTGCCTTGGAATTATGGCAGCTTGTTTGTGTTATTATTTCTCAGGCTTAAGGCCGGTTTGGCACAAACGATTTGATCCATGTTCCGAAGCTTCCCGGATTGCGGGTCTGCACCAGCACCACGCCCTCACCGCGGAATCTGCAGACCAGAGCTTCACCGCTGGTCAAGCTGTTCAGCCAGCCGGAGGCGGCTTTTTCCACCTTGTAGTCCATATAATCCGGCCAAGCCACCAGGTGCCCGTTGTCGATAATTACTTCCTCGCCAGGGGCGAGGTTAATCGCATGGATTGCCCCGAAGGAGGATAGGAACACCGTTCCGCTGCCGCTGATTTCTATAATGAAGAATCCTTCGCCGGAGAACAGGCCGCGGGTCAGGTTCTGCATTTTGGTGTTGACCTGAATCCCATGGGTTCCCGCGAGGAAGCCGTCCTTCTGAACATACAGCTTGTACGACCCGTCAAGCTCAATCGCCTGGATATCGCCGATTGCCCCGGGGGAGAGCAGCACTTCACTTTGTCCTCTGGTGGCAGTAAGCTCCTGGAAGAAGAACTTCTCCCCGCTCAGCATCCGGCCAAGCCCGCGCATCAAACCGCCGTCTACCGTACCTCTGATCTCAACATTCGGCGACATGGCGACCATTGCGCCCATTTCCGCCTTGACACTTTCACCCGGGTTCAAATGCACCTTGAGCATGGCAAAAGCGCCATCATACAATACATCGTATTTCATTGATTTCTCCTCCGATTTTGCCTGGCTTTTATACGGAATTCCTGTAAAACAAGGATACTGTATTATACCATTTTCTGGTCTGCAAGCTCCTAGATTTAAGCGGGTACCAGATTTTTATAATTAACTATACCGGGAAATCAGGTCGTGAATATGTTAAAATTAAAGTATCGGCAGACGGCTTGCCGGTCATAACGATACAAAAGGAGTGTTGCTGCAATGGCACGCACGAAAACACAAAAAGCTTTGCTCAAGGCAGAACGCGCCGGAACATGGTGCGCCGCAAGAAACCGGAGAACAAATGATGACTACAGCGCAATCTCCCAGCATGTACGTCTTACACCCAGCAAACAACAGCAATTGAATAAGATCAAACACAAGGAGCAGATCTTTCGGGATGGTGCTCCTTTGCATTTATACGGGGCCTCATAATTTAAGTCTGTGCCCTGCTGTGTATACGGTACTGTTTTGGCGACATGCCAAACCGGCTGCGGAACACGCGGTGAAAGTAAGTATAGTTGGCAAAACCGCAGGTTTCAGAGACATGCTCCAGCGGCATCGGACTGAAGGTGATCCGTTCCCGCGCCATTTCCAGCCGGACGTCATTTACATATTTCACTATGCTGGTGCCAAAAGCTTCTTTAAAGAGATGCACCGCGCGGGAGACAGAAATATCGACGTGGCCGGCCACATCCTCGAGCCGAAAAGAAATAGCGGCATGTTCCTCCACATATTGCTTCATCCGGTAGGCAAGATAACCTTTAGGTGAGATCACCGGCTGTTCGGTCATCAGTCTATCAATCTCCATGCATAAAATCTGCAGATAACACGCTGAAATCTCTGGTGAGGAGTCGGAGAGCCTGCGCTGCTCCAGCACAAGCTGGCGGAATAAGCCGAGAAAATAATCGCTGCGCGGCAAGCGGAGAAGGGCAGGACGCTGTGTGCGTGTCCACCATTCCTCGATCCAGGGGCCGCCGCAAAAAATATGGTAATCCCCACTTTCAATCCGTGGTTTGCCAACAGGGTAGTTCTCTTTGTCGATGCTTAAATAGTAAGGATCATCCGGGGCGAAGAGCATGAGGTCGCCGGTCTCCACTGTGGAGATGACACCGTCAATCCGCGTCCGGCTGCGCCCCTCCGTCTGCAATCGCAGGAGATAATTCTGGAGGCCTTCATTGAGTGACGAATGGAAAGGCTTGCGGTGAAAAGAGAATCCCGCGGAAAATACGTGGCAGGCAGCAGCAGATGTCATGAGTCCTCCTGGGTTGTTGAAATGATAAGCAGATTGTTCATGTTTTAATCATATTATTCATTTTATTATATACGCTTTCATATTACCATGTAGCTAAGCAAAAACATATAAATGATGCGAAGGAGGCTGTATGGCGGCTCTGGAAGCTACATAAGCAGGCGTGGGGTTCAGAAGGCGCAGGAAATAGATATAAAGGACATTTTGTATAACAGCCCTTTTGTTCAGGTGATTTCCATAGTGTGGCCGAAGCGGGTACGCCGTTTTGAATAACGCAAGTTAACTCTACATTGACTAGGAGTGAGGAAAGAATGCTGAAGATTGGATTACAGTTGTATACGCTGAGAGCAGAGCTGGAGCAGGATTTCGAAGGAACGCTGCGCAAGGTGGCTGAGCTGGGATATGCGGGAGTGGAATTTTACGATTTTTTCGGCCGGACAGCAGAGGAAGTAAAGGGACTGCTTCAGGAAACAGGATTGGTTGCTCTCGGAGCACATCGTCCATATGATGCCATGCTGAACGATACGGAGCAGGAAATCAGCTTTAATCTTGAGATCGGCAACCGGAACCTGATTGTGCCTTTCTTGACTGAGGAACAGCGTAACTGGGAAGAGGTTGTTGCTAATTTCCGCATAATCGGAGAGAAGTGCAAAGCAAGAGGCGCGGTTTTTGCTTATCATAATCATGATTTTGAATTCACAGAGCGTTTTGGAGAGCGCACCGCATTTGACGGTATCTTCGAAGAGGTTCCTGCTGAGCTGCTTAAGGTAGAAATGGACACCTGCTGGGTGTACTACGGCGGTTATGACCCTGTTGAGTATATTCACAAATATGCCGGCCGTTTGCCGCTTATCCACTTAAAGGATATGAAGAAGCTCGAAGATGGCTCGGCAGAGACTGTTGTATTGGGCGAAGGTGAAGTGAATCTTACCGCGATTCTGGAGGCTGCTGATGCGGTTGGAGTGGAATGGGCGGTAGTGGAACAGGATTATTGCAGCCGTCCGGCGCTGGAAAGTGTTGCGGACAGTATGAAATGGGTTAGAGGCTATGCCAATCAAGGGGGAAAAGTTCATGTCAAACAAACTTAAAATTGCTATTATCGGTTGCGGTGGTATCGCAAACGGCAAACATATGCCAAGCCTATCCCGTCAAGAGAATGCTGAGATGGTAGCATTCTGCGATATCGTGGAAGAACGTGCCCAGGAGGCTGCCAAAATCTATGGTGCCGAAGGTGCGGTAGTCTATACGGATTTCCGTGAGTTGCTTGCAGCGGGCGGATTTGATATCGTGCATGTATGTACACCTAATGACAGCCACTCCGAAATTACGGTTGCGGCGCTTGAAGCCGGTAACCATGTCATGTGCGAAAAACCGATGGCCAAGACAACGGCGCAGGCGCAGGACATGCTGGATGCTGCCCGCCGCACCGGCAAGAAGCTGTCAATCGCGTATCAGAACCGCTTCCGTGCAGATAGTGAATACCTGAAGGGGATGTGCGAAAGTGGGGAGCTGGGCGATATTTATTATGGCCGTGCCATTGCGCTGCGCCGCCGCGCCGTTCCGACCTGGGGGGTATTTCTGGATGAAGAGAAGCAGGGCGGGGGCCCGCTGATCGATATCGGAACGCATGCTCTGGATCTGACTCTCTGGCTGATGGACAATTATAAACCTCGTGTAGTGGTCGGTTCTACCTTCCACAAGCTGGGTCAGCGTAAAAATGCCGCAAATGCATTCGGTCCATGGGATCCTGAACAATTTAAGGTTGAAGACTCCGCCTTCGGCTTTATTACAATGGAGAACGGGGCAACCATCGTGCTGGAATCAAGCTGGGCACTGAATGTCGCTGAATTCGGTGAAGCGAAGACGCTGCTTGCAGGCACCGAAGGCGGTGCGGATATGAAAGACGGCCTGCGCATTAACGGAGAGCGCGCCGGACGCCTGTATGAAACGAAGGTGGACCTGTCTTCCGGCGGCGTTGCTTTCTACAGCGGGTCCGCAGAGACCGAAGCTGACCGCGAAGCCCGCTTGTGGCTTGAGGCGGTTATTGAAGACAAGGACCCGGTCGTCAAGCCTGAGCAAGCGTTTGTCGTGACGCAGATTTTGGAAGCTGTTTATGAATCCGCACGCACTGGCCGTGCAGTCTATTTTGACGGAAGTTCTGACAACTAAGAGAATTTAACACGGATACAATAAGAAAAGCAGGAGTGGAATCCATGAGTTCAAACAAACATTCTGTGGTCATTGTCGGATATGGTGGAATGGGAAGTTATCATGCGCAATTGATCGGTGAGAATGAGCGCCTGGAAGTCGCAGGTACGTTCGACTTACTGGAAGTACGGCGCGAAGCGTCAGTAGAAGCAGGTTACAAAGCTTATGCCAGCTATGAGGAAGTGCTTGCTGACCCGGTTGTCGAGGTGGTTCTGATTGCAACCCCGAACGATGTCCATAAAGAAATAGCCATCCGTGCGCTCCAAGCCGGCAAGCATGTCGTCTGTGAGAAGCCGGTAGCCATGTCCTCTGCTGAGTTTAAGGAGATGACTGCGGCGGCCGATGGAGCCGGACGCGTGCTGATGGTTCATCAGAACAGACGCTGGGATGAGGATTTTCGCGTGATCAAGCAAATGTACGAGACGGAAACGATTGGAGCACTGTTCCAGATTGAGTCTCGTGTACATGGAGCCAATGGCATTCCCGGCGACTGGCGCCATGTGAAGGAGCAGGGTGGCGGTATGTTGCTCGACTGGGGCGTACATCTGCTCGACCAGTTGCTGTTTATGATCGACAGTAAAGTGATCAGCGTGACCAGCACGCTGAGCTATATTCTCGGCAATGATGTCGATGACGGATTTGAAGCGGTGCTGCAATTCGCAAATGGCATCAAGGCGATCGTTGAGGTCGGTACGACCAACTTCATCACATTGCCAAGATGGTATGTGAAAGGGATTGAAGGTTCAGCAGTAATCGAAGACTGGTCGCTGACCGGAAGAATTGTTACCCGCAACAGTGAAAGTGAACACCGGGAGCCCACGCCGATCCGTGCCGGTGTCGGCTTGACCAAGACGATGGCACCGCCTTCGGAAGGCTCGACCATTACCGAAGCGCTGCCGCCGGCAGCAGAGCTTGCGGACGGTTTCTACAACAATTTTGTCGCTGTAATTGAAGGTACGGCTGAGCCTATCGTCAAGAATGCGGAAGTGCTGCGTGTGCAGAATCTGATTGAAGCGATTTTTGAGGCTGCGGAGAGCAATGAAATTATTAAGGATTTTGATATCTACGGGGTTTAAATAACGAACATGACTTATTATCTATGGGAGGCGTCAGGGCAATGAAACTTGGTGTATTTATGGTGCTTTTCGGCGGTCGGGGGCTTGAGGATGCGCTGGATTATGTAGTTTCCAAAGGACTTAAGGCAGTGGAGATCGGGACCGGCGGCAACCCGGGCAACAGCCATTGTGATCCGAAGCTGCTGCTTGAGAATGAAACGGCGCTGAAGGAATTTAAGCATGCGGTGGAGTCACGCGGCCTGATGATCAGTGCGTTAAGCTGCCACGGCAATCCGCTGCATCCGCAGAAAGAGCTGGCCCGCAAGGACCATGAAGATTTCGTGAACTCTGTTAAACTGGCGCAAAAACTCGGGGTTCAGGTGGTAAACACCTTCTCCGGCTGCCCGGGTGACCACGAGGATGCCAAATACCCCAACTGGCCGGTTGCTCCATGGCCGAACGATTATCAGGAAATTCTGGCTTGGCAGTGGGAGAATAAAGTTATTCCTTACTGGAAGGAAATGGGCGCATTCGCAACACAGCATGACGTCAAGATTGGCTTGGAGCTGCACGGAGGGTTTTCCGTGCATACGCCAGCGACATTGCTGCGCCTGAGAGAAGCTGCAGGTGAAGCTATCGGGGCCAACCTTGATCCCAGCCATATGTGGTGGCAAGGCATTGATCCGGTGCAGGCCATTCATATTCTCGGCCGCCAGGGCGCGATTCATCACTTCCACGCCAAGGATACCGTGATTGATCCGGTAAACGTGAATATGTACGGATTGACCGATATGCAGTCATATACCAATATGCTTGACCGTGCTTGGCAATTCCGTTCAGTCGGTTATGGACATGACGTGAAGGTCTGGGCAGATATCATCAGTGCCCTTCGCTTGGTTGGTTATGATTATGTAGTCAGTATCGAACACGAAGATGGACTGATGTCCATCGAAGAAGGGTTCTCCAAAGCGGTAGACAATCTTCGCCAAGTGCTGATTGAAGAGCCGCTTGCTGATATGTGGTGGGTGTAAATACTATGGATAGCTTCACTAAAGTCAAATTGGATGACGGGCAGCTGGCACTGCTGGTAGAGACGGCTTTCGGCAAAGATGCGGGGATTGTCTCTTGTTCGGAGCTGACCGGGGGTTTTTTTAATACGGCTTATGATCTTGAATTAAGCGATGGACAGACTGTGATTCTGAAGATCGCTCCTGCAGATGAGACGGAAACGTTAAGCTATGAGAAGGATATTATGCGGGCAGAAGTAGAAGCCCTGCAGCTGGTCAAGGCAGCCGGTGGTATTCCTGTGCCAGCCGTATACAGTTATGACGAAAGCCTGCAGCTAATTCCATCTCCCTATTTTTTCATGGAGAAGATTGAAGGGCAGCCCTACAGTGAAGTGAAAGATACTTTGTCCATCGAACAAAGAGCCTCCATCGAGCAGGAGCTGGGAAGGTATCAGCGGTTGATTAACGAGATTAAGGGACCGCGGTTTGGCCTGTTCGGACAGATGCCGGAAGGAACAGTAGACTCATGGCGGGAGAGCTTCACCTCGCTGATGAATAACCTGCTTGCTGATGCCGCCAGACTGGAAGCCAAATTACCGGCGTCCCACGATGAAATTAAACGGGTGCTGGAGCAATATTATCCCGCCCTTGATGAGGTGACGGAACCCCGGCTTGTGCATTGGGATTTGTGGAATGGCAATCTGTTTGTGAAGGATGGAGTTATTGTCTCCATTATTGATTGGGAGAGAGCGCTGTGGGGCGATGTGCTGCAGGAGTATTATTTCCGGCACTTCGAGGACTCAGCAGCCTTCCACAAAGGCTATGGTCTCACCTTCGACAGCCCGAACGAGATGCGGCGCAAGAAACTCTATGACCTGTATCTCGACCTCATCCTTGTGATTGAGTGTTATTCACGGCAGTATAAGGATGAGAATCATGTAAGCTGGACCTTGGATAACCTGACGGAGAGCTGGAGAACATTCACCGGCAGCGGTGAAGCCATAAAATAGAACGCGGAAGGCCGGTCCTCTGAAGGGAGACCGGTCTTCTTGCTGCTCTGATTAACCGGAAACACTTCTTTTGTGGGAGGCTGGTTTACAAATGCTGAGTTGGCTGAATCTTCATATCGATACGATAAGCTTGTTGTGGTTGCTGCCTGTATGCTTTATGTTTCATGATTTTGAAGAAATTCTTACTGTTGAGTCTTGGGCAGGCAAATACGGCAGCCGCGTGGAAGCGGCTCTTCCTAAGTACATGAGCACAATGTATAGGAGTACCATGCGCATGACGACGCGGGCTTTTGCTATGGATGTGCTGTTCGTGTATATTCTGATAGTAACAGTGACCGTACTTGCAGTATTCTTTTCTTTTTACTGGTTATATCTGGCGGTTCTTGCCGTTTTCCTGCTGCATGTTTTTACACATCTGGGGCAAAGTATCTATCTGAAACTGTATACTCCCGGCGTAGTAACAGCGGTGTTAGTAGCATTGCCTTATTCAATGTATGCCTTTTACAGGCTGCTGGAGGCAGAGACCGTTAGCTTTGCGGATATAGGCTGGTCGCTATTGCTCTTGCTGTGCCTGGCTCCACCGGCTGTCTGGGGCCTGATGAAGAGCAGAATGCGCCGCAATCAAGGGTGAAACCGCTTGAATCTCTAAAGACACATTTTCAGAAAGCACTTGACGTAAGACTATAAAGATAGATAAAATAATACTTATTGCCTTTCTATATACTGAGAATCATTATCATATTTTGAAAAGAGCAGAGAGGGTGACAGGATGGAGCGCCTTTTAGAGGTAAAGGACCTAGCAATATCTTTCAAAACACGCGGCGGAGAAGTGCAAGCAATCCGTGGCGTCAACTTCCATGTAAATAAAGGGGAAACACTGGCGATTGTAGGCGAATCCGGTTCCGGTAAAAGCGTAACTTCCCAAGCGGTCATGAAGCTTGTTCCTGAGCCGCAGGGTATTTATAAACGTGGACAGATTTTGTTCGATGGTCAAGACCTGATTAAGAAGAGTGAGAAGCAAATGCAGAAGATTCGCGGTAAGGAAATCGGTATGATCTTTCAAGATCCGATGACCTCGCTGAATCCGATGATGAAGGTTGGTAAGCAAATTACCGAGGTTCTGTTCAAACATGAGAAAATGTCCAAAGACGCTGCATACAAACGGGGTGTCGAATTGCTCAACTTGGTGGGAATTCCTTCACCTGAGCGTCGTTTCCAGCAGTACCCGCATGAGTTCAGCGGCGGTATGCGCCAGCGTGTCGTTATTGCCATGGCACTTGCAGCCAACCCTAAGCTGTTGATTGCCGATGAGCCGACAACAGCACTCGACGTAACGATTCAGGCGCAAATTCTTGACCTGATGAAGGATATCCAGAAGAAAATTGATACGGCAATCATCTTTATCACCCATGATCTCGGTGTCGTGGCCCGAATGGCCGACCGTGTAGCCGTTATGTATGCAGGACAAATTGTCGAGATGGGCACAGCAGAAGAAATTTTCTATGACCCAAGACATCCATATACATGGGGATTGCTCGCTTCCATGCCGAGTCTGGAAAGCAAAGGCACCAAGCTTACAGCCATTCCAGGAACCCCTCCCGATCTGATCAAACCGCCTAAGGGCGACGCCTTTGCCTTGCGCAGCACCTATGCGATGCAAATCGATATGGAGAAAGAGCCGCCAATGTATAAGGTTTCGGACTCCCATTTGGTGAAATCCTGGCTGATGCATCCGATGGCTCCGGCTGTAGAGCCGCCTGAAGTTGTGAAGAAGAGACAACGCGTGCTGAAAAATGCTTATCCGGAGCCGGTTCTGGTGGAAAGCTTCAGCGCGAATTAATTAGATCAAGTAATGGCATACTATTGAGATTAGCGTCAGGCCTTCGTAAGGCTTGGCGCTTTTTTTGCGTGGGTCTAGAATTTTATATTTTATATATAGTTAAAACGAAACTAATATGTGTAAATAAAAGTATTGACTAATTTTTATTTTCGCAGCAAAATGTAAGGGTATACATAGGAGGTAAGAAAATGAAAAAATACACATTGACTACATTGATTTCGTTAACATTATTGGCAGGCTGCAGCGGTGACGGCGGTACACCGCAGTTCGATAATGTTTCAGTACATGATCCTTCTGTTATCAAGGTGAACAATACATATTATGTATTCGGTTCCCATTTGGCTTCGGCCAAATCCAAGGACCTGATCTCATGGAAACAAATTTCCTCCGGCGTAGCGGACGGCAACGTGCTGATTCCCAACGTGACCGAGGAATTGAGCCAGACCCTGAGTTGGGCCCAGTCGGACACACTGTGGGCACCGGATGTGATTCAGCTGGCGGACGGGAAGTTCTATATGTACTATAACGCCTGCCGTGGGGATTCTCCGTTGTCTGCAATGGGTATTGCTGTAGCCGACAAGATTGAAGGACCATATAAGGATCAGGGGATTATCCTGAAATCCGGCATGGCTGGTGTAGGCAATGACGGTGAAATTTATGATGCTACCGTCAAACCGAATGTGGTTGACCCTGATGTGTTTTTTGATAAAGACGGCAAGCTGTGGATGGTGTATGGTTCCTATTCCGGCGGGATCTTTATTATGGAGCTGGATGCCGCTACCGGCTTCCCGTTACCGGATCAAGGCTATGGCAAAAAGCTGCTGGGAGCAAATCACGCCCGGATTGAAGGCCCTTATATGCTGTACAGTCCGGAAACCGATTACTATTATCTGTTTCTCTCCTACGGGGGACTGGACACCAAAGGCGGCTATAATATCCGCGTAGCGCGTTCCAAGAATCCTGATGGTCCTTTTGAAGACTCCGAAGGTAAAGCGATGATTGACGCCAAGGGCACGGCCGGCAAGCTGTTCGATGATCCGGCTTATTCACCTTACGGGGTGAAGCTGATGGGCAACTATAAGTTCATCAATAGTTCAACTGAGAATGCTGTAAGCGAGGTTGGCTACTTGTCGCCGGGACATAATTCGGCTTATTATGATGCGAAGAAGGAGGAATATTATCTGATCTTCCATACGCGTTTCCCTAACCGGGGAGAAGAACACGAAGTTCGAGTACATCAGATGTTCATGAACAAGGATGGCTGGCCGGTTGTCGCTCCTCATCGTTACAGCGGTGAGAAGATCGGGACTTATACTGCAGCGGAAGTCACCGGAGATTACAAATATGTGAATCATGGCAAGGACATTACAGCAAATACAGTGCAGTCGGAACTGATTCAGCTGGGTGGCGATGGTAAGATATCAGGAGCGGTAACGGGAACATGGACGATAAGCGGAGAACACAACGCTGAGCTGACAATAGATGGGACTGTGTACAGTGGTGTCTTCCTGCGAGAATGGAATGAAGCCGTTGAGGGCGAAGTCATGACGTTCAGTGCACTTTCTGCCGAGGGGATTGCTATCTGGGGAAGTCATGTCTCATCTGCAGCAGAGAGCAAATAAATCTATTATTATATATTTGACCAAAAGCTCCAGCCCACTGTGAAGAACGGTGAGCTGGAGCTTTTTTCAACAATATAAGCATTTATATGCTTCACGCTTATGATGAAAAAGCCTCAATGGCAATATGCCAATCCTCCTGTGTGGTTCAGTATTGTTACATTCCTGCTTTCATAGAATGTTCGTTTTGTGCTAAAATTTCAGATTAAAAATACTAACGACCCTGTTACCCCATACGTTACAATGACTTCAGTATAAATACAAATTTTACATTCAGAAATGAGGGTTTCAATAAGATGTACAAATTCAAGTATTATAAGCAGCCCGAAATTTTGAAGAATCATTTGAATCTTGGAGGGGGAAATCCGGCAGGTGAAAAACTTGACGTAACAAGTTTGTATTTTACACGCAACGGAAAGCCGGTTCTTCCGGTGATGGGTGAATTCCACTTTTCAAGATATGACCGCAATTACTGGTATGAAGAGCTGTGCAAAATGAAAGCCGGCGGGATTACTGTGGTATCCACCTATGTGTTCTGGATTTATCATGAGGAAATAGAAGGTGAGTTCGATTTTACCGGAGATAATGATTTGCGGGCTTTTATCCTGGAGTGTAAAAAGGCCGGCCTGGAAGCCGTAATCCGGATTGGACCTTGGGCGCATGGCGAATGCAGAAACGGAGGATATCCGGACTGGCTGCTCAAGAAACCTTTCAAGCTGCGTGAGAATAATCCGGAATATCTTGAAAAAGTACGTATTTATTATGAGAAGATTTCTGAACAAGTGCAGGGGCTTTTCTATAAGGACGGGGGAAACATTATTGCCGTCCAGTTAGATAATGAGCTGACAAACGATGCATTTCATCTGTCAAAATTAAGAAAACTGGCCATAGAATGCGGGATGATTGCGCCAATCTACACAGTAACAGGATGGAATGCTGTTGCAGGTGCCCAAATTCCTGTTGATGAGGTGGTTCCTGTATTTGGAGGATATTGTGATGCACCATGGGATGAACATACTAATCCGCTTCCGCCGTCGCCTCATTATTTCTTCACCGGAATGAGAAATGACACAGGAATAGGAACGGACCTCCTTCCCAGACGAACTGAAGAAAACGGGGAATGGCAGATGCCCTATGAACGTTATCCATTTGCAACCTGTGAATTAGGCGGCGGTCTGCAGGTGACACACCACCGTAGATATATTGTAAAAGGTATGGATATCTATGCCGTATCGCTTGTTAAGCTCGGTGACGGTAACAACCTGATCGGGTATTATGTGTATCATGGCGGCACCAATCAGATTGGAAAACTTTCGACGTTCCAGGAGTCCAAGGCGACAGGCTATCCAAATGATTATCCGATTCTTTCCTATGATTATCAGACTGCCTTATCGGAGTATGGCGAAGTAGGAGAGCAGTACGGGCTGCTGAACCTTCTTCATTTGTTCGTACAGGATTTCCAGGAAACCTTTGCACCGATGGTCAGAGTGGAAGCCGAGCAAGTCGTGAGAAGGGATGATACTTCCTCTCTGCGGTACGTTATGCGTACAGACGGTGAAAGCGGATACGTATTTGTGAACCATTACCAAAGACTCTCCAAGCTTGAAGATATTCAAGGTGCTGTGATAAATACGGGTATTGTCACCTTCCCGCCTATTGATGTGCGCGGAGATATCAGCTTTTTCTTGCCGTTCCAGATGGACCTGTCGGGGAGTGTCCTGACCTATGCAACGGCGCAGCCTTTATGCAGACAGGCAAACACCTATTTCTTCGTACAGATCCCCGGTATCGCCGCAGAGTATCAATTCGGAGATGGACAGAAATTCACACCAGAGGCAGGGAAGAGATCTGCACTCCGGGTAAATGATATTGCCATTGTTACACTTACATGGGATCAGGCCAGATATTTGCGCAGACTGGATGGAGAGCTGTACATCGGTGACGAGTGTGACTTGTTCAAAGCGAATGGTGAAATACGCTCCATTGAAGAAGGAGATTTCGGCTATTGGTACTGGAATGGCGAAGGCTTTGAATTCAGATCAGTCCGGCAGCCCTATACCGAGCCTGTCATCGCATTTACGAATGTGGGACAGCCTCTATTTGAACCGAAGCATACGGAAGAACTTCATATCGGTGGTGAGCGAAAGGTCACCTGGCAGAAAGTTACGGTTACAGGATCTCAAGGCTTCGTAAATATTGATTATTATGGAGATGCAGCACAGATTTATGCGGATGGAGAACTGGTTGCCGACAGCTTCTATTACGGAAAGACGTGGAGAGTGCCAGCAAGGCTTCTGGACGGTAAAGAATGCTATCTTGCGATTTCGGAAATACGGGATGATTTTTATAGAGAGTTTTGAGGTGTTACAAGAATCAGATCCGGTGAACAGTGGCTGGATACGGATGGCTATCGAAGAGTACTCCGCTGACTGTAACCGTAGCAGATGTTTCTCCCGGACAAGCGGTATTGTCTAACGACAACTGGGATATAGACGGAAGCTTCAAGGTCAGTAGAAGAATGTAATGTAACGCTAACGAAACGATAGATTACGAAAAGAAGTGCCATAGATCAAGACCCCTCGGCCAAAGGGAGAGCAAGCGCCTTTAGGCGCAGTCGGTGTCACAAGGCTTCCAGCCGCAGAGCAAGGAGCTGTCCCAAAAGTAGTTTTCTACGAGCGGAGACAGACCACATTTATTCTCAAAACCGTAAAATTCAACAGAGCAGCGATTCTCCTGTTATTGGAGGATCGCTGCTCTGCGTTTTTGGTCATTTGCAGCTTGCTTCAGCATATTATGGGCAAGCGAAAGCCAACCGACCTCAAGCGTCACTTTTTCCATGCCGCGAAGCAGAAAGCGCCGGAAGCCCCGGTTATTCTTCAGTTGTCCAAATACACTTTCCGGTTCCGTCATTCGGCGTACGGCCAGGGCATAGCCTTCCTCGCTTCGCAGGATGGCCCGAGCCTGCTTCTGGTACCGCAGCCTCTCCAGACTGACAACCACTTCCCGGTTTCCTGCTGCCTTGGTGCAGCGTTCCTTCAGCGGACAGCCTTCGCAGCTTTGGCTTCGGTAATGACGTTTGTGAATTTCATATCCACTTTGTAGCGTCTCCTTGCTCTCTTTGCGGAAATGCAGCGTTTCTCCGGCTGGGCACGTCCATGTATCCTTGGTTTCACTGTACGTCCAGTTCTCAATCTTTCCGACATTCTCTTTCCAAGCTTTGCTTTTTTCTTTGTGGTAGCTGCCGTATTTCACGACCGCCTGAATCTCTTCTTTTTCCAGATAGGCGTAGTTTTCTTCACTGCCGTAGCCTGCATCCGCAATCACCGTCTGCGGAAGTTTCCCCAGGATCTGCCTTGCCTTTTCCAGATGCGGCTGTAAACAACGGGTGTCAGTAGGTCTCGGGTGTAGACTGTAGGCCAAAATAAACTGGTTTTCGGTTCCGATCTGTACATTGTATCCGGGTTTGAGCTGACCATTTCGCATGTGGTCTTCCTTCATCCGCATGAAGGTTGCATCCGGGTCCGTCTTGCTGAAGCTATTTCGGTCGCCAAGCAGTGTTTGGTACTGTTCGTACTTCAGCAGCCTGGGCAGCAAATCCTTGCGAAGCTTTCGAACGGCTTTTTTTAAGGGCTTGTCTTTGGGTTTGTCCATGAGCTTTGACTCCAGCGCCTGGGTCAGGTGTTCCAATTTCCTACTACTCATCTCGCAAGATTCGCCGAGTTCGGCGAGGTCCTTTCCCTGGCACTCCCGTTCTTCTTGGTGCTCTGCCGCTTCAATGTCAGCAAACAGAGCATGGACGTTCTCCTGCAATTTCGCTTTGTGTTTGCTGACCGCTTTGCCCCAAACAAAGGTGTAGCGATTGGCATTGGCCTCAATCTTGGTACCATCCACAAAGTAATGCTCCAGAGACACGTATTTTTCGTCAGCCAGAAACTGAAGCACGGCGGTAAATACGGTTTCGAGGACACTTCTCATCCGCTGGGAACGGAAGCGATAAGGGTGCGAAAGTCGGGGCGTTGCCGTCCGGCCAGCCACATGAAAGGGATGTTCTCTCGCACGGCTTTAGCGATTTGACGAGACGAATAGATTCGCTGAGTATAAGCGTAAATAATGACTTTGGTAAGCATCTTAGGGTGGTAGCTGTCGCGGCCGCCGCCAGGATAGACAGCGTCAAAGATAGCGTCGTCCAGGCGATTTACGGCTGCGTTAACGACACAAACGAGATGATTTTGTGGGATGTCTTCTTCTAAATCCATTGGCAAGTAAAGTTGGTCCATGGTATATTGAATGTACAAAGAAATCGCTCCTTTGGGGATGGTGGGTGGTACTTCCATTTTACCAAAAGGGCGTTTTCTTTGTTGTTTTTTAGAGGATTGTAGAAACAGTTCCCGCTTAAACAGCGGAGAGGACGGACTGATTGTGGAAAAGCGGTAGCGGTCGCCTTTGTCCCCGGATTTTCACCGCTAAGGAGAATCAAAAAAATCTGGGGACAACAGCGATTGGAACAACGGTCCGTTCGCGGAGCGTCCACCCAAGTGCTCAAGTTGATCTTACTCAAAAACAAGGGCTGTCCCAAGCAGCCATTTCATGGCTTTTGGGACAGCCCCTTTGATTGCAGGTTAGACTATGGTTATCCATTCTCGTACTTGCTTAGGGCGATAACAGCATTATGGCCGCCAAAACCAAAAGAATTGGAGATTCCAATCTTGAGCTCGCCTTTGCGGGCAGTATTAGGCACATAATCCAGGTCGCATACTTCATCAGGGATTTCCTGATTGATGGTAGGCGGAATGATGCCGCTACTCAGGCTTTGAATCAGAGCGATGGCTTCCAGCCCGCCGGCAGCTCCGAGCGTGTGGCCGGTCATCGATTTGTTGGCGGTAACCGGAATGCGGTAAGCCGCTTCCCCGAACAGCTTCTTAATCGCCAATGTTTCCGAGCGGTCCCCGATAATGGTGCTGGTTGCATGGGCGCTAATAACATCCACTTCCTCCGGGTTGATTCCCGCTTCGCGGAGTGCAAGCTTCATCGCCTGAAAAGCACCGATGCCTTCCGGATGGGTGGCTACCATGTGATAAGCATCAGAGCTGGCGCCATAACCAATGACTTCTCCATGAATCACGGCATTTCTGCGCAAGGCGTGGGAGAGTGATTCCAGAATGACAATCGCACCGCCTTCGCCGATAACGAACCCGTCACGCTTGCCGTCAAACGGGCGGCTGGCTCTCTCGGGCTCATCGTTGCAGGTGGATAATGAAGTAGCGTTTCCGAAGCTGGCTAACGAAATCTCGCTGACCGCCGCCTCGGAGCCTCCGGCAATTACACAATCAGCTCCGCCGTAACGGATTAACCGGAACGCTTCTCCGATCGCCGTATTGCCGATTGAACAGGCGGTGACCGGGGAGAGAGTAGGACCCAACGCTCCCAGCTTAATGCTGATCGTCGCAGCCGCCATGTTAGAGATCAGCATGGGTATCAAGGTGGGACTGACTCGTTCCGGTCCCCGTGTCCGCAGTACATCCCCTTGCTCCATCAAGGTATGAATACCGCCTACCCCGGAACCTACATATACAGCAAGCCGTTCTTTGTCAATCTGATCACGCTGAAGACCGGAATGCGCCCACGCATCTTCGGCGGCAGCCAGTGCGAATTGGGTGAACCGGTCCATCCGGCGGGCTTCCTTGCGGCCGAATCTGCCCTCAGGATCGAAGTCCCGCACTTCAGCGGCAATTTTTGATTTGAAATGTGAGGTATCAAATGAAGTTATTTCGGAAATTCCCGATTCGCCTGCAGTCAGGCGGCTCCAGAATTGCTCTACAGTGTTGCCAAGGGGCGAGATCAAGCCCATCCCGGTAATTACTACGCGTTCCATAATCGTCCTCCTCCATCCTTGTACATAGGGGTTATACAAGTATTTTTCCACTTTACTTATCCTATTACAAGTTGTAGTTTATACTAGTATAATTACTACTATTTATAGGACGGTTTCAGAAAGGCAGGAACAGATATTGTCCAATCAGACGAGGCTTCAGGCATTATCGGATTTCTTAAAATCACGCCGGGCGGCGATCTCTCCCGCTGACGCAGGTTTGCCGGAAGGGACACGCAGACGAACGCCCGGGCTCCGCAGAGAAGAGGTAGCGCAGCTTGCCGGAGTCAGCAGCACATGGTATACCTGGCTGGAACAGGGACGTGATATTAAAGTATCGGCATCTGTGCTGGATTGCATTGCCTCGGCACTGCAGCTGACCAAGGATGAGCGTAGCTATTTATTCGCTTTGGCCCTTGAGAATGGTCCCGGAAATATGCCATTTGAGCAGGTGGAGGTTTCCGTCATTAGTCCGCCACTGCAGAAAATTCTGCAGGAGCTTACCACCTGCCCGACCCTTATTTCGGACCGGCGCTGCGGCATCGTCGGCTGGAATGAAGCGGCGGCACATGTTTTTCTGGATTTTGCCTCGTTGCCGCAAGAAGAACGGAACATGATCCGCCTCTTGTTCGAACGCAAGGAATTTCAGCGGCTTGCCGTGAACTGGGAACAATTCGTCAGGGGTTATCTGGCTATATTCCGGGCGTACTACGGGCAATATGTTGAGGATCACTGGTATGATGATTTTATTGCGGAGATGAAGGGCAAACATCCTGCTTTTCAAGCACTTTGGGAGGAGAGCCAGGTTAGCTCAGCTCCCGATGTGGTGCTCGAATTCCGCCATGCCAAAGCAGGTAAGATGCTGTTTCATCTAACTTCACTTCAGGTTCACGGAAGCACAGATCTGCGCTGCAGCATCTATACCCCCGCAGGAGCTTCAAATACAGAAGCCAAGCTGAAGCAGCTTATCGGGCAGTCCGCGATACATTAACCTGATAAATTATTTTTATGCATTCATAAAAAACTATAAATATGCAATATGGGATTTACAGCATATACTCCTAATATAGTGTTCAATTCCTATTGGATCGGAAAAGGGGTTAAGTGCAATGGCAACAGTAAGCGGGTTGGAAGGTGTAGTGGCTGGAGAAACAGAAATTGGTTTGGTAGACGGAGAAAAAGGTTATCTGGTTTACCGCGGATATTGGGCGAAAGAACTTGCAATAAGCCGAAGTTACGAAGAAGTAGCTTATTTGCTGTGGAATGGCCATCTGCCAAGTTCGGAGGAGCTGGAGATGTTGAAGCTGGAAATGGCGGCGGCCAGAGCGATGCCGGAGTATCTGTGCAGAATTGTTGATCTGCTCCCGGCTTCGGTTCCGATGATGCTGGTTCTGCAAAGCTCAGTAGCTGCGTTAGGGGAGCAGGGGAATGCAACATGGCCGCCGACGCTCCGGCAAGCCGTGCGGTTGACTGCGCTATTGCCAACGATTATTGCTTACAGATACCGCAGGTTAAAAGGACTGCCTATTGTGGAGCCGCTTCCAGAGCTTGGGCATGCTGCTAATTATTTGTATATGCTGAATGGACAAATTCCGCAGGAAGCCCATGTGCAGGCACTAAGTGCGTACTTGATTCTTTGCATGGAGCATGGAATGAATGCCTCGACTTTTGCCGGACGCGTGGTTCTCTCCACCGAATCTGATATGTGCGCAGCCGTATGTGGTGCCATTGGGGCGATGAAAGGTCCGCTGCATGGCGGAGCGCCCTCCGAAGTTATCTCGATGCTGGCGGATATTGGAACGAAGGAGCGGGCTGAGCCATGGATCCGTGAGGTTCTGGATAAAGGTGGCAAGATTATGGGCTTCGGTCATCGCATTTACAAGACCAAAGATCCCCGCGCTGAAGCGCTCAAGATTGCTACCGAGGAAATGATCGGCAAGGATCCATCCTTTGATGTGGCGATTCATGTCGAGCATACGGCGATCCGCCTGCTTGAGGAATACAAACCGGGACGCCGGTTGTTCACTAACGTAGAGTTCTATGCTGCCGCGATCCTGCAGGCACTGGAACTGGACCCGGAGATCTTCACCCCTACGTTTACGTCCGGCAGAATCGTGGGTTGGACCTCGCATATTCTGGAGCAAGCCGCCAACAACCGTATTTTTCGTCCGCAATCCATATATACGGGACCTATGCCTGAAGGGGAGTTCTAAGAACAAGCTGTATGTAATCTGTTTATCCTATAGCGCGATAAACATCCCTGGCCGTTGAACGTCCAGGGATGTTAGCAGGGGGAGTGAAATGAGAGAGTATGGGCGGGATACTCTGGCATTACATTAGAAATCAGAGGCAGCTCTGCTTTCCAATGATAGAACATTATATTCTCCGTTTCTATTAATGCAGCAGCGAATGACTTAAGAGATTAGCACAATTTAGAATGTTCCGCGAACGGACCGTTATTCCAATCGTTGTACTCTCCAGATTATATTGATTCTCCTTAGCGCTGACGCGGCATCCGGTCTTATAGAGTTACTGCATGTTCTCCCTTACGGCTATGTCTACCATAAATCCGGTAAAGAATGAGGCCAAAGATCATGCCGGTAAAGGACATTGCTGATACGCATAAAAAGAACGTTTTGCCCCCGAATCTGTCATAAATGGCACCTCCCGCATATGAGGCCACGATGCCCGACACCCCAAAGAACAGAAGTGCCAGCACTGTCTGGCCCGTAGCCCTCCATTCCTCCGGTACAATGCTGTACAAGTACTGGATAGCCGCCGAGTAGAAGACGGGAAATGTGAACAACTGCAGAACCTGCAGGTAAGTGAGCAGCTGCGGATCGGTAACCCAGGCAGAAATAAAGAAACGAAGGAAATAGAAGGCTCCCGCAAAAGCGATGATAATCAGCTCCTTGCCTTTGCGCAGCCACCAGAAGCTCAAGGCAAAGACAAGGATTTCGCTTATTGCCGCAAGGAAAAATGACTGTCCCACCAACGCCGATCCTCCGCCCAGATCAATAATATATACCCCCAGAAAAGTATCGTTCATTCTTGCCGGTACGGAGCTGACAAAGACCAGCAGCAGAAATAACAGCGTTTCTTTATTGGAGAGGAAATGCTTGAGACTGTCCAGGGTGACCGGTTTCCCGGTAACCGGGGCATCCGGCATGTTCCAGCTGACCAGGAAGCCTAGCAGACTGCTGCCGGCAAACAGCAGTCCTAGACCTTGTGCGCCAAAATAATACATTACATATCCGGTCAGCAGCGCCATGATACCATAACCGAGCGCACCATAGGTGCGGATCGAGCCGTAGCTGATCCCGGAAGACTCGGCGATACGGAAATTGAGGCTTTCTGTCAACGGATCAATCGGCATTAGGAAAAAGTAGAGTAGCATAGCGAACAGAATCAGCTGGCTGTAACTGCTTGAGACATACAGCAGGTAGCCGACAATGGCTGAGCAGAGCAGCAGGAACAACAGTACTTTGCGGATTGTTTTTGTACGGTCACTGATCATTCCCCATAGCGGCTGGGCGACTATCGTTATGAAGCCGCCGGTGCCGACAACAAATCCGATTTGCGCCGGACTCAGACCCTGATTATCCAGGTAGACCGGAAGAAAGGGAATGAACATGGCGAGCAGGGCAAAATATAAAAAGTTAAAGCTGCGTAGCAGTTTTGGTATATTCATAGCTTATAGGAACCCCCGCGTATTTTAGTAGATTGGAAGAAGCAAGCCCAGTTATTGTATCACGCATAGCAACTCTAAACAGCTTATAATATGTTACACTGGGGATAATTCTAGTGAAATGTAAGGAGAATGACGATGATAAAGCTGGTGTCCTGGAATGTAAACGGTCTGAGAGCTTGTGTGAACAAAGGCTTTAACGATTTCTTTAAGGAAAGCGGCGCAGACATCTTCTGTGTGCAGGAAACAAAGCTGCAGGAGGGACAAATTGTCATGGAGCAGGGTGAGGAATATATGCAATATTGGAATTATGCCCTTAAGAAGGGGTATTCGGGAACGGCGGTCTTTACCAGAATCAAACCGCTTTCCGTACGATATGGAATAGAGGATGATTCAGAGCCGGAAGGCCGGATTATTACTTTGGAATTTGCCGGTTTCTATCTCGTGAATGTATATACTCCGAATGCCAAACGGGATTTGACCCGTCTGGAATATAGAATGGAATGGGAGGACCGGTTCCGCAATTATCTGCTGGCGCTGGATCAGCATAAACCGGTTGTAGTCTGCGGTGACCTCAACGTCGCCCATCAGGATATTGATTTGAAAAATGCGAAATCCAACCGGGGGAATTCAGGATTTACCGATGAAGAGCGCGGTAAAATGACGACATTGCTTGACTCAGGTTTTGTGGATACCTTTAGATATTTTTACCCTGACACAGAAGGGGCCTATAGCTGGTGGTCCTATATGCCGAAGATCAGAGAGCGCAATGTCGGCTGGCGGATTGATTATTTTCTGGCTTCATCACGGATGGCTCCGCAGCTGGTGGAGGCCGGTATCGAGTGTAATGTCCTCGGCAGCGACCATTGTCCGGTGGTGCTGACGATTAAGGAACTGGATTCCTAGTTTTTAAATTACTTTCAAAATGCAAAGAGGCCGTGCGTCCCCGGTAAGTGGGGAACATGGCCTCTTATGTTATCCATGAAAAAACTCTCTTAATTGACAACTGAATTTGTAACATCCTTAGCGGATTCCTGCGTCTTCTCCGGCCATGTAATTACGTTGCAAGTCTGGCTTATGTTCTCATAGAATAACACTCGTTTTTTCTTAAAGATTCCGATAAATAGATGAATACTAAATGCCATGTCCCCCAGTAATACAGCAATACGAACAACTGTTGCTAGGGCAGAGGTCAGACCGTCGAGCTGAGAAGAAACAAGAATTAGGCGGTTCATTCCAATCAGTAGCCCATACAGCAGCAAGTATCTGGTGATCAGCATCCACAGCCGGAGCCGTTCCCTTTGAGTGCTTATACGGATGCGCACGATCCATTTGCCAAGTGTTCTTCCTCCGGCCAGACAGGGCACGAGCAGACAGAAGACACTGGTTGATATCCAGAATGCTCCTGATACAGACAAGGCATTCAGCAGGGTGAGCCCAGTCAGCCATACGAATGCATCCAGCATAAAGGCGATGCTGCGGCGGGTGAAGGTGACTCTTTTGGCCGCCAGATCCTCGTGGTTGTCGAGCTGTTCGATCTTTGGGAGCAATCCTGAAATCCACAAGGCAATTCTGAATCCGATCATTCCGCCAAGCGTATTGGTGATCAGGTCGTCGACATCAAAGATACGGTAAGGATAATCAAATATACCGTAGATGCCGGTGATCTGGGTGATCTCGAACAGCAATGAGAGCGAGAAGGACAGCAGAATGCACACCATCCACCTGGTGCGGAAATAGTAGCCCAGGAACAAGCCGAAGGGAATCGTCAAGACGATATTGAACACGGTCTGAAGAAATGCAGGCTCGCGCAGCAATGCCAGATAGCTTGAGGGTTGCTGAGCGGAAAAATTGCCTTCTTTCAGAATCTCCTGAATAAATTGCAGTGGGATATGCTGAATTGTATTGCCCGAAGGGGGCAGGTTGTGCCGGGACGCCGGCATCGGCAGCATGATGAGATAAAAGGCGTTCAGCAGATAGAGCAGCAGCAAATAAAGAACAACTGCCCTGATCTTGTTGATATATCCATGCTTCCGGTATTGAACAATGAGAAAAGGCAGCGTGAAGAACAGCGCCGCTACAGGAAAGGTCATAAAGGCGTAAGAGATCGGAAATAGATACGATTGAAACATGGTTCACCTGCCATTTTGTTAGTTTACTGAGCTTACCCGCACTTGAACATACCCTTGCGGTTAGACGTTGCTTACTGGCGGAATCACTGCAGCAGAATCTATTTTATTATAGAAGTTTATGGAATAGGGCTCAACTTATTTATTGGCCTCATCCGGCATACATATGTTTGGAGAGGAGCGTGAGCAATGATGGAGAAGAAGGTTCAGCAGTATTATAAACTCAAAACAAAACAAAAGGAGCTTGAGAAGGAATTGGCCGAGCTGCGGCAGGACATTTTGTCCTACTGCAGTGAACGCGGGGAGACGGAGGCAGTGATTGGCAGCTACAAGGTTAAGCTTGTTACGCAGAACCGCAAGGAATATGATGATGAAAAGCTGTACAACACGTTGTCCGACCCGGAGGTTTGGCGTCTGCTCTCAAAGACCGATCCGGCAAAGGTGGCCAGTCTGACCAAACTGAATATCATTGCAGAAGAAAAGATTCAGCATACTTACGCTGTGAAGACCGTGACCTTGTTGCAGGTGGATAAACAATAGACACTGATGTTGCACGGGTTAATAGAACCCTTTGCCCTATCTATGAGAAGCAGACAGCGGCTCCTGCACGGGGCCGTTTTTTTTTGTGAAGAAGTGAAACATATTCGCTGGTTCCGGCGTGTTATCAGTGAAGGGGGGAGACGGATTGGAGAAACAATTGCCCTGCACTGAGAAATACATAAATGAAATGGTACGGAAACATTCGGACATGGTACTGCGGCTGGCCTTAGCCTATGTCAGGAATATGGCTGATGCGCAGGATATTTGCCAGGATGTTTTTATCAGACTGTTTCAGCATCATCCTGAGTTTGCAGATCCGGATCATGAACGCGCATGGATCATCAGAGTCACCATTAACCGGTGTAAGGACATGCTGCGAAGCCCATGGAAAAGGTACATTTCTGCTCTGGAAAGACCGGAATTGCCCATACCTGAAGCGGAGGAGAGGGAAGTGGTATCGGCAGTGCTGAAGCTTCCCGTCAAATACCGGATAGTCATTCATCTCTATTATTTCGAAAATTACAGCACGGCAGAGATCGCCGCAATGCTGCAGTATAAAGAAGGTACAGTCCGCACACAGCTGAAGCGTGCAAGAGAGCGGCTGAAAGCCGTAATGGGAGGGATGGATGATGAATAAATATGTGAATGGGATGAGGAAGATTACGGCTTCAACAGAGCTTGCAGAAGGGATAGTGAAGAAAGCCGTTCAGGAAAAAGCTGAATCGGATACAGGTAAGCCTGCACTAACCCGCCGTTATAGACTACAACCTGCCATTTCCATCATCGCCGCAGCGCTGGTTCTTCTTTCACTGCTTAGTTTGTTTCTGATCCAGAGTAACGGCCAGCGACAGCCGGGTCAACGCCCCTTCCTGTCAGACATCTTCGCGGTAACGGTGTACTCCGCAAACGGTGAGCCACAACAGGTACAGCCGGAAATTAAGTTCCCCATCGGGGACTATCGTGTGACCAACAGCAGGTCGCCGGGATTTCCGATACAGATCACGGCTGACGGCGCGGATGAAATCAGGCTGCAGACAACAGAGGGCAGTTTTCTTCGCTGGACTCCGCCGGATTATGTGGTGCATGAGCTCGGAACAGAGACGGCCATTGCATCCGGAGATACGATTTATTGGTCGCCATTACCCAGCAAGAATAGGGAGAGTGAACTGACTCTTACTGCCTACAGCAATCATACTGAAATTGGCAGGGCGCTTATTAGGATACAGTCTGACGAATCCGGTATTTACTCTGGTAAACTGGTGGGGAATGGGCAACAGTAGAGGTCAAATCATAAAGAATCGCAACGAGGATCATTTTGCGTTAAAATAACAAGAGCAGTTCGTTTGGATTTGTAGAACTACAGCAATCTTAGATATGGAGGAAAAGAAGTCATGAAGGATTTTGAAGTGATGCTGGAGAAATATGCGGACCTCGTTGTGAAGGTCGGAGTAAATGTACAGCCTGGACAAGTGCTGATGATCCATTCTCCCCTGGAGACAGCCGAGCTTACGCGCTTGATCGTTGGCAAAGCCTATGAGGCCGGTGCTAAATACGTCATGGTTGACTGGGATGATGAGGCGGTTACGCGCATCCGTTACGAAAAGGCTCCCGAAGACTCTTTTGGTTATTACCCGCAATGGCATGCGGATATGCTGGAGGGTTTTGCCGAAGAGGGTGGAGCTATCTTACATATTAAAGTACCCGATCCGGAGCTTTTCCGCGGCATTGATTCCTCGAAGGTGTCAACAGCCGTCAAGGCTGCTGCAGTAGCGCGGAAGAAATATCAGAACTATACCCGGAACAATAAAATCAGCTGGTCCCTCATCAAAGCGCCGACGCGCGCATGGGCGGATAAGGTATTTGCCGATCTTCCAGCAGAAAAACGAGTGGAAGCGATGTGGGAAGCGGTATTCCAGATGAACCGCGTAGGCACTGAGGACCCTGTTGCAGCCTGGCGGGAGCATATTGCCCTGCTGAAGCAAAGCCAGGACCGGATGAATGCCAAGCGCTACAAAAGCCTGCATTACCGCGCCCCCGGTACGGACCTGCATGTGGAACTGCCTGAAGGCCATTTGTGGCGCGGCGGCGGCGGGGAGAACGGTAGCGGCGTATACTTTGTAGCGAACATGCCTACGGAAGAAATCTACACGATGCCGCGTCGTACAGGCGTCAACGGCACAGTGGCCAGTACCCTTCCGTTGAATTTGAACGGGCGTCTAGTGGATGGCATCACCGTTACTTTTACAAACGGCAAGGTTACCGCATACGATGCCGAGTCCGGGCGTGAGCATCTGACTTCACTTCTGGAAACGGATGAAGGAGCTTCCTACCTGGGCGAAGTGGCCCTGGTGCAGCACGACTCGCCAATCTCCCGGATGAGCCGGGTATTCTATAATACAGGCATCGATGAGAATGCTTCCTGCCATTTTGCGCTGGGCAGTGCCTACCCTGTCAATATTGAAGGCGGCGTTGGACTAAGCAGCGAAGAATTGCTGGCGAAAGGCGCGAATGTAAGTTTGACGCATGTTGATTTCATGGTCGGCTCAGCTGAGCTTGATATCGACGGCGAACTGGCGGATGGTACCATTGAACCCGTGTTCCGCAAAGGAAACTGGGTGTTGTAACATACATTTATCTTAAAGTCGTAGTCCCGCTGAAAGGCTGGGGTTACGGCTTTTTTTTGTCAATTTTCACTTTACGGAATGAAGAAAAGGATAAATTACAATTTAAGAAAACTGTTTGCGTGTTCTCCCCGTCTTAACTATGTAAGGTAAGGGGGAGTAGGAGGAAAGATGACAATGTCCGGGGTAGAGATGAAGAGGGTTAGCAGTACAGTGTCGCGGGAAGAATCTGTGTTCTATGACACTGTGATAGAGCATAGCGAGCAGCTGTATCGTATAGCTTACAGTTATTTGGGCAACCGGAACGATGCGCTGGAAGCGGTACAGGAAATGACCTGCCGGGCGTGGATCAAGCGGAAAACGCTGAAAGATCCCAAGGCATTTAAATCTTGGATCATCCGGATTCTGATATATGTCTGCATAGATGCGCAGAGAAGACGCAAGCGCAGTGTTCCGACAGCGGACGAACAGATGCAGGAGCCCGTTACAATGCATAATACCAGCAGGATGGAAATGCTCTGGGCGCTTGAACAGGTGAAACCCAAGTACCGTCATGTGCTGCTGCTTAAATACTATAATGACATGACGTTGACAGAGATTGCGGAATTGTTGAACAAGCCGGAAGGGACAATCAAAACCTGGGAGCATAAAGGGCTTAAGCAGCTTAGGACGATTATCAGGAATCGGGGTGACTGGAATGATCAGTAACAAGGAAGAAGAGGAATTGCTGTCAAACGCGGTTCAGATGCACCAGCAGGTAGAAGTGGAATTGGAGCAGCAGAGCAGCGCGATAAGATTTGCGGTTCAAAAGGGGCTTGAGAGGGGTAAGCGAAAAAGCAAGATGGCTTTATTCTCCAGAAGCACATTCATGGGATTTGCCGCAGCTGCTGCGGTCGCCATTCTGCTGTTTGTCCTTCCTTATCTCGAGTCAGAGCCGCAAACGGCCCGGCTGTTGCAAACGATTGACTGGACAGGGCTGGAGGATTTCAAAGATCTTTCTTCATTTGATGTCGACGACGAAACCGTTTATTCCGCACTTAGAAACGGATATATTCAGAGGATCAACAAATCGGTGAGCAGCGAAGGCTTTACGGTGACCTTGAACGCCGTTACTGCGGACGAGAATAAGCTTATTATTCTATATACGGCTACCACAGATAACGCTCAGGAGATTCACAGTATTAATAGTGCAAAGCTTGAAGACAAGGCAACGAACAGTTATTTGAAAGATACGATGCGGGTGGCCAGCCATTTTAGGGGACCGGGTGTGAAGAGTTACAGTAAATTCATCGGGCGGAGCACGTTCGACCTCGACCGGAACAAGCCATTCCCTGAACAGCTGGAAGCGGATTTTAAAATTGCTTTGGTAGACCCTGGCATGATGGAGGACCCCAATTCGGAAATTGCTTATGAAGATGTACAATATTCTCCCAGTCTTAAAATCAGTTTTACTTTAGCTTCCAAGTTTAAGGAGCATCCAACCCAAACCGTATATCCGGACAAGACTTTTACACTGGAAGGGCAAGAGATAACGCTGACCCAGGTTGAATTCTCCCCCTTAATGACCCGGGTGAATTTGGCGTTGCAGGAGAACGAGCGTGATCAATGGCAAATTAGAGACAAATTGTTTGTGGCGATCAAGGGAACAGAAATTGCCTCTGAAACGAAAAAGGGTGTAGATCAGCTTCTCTCGTACTCCGGGGGCGGGACGGATGAGGGTTTTAGTTATCTGCTCAGCAGCAATCTTTTGGATAACCCAAGGTCTATGGAGCTGTTAATTAAGACTGGATCAGAGGAAGAGGGCCTATCGGAGATCAAGCTTAAGATTCCTGTAGTTAATCAATAACCTTTGCCTTGTACACACTGAAACTATATAGATTGAACTTGTGGTTTTAGATTTCAGGACCAGTCGCAACTACAGTGAATATTTGGACTTCCGGCCGCTGTTGTCTTCAAATTTCTTAATTTTAACCGCTATAGCGGTAGAAATCCGAAGACTGCTTATGCTTTCGATGCTAGCTTTCCTTCGGAAAGCTTTCAGGCGGACACTACCGTTCCTCCAGTTCCAAAATTCCCCTCCGTTGCTCCTTTCCCTTTTCTCAAGTTTTTAAGTTCAATCTATATAGTAATAAACAGGGTCAGCATAGTCGTGCTGACCCTGTTCCTTTTATCCCTGTAAATGAGAGGTATCATTGAATACTTGAGGGAGTGCTGCTGCCCTATAGATTAAGCTGGACCCAGTCTTTTTCAAGCATCGAATAGATCAGCTCATCACACCAGGTTTGATTGCAATATCTTGTCTCCCGGAGTACGCCATCTTTGATCATGCCCACACGGATCATCAGGTTCTCAGAGCGGACGTTATCAGCATTGGCATATGCTACGATTCGATGGGCCTGAAGAGATTCAAAGGCATAGCCGGTCATCAGCCTAACCGCTTCCGCAGCATAACCCTGCCGCCAATAATCCGGATGCAGCGCCCAGCCGATTTCCCATTCCCTGATTTCTGACCAGTTCAGCTTAAGGCTGATGCCACCTAAGGGTATGTTATCTGCAGTTCTGCAAATGATCAAATTGAAATGTTCACGGGGTGTGCACTGTGCATGTGATAAAGCTGCTTCAAAATCCTTTTGAATTTGTGCGGCATCCGGTCTGTGGTTCTCGAAACGGGTGGTCAGCTCATGGCCCTCCAATTCCCCGAAAAAAGTACGGTCGCTGTCGGTAAAATCCCTTAGCTGTATTCGCTCGCCTATAATTTCCATTCTCTATAGCTCCTGTCTGTCTCCATTATTAAATCTAAATACCATCTTAGGGCCGTCTACGGTCGTTTCAAGCTTCTCTTCATACTTGCCATTTGCATAGCCCGATACGGTCTTTCTCCAGAACTTCTGTCCGGTAATGTTCTTCTCCGAGGGATTGGTGTACAGCTCCCAGTTGCCTTTGAAAGACTCGAATACTTGCACCGCTGCCTGCCGGGCGTAACCTTGCCCTCTGAATGGCTGAAGGATAAAGAATTCATTTACGAAGTAGTTTACACCTTTGGCGCAATAAGGCGGGGTAGCGATGAATGCAAAGCCGGCAGGCACAGCACCCACTTTGATTAAAAAAGGATACAGGCATCCCGGTTTCTCCCACCAAACATTCTGCACCTCGTATTGATCGGCCAAAGTTCTGATTTCCTGGCTGTCTTCGAAGATGCCGTGCCTGTTAAGGGCAGATCCGCCCGTTAGTCCATAGTGACCGGATAAATCATGCAAGTATAAAGGATAGAGATTTTTAATTATATAAGCTTCATTTGTGTCCACAAGTTTGATCTGAACATTCATAACAGGCCAACTTTCTCCAGTAAAGGATGGGTGTAATTTATATCGAGTATATATTTGCCTGAAACCCCGTACAAGAGAGAGTTCAGTTAAAAAAGAAGTATGCACCTATTCAATATGAAAGACTGTTTTTCTATCCGACTGGAAATGATAACGATTATCAATTAGAATAAAACAGAGAGTTGAAACAAGAGAATATGCCAAGCAAAAGCAGCAGAGCTAGAGGCGCTTATGGCATCATAGGAGGAATAATTGATGTTTATCCAGACCAGATCCATCGTCATTGAGAAGGGGAACAGCGATAAAGTGATTGAAAAGTTCAGTGCACCGGGGGCGCTGGAGGAAATGGAAGGGCTCATTGATATCAGCGTTACGCTGAACAAGAAGAGCAAGGATAACGAGGAAGTCTTGCTCCTGATCCGCTGGGAATCAGAGGAAGCATGGAAGAATTGGGAGAAAGGTGATGCGCATATCCAGGGCCACCGCAACAGCAGGGGCCAAGAGAAACCGGCTTTTATCATCAGCACAACGGTAAATATGTATGAAGTACAGAAGATAAAAGAAGGCAAGGCCTACGGAAAACAAGTGTAGGATACAGACGGCCACGGTGGTTTACAAAAGAACCGCCTACGGCTGGTTTGACAGCTATGTCGGAAACGTTCCCGAAAACGACATTTACATATTATAGATATAGAATTATAATTATCGTAAATATCGGGAACGTTTCCGAAAATAAGGAGGTATCAGACCATGATGCGCAGAAATGTGGTGTGGCTGCTCAGCACTATTATTGTACTCGGAGCACTGGCTGGTTTGTATCTGCGGAATGAGCAAGCCAAAGATATAGCAGACCCTGTGTTGGAACAGACAATACAGTCCTCTATGCCCAATACAGCGGAGCCTGCCGCTGCAGAAGCCAGCATTGCTCCCGATCAGGCAGACAATCCGCTGACAGATTTAGTTGCCAAGTATAAGGACCTGGGTCTTATCGACGCCCATAATCATGATGCCAGTCTAATGAAGTATATGATTATGCTAAAGACTTGGAAAGATCATGGAGTGCAGCAAGTAGTCCTGTTTGGTGATGTGTCTGAGCCGAGTGCCGTTATTTCCGATAAGTTTGCATGGAAGGCTTATCAGGAGCACCCGGAGACTATTATTCCGTATTTCTGCGGATTTGACCTGCATCGCGTAGAGAGCCTGACGGTAGTGAGAAATAATCTGGAGCAGGGATATATGGGCATTGGCGAAATCGTTGCTGCCTCCACGATGTCACCGGTTGTATCCCGGGTGGCCTGGAAGGCCAATCATCCTCTCGATGGCTATCTTCCGCAAATCTATGATTTGGCCGCAGAATACAAGGTGCCGGTGCTGCTGCACATTGATCCGCCTAGCGGTAAGCCGGTTGAGAAGCTGGAGCAGGCACTGGAAGAGCATCCGGACACGATGATGATTTTTGCGCATATAAATGCCTACAATACACCGGAAGAGATTGAGCGGCTGCTTTCCGCACACCCCAATTTATATGCTGACTTTTTTGCCGGGTTCTCTGTTTATAATCCAGCTGGGGGAGGTGCGCCGGAACAATTCATTCCTGTCATGAAAAAGTTCCCCGACCGCTTTATGCTGAGCACAGACTCCGGGTATGGAATAGAGGGTGAAGAACAGGCGATAGCCGCGATGTACCAAATGCTTGAGCTGATTGAGGATCCTGTCCTTGCGCGGAAAATCGCTCATGACAATCTGGCCGCGCTCATTGAGCATCAACCCGCAACCAACACTCAGCGCGAAGCTCTGCGCAAGCTTGAGCAGGAAACCGGAAAGGACTATCATGTGGATACGCTCTTGAAGGTGGAGGCGGGTAAAATTTTGGCGGAAGCCGCAAAAGGATGAGATCAGCTTGGAAGTGACGATACAGCATATTGCGGAAAAGCTGGGCTTATCGGTCAGTACCGTATCCAGAGCGTTGAACGGCAGTTACGGTGTACATCCGAGAACCATAGCCCGCGTGCAAGAAGCGGCCCAGTCCCTTGGATACGTCCCCAATTTGGGTGCCAAGCAACTGGTCACCCGTAAAAGCAACCTGGTTGGTGTATTCATGCCGGAGATGGAAAAGGAGTCGATTCGTGAGTTCGACGATATTTTTGCCACCTTAAGAAAGGCCTTACGGCTCTACCAGAAGGAGATTCTAATTTTCTCAGTGCCCTTTACGGAGTATAAGCCCAACAGCTTAACCGAATGGGTTCGGATGAGAAATCTGGAAGGCTGTGTATTCATGCCACCCTTTGCCAAGAATCACCCGCTCATCAAGGAAGCGGTAAAGCTGCAGGTTCCCTCTGTAAATCTTGGCTCGGCTGTAGGACCACGCTGCTCACTGGTTGCTTCTGACGACCGGGAAGGCGGGAAAATAGCAGCCGCCTATTTGATTGGGCAAGGACATCGAAGAATCGGCTATATTACTGGCCCCCCGGATGTAAGCATATGCGAGGAACGCTACAAGGGCTTCAGCGAGATATTTTTAACCGAAACAGGGACTCTCCATGATTCCGCCCAACTGGAATATGGAGATTTTGGCGGGGAGAGCGGAGCGGTGGCAGTCCTGAAACTGTTGGCAAGGGCACCTGAGCTGACGGCGGTTTGCTGCGCAAATGACTTAATGGCAATGGGCGCGGTTATGGAGCTTGCCCGCAAAGGCATCTCCGTGCCTCAGGATATCTCTGTAATGGGCTATGATGGAGCATTTTTTACCGCATATAATAACCCGCCGCTGACTACAGTGCGGCATCAGTACGAACGCATGGGGACACTCGCTGCTGAAATGCTGCTTGAAGTGATGAACGGCGGAGCTGGCAGAACATTGAAACTTGTCCCGGAATTGATCTGCCGGGAATCGGTTAATGCTAACCAAATTTCAACGGATTAATAAATTGAATAGAAGAGCAGTCAGGTCATTTCAAGTCTGCTGCAATTGTTCAGAGAAAATAATGTATTAGACTGGCAAGCGTTTCATAAGCTAACGGGCAATTTTGCATAAATACTAATTTTTCATAAGTATATTAATATACTAAATTAGTACATGTATACCAAAATTAGGAAATGGGAGTTTAGATGATGAAAAGTCGATGGATAACTGTAGCTGTGCTATTTTTGTGTCTGCTTTTGCTGTTAACCGCCTGCAGCGACAACACACCAGTAGCTGAGATGCAGAACACAGCAGGGGCACTAAATACATCTGAGGTGATTGAGTCAAGTGCTGCTCCGATAACTGTGTCAACGGCGGAAGTGGACTCGCCTTCTAACAAAGCTGGACTCACCTACGACTTAACCATGAAAGCTGCCAAGGAGAAAGCCGAACTCCTCACGGCAGCTTACGATACGAACAGCGTGCAATACACCCTTATCGATCATGGCAACATCGTCATATCCGGCCAGTTCGGCAAGAATGACGAGCAGGGACAGAAGCCGCTCACGACAGACACGATGTACGGAATCGGCTCGACGAGTAAAATGTTTACCACGGTTGCCGTCATGCAGTTGGTTGACCAAGGGAAAATCGATCTCGATACACCGGTCGTCCATTATATTCCCGAGTTTAGGATGAAGGATGAACGCTATAAACAGATTACGCCGCGCATGCTACTGAATCATTCTTCCGGGCTGAACGGGTCGACGTTTACGAACGCCTATTTATTCGAAGATATAGATACCTACGCCCACGACACACTGCTGAAGCAACTAGCTGGTCAGACCTTAAAGGCGGACCCGGGCGCTTATTCGGTTTACTGCAATGACGGATTTACGCTAGCCGAGATTCTGATCGAGCGAGTCAGCGGCATGAACTTCACCCCTTATATCCATCGATATATTACGGAGCCTCTGGGTATGGTCAATACGAAGACGCCGCTCGATTCTCCGAACACAGCGAAGATGGCGGGGCTCTATTATCCTACCTATACAGGACAACTTCCGAACGAGACGCTCAACATGATCGGTGCAGGAGGTATCTATTCCACGGCGGAAGATTTGGCTCGATTCTCGCAAATTTTTACGGGAGAAGCGGAAGAAATATTGTCCGGCAAATCGACTACGGCTATGGTGCAAGAGGAGTACAAGACACCTTTATGGCCTGACGATGCGGACAACTCCTTAGAATACGGTCTCGGCTGGGACAGCGTCCATCTGTATCCCTTCAGCGAATATGGGATGAAGGCACTGACCAAAGGCGGTGACACGTCTCTCTATCACTCATCGCTCGTCGTGCTTCCTGAGCAGGACATGGCGGCAGCTGTTGTCACTTCCGGAGGGAGCAGCACGTACGATCAGCTTTTGGCGAACGAAATCTTGCTTCAGGCGCTGAAGGAGAAAGGGACAATTGCTGAATTCAAGCCTAAGAAATCATTCGGCACGCCGGTAAAGGCTGATATGCCGGAGTCCGTGATGCAGTATTCGGGAATCTATGGGGCAACCAGTACAACGACGAACATAGAGATTACCGAAGGCGGCGTCATGTCCGTTACTTCGGAGCAGCCATCCGATAATCCAGTCCAGAGCTACGAGTATTCGGTAGACGGTACATTCCGGAGTACGAACGGGAATACAATGATCAGCTTCGTGACGAAGGAGAATGGCCGCACCTACGTATGGGTTCGTAAATACGTTTCGTTGCCGGGTCTTGGGCAGACTGCTGTGTCAGAGTACAGCGCCGAGAAGCTCCAGCCCCAAGATCTTCCAGCAGAGACAACAGCGGCATGGATTCAGCGCGACGGCAAGAGGTACTATCTGCTGAATCAGAAGTATACGTCGCTCGCTTATTTGGTGTCGCCACAAACACACACTCAATTGAATTTGTCGAAACAATTGCCGGGATACGTGTTGGATAAGCGAATAACCGGCCCGAACACGGCCGTCACCGAATTGCAAATTCCGGGAATGAGCGGGCGGGATCTCTCAGGTCTTACTTTCTTTACCCAAGACGGCGTTGAGTACCTGAATATGGGTGGAATCATCTTAGTGAGCGAGGATGCCGTGAAGCCCCTTAACTTCGCTAAGAAGTCAATCGTTACGATTCCGCCCAGCGGATACGCCAGGTGGTATACGATAAGCGACAATGATGGGGGCAAGATCGTTAAGGTGAGCATGTCCCAGAACGCTTCTTTCGCTGTTTATGATGCCAAGGGAACATGCATCTATTTCAGTGTCATCGGAGGCAAGGATCCGGTCGTACTGCCCTTGGGAGGATCCATAGTTTTCGCCGGTAATGCCGGCACGAAGTTCGAAATTTCCGCTCAGTAACTTCGCAATAAGCATTTCATAACTGGCCAAGATATAGTCCTGCGTATAAGAAAGAAGATTCCTCAAGAAAAGTTGATGAAATTGAGATAAAAACCTACATAAAAAGTGCCTTGGTTCATCCCAATAGGTGAAGATTCAACTCCCTTGGAAATTAATTCTTGGCTGTTGCAAGGAAGACCGAAATACGGCGTACTTTCATCATCTGTGGTGCTGCGCTTGCGCTGCATGTGTGGCTAACGGGAAACGTTAGTTTAATAACAGCGGCAGTCTAATACTTTATTTTCACCGAACAGCAATACATTTAGGACGCGCTGAGTTTTGTACAGCGCGTCCTTTTTTGTAAACATTTATACAGCGGATTCCAGTATTTACTTTTTCAAAGCTGAGATTAATCCATATATTAACACTGCGTCCTTGAGTTGGCTGCGAAAAGTTGTTTTTTTTAGTAAGGCACTTGAAATCGCTAACACATGGATTTATAATAGGGCTATCGAAACGATTCGAATCAACCATCGATTGAATTAGCAATATGTTCTCGGAAATGCTCATTCAACTCGAAAAATGTCTGAAAATTCGTTTCATCCTACATTTTTTTGGTTAATATTACCTGTAACTACCTCGGGGAATAAGAAAAAGAATGATAATATTCGAATTTTTTTTCGATAATAATCGAAACGTTTCGATGTAAGGGCTTTTATCATAGTTTTTTAAGTTTTACTCATACTAAAACAGGGGTGAAAGAGAAATGAAGAAAAAAACTGGAGTTACGATGATGGCAATGTTGATGAGTTTCTCATTAGTTGCGGCGGGTTGCGGCAACAATTCCAACAATGCAGCATCGGGAGACAACAAGACGCTTAAAGTATGGTTCATGGGTACATCTGATACAGTAGAACCTATTGCTAAAATGTATGAAGAAAAAAACCCTGGCATCAAAGTGGATGTGCAAGCGATCCCATGGGATACCGCACATGATAAGCTGCTGACCGCAGTCGCTTCCAAAAACGGCCCGGACGTTATTCAGATGGGTACCACATGGATTCCTGAATTTGCCGCTGCCGGAGCTTTGAAAGATATGACTCCATACATCGAAAAGTATCCAAGCATGAAACCGGAGAACTTCTTTGACGGAGCCGTTGAAACAACCAAATATCAAGACCAGACGGTTGGTATCCCATTCTATGTTGAGACACGGGCGCTGTTCTACCGCACCGATATGCTTGGTGATGTTGGATACCCTGAAGGTCCAAAAACTTGGGACGAGCTGAAGGATGCAAGCAAGAAGCTGGTGGAAAAGGGCGGAGCCGGACATTATGCCTTGCCGATTGAAGGTAAAGACTCTATCTACCCTGTAATTTTTGCTTGGCAGAACGGCAGCGATATTATTGATAGCAACCGTAAGCCACAGTTTAATCAACCGGCCTATGTGGAAACTGTTAATTTTCTGAAAAGCTTCTACGATGAAGGATTGTCGCCTAAAGGCACTGACCTTGATACTGTAGCAGCATTCAAAGACGGAACGATGGCTATGTTCATCAGCGGTCCTTGGATGATCCAGACTGTAAAAGAGAAAAACCCTGAAATTGACGGAAAATGGGCTGTAACGACATTGCCTGCCAAAGTAACCAACACCTCTTCCATTGGCGGTGCTGATCTGTCCATCTTCAACTACAGTAAAAATCCGGATGAAG
This sequence comes from Paenibacillus paludis, assembly GCF_042610515.1. Classification (NCBI taxonomy): domain Bacteria; kingdom Bacillati; phylum Bacillota; class Bacilli; order Caryophanales; family Paenibacillaceae; genus Paenibacillus; species Paenibacillus paludis. The sequence goes on from NZ_JBGJZP010000003.1 coordinate 309,297, forward strand.
CTGCAAAATTCATTGCTTTCATGGCCGAACAGGATGCACAGCTGAAGTATTTCGAAACTTCTAACTCCATGCCGGCACTCAAAGCAGCTTGGAAGAACGAAGCGCTTCAGGATCCAATGATTGCAGCGTTCGGTAAACAGCTTGAAAATTCCCGTCCGGCTCCAACGGTCAGAGAATATGAAGAAATTGCACAGGCTGCAATGGCTGCTTTCGAGCAGATTACCATGGGCGGAGCAGATACACAAACCGAGCTGGACAAGCTGAACGCCAAAGCGAATGAATTGCTGGGCAACAAATAAATAATTATTGAAGTATTGTGTCAGGCGGACTGCCGGGATCTCTTTTTTACGGAGGTTCCGGCATTATGCCTGTATATCCTTCCACACGGAAGAAAGTGAAAGAATGCGAAGGGGTGTGATGTTGTGAGTTCATTTGTCAAGCAGTGGAACAAGCATAAGTATCCATATTTGTTTATCGCGCCTGCGGTAATCCTGCTGACCCTTTTTTCGATTATCCCGATAATTATCGCACTGGTCATCAGTTTTACGGATATGGATTTGGTGGGGCTTGCGGATTATTCGAATATTAGTGCAATTGGTTTTGATAACTATTTTAATATTTTCAAAGATCCTATTTTCTTAAAGTCGATGTACAACACACTTATTTATGTTGTGGTCGGGGTTCCCTGCGTGGTTATTGCTTCCATGGGGGTTGCATTGCTGCTGAATTACGGAACAGGCTGGCTGTTTAAAAGCTTCCGGGTGATTTATTATATGCCTTCCATTACCAACATTGTGGCCGTAGCCGTAGTATGGGGTTATTTGTACAACGGGACGTACGGTTTGTTTAACTATGTTCTGTCCTGGTTTGACCTGCCTGCGCAGCAATGGCTCCAAGATCCTGTGCTGGCGAAATTTTCACTTATCCTGCTGGCGTTCTGGAAATCAATTGGTCTCAATATGATCATCTTCCTGGCGGCCCTTCAGGGAATTCCGCGTTCGTATTATGAAGCTGCGGAAATCGACGGTGCAACCGGCTGGAAGAAGCTGCGCTACATCACTGTTCCTTTGCTTGGATTCGCTACTTTCTTTGTGACCATTACGACCCTGATCGGCTGGATTCAGTTCTTCGAAGAGCCGCTCGTGATGACAAAAGGTGGACCGCTGAATGCAACGATGTCAATGGCGCTCTTTATTTACAATAACGGGTTCCAGCTGAGCAAATTCGGTTATGCGGCTTCGGGTTCATTTATACTGTTCATCATCATTATTATTGCGACACTTATCCAATTCGCGGTCAAAAAGAAAGAAGTGGAATACTAAGCTTCAGCGTGATGCTGCGGGCTTAAGAAGGAGGGAACTAGCATGGCACTGAAGATGAAGAAGATGGAAAAAGGAATTATGATTACCCTGCTCGTTGTCGGAGGACTTCTGATGATGGTGCCGTTTATTTGGATGATCGGTTCATCCTTTAAACCAGAGAATGAATTTACGGTGATTCCACCGTCGCTTTTCCCGGCGCACCCAACGTTTAACAACTACCGGGATTTGTTCGTGAAGATGGATTTTTTAATTTATTTGAAAAATACACTGATTATCGTGTTATGTTCTTTTGCCGGACTGTTTTTGAATGCGATGGCCGGTTATGCTTTTGCGAAATTTGATTTTCCGGGCAAAAACAAGTTCTTCTTTATTATCCTGGGTACGATGATGATTCCATCACAAGTAACCATGATCCCGACGTATCTGATTATTAATCAAATGCATCTCGTAAATACGATGGCGGGTATCGTTCTGCCCGGCTTGGTAGGGGCGTTTGCGATATTCTTGTTCCGTCAGTTTATGACTACCATTCCGATGGATCTGCTGGAAGCGGCAAGGCTGGATGGAGCGGGCGAACTGCGGATCTTTTTCCAGCTGATGGTGCCGATCGTGAAGCCGGTGTTTGCGGTACAAGGGATTTTGACATTTATCGGGGCCTGGAACAGCTTCCTGTGGCCGTTGATTATCGCCAATGACGAGAAACTGTATACACTCTCAGTAGGTTTGTCCTTGCTGAAAGGCCAATATGGTACAGCGTTTGGACTGCAGATGGCCGGTGCGGCATTTATGGTCATTCCAATTATTATCATATTTATCTTCTTCCAGAAGCATATCATAGAAGGATATACGATCTCTGGCATAAAATAGTATAGAGAGAAATAATGCAGGGCTCAGGAAGGGTTGAAATGGATGGCAACAATCAAGGATGTGGCCAAGCTGGCGGGGGTAGCACTGTCCACCGCTTCGTATGCGATGAGCGGGGACAGCAAGGTTAGCGCAAAAACGAGAGAAAAAGTTCTGGCAGCAGCAAGACAGCTGAATTATCAAAAAAACGGCTTTGCCATGGATTTGAAGCGGAGCCGGACCAATACGATTGCACTCATATTAATGGATTTGTCCGGTCCTTATTATTCGGAGCTCATCCGCAGCATTCAGGATGTTGCGCTATCCAACTCCTATGACCTGATTGCCTGCAGCTCGCTGGGTGGAAAAGATTCCACGGCTGTGCGTTATTTACTCGAAAAAAGAGTAGATGGCGCTATTGTGCTGGCTCATAATATTACAGTAGATCTTCTTCATGCAGCTGCGGGTGCACGTTTTCCAATCGTCGTGATGGATCGTCTCATTTCTGGTGAAGGCCTTATTAATGTAGTGGTAGACAGCGAACAGGGTGGTTATAGTGCGACCCGTTATCTGATTGAAAAAGGTCATCATTCCATTGCTTATATTAGCGGACCTGCGAACTCTTATGACAATGCACTGCGTTATCAGGGGTATTTGCGTGCCATGCGTGAGGCGGGACTAAATGAAAAAACGAAGTGGAAGCTGAGCGGCAACTTTGTCCGTGAGGGCGGTTATAAAGCAACGAAGATGATGCTGGTGCAGGGTGAGCTGCCTTCGGCGGTGTTTTATGCCAATGACGAAATGGCAGTCGGAGGAATGAAGGCATTGGAGGAAGCCGGAGTTTCCGTGCCGGATGATCTTTCGGTCATTGGATTTGACGATATCCAGTTAGCCGAATACCTTCAGCCAAGGCTGACGACCATCCGTCAACCGATGTACGAATCCGGTTCGCTGGCCGGACATCTGCTGTTCCAAAGGTTGAACGGAGATGAGGTCAACGATTTCTACAAGCTCAAGATCGAACTTATTGAACGGAGCTCGGTTAAAATCAACAGTTAATTGGAGCTGGATGCGATAATCCCGCCGAACGCTTTGTTTTTGGCCTAGCGCGGCGGCAAGCTTCCGGTTATTTATCGGGCAAGAGAAGATTCTGGACTCCTACTGCTCCGTATTGCTGTCGAAATTAATAGAAACGTTTATGAAATAGAGACAACACATACTAGAAAAGACCATATAAATAAAGAGATAATAGAATAGAAACGTTTCGTTTCGGTGGAGGGAACACAACCATGACTGAACATCTCTATCACAAATATGTTAAGCACATGACACTTGAAGAAAAGATAGCCCAGCTGCTGCAGCTCGCAGCCCCCTTTTATGACGAACCGGGCGATCATTCAGAAATCACCGGACCTATGGAGGAGCTCGGTATCGGCAGCGAGACCAAACTTGCGGCTGGTTCCGTACTTGGAATAGCCGGTGCAGAGAAAATGATGGCTGTGCAGAAAGAACATCTGAAGAATAACAGACTCGGCATTCCATTGCTGTTTATGGCGGATATTGTACATGGATTCAAGACGATATTTCCGATTCCGCTGGCGATCGGCTGCTCCTGGAACCCGGAACTCGCTGAACAGAGTGCAGAAATCGCCGCGCGTGAAGCTGCAGTATCAGGACTACATGTAACTTTTGCGCCGATGGTGGATTTGGTCCGGGATGCCCGCTGGGGCCGTGTGATGGAATCAACGGGTGAAGATCCCTATTTGAACTCTGTATTTGCCAAGGCATTTGTACAGGGATTCCAAGGGGATGACCTGAGAAATGATGTTTCCCGTGTTGCAGCCTGCGTGAAGCATTTTGCAGCTTATGGACTGGCTGAAGGCGGACGTGATTACAATTCAGTCGACTTGTCAGAACGCCAGCTGCGCGAATACTACTTGCCGGCCTATAAAGCAGCGGTAGACGCAGGAGTCGAGATGGTGATGACTTCCTTTAATATTGTGGACGGGATTCCGGCTACCGGAAACAGCAAGCTGATGCGCAGCCTTTTGCGTGAAGAATGGGGTTTTGAGGGAATCGTCATTTCAGACTGGGCGGCTATTAAGGAAATTATTGCCCATGGTGCTGCCGAAGACGAAAAAGAAGCCGCCTTTAAGGCAATCTGGAGTGGCGTTGATATTGATATGATGACCACAAGCTATGTGAATCATTTGCCGGAACTGGTGGCAGAAGGCCTTGTGGATGAAGCGCTGATTGATGAAGCTGTGCTGCGGATACTGAAGCTGAAGGAAAAGCTGGGCTTGTTCGAGAATCCAATGCGTGGTGCGGATCCGGTTCTTGAACGCGAGATTGTGTTCTCCGCCGAGCATCGCCAGGTTTCCCGCAAGCTTGCCGAGAAATCCAGTGTACTGCTTAAGAACGAAGGTGTACTGCCGCTGGCGCCTGAGCAACGGGTTGCATTGATTGGTCCGTTTGCGAATAGCGGAGATATTCTGGGCTGGTGGTCGTGGACGGGTTCTAAAGAGACGGCGGTCAAGCTTGGAGAATCCATGCGTATACTCAGCGAAAATCCGGGCAATGTGATTATTGCCGAGGGAAGCGGCATCGATTCGATCAGCGAGTCTCAGCGTAATGAGGCCTTGAAAGCAGCCGCAGATGCCGATGTAATCGTGCTTGCGGTCGGTGAATCTTCAGAGATGAGCGGTGAAGGCGGCAGCCGCAGCAATATCAAATTGCCGCAGGCGCAGCTGGAACTGATTGAGCTGATGAAAGGGCTGGGCAAACCTTTAGCTGTAGTCCTGTTTAACGGCCGCCCGCTCGATCTGCATGGTGTGTATGATCTTGCCGATGCTGTACTTGAAGCATGGTTCCCGGGAAGTGAAGGCGGTGCTGCGCTGGCAGATCTGTTATACGGAAAGGTTAATCCATCCGGAAAGCTCAGTATGTCCGTTCCTTATTCCGTTGGCCAGATTCCGGTTTATTATAACTCCTTCAGCACCGGCCGTCCCAAACCGGAAGAAGAGACAGGCAACCGTTATATTTCCCAGTACCTAGATATTCCTAACGAACCGTTACTGCCATTTGGCTTCGGTCTAAGTTATACGGATTTCACCTATGAGGGACTTACACTTTCAGCGGAGACAATGAAGGCTGATCAGCCGATTGAGGCGAAGGTGACTGTCACAAATACCGGGAAGATGGCTGGAACAGAAACGGTTCAACTTTATATCCGTGATGTATCGGCAGAGGTAGTCCGCCCGGTTAAAGAGCTGAAAGGCTTCAAGCAGGTCGAACTGGCTCCGGGAGAAAGCAGCGAGGTCGTCTTCCAGATTGACGAAAGTATGCTCCGCTATCATCACAGTGACTTGTCCGTAAGCAGTGACCGCGGCCAATTCAGCCTGTTCATCGGCGCTAGCAGCAAGGATGTTCAGGCAGCGTCTTTCCGTTTGCTTAAATAATGCGAAATGTTAAACACAAATACTGACGAATAGCGGCAATCTGCCGCAGCAGATAAGGAAGTGAGTAGAAATGACAACTATAACAGGAACTGGCTCCAAGCTGTCGCTTCACGAGGATGGATTGACTTTTACTTTCCTGGAAAGCGGCGACCTGTACCAGGCTGTCGGCGGGACGATGATGATCAATCAGCTGCTGTCTAATAGCGTAGACGGTGCGCCCGGAAATCTTTATGCGCGTTTGCACCTGCAGGATGGCATTCAGGTCTTTCCGCTGCTAGGTGTGAAATCGAGCAGCCGTTTCCGTCAGGATGGCAAACGCCTGGTGTGGCAAGGTGAAATTACTGCGGGTCCGGGTGTCCCAGGGCTATTGACGGATATCCGTTATCAAGTGGTATTTACTTTGTCCAGCCGTGGGGTGTGGTTCTGGGATGTGAAAGTTGATGGCAGCAATGTGCTGCTGGATGTCATCTATAGTCAAGATGTGGGGATTGCTTCCCCCGCAGCTGTCACCAGTAATGAAGCCTATTTATCGCAATATATTGATCATGCGGTATTTGAGGATGAGAAGTATGGATATGTGGTTTGCTCCCGGCAAAATCAGCCGCAAGGCGGCAAGTTCCCATACTTGCAGCAAGGTGCTCTCACCGGAGCTACCGGGTATTCTACTGATGGATTCCAGTTCTTCGGATTATCCTACAAGGAAACCGACAAACCGGAAGCATTGTACCAGGAACAGCTGGCCAATGAGATTTATCAATATGAATTTGCCTATACGGCGCTGAAATCCGGGAAAGTTCAACTGGATGGAGCTGCACGTTTTACTTTTTACGGACTATTCCGTGAAGACCATCCTGCAGCCATTACAGAGCTGGAATTTAATTCGGCACTGCCTCAAGCGTGGGATGAGGCTGAAGCCCTGGGAGATGTTCAGGAAACAGGTCATTGGCTGAATCAGGCCTCCTTATCTTCACGTTTTGGAGCGCCGCTGCAAACTGTAGACATGCTTGAAGAAGAGCTGAACTCATTGTTCCCGCAGAGATTTGAGGAAGAACGTGATGGCGGCCAGCTGCTGGCCTTCTTTACCGGCACCTATGAGCATATTGTGCTCAAGCGCAAGGAATTGCTGGTCGAACGTCCGCATGGGCATATTCTGATGAGCGGGGACAATGCTCATCTGGGTGCTGAGGTCATGACCACAACCTCGTATATGTATGGGATTTTCAACTCCCAGGTGGTAGTCGGTAATACGAATTTCAATAAAATGATGTCCAACCCCCGTAATGCGCTGAATGTGTACAAGACTTCAGGACAGCGTATTTATGTGGAAATGGATGGGCAATACCGTATGCTTACGATGCCGTCGCTATTTGAAATCGGGTTTAACTACGTGCGCTGGTACTACAAAACTCTTTCCGACACGCTTGTGATTACCAACTATACAACAGTTGATTCACCGGAAGTAAAGCTGCATGTACGATCTGTAAGCGGCCAAGCGTACCGTTTCCTCGTCAGCAACCAGATTACGATGAATGTGGCCGAGTATGAGGTGCCATACCAAATGGCTCAGGATCCGAACGGAGTGATCAGCTTCCGTGGCGAGAAGTCCGGAACGAGTGCTCAGGTATATCCGGAGCTCACTTACAAGATGTTCCTGGAGGGGGCTTCTTACCGTATGGGAGATGAAAGTCTGCTGGCAGACGGACCGGTTCAGGGCAGTGCTTCGCTTGCTGTGCTTGAACTGGAGGAGAGCGCAGAGTGGACGCTGACACTACAGGGCTTGCTGGACGGCAAGGAACGTCCGCTCTCCAGTAAACCCGTCACAGAAGAAATCACCCGTTACCGTGAGTTTTTCTCCGGTGTCATGAATGGTTTCAAGCTGACACAGGAAAGCGGAGTCGAAGGCGGACTATTCAAAGTGAATGCGTTGGCCTGGTGGTACACTCACAATATGCTGGTCCATTACTCAGTGCCTCATGGTCTGGAGCAGTATGGCGGCGCAGCATGGGGGACGCGTGATGTGTGCCAGGGACCGGTGGAATATTTCCTCGCCACACACAAATATGAGCAGGTGCGCGAGATTCTGCTGACCGTGTTTGCCCATCAGTATGAAGATGACGGCAGCTGGCCACAGTGGTTCATGTTCGACAAATACACATCCATTCAGCAGGAAGAAAGCCACGGCGATATTATTGTCTGGCCGCTTAAAGTGCTGGGGGATTACTTGCGGGCAACCCTTGATTTTGCTGTATTGGATGAACAGATTCCATATACACGCAAGCACAGCTTTGACTTTACGGAAACGACAGCTTCGCTGCGGGAACATGCCAACAAAGAGCTGGATTACATTAAATCTCACTTCCTGCATGATACGTTCCTGTCTTCTTACGGCGACGGGGATTGGGATGATACGCTCCAGCCGGCGAACGCACAGCTGAAGCAGTATATGGTCAGCAGCTGGACAGTTGCACTTACCTATCAGACAGTGCTCGGTTTATCAGGAGTGCTGCAGAGCAATGATGAAGTTTGGTCAAATGAGCTGAAGCAGATGGCGGAAGGGATCAAAAGTGATTTCAACCGTTACATGCTGGGAACGGAAGTGATTCCAGGCTTCCTGTATTTCGAAGATCCGCAGGATGCCAAGCCTATGCTTCATCCAGAAGATCAGGAGACCGGTATTCAATACCGGCTGCTGCCGATGACCCGCAGTATGATCGGTGAGCTGCTCACACCAGAGCAAATGGAGTCACATTATAAGCTGATCCTGGAGCAATTCCTCTGCCCGGATGGTGTGCGGCTGATGAACCATCCGGCGCAATATGCCGGCGGAGTCAGCACGCATTTTAAACGGGCGGAGCAGGCGGCTAATTTCGGACGCGAAATCGGACTTCAATATGTGCATGCGCATATCCGGTTCGTAGAAGCTATGGCGAAGATCGGCAAGCGGGATCAGGTATGGAACGGACTGGCGGTCATTAATCCGATTGGGATCCGCGATGCCGTGCCGAACGCTGAACTGCGTCAGAGCAATGCCTACTTCAGCAGCTCGGACGGGAAATTTGCTAACCGTTATGAAGCGCAGGAGCGGTTCAATGAGCTGCGGAATGGTTCGGTAGCCGTTAAAGGCGGCTGGAGAATTTATTCCAGCGGTCCCGGAATCTACATGAATCAGCTGATCTCCAACGTGCTCGGTATCCGTGAGGACGGCGGTGATCTCATCATTGATCCTGTACTGCCGGATGAACTGGATGGAACCCGCTTTGACTTCGAATATGGCGGTTCACCGGTATCGTTCATCTACCACTGTGCAGAAGGTAATCTCCGCTCTGTAACCGTGGGCGGCAAGGAGGTTCAGGCCGAACGGCTTGCCAACCCTTATCGTCTTGGAGGATTGCGGATCAAACAGGCAGACTTTGAAAATCTGCGCACAGCAGATGGTACTGTAGTCGATATTTATATGTAACAACAAGAAGAGGCCGCTGCTGAAGCGGCCTCTTTGCTATTCACAATTATTCAGCTGTTAAGTCATCAATTCCAGAACCTTCGTTGAAAGCATCTCGAGTTCATTTGAAATAATCAAGGCTCATCGCCTCGCGGACTTCGTTCATCGTTTCCTGGGCCAGAGACCGGGTATGGCGGGTGCCGGCCATTAGAATGTCATCGACAAGCTTCGGTCTGGCCGCATAGTAGGCCCGGCGTTCCCGCATCGGTGCCAGAAGCATTTCCAGCGCGGAGGTGATCCGTTCTTTGCAGGCCGAACATCCGATGGTCCCGCGTTCGCAGCCTTCGCGGATTTCAGCGGCGTCTTGCGGAAGAAAGGCCCGGTGATAAGCATAAATTGGACAGATATCCGGATGCCCGGGATCATTTTTATGAACGCGGGCAGGATCTGTCACTGCTCTTTTTATTTTGTGGGCAAGGTCTTCCGTTGAAGCATCGAGCGTTATGGAGTTGCCGAGGCTTTTGCTCATTTTCGCGTTGCCGTCTGTGCCAATCAGCCGGGGTGTTTCACTGATCAACGCCTGAGGTTCCACAAATATAGGCTTATACAGCTCGTTAAACCGGCGTACAATTTTACGGGCCAGCTCCAGATGCGGCAGCTGATCCTCACCAACGGGAATGATGGTGGCTTTGCAAAAGGCAATATCGGCCGCTTGGCTTACCGGATAACCGAGGAAACCATAATACATTTCATCCAGACTGCTGTTTTTCGATTCTGCTTTTACTGTTGGATTGTGCCGCAGGTTATTCACCGTAACAAACATAGAGAAGAAGATCGTCAGCTCGGCGATTTCCGGAATCATGGACTGTACATAAAGGGTTGTCTTGCCGGGGTCAATGCCTGCAGACAAATAATCGAGCATAATCTCGCGGATATGGCTGCGGATCAATTCGGGTCTATCGAAATGGGTTGTCAGTGCCTGAACATCCGCCAGAAACACATAGGATTCATATTGATCTTGTAAAATAACCCGGTTCTGCAGGCTGCCGGCGTAATGGCCAAGGTGAAGTTTGCCGGTTACCCGATCTCCTGTGAGTACACGTTCTTTCATCGTTAAAAACCTCCTAGTATAATGTTGTTGTGTAAATATTATAAATCGCCACCACCAGCCATCCTCCATGGCCATCACCCCCTTATCAATACAAAAAAACTCCGTCCCATAAGGACGAAGTTGTCGTTGTACCACCTTAAATGACCGTCTTGCTGCATGAATTGCAAGCGTTCCAGTCTTCGCTATACGGTGCGGAGATCGCTGAATACATGATCTCGAGACCGCTCCCTTGATAACGGCGGGGTGCCCGGCATTTCCCTACAACATCGTAGCCGACGGTTCGGGAAAGCAACTCCAAAGTCCATTCGATCATATGCCGGACACCGGTTCGCAGCTACCACCGGCTCTCTGCAAGTCCGCTCACATATGTCTACTTACTCTTCTTCTGCGTTATTGATGATATATATGTATATTATTACCTGATCCCTGGAGATCGGTCAATGCTTTATTAGATTGGGGCAGGAAAAAGTATCAATTGTGATAAGTTATTTATCAAAGAAAGCCGAGAACACCCCACCTTCTATAGGTTGGGGATGAATCGATGTTTTTTGCAAAGAAAACGAACGCATGTGCTATAATATCTCTATATACTTCATCGAAAGAGGTTGTGTTGGCATGCTCATTCATAAAGCCTATAAGTATCGTATCTTTCCTACAAATGAACAACAGCAACTCATTCATCAGATGTTCGGGTGTTGCCGTTTTGTGTTCAATCATTTTTTAGGCTTATGGAATGATACCTATAAGGCGAAAGGCAAAGGCTTATCCTACAATCGTTGTGCCACACAACTTCCTGCACTCAAACAACAGTTCGAATGGTTGAAAACCGTGGATAGCATTGCTTTGCAATCATCGGTTCGAAACGTGGCAGATAGTTTTGATCGGTTCTTCAAAAAACAGAATCAAGCTCCACGTTTCAAAAACCGTAAACACCCTGTCCAAAGCTACACAACGAAATATACCAACGGCAACATTGCTGTGGAAGAACGTCTACTCAAGCTTCCCAAGCTGGGATGGATGCCCTTTGCCAATTCCAGAGCCTTAGAGGGACGCATCCTGTCTGCAACCGTTCGCCGGAATGCGTCTGGGAAATATTTCGTATCCATCGTCTGTGAAGTTGACGTTAAGCCCCTGCCTCAAGCCAGCAAAGAGATTGGTGTTGACCTTGGGCTTAAAGAGTTTGCCGTCTGCTCCGATGGATTTCGGGTTCAAAATCCCAAGTGGTATCGCCATTTCGAAAAGAAGTTAGCCTATTGGCAACGCCGTATGGCTCGCCGTAGCAAAGGCGGCTCTAATTGGCACAAAGCCAAGCAAAAGGTCGCTTCCATTCATGAGAAGATCGCCAATTGCCGCCATGATTTTCTGCATCAGCTCACAATCAAACTGATTCGTGAAAACCAAACGATCAGTATAGAAAACCTTCGCGTGGCGAATATGCTCAAAAATCACAAACTGGCAAAGTCTATCGCCGATGCGTCCTGGAGTGAGTTCGAACGCCAAATCTCCTACAAGGCGAAATGGTACGGACGCACGGTTAAGATTTCGGATACCTTTGCCCCGACCAGCCAAACATGTTCTGTATGTGGCTTCATCAACCCCGAAGTGAAAAATCTTTCAGTGCGGCAATGGGTCTGCCCAGGTTGTGATACAACGCATGATCGTGATGAAAATGCCGCACAGAATATTATAATGATGGCGGTTTAACTGTCTTGCAAAGAACTGTGAGAACCACAGGGATCGCTTGGTGTACGATTTTTCACATTTGAGAAAATCGATACATTTTGCTTCAAGGAAGCAATGACCCAAGAATCCCCCACCTCTACAGGTGGCGGGAGTGTTCAAAGACAATAAATGAAGAGGGATGCAATTACATAAATATTCAGCTGTAATGATAATGACAAATTGCTTGGTATTATCGAGGCATTTGATTTTAATCAGAAAGTAAATATGGTATCGGTCGGCTATTTTTTGGAGCAAGCCCATTGGGGGAAAGGCATTGCTTCAGAAGCGTTATCCCTATTGATAAGTTACTTGTTTAATGATGCGGATATCAATAGGATTCAAGCTGAAGTAATGCCCCCCAATAGGGCTTCCAAAAAGGTGCTGCTGAAAAACGGCTTCATGAAAGAAGGAACTTTGAGACAAGCCAGTGTATGGTCAGGCAAAGGAATCGTCGATCTTGAAGTGTACAGCATCCTGAAAGATGACTACATCAAATGGCATATCGGATCAGAAGTTCCAGATCCACAATAGAATAGAAGCAAACTCAATGTTTTTTCACTTCGATTTTTGGCAGATCAAAGCTCCAGTTCACATCGGTGAATTTTTTATCCGTTATGACCCGGCGGAGCGTCAGCTCCTCGGGCAGTTCAGTCATGCCTTTGGCTATAAGATAGGCTTCATTTGCATGATTGCCCGTCTCGCCGAATATGACTTTCTCATCCATAGTGTAACCACCTCTAAAAATAACTTTGTATTCTTTTCCTTGACCATCGAGGGCGACCCACTTGTCATTGGCAAATCTGTTGGTGAATTCGCCGCTGACCGACATCCAGCCGGATATTCCCGGTTCATCCTTGATTTCCTTGATCTCCATCTTGTTCACCTTCAGCACATCACCTTGAGCACTAAATACTGCGGGTTTCTCATTAAGCTCATGAGGATGGAACGTCACTGAATCGTTAGACTTGACGGGACTATTGTAACCATCCAGGATGAACCGTACTTGCCGGCTGTCATATGGAAGGCTCTTGAAATAGTAGGTCCAGTGCAGCTTGCCGGCTTGTTCTGTTGGTCTGACAGTGTAGCCGAAGGAAGTGTCGATAATACCTCCAGAGATGTAACTGTTGATTCTTGAAAGTTCTTCACCTTTCTCATCCACAAAATGGAACATGACCCCAAAATCGTGGCTAAAATTAGTTGAATTGGCAGAAATAAGGCTTGCTTCCTCTCCAGTAAGCGAGGTGTTGAATTTCAGTGTGACCCCTGCAGGTGTATGCATCACTTGATCCATCTCCAGCTTCATCCCATCCGGAGTAGTATAGACATGGTCCTTCAAATCTGTGGTTACTGTTAATGCCTGCGCTGCGGTCATATCCGCTTCATAGCTGAAGCTCCAGTCCCCGGCTATCACCTTGTTTGTCTCCAGTTCATGAATATTGCCTTGAATAACTACGGTGCTTCCGGGTGCTTCATCGGGGAATACGTAAGTCAGCAGAAGGGAGGCCTGATCCGGGTTTCCATAAGTATTCTCGTCCATGCTCATGACCGATTTAAGTTCTCCGATACTTTCGCCTGCTTCATTCCGGATTTCCAGCTGGCTGGCATTAAATCTGGACATTGCGTCTTCCGAGGCAAGTCCGTTTTCATCCATGATAGTGATGTTGAGCACCAAACGGGTAGGATCAGCCACTACGTCCTGCAGGGCTAAGGTATAGCCTTTATCGCTTTTCTCTATGTCAGGCTGCTGCACCACACCGAGTATTTTGGCGTCCAGCAGACCAAGCTCTGCCCACTGGTTGGCAAGGAGGAACGGTTTCTGTGGAGGGGTGGACAGCGTCTCTGAGACTGTACCTGATCTGCCAATGAAAAACAGTAATGAAGCAATTCCCATCACTGCAGCAACAGAGCTGCCCCACTTTAAACCTCTTTTTAGGGTGCGGCCCGTTTGCATTCCGGATATCTCGGATAAATTTTGCCCGGAGGCGGGCTGTATCTCTGTATTGCGAACTTGTTCCATAACGCGCTCTGTGAAATCATCAGCTAGATTAGAGCTTGTATACAATTGTGAATCCGTCAGTAGATCGTTATCAGTGCCGGACAAGTCATTGTGATTGGTGTAAGCCCATTTTTTCATTGGAACCCTCCCTGGATTTCGGCCATTGTTTCTTCAGCTTTTGACGGGCGCGGTGGAGACAATTTTTGACCTGGTGCATAGGCATTCCCGTTATCGCTGAGATTTCCTCATAGGATAATTCATTGGTATAACGAAGCAGCAGTACAATCCGGTATCGCTCTGGAAGCTTGGCCAATTTCCGGTGCATTTCAAGCTCGTCTTCCTTACGCATATACTGCTCTTCAGGGGTTGGCCCGTGATCCTTCTCCTCCAGTAAGTTGCTTGTTAGGCCAGGGGATTTCCGCCTTTTCAGTGACCTGAAGTGGTTGATCGCAATGGCGTACAGCCAAGCGGCAAAGCTTGATTGGCCATGATGCTCGCGGAGTTTCTGGTATGCTTTAATAAATGTTTCCTGGGCCAAATCCTGTGCATCCTGGTGACTGGCGCCTATACCGAGCAGCAGACCATACAAGCTCGACTTGTATCTGTCTACGAGTACCGCAAAGGCCTCACGGTTGCCCTGCAGCACTTCGGCAATGATTTGTTCATCGTTTTCCTGTGCCTTCATCCAGTGCCTCCAATTGATTTATTTGTATATAAGACGCACCAGCGCCACAATATTTCTCACTTTTAATAAAAAAAGAAAGATTATGTTCAGATCATACTACACATTGCAGGGGGAAGAGAGAATGAAACAAGACGAAGCAATCCGTCTGGTAGGCTTGGCCGTAAAGGGTGATCCGGCAGTCAGGGCGGTATTTCTGAAAGGTGCACATGCCAGAGGACAGCAGGATGTTTACTCGGATGTTGATTTGTATTGTTTGGTCCACAGCGAGGGCTTGACGGACTTTTTAGCGCGCAGAATATCCCATATGGAGACCTATAAACCGCTGATATTCTGGTCGGAAGCTAACTTCGTAGGCCCGCAAATTGTTGGCGTGTTTGAAGACGGACTGCATTTCGATCTTTATACGGTGACTGAGGAGAGTCTGAAACAAACCGAGCAAATCCTTGTCCTGCATGATCCCGAGGGATGTCTTGCCAACTACAAGGCAGAGAGCTTCCCCATGTCGGATGCGGAGATTACGAGGATCCTTTCCGGTTTCACTTTCAGCCTTCTGGAATTTGAAACCGCGTATCTTCGCGGCGATTTGCTCTGGGCACATCGGCTCGGCAGTCATCTGGCAGCAGATCTAATGGCGGTTCTGCGGCATGTAGTAGATCCTTCTACAGCGCAGCTCGGCATTAAGAGACTGCATCGCAAACTCAGTCCACAGCAACTGGATGAGTTAACAGGAGCGTTAAATGGTCTTGGACCGGATGCATTACCTTCAGGTGTCCAGAAGCTGGTGGACCTCGCTGCAGCGTTAATTGCAGAATTGACCGAAAGGCTGTCAGAGAACTGGAATCAGCGTTTTTTCGATTTTATGGTCAAACGGATCTACGCACTATCGTAACAAAACAGATACAGCGAACAATATTTGAATGTGAGAAAAAAGGAGGATAATGACTGCTATTGTCGAATTATAAATTTAGATAGATAATAAATACCAAAATATGTTTGTGATTCGGAAGCGCCAGCTGATGAACAAAGGCAACTCCGCCGAAAGGCGGAAGACGCAAAGCCACCGGTCTAAACCGCTCACGAAAGCGGCATGACAGCGGGGACGCTCATGTAGTTTGGTTTTTTGTTGTCTAAATACAACAAAAGGAGAATAAAAAAACATGTTTTTGAAGATTCGCCACAAAATAAGGCCAGGTTTAGCGTTTATTCTGGCTGCGGCCTTGGCTGCAGGACCCCTGATTGCTACTCCGGTCCACGCAGCTGCGAATTACACTTTTACAGATGTCAAAACTGCATATAACATGCCGCTTGACTACAACTACAAGTTCACGGGTGACACGATCGCTTCACTGGAGAAGGATAGCAAAGGGGCTTATCAGCTGTACTTACATAACTGGAAGAAGAAGACGACGGAGAAAGTCACTTCTACTAACACGTTCAAAACGAACCTGCAGCTCCTGGGAGACAGTGTTTATTATTATGAGTCTACAATTGAAGTGACTAAACGAATTAATATCTACCCGAAGAAGCTGGTACAGTACAATTTGAAAACAAAAAAAACAAGCGAGCTTCCGCTGGAAGTGAAAACTCCGGAATTACTGGGTGTGGGTGACAAATATTATGCACACAGCAGTGGCTCAGATTTTTACTTCACTAACAAAACGACGCTGGAAACTCAGACCATCAATGATCTCGGTTTTGATCAGGTCCACCAGTTTGTAGATGACAAGTTCATCTATAGCAAATGGGACACCGGCACGTTGTATCTGTATGATCTGCCAAGTTCAAAAACAATTGAGCTTTACAAGCTGAAAGAAAATGAATCCTTCAACCTCGTAGCTTCGAATGGTAAAGATATTGTCTGGATGATTGACTCCAAAGAAGTGGATGCTGCCGGCAAGACCAAAAATTATTTCATTTATATGACGATGGACCGCAGTAAAGCCGGAGCTCCGGTTAAAGTATTGCTTAAACGTGAATGGGTAAATGGCGACCGGAATGATCTATTAATCGTGGGTGACAATTATGCGGTGTTCTCGGAAATGATGAACAATAAACTGGTAGCCCGCGGAGTGAACCTCCGAAACGGGGAACTCTTTTTGCTTGGGGAACGAAACCGCAGTGCGGACAATCTTGTGTATTTCAATAAAGACACACTGATCTCACGCGACGCAAATGACTATATTGTGCTTCGTACAATAGTCAGAACGCCATAAATGAATTTTCAGAAACTATCAAAAAAACAGTGCAATTTGACGATAGTAGTAAAGCGGTAAATTTTGGGTATGAACCTATTTCCAATGAATCCCGCAACCGCAAATTGAAAAAAAACAACTAGAGGAGTGTCGTTAAAAAATGATCGCAGAAACTAAAATGTACCCGGAATTCAACACCATCTTCATCAGCTTGCATGGATTTGCCGAATTGGCTGAAACGGTAAAAGAAGTGGAAATATTCGAGGCGTCCATGCCGACTTTGCCGATCCACGAGATGTCTCTGATTATTGACTGCAACGATATGGCGCCCTTCAAGCCGGAGATACTACCGGTTCTGGAACGCTGCTATGTGCTGTATAACGGTTTTAAACATGCGGTTCTGGTGAATCCGAAGAAAGTAGTAGCCAAATCTCAATTACAGAGAGTAGCTCCAAGCGCCGGATTTAAAGGACATTTTGTGGATACGGTGGAAGAGGCTTGGGCAATCGTTAAATCCTAAATCGTATATCCTAAATCTAAAGCAGAGGGTGGTCAACCATGGCTAATGTCAAAATAGTAAGCACCGAAGTGTACCATCCTGCCTATAAGATCAGCAATGAGGAATTGGCTCTGCAGGCCGGATCTTCAGCGGACAAGCTTATCGGCATTTGGGAGTTCTTTGGCCGTAAGGATCGTTATTACGCGGCGGACTATGAAGAGAGCACGCTTTATATGGCTATTGAAGCATCCAAAAAGCTATTGAAGAGCTGTGGGCTCAGCGGAAGCGATTTGGATATGATCGTATTCTCCTCAGGAACACATGATTTCAGCGCTCCGACAGATGCTGCATTTGTGCATCAGGCGCTGGAGGGTAAAGATTCCTGCATTATCTATGACAGCAATGCCAACTGTGTAGGTATGGTTGTCGCTGCTGACCAAGCAGCCCGATCCATGATATCCACTCCCAGAGTGAGATACGCACTCATTGTAGGGTCGGAGCAGATTGCCCGTTTCTACAAAGAAGGGGACCTGGCGTCCAAGGGCCTTTGCGGAGATGCGGCCTGTGCGGTTCTGCTGGAGAGAGTGGAGGATACGGATTCCGGTCTGATAGATTCGGCTTACTACACCAATACGCAGAAGGCGGAGGATATGCAGTTCCCTGCCGGAGGCATGACGCAAATGTACGGAGAACATCTGTCGCTTGAAGAGAAGAAAATTTATCTTCATCCGGAGTATAACGTCAATGTGGCTTTCCCGACAGCGGTATCCAATATTGAGCAGCTGCTTCAGGAACATGGATATACCAAAAGTGATGTGAAGCACTATATCCTTAGTCAGTTAAACTTGAGCGTCATTAAAGATATCGCGGGCAAGCTGGACGAGGAACTCGTTAAATTCCCTTACATTGGGGATATTTATGGCTACACAGGCACAAGCAGTCCGTTTATCACCCTTCACCATGCGATTAAGGACGGGACGCTGGTACCCGGCGACTTGTTCTTTATGTGGTCGGTAGGCGCGGGTATTACGAGTTGTGCTACCCTGTGGAGACTCTAGCATCACTACTACAGTAATGGAACGCGATAGAAAAACAACGAAAGCCTGCGCTTTGCCGCAGGCTTTTTTGTGTGTTTTCGCCGGGCGAGCCATCTATATAGATTGAACATGAGAATTACATGTAGGGAAAAGTGGCGGAGGGGAATTTTGGAACTGGAGGAGCGATAGCGTCCGCCTGAAAGCTTTCCGCAGGAAAGCTCTCTTCGGAAGCGTGGGCAAGGTTTGGATTTCTACCGCGATTCGCGGTTAAATTCAGGAAATCCAAACCTAACAGCGGCCGGAAGTCCAAATATTCTCTGTAGTCACGGCCAACCCCAAAATAGAAGAATTATAAGTTCAATTAATATAGTCTTTATTTAAGAATTCAATAATCAACTCTATAAATTCAGCAGGCTGCTCAAGATGTGGATAATGGCCGCATTGACGCAGCTGAACTAGTTCTGAAGCTGGAATATTCTTATGTACGTATCTGCAGATCTGCTTGTTGAAGGGTAAATCCAGACCGGCTTCCATAACAAGTGTTGGATGACTGATTTCATTTAAGCGACTGTAGGCCGGAGGCATTAAAGGACGATGCAAATTAGGCTTGCCTTGATAAAAGACTTCATTACTGACATAAAGCTCTTTGAATTGAGCCCGAAGCGTCTGATCTTGTGGAACGAGGTAGTGCCAGAAGCTGTTCTTCATAAAATGCTCCGCAGCCTTGTTAATTCCAACCCGGCGGACTCTCAGGAAATCCTTCATGCCTTCCCAGGACAGCCGCAAGGGATACTTGGCACCGTTAACAGAAGGAGCAACAAGGATTAGCTTGCTGACACGATCCGGATAGGCCAGAGCGAAGTCAATCGCAGCACTTCCTCCAAAGGAAGAGGCAACAACACTGGCACGGGTAATCCCAAGATGATCCAGAACGGATTTCAAGTCCTGATAATAGGAGAAGGGAGTGGTGATAGCGTCGCTTTGTCCATATCCTCTCTGATCATACCGGATCACCTGATAAGCTTGAGCCAGTCTTTCCACATGGAGATCCCACACCTTGAGGTTGGAGTAGCCGCCATGCAGCAGCACAAGCGGTTCACCTGTTCCTTGTACATCGATGTTAAAGTTTACACCCTGGATGTTATGCAGTTCACTCTGATTCACTTTTTTCACTCCCTCGTTAACGCTGTTGATTTAACCATTCAATTGATTCTTTGCACCACTGCAGTCTAGCTTCGGTTGACAGGATCCCATAGTTCAAGGTTAACATCCACATCGGTAAATCTTCCGGCGATTGCTTCTGTGTTATTAATGCACGCTGTTGTTCACGGTAAACCTCCATGGCATTTGTGAGCTCACCCAGCTCATGTTCGAACAAACCTCTAATGACTTCTCTATCCTGAGGGGTTGCAAAAAAAACCTTAAGCAGCAATTCATCCCGGTAGTTAAGGGCGCCGATGGGGGCGGACAGCCATTCCCGGAAATGATCCATGCCTTCAGGCGTAATCTGATACTTCTTCTGCCCGCGTGTTTGATTGGGTGTGCTGGCTTCCACAGCATATCCTTGAGCAACAAGCTCCTTCAAAGCAGGATAAATCTGCCCGTAACTTTCACTCCAGAAATGATGAAGCGAGCCGCTGAAATGCTTCTTGATGTCATATCCGGAATAGACTCCTTTCGTTAAAACACCCAGAACTGCGAACATTGTATTTCCTGATTTGGCCATAACCCTCGCTCCTGACTATAATGTATCTTTTAGATATGTAACTATTAGATATATCATACAGCGTTGATCTTATAATTTCAACCCTTACAAGCCATCTCATCGGCACAAAAAAACAGAGCAGCGGAGGTTGTGCCTGCCGTGCTCTGTTGTGCTATTTATGAATTTAGCTTCTAACACCCCATCCTGAATGGAGGCGCTGGTGCTGCCGCCCGATTGTTCCGCGAGCAGCCGGACAATGGACAAACCCAGTCCTGTAGTTGCGCCTCTTGTTCAAATATACTCTGTATATCAATAGCAGTAGCATCGTTCACTGGATTTCTGAAGACGATAGCCGCTTGTTGACCGGCAAGTATCTGTACTTCCACAGCTCCGTCCGAGTGGGTGACACGCGGTGTGCGCAGATCATGCGAGAGATTCGCAATCAGCTCTTTGAATCTTTTTTCTTCCAGAATGCTGTCCAGACGCAGGTAACAAGTGAAGACTTCTTCAGTACATAGGAAGACAGGATGCAAATGCTCAGCCGCGCAGCATATACCGTCAACAGGGTCAGCATGACCGCAATCAGCTTCAGCAGGGACTCAGCATCAAAGGGGATGCCGGATTTGTTATCCAATATTTGCAAAAACACCGAAGCGGCATAAGGTCTATGCTCGAAATCTCCGCAGATGAAGCTGCCTGCAAGGAATGAGCCTAGAAGGGTCAGAATGAACAGATCGGATACCTCATGATCTTTAATAATCAGAATAGTCCCTACAGCCCTGAGTTCCTTTCTTGGTATGAATAGAATGTTTTATAGATGCTCGTGTACTTCTTTAAATAACTGATCAATTTCCTTACATACATTACACATGATTTCTGCTGTGGGCAAATGTTTCCCCTTGATAATCATCTCCTTGATATCGCAGCCTCCTAAGACTGTCTGGGCTTTTGGGAAGACCTTGTGGGGAGGGAAAAAAATATCATCTGCTGCACAAATTATTAGTAATGGCGAAGAGTAACCATTCAGTTCTTTTCGTTTGAACTCTCTCGGAGCACGCATTTCCATCTTGTAGCAGGTCAAGAGCAGATTAAAGAATTGGTACCATAGCACATCCTTTTCCGTCAGCATCGGATCGAAGATCTTTACCAGCCGCTCTTTCGAAGGACGAAGCATATACGTCATCATAGGAATCATCATTTTTGTAAAGAGGGGCAGGAGTGAACCATGAGCAATACCGGAAGGAGCGAGCAGCACGGCTTTGGTTATTTTACCAGGATCAACTTTGGCCAGTGATAACATCATAGCCGAGCTGTATGAACTGACTACGAACATCATACTGTTAAATCTTAGGGCTTCCAGCAGCTCACTGATCCACCAACCGTAATCATCTTTCGAGGGGGATAGGTTTCGATAAGGGGTGCTTTTTCCGGGCATGCCAATTACATCCGGTGCATAAAGGCAATAGTTATCAAGCAGTGGCAAAAAAAGCTTTAGATTCAACGGGTTAATACCGTTTCCACCGTGCAGGGTAAATAAAGGCGGCTTTAACTTATCTCCAACGATAAGCAAATGTGTGCTTCCATAACTGGTGTTAATGATCTGCTCTTCGTACATCACATCTAGAGCAGCAAGTGCTTTATCGTAAAAATCATGCATTTTGGCTTCACTTTCTTTGTTCTTATAGATGTACTTTACCATCACTTTCCCCCCTGTGATCAATCTACATCTTCATTCATTTCATCTTAATCCGGAAAGTTCTCAGCTTCCATAATATTAAACACTTAAATTCTCCCATCTGTAAACAACAGGAGAATGATATAATCGTTTGGAAAAGGGGTGAGCAGAGTGCTGGAACGCTCAATGGAAAATATCATGGGTTCAGGAAGGGAAAGGAGGGATGCGCAAAAAAAACAAATGAAATGAGGATGATTATGAGATGAACAGAGGACAAGTGATAAGCAATGACGGTGTTAAACTGAATTATGTTGTACAAGGAACCGGGCCAAAGATATTGGTTATAGGCAGCAGCGTCTATTATCCGCAACTCTTCTCGGCAGAGTTATTTGCACAATTTCAGTTTATATTCCTTGATCATAGAGGTTTTGCCAGTCCGTCTGCAGCCTTGAAGCCGGAGCAGTACCGGCTGGACCGGGTGTTGGATGACCTCGAGCTCGCAAGGCAGCAGCTTGGCCTGAGTGATGTGGTCATAATGGGGCATTCGGGGCATGCTTTTATGGCGCTGGCGTATGCCAGGAAATATCCGGAGCAGGTTCATAAAGTAATTCTGCTGAATTCAGCCCCAAGCAATAGCCGGGAAAGGCAAAGTCAGAGCACTGCATTTTTCAATGAGACTGCAAGTCTGGAGAGAAAGACAGGATTCGAACAGGACATGGCTCTGCTAGAAGGCGACATCAGGCTAGACCCGGAACGCCGCTTCGTTCACATGTGTATTCGAATGGGTGCACAGAGCTTCTACGACTATTCCTTTGATGCAGCCTATATGTGGGAACAGGTACAAACAAATATGCCGGTTATGGATTATTTGTGGGGTGAGGTATTTGCCGGGATGAATCTGCTGCAGATGCTGAAGGATGTCAGCATGCCGGTTTTTATCGGGCTGGGAAGATATGATTATCTGGTTGGGCCTGTTTCCTTATGGGAGGCTATCGACGAGACATATCCCCATGTGAAGAAGGTAATCTTCGAGCACAGCGGACATAATCCGATGTTTGAACAACCGGAGCTGTTTAATCAAATATTAATAGAGTGGATGACACAGGAGTAAGCTTTGTTTAGATACGCTATATGAGTTGAACTAAAGAACTACCAAGAGGCTAAAGCAACGGAGGGGAATTTTGGAACTGTAGGAGCGATAGCGACCGCCTTTGTCTCCGGATTTCAACCGCAAATGGCGGTATAAATCAAGAAATCTGGGGACAACAGCGGCCGAAAGTCCAAATATTCACCGCAGTTGCGTTCTATGCCGGCTCGGTAAAACTAAAGTTTAACTTATATAATCGTTTGAAAAAAGGATCAGAGAAGATCGCCGACGGCGAACTTTCCTGATCCTCTTTACGATTCCGGTTGCTTAAAGTTGACCTAAAAATCCATCCATATAGGCATAAAACTCTTCCTTGTTGCTGAGATGCACATTATGGTCGGAATGGGACATTTCATAGGCATGACCATTCGCTAGCAGGGACTGCATTTTGTTATAATCCTCGTCTGGTACGCCCTCACTGTTCTTAGCTCTAATCAGTAAAACGGGACACTTGATCTCCGGCAGCAGGTGATACCAATCTGCATTGTAATGAATGTTGGCAGCCATCGCCTGGGGACTGAACATCATCTGGTATCCATCGACGGTTTCGATCAGACTGTTCATGAAATATTGATAGCTAAGCTCCGATTCCATGGCCTGCCGGATATAGTCCATCGCTTCGTTTAGGCTGGAGAAGGGCAGCGGCCAATCCTTGGTTACAGGCTCAACACATGGTAGCTGATCCAATGGCAGCAGGCTTGACGTGGCAGGCCCGGCTGGGGATTTATCCAATATCGCTAAGGCTTGTATGTAATTTGGGTACATGGCTGTCAGATATCCGGCTACCCTCCCGCCCATAGAATGGCCTACCAGAATGATCGAATCGATTTTCAGATGATCCAATAGTTCAACAATGTCCCCGGCCATTTCTTCACCCGTATACTTGGATACAGGTTTGCTGCTTAGTCCGTGACCTCTTTGATCAGGGGCGATAATTCTGTATTGTTTGCCGTAATGCCGCATGAAATCAACCCACGTTTCTGCTCTGCCCCATCTGCCGTGGAGACAAAGAATGACCGGACCTTCCGTACGTGTATCCAGATAAAACATTTCCAGACTGTTCAGCTTAGCCAGGTTTCTGTAGATTTTTGGATGCTCCAGCTTTTCCTCTAAGATTGAATCCCGCATAATTAACCTCCAAGCGAATCTAATGTATTTGGATGAATTATACCATATGAACTAAATAAAGGGAACATATGTTTCTTTTTTTTATGCGATTACTCCCAGTAGGGTGTGCATGTGAACAGAAATTGTTCTTTGTTAACATAATGCTTAAACTCTCTGGAGGCCAGTCTTTGAATATGCTCCGGCAGCCAATCCTTGGCATCAGGCAGCCCTATCCAGAAATTCATGGTTTCAAGCTGTGCGGCTACAAAAAAAACCTCCAACAGCTCAATGTGATTAGGCGGCAGCATAAAATGACCGGAGTAGGATTTCAATAATTGTTCCCTGAATGCCGGGTGAATATAGGAGAAGGTCCACCCCAGATCAAACAGGAAATACCCGAATCCACAGGCACCAAAATCAATAGGGCGGCATTCTTGGTTATAAAAAATAAAATTGCTGGGGATCAGGTCAGCATGAATGATTCCCCAATAATTTGGTGTGGTATCGAGGGTATTCATCCTATTCATCACAAGTTGGCCTGCTACTGTAAGCAGCTCTGCATTTTCTCTTTCGATTATCCCTGCCTTACCCCAATGGTGAAGCTTATCAAGCGCTTGCCCGATCCGCTTTCCATCATAGACCGGTCTTGTGAATTGTTCAGGTACAGTCCATGAGAAAGCCCGCTGATGCAACTTTCCTATCATTTCACCTATCCGTCCGGCGTCTTCCACGGTAGTAATGAATTGTTGTTGTTCCCCTTCCAGCCATTCAATAAGTGTACACTTCACTCCGTCTACATCCGTCACCAATTCGCCATGATGATTCCGGCAGGGTGCTGGTGCAGTTAAGTCTGTCCCCGCCGACAGGGCCTCTAACCATATCATTTCCGAGCGGAGCGTTTCCGGTGAGGTCCAATCACTGTCCATGGTTTCACTTTTTGCTGCATGAATTCGCAGGCTATAACCGTTGTTGCGGGTATCCACAATTTTAAAAACCTGGCTTGCACTTTGTCCGACAAAATGAATAGACGCTACTTCTATGCGATACTGCTGTAAAGCTGCTTCTGCCAATGCGAGCATAGTGTTCAAAAGCTTCCCTCCAATAAAAGGTATTATAATTCCTTATTTTAACAGGATTCTTTGCTTCTTTTCCGGGAATTAACGCTTATAAATAAACTGTCCCAAATATAGCGTGTGTTAAAAAGTGGAACTTCTGGTAGACAAAACGGTCTACAAGTTGTAAACTGTGACTATATTAGTCTACAACTTGTAGACCCAAAGGAGTTCTGCAGAATGGATAAAATCAGACTGACGGAGATGGAAACTAAATTTGCGGACCTCATCTGGAGCCATGAGCCAGTCCCGTCGGGCGACCTTGTGAAGCTATGCGAATCTGAACTGAACTGGAAAAAATCGACGACCTATACGATGCTGAAACGTCTGGAGAGCAAAGGGGTTTTTAAAAACAAAGAGGGTATGGTGGCAGCGCTCATCTCCAAAGATGATTTCTATGCCCAGCAGAGCAAGCAGTTTGTAGAGGAGACCTTTCAGGGATCGTTGCCGAAGTTTCTGGCCGCATTCACAAGAAGCCGTAAACTGAGCGACACAGAGATTGACGAGTTTCTAAAAGTGATTCAGGATCATAAGGAGGAATAGCGGTGGAATCGCTGTTTTTGCAACTTTTGAGTATGAGCCTTACCGGCAGCTATGTCATCGTGTTTGTGATTGTGGCCCGGCTGCTGCTTAGAAAAGTTCCCAAGGTTTTCTCTTATGCCCTGTGGTCAGTGGTGTTGTTCCGGCTCGTATGCCCGTTCTCCTTCGAAAGTGTATTCAGCCTGATTCCTGCCAAAGCGCAGGAGATCCCGCTTCAGCGGATCGCCACACAGCCGCCCCAGATTCCAAGCGGATTAGCCGGAGGCGGGCAAGCATTAAATAACCTGCTGGCTGAACCTGCAACTGCCGCTGCATCTGTGGTGGATACAAGTACTGCTGCCGATACGAATATCTGGCTGCTTGTGGGCCAATATGTATGGCTGTTTGGAATTGTGGTGCTGCTCCTCTACAGCATTAGGGCAACGGTCCGGTTAGTTCGGAGCTTGAAACCTGCACAGCAGATCAGCGGAAATATCTACGAGATGAAGGGACTCGCAACCCCATTTGTGTTCGGGGCAATCAGGCCCAAGATTTATCTTCCGGCAGAGCTTGGAGAACATGAGCGGGGGTATATTCTGAAACATGAACAGGTGCATATCAAAAGACTTGACCATCTGATCAAACCTTTAGCATTTGCTGTATTATGCATACATTGGTTTAATCCGCTGGTCTGGATAGCTTTTGTTCTGATGAGCGAGGATATGGAGCTGTCTTGCGATGAAAGTGTCATCCGGCAGTTGGGCAGCGGCATCAAAAAGGATTATTCCACTTCACTTTTAACACTTTCGGCGGGCAGACGGTTCATAGGCGGTTCACCGCTTGCCTTTGGTGAGAATAACACGAAAGGACGCATTCTCAATATCCTGAACTACAGGAAACCCGCGTTCTGGGTAGTTAGCCTTGTTATTATTGTCATTGCTGCTGTCAGTGTGGGTCTTATGAGTAATCCGAGACAAACCACATTAACTGAACGGGATTATGCCGAGCAGTTCATTAAAGAGGAAATTGCGGGTTTTGCCAGCAATGAGGCAAATAAGTTCAAAATTGTGGACAGCAGCATCACGAAGTTTGAAAAGCTGGCAGAGTTTGATAATCTGATGCCTGCTTCTTTGCAAATCTGGCACCTGGAGTATCGCCTGAAGCCTGATGATCCGGCTAAAGTAAGTGGGGCATTTGATCTGAAAGACGGAATGCTTATCGAAGAGGGCAGCATGGGCGATCCGATAATGGTTTTTTCCTATGAACAGGATACTCCGAATTATTTGGGCTCATTCCGGAGCGCAGAATATGATTTAAGTACAATTGCCGGCCAGGAGACCGCACTTCGTGTATTCCTTGAAGGCAAACAGCTATTATCTCATGAGACCTATAGCGGGAAGCATATTCTGGTCAAATTTCCACTGACCCTGGGGGAGACCAGCCAGCTGCTGTTATCACAGCCCGCGCAAGCAGGGGATAAAGGAATTTGGGCCGTTGAACGCTGGAAGGATACCCGTGGCAATGAGTACTACCATACTCCGCAAAGTGATCTCCCGCCCGCAGAATATTATGACCGTTTGCAGGCACAAGCTGATCAGGGGGAGGAGGCCTGGCTTCTTGATCCTCAGCAGGTGGCCATTCGGTATATCAAAACTTTTATCGGGCCAAGGGTTGCCAAGGATAAGCTTGAGGTGGATTATAATGCAACAGCAGCAGACTTTGCCGTCACTCCGGAAAGCACTACTTTAGGATATGTTCTGAACTTCAGCTTGGACAGTGAATCCTTTGATTTTGACAATGTTGAGTGGCTGACACTTGAGGATTCTGCGCGGTTTAAGGATTTGAACATTACGGAGGAAAACTTGCCGGGCGGATTCTATATTCTTAACAAATATACAATTACAGACCCCATGAAAGTAACCGGTGAAACGAAGTACAGCATCCTTGACCAGGAGAACTGGGGCTCTTATAAAGACGTAACCAAGCAGGAATTTATTGAATTTCTCAATCAATACTCTGACAATTCGCCCTTATGCAAAGTTACTTACAAGGATGATTTTGTTACCGGCATTTCTGAGGTGTATCTGCCATAATCTAAACCTTTGAATATTAGATTCAAAAACAGGCCGTCTTCCAGTTTTGGGAGGGGGTCTGTTTGCTGTTGAATGTGCGTTATGCGCAGAGTTGGGTGATTTCTTTGCATGTTTCGGTTGACCTTAGGTCAGACCTAAGGTTTATAGTAGAGATATCCAAAAGAGACAAAGGAGCCCCGCATATGAGAGATACCCTTACGATTAGCCAATTATCACAATTAATGAACGTTTCCGTTCATCAGCTGCGTTATTTTGAAGAAAAGGGCGTGCTATACCCGGCATTTACGGAAGACAATCAATACCGGATGTATGGGATCGATGAGATTTATCAGCTATCCCATGTTTTGCTGCTGCGCAAACTGAATATTCCGGTTAGTCAGATCGAGCAATGTCTCACTTCATACTCCGGCAGTCAGTACAAGCAGGTTTTTGAACAGTCGCTGACCAAAGTTCAGGAAGAAATCCACAGATTGGTTAAGCTGGAACAATTCATTCATAAGGTATTGAGTGAACAGGCGGAAATGGAGGGACGTGATCAGGAAGTTGTGATGGTTTCTTTGGGTCCCCGGTATTTGAGACACTGGCTATCTCTTGATGAGCATCAAGTGCTTACTGCAGGAACATTGTATGAACACCGACCCGCTCCTTCGGATTTGTATGAACAGGATCTGCATTACTTAACAGGTGGCGGAGTGATCAGTATATGTTATGAGACCATGGAACCTGCCGATTACGTGCTTGAAGAAGGTGACTATCTGCTGAAGAACTTTTCTGTGCATCGAGAGGAAGAGATCGAACAAGAGGTTTTGCAGCTGGAACTATATATACAAGAACATGGGTATACACGCCAAGGTCAAATTGTGGTGATTGAAAAGTCCTATTTGTCCATGTTCAGCAACGAGCAGCTGCATTATCAAATCCAAGCCAAAGTGGGCTTATCGGAAAGGGAGACTGAAAACTATGCATCCACCCCAGTTTCAGATTGAGCCTTTTCATGAGGATGATCATGAGCAGGTGTGCGAGCTGCTGGTTGACTCTTTCCGGAGCAAATTTCAAGCCCTTGTTCATTTGAGCGATCGAGAGATGACTGAATTATTAATGAAGCTTTGGACCTTTGACTGCAGAGATGCATCTGTTAAACAATTTGTTGCCCGAAAAGACGGGAAGATCGCCGGTGTGCTCTGTTTAAAATGGAAGCCTTCAGAACCCCGGAATAATCCGCAGAGTCAGGTGAATTTAGTCCAGTTGATCAGACAATATGGCCCCGCAAAGGTTCTGAAGCTGGTGACAGGACTGGGTGCGCTGAGCTATGCTCCGCATGAAACCGAATGCTACATTGAACATCTAGCTGTCAGTTCCAGGGAGCGGAATCAGGGGGCCGGACAACAGCTGTTGAATTATGCCAAGAATATGGCTGTACAATCCCGGTGCAAAGTGCTTTCACTGCATGTTTCATGCAGCAATTCCCAAGCGGTCCAGCTTTATCGCAAGCTGTCATTCGGCATCAGGAGGACCCGTTACAATGTGCTCAGGCATCTAATCTTCCGGGAACCAGCCTGGCATCTGATGACCTGGGAATCGAGTGTAATAACATGCAGGGAGTGAACATCACGTGAAGAAAGCGATGAAAATGACATTATGGATCATGGGCAGCCTGATCGCTGCCGCTGTTCTGTTTATACTCTATCAGAATGACTATGAAATGACTGAAAAGAGCGTGCGGATTGAAACGCCGCAAGGCATCTTAACGGGAACTTTGGTGCTGCCGGAGGAGTACTCCGGAAAGGTCGGGCTTGTTGTTTTTGTCCATGGAGACGGCCCGGTTAATGCCGATCATGAAGAAGGATACAGGCCTTTATGGGAGGTGTTGGCAACTAACGGATATGCTTCCTTGTCTCTGAACAAGCCTGGAATCGGGGGTGCTCCGGGCAATTGGCTGGATCAGAGTATGGAGGACCGGGCACAGGAGATTCAATATGCAATAGAATGGGCACAAACGTTGTCAATGATTGATGCCGATAACATCGGTTTATGGGGGGCCAGTCAAGCCGGATGGGTCATACCCAAGGTAGTGAGAGAAAACCGCCATATTGCTTTCAGCATTCTCGTCTCACCGGCTATAAACTGGATCACTCAAGGTCAATTCAATACTAAGGAGGAAATGAAGCAGGCCGGCATAAGCGCTCAGGAAATCATTCAAAAAGAAAAATACAATCAGCAAGTGTTGAACCTGCTTAAGGCAGGGGCTTCTTACAAGGAGTATTTGAGCATAGCCGATCCTGAACATCTCATCACGGAAGAGAGATGGACCTTTATCAGCAAAAACGTCCAGTCTGACGCTACTGCAGAATTAACCTATTTTAATTCACCGGTACTGCTTGTTCTGGGAGGCAAGGATATCAACGTGGATGTGGAAGAAACAGAGCAAGTTTACCGGAAAGAGATTTCAGCCGGACTGCTGACAGTAGTCAAAATCCCGGAAGCCGACCACTCCATGATGAATAAACCGCTTGCGGATTCACAGCTGCTGACCGTGATGACGGCTCTTTTTGCACCCGGGAAATTGACCAATACCGAGTATTTAAACTCGATCTCCGGGTTTGTCACTCAGCAGAAAGCAGACAGATAGCCTACACCGGGGGCTGGATTTATTGGTTATAACCAAACAATCCCTTGTAAAATATGGATGGGGGTCTGAAAATGAATGTTATGTAATCATTGCAGTTGACAGCAGATCTGGAGGATTAACCTATGATTGTTTTGAACAAAGAAGAATATAGTAAGGTAAGGCATCTTGTGGAAAGTCAGAACGAGTTGTCCGTATTTTCGGTGCTGAACGGAGAAATGCCGGGCGAGGTAAAAGTGAATTCAGCGGAACATCCGGATGCTGTACTTATTGCGACGAGTGAGACTATTTTGCTTGCCGGCAATGCAGGCGACACCGATTTTAATAAAGAAATTACTGAAGAGCTGGATTTTTGGGATAACGTAACCCCCGATTCGGGCGAGTGGCGAGACAAGATCCCAGCCATTCACCCCAATAGATTCATTAGAGAGTATACAAGGTATAAATACAGTCTCAGCAGCAGGGAGTTCATACAACCGGAGTTGTTGCTTCCTGAAGGTTATGTCATGGAGCCCGTTAACCTGAAAGACCTGAAGCAGCAAAATTACGGCAATGCAGACCGGATCTTGGAGTGGGCCCAAGCCTGGGGAAGTGAAGAACGGTTTGAGGAAGGTGGCTGCGGCTGCTACATCCGTAAGGAGAATCAAATTGTTAGCTGGTCCTTAAGTGACTGCTCCGCAGGAAACGCCATCGCAGTGGGAATTCATACAGATGCGCCGTTTCGAAAGCTGGGATTGGCCAAGAAGGTTGTTGCCGGTGTCGTCCAGCTTTGTTTTGACAAAGGGTATAGCAGGGTTGAATGGTTGTGCGTCTCATCCAATGCCGGCTCCCGGGCCATCGCGGAGGGACTTGGATTTAAGAAGGAGAACGAATACGCCTCCTTTTCCTCCTACCCGCCAATTGAGAACCAGAGAGACTTAAGTGAAGAGGGCTGGTATGATTGGGGGACTTATCTGGAGAGGGCATCCAAGGAGGAGCCTAAGCTGGCTATGGATTGTCTGTATTGTTATATCAAAGCTAATGAAGTTGAAAAGACAATAACCTTCATTCGGGAACTCTCTGAGAGTGGAATGGAAATTACCTCACAGCGGTTGGCCGACGATATTTCCTGGTTTCAAAAAGAGGGATTATGTTCAGCGTTCAACAGTCCGCAGTGGGCCGAGTTTACTGCGGGAATGCTGCTGAAAAAGTAATTATAACTGCATAGGTAAACCCAAAGAAGCCGGGCTGAACACGGCTTCTTTGGGTTGTTCTTTTACTTGATTAGGACGCCGAGCCTGCCTGCTTGCTGACTCGTTTGCGGTATAGATGCAGCAGAGCATAGGAGAGGACAAAGGCGGCGGTAACCAGCCACAGCGGAATCCGCGGGTCCAGCTTGTAAGCCCATCCGCCGATAATGCCCGCAGGCGAGGTGAAGAGAAGAATCAGCACGGACAGCATGGAAAAGACCTTGGCGCGTTTATCATCGTCGATGGCATTCTGGACAGCGGTTTCCAGATAAGGCGAACTGATCATTAGCCCCACTGCCGACAGGATGGTACTAAGGCCGATCCAGAGCAGGCTGGATGACGGGTAAAGCACAAGCATGACGCTTGATAAAGCGGACAACGCGAACCCCGCCATCATGGAGCGGTTCGCCCCCTGCTCCGGAATTTTAGGCATAATCAGCCAGAGCGTCAGCAGCATAATGACGGAGGACACAGCCGGAAAGAGCGACAGAATGCCGTTGTCCAGCCGCAAATAGTCTGCCAGATAAAGAGACAGATATGTCGTCTTCAATGTGGCCTGGAAGTTGAACAGGATGTACACGGCGAAGATTAGCAACAGATTACTGTCAGCCCACAGCTCGCGGAAAGCGCCGCTGTACTCGATCAGGCTCTGCTTTAGCCCAAGCTCGCGCGTCTCCTGTCTTTTTTGGATCCCGGCTGCGGTTTCGCGGGTGGTCAGATGCCGGCCGACAAACTGGAACGTCATCAGGACAAAAGCGAGAACGTACATAATCCTTACGCCTTGCACCATTCCGTACTGGGCGACGAGCAGACCGCCGAGCGGTGCGAACAGACCGCCGATGACACTGATGATCTGCAGCAGTGTGAACACGTAGGTACGGTCGGCTGGCCGGGTATCTTCAACAATCAGGCAGTAGAAAGCAACATGCGGCACACGCTGAAAACCGTTGATGAAGGCAGCGGCCACAAAAAACCACAGGTTCTGCGAGAACGCCCACAACAGTGTCGCCAAGCTCCAGCTAAGCAGGTCAAAATATAAAATCGCCCGCTTGCGGCCCAGCCGGTCAGTTAAATAGCCGCTGATAAAGGAAGACAAAACTTGAACGATAAGTCCAATTGTTGTGATCCAGCCGATATTCATCTCCGTAACGCCAAGCTCGTACATATACAAGGTTGCGTAGGTAGAGAACATGCTGAACGGGATCAGGAAAAAAGGCTCGAATGCGAGACAGCCCCGGCTGTTCCCCTGCAGACGGGCGAATAACGGTCGTGCCATGATGGTTCCTCCGGATTGGTATAATTATTGGATTCAAGCTTTAATCGTATATGAATTTGCGGAAAAATAAAAGAAGGAAGTATATGTATTATCCGATCCTATTTCCTGAAAAATGTTTACATTTCATGTGATGTATATATACTTGTAATTAAAGTTATTAAATTACCCGGAATTATCCGGCAGGGGAGGATCATCATGAGCAGCAACATTAGAGTAGGTATTGTAGGATACGGCAATCTGGGAAGAGGGGTACAGCAGGCGATTCAACAAAATCCGGATATGGAGCTGGTCGCCATCTTTACACGCCGGGATCCCGGCCCGTTGGCGGAGGAAACAGGTGTCCTGACAGAACGCCTTTCCGATGTTGAACAGTACATAGGCCGAATTGATGTAATGATTTTATGCGGAGGATCGGCGACGGATCTGCCGGATCAGACGCCGCAGCTGGTGAAGCTGTTTAATACGGTGGATAGCTTTGATACCCATGCTAAGATTCCAGATTTCTATGAAAAGGTAAACGCCGCTGCACAAGAGGGCGGAAAAGTCGGTGTGATTTCCACTGGTTGGGACCCTGGACTCTTCTCCATGAACCGCCTGTTAATGCAGGCCGTGCTGCCGGAAGGACAGGATTATACCTTCTGGGGTACCGGAGTCAGCCAGGGGCATTCCGATGCGATCCGCCGTGTGCCGGGCGTCAAGGCAGGAGTCCAGTACACTGTACCGGTGCAGGCAGTAATTGAACGTATTCGCTCCGGAGAGACGCCACAGCTGTCCACCCGCGAGAAGCACCGCCGCGACTGCTTCGTCGTAGCGCAAGAGGGGGCAGATCAGGAAGCCGTACGGCGTACCATTACAGATATGCCCGATTATTTTGCCGACTATGACACGACGGTGACGTTTATTACAGAAGAAGAGCTTGCCGCAGAACATTCCGGCATGCCGCATGGCGGATTTGTTATCCGCAGCGCAGTCACGGGCAACGGCAGCAAACAAATTGCTGAATTCGGTCTGAAGCTCGACAGCAATCCCGAGTTTACGGCCAGCGTACTTATTGCTTATGCCAGAGCCGCCTACCGGCTGAGCAATGAAGGGGCTGTTGGGGCGAAGACGGTATTCGATATTCCGCTGGGCTATCTTTCCCCGAAAGCTGCGGAAGTCCTGCGCCGCGAATTGCTGTAACTGCAGCACAGACAGATCAGGCGCGATGCACTCATAGACAAGCTGAAAGTATCATCACAAAAAGACGTGCCGGATTGCGGCACGTCTTTTTGTTAACTGTTTTTAAGAATGCTCCTTAAGCAGAAGCAGGGCAGACTGTCAGTCTTAGACGACCCCTTGGGCCAGCATAGTGTCGGCTACCTTCAGGAAGCCGGCGATGTTGGCACCGGCCACTAAGTTGCCGGGCACTTCGTATTCATCTGCTGCCCGGACAGCGCTGCGGTAGATGTTCTTCATAATCTGCCGCAGCCGTTCATCCACCTCTTCAAAGGCCCAGGACAGCCGCATCCCGTTCTGGCTCATTTCCAGACCTGATACGGCTACACCGCCGGCATTGGCTGCCTTGGCCGGTGCGAACAGGATTCCATGCTCCAGAAAGTAATCAATGGCCGGCAGTGTAGAGGGCATGTTGGCGCCTTCTCCGACAGCCTTCACCCCACCTGCTACAAGCGTCCGCGCTGCCTCTTCATCCAGCTCGTTCTGAGTGGCGCAAGGCAAGGCAATCTGGCAAGGGATGGTCCAGATGGCTGTGCTGCCTTCCGTATATACCGCATGGGGATGCTCTTTGACATATTCGCTGATCCGCAGCCGGTCTTGCTCTTTTAATCGCTTGACAGTATCGACATTGATGCCTTTCGGATCATAGATGTACCCGGCGGAATCGCTGCAGGCGACAACGAGTGCACCAAGCTGCTGTGCTTTTTCCATGGCATAAATCGAAACGTTGCCTGAACCGGAAACGACGACGGATTGCCCATGGAAGTCTAGTCCTTGCGCAGCCAGCATTTCCTGCACGAAATAAACGAGACCGTAGCCTGTAGCTTCTTTTCTCGCCAGGCTTCCGCCGTATAACAAACCTTTGCCGGTAAGCACACCTGCTTCATGGCCCCCGCGGATCCGTTTATATTGCCCGAACATATAGCCGATCTCACGCGCGCCTACACCAATATCACCGGCGGGGATATCCGTATCCGGGCCGATATGGCGGTACAGCTCAGTCATGAAGCTCTGGGCAAAGGCCATGATTTCCCGGTCTGACTTGCCCTTGGGATCGAAATCGGCACCGCCTTTGCCTCCCCCGATCGGCAGGCCGGTCAGAGCATTTTTGAATATCTGTTCGAAGCCCAGAAATTTGACAATGCCCGAATAGACGGATGGATGGAAACGAATGCCGCCTTTATAAGGTCCGATAGCACTGTTGAACTGGATCCGGTAGCCGCGGTTGACGCGGATCTGACCGGAGTCATCGCTCCAGGGAACACGGAAGGAAATGCTGCGTTCCGGCTCAACCAGCCGTTCCAGAATGGCATGCTCCATGTAATGGGGGTGGCGGGCCAGCACGGGTACTAGGCTATCCAGAATTTCTTTGACAGCCTGATGGAACTCGCGTTCCTGAGGATCGCGGCGTTTGACCTCTTCATAGATACGCCGTACATAACTTTCGGCCGAAGCTGAGGCTTCCGGTGTAAGGGTAGACACTTGATGAACACTCCTTGTCTGTATAGTGGATATGGTTAAACCCATCATTTACTAAGAATTTAAAAGAATTTTACTAAAACCTGACATCCTTTTGCCAATCAATTCTTTTTTGATGGCCTATCAATAATTTCTATGAAACTAACAAAAGGTGTTATATTTATGCAATGGATAGCTTTTATTCTGCGCCCGCCGCAGTATAAATATACGTGTGATCCGGCAGGGAGAAGACGATTACAGCGGGGGGAATGCGGGTAAAAGTGTAGTGATTATGCACTGCGATCCACCTATGCCGTAGAGCCAAAGGGCCAAGTGTAATTCTATTGAAGGCTGTTTGAGAGAAAAAGAAATACAGGGAGGTTATTCGATGAATCAATGGATCACTTTCAATTCAAAATGGGGAAAAGCCCTGCTCCTGGCTGCTGTAATCGCGGTTGGCAGCGGGGTGAGCGGAGTCGGGGTGTCGGACGTTTCTGCTGCGTCTCCCTCCGTATCTAAAGCGGTTTATAAGCAGTTTCAAAAATATGTGAATAAGCCCTCCAGCCTGATTCAAGCGCGTAAATATTTGATCAATCACATTGCTGAGGCGGGGGTGTGGGATGCCTCCTTGATGACTCTGCAGCTGGAGAATGCCCAACAGGCCGAATATTCGCTAATCTCAGAGAAGATATACCCGGATAATGTCCAGAACGCTATCCAGGCGGCCGACATTAAAAAAGGGCTGACGTACACGGGGTTGCTTAGTGTGATTAAGGATGAGAAAATTCGCAGGGTGCTGATAGAGTCGCGGGATAAAGGCTATAAAATCGAAGCGAGTGAAGGGATGTACTATCCGGTTATCTATTATGAGGGGTTTAAAGTATTTAAGCCTTATATCAACAAAGATATTGCAGCTTACATTGATATCATGGCCGCAGAAAGCAATCATCCAGCCACCTATGATGCAGGGATTACCATCCCCTGGGAGGAATTGATATCCAGGGCGGCAATAATGGCGGATTTCGCAGATAACTACCCAGGTTCAAATAGAATCGCTGTGATCCGGCAGGAGCTGGGTTACGCAGTATACAGAGTGTTTTATGGAGCCGAAAATACACCTGCTTATGATTTTGAGAGTAATACACTCTATCCTGAAGTTAGAAAAGCCTATGATGACGTTCTGCTGGACGGAACGGGAAACAACAAAGTGCTGGTCATCCTGGAACAGCTGCTGCCCATGCTGGATGCCACGGGCAACAAGCTTACTCCTGAAATTGAAGCCTTTCTCAAAACAGCATTAAAGGCTCTTAGCGCTTCAACTCTTTAAAGGGCTTATCCGATACTTTCGACGATATTTCCTTCACTGTCTTTGATATGGGTAGGTACGATACTCACAATGAGTTCCGGCCAAGCTGGAACCGCGAAAGTTCCGGCTAACGGGGTAAGCAGCTGGGCAATTGCTGTCGCCGCAGCAGGATCAAGCTTAATTGTGACTGAATCCTCCTGTTCCTGTACTTCTCTGGCCTCACCCGGCTCGAAGACGATCCGGGTCTCCGGGCCGGATAAGGTCAAGTTACGCTTTTTCAAGATTCTTCCCCGCAGCAATTTACCAACAACCTCAGCCTGCTTTGCGCCGATGGTCAATGTCTTGGAGATGCCCCCGGCAGGTGAAGGATTCCAGGACAACTGATCAACATAGAGAATTCCGGTATTTGAACCCTCCGTCTCACTGCCAATCCGAACGGCTTCAGAAACTACAGGGAGGCTCAGCAGCGAATCTCTCAGCAGATTAGTTGTGTAGAGCGGTATATGCTGAGAGATTGCCGAAAGAACGCCAAGCGTATTCCAGACCTGCATAGCCCGCAGCTCTTCTTGCGTAATACCGATCATTTGCAGAAACTCCACCCGCCCGTTAGGGGTCTCGATCTCCGGTAGCTGAGGATCGGCAATGAAGGAGAGGGCAGTCAGAAGCGTATCTGCTCCCTGACAAATAGGTCCATTCGCGTCCATGTAATCACCGGACCGGAAGATATTGCCGCTGCCAAACACATATCTCCCCATATTCTGAAGGAGATTCAATGCCCAGGCCGGGGGCTCATCTTCGTTGTCTGGTTTGGACAACCGGAAGGTCAATTCAAATCCATAACCGCTGTAATCAGGATCACTGCTCTCTTTATCGTAAAGCTCTGAGAACCCGTAGGTAACAAAATGCCAATGGGCTACAGGCTCTTTCACTTCATACACACTGATGCCATTCAGAGGATCAGGGCCTCCCAGCATATACGGAATTATAGTTCCATAGTGTTTGGGCTCTTGGTCTCCATAGATGTTCTGTAAAGCCGCGTCTATAGCGTCCCAACCCGAGGCGTTTTCTACTTCACTCATTTTCTGCAAACCTCCTTGTTTAATGTGGAAACAACTGTTTTTGCAACAACAGCCTTAATTCGTCTATGCTTGCTACACTATCTCTTGGGATGTCAATTCTTTCGAAATAATCCTTCAAGATGAAACCACAGAAAAGATGAATAGAAAGGCCTTTAATTAGTGCATCCAGGAACAATTCCCGGTCTTCTTCACCGATATATTCCGCCACCAGCTCTTGATCGCATAAGAACAATTCAAATATGATTGCAGGCAGCTCGTAATAGGCCGGAGCCATGATGCAGTCTGCAAAGTCGATTAGCGTAACGGAGCGATCAGTACCAATGATCAGATTATCCCTCGTGATATCACCGTGTACCAAAACCACTTCATCATAATCCAAGTTCTCAGCGCTTCTTGCCAGCTCTTTGATGAGATTCGGATTCAACCCATCCATGCGGTTCATTCGGTTGTCTTGATTTCTGAGGTCAATACGGGGCAGCAAGTTTTGCGCCGGCTGATGGAGTTTTACAGAGATCTGTTTGATGTGATCTGCAAAATCTTTCTTCTCGGATGAAGAAGCTAATAAAAGTTCCTGAATGGAAGATGCGGCAGGTACATAATCCATAATAAGATAACGAAACAAATACTTGTCCATAAACTCACCGTGCCCGATGATCTTGGGGGTGGAAATATTATGATTCATAGCAAATTCCATTACTGCCAGTTCAGTAGCGTAGTCTTGTTGCGTATCCATATTAGTTTGTATGGGGGCGTAGATTTTAATGATTAGCTCATTGGCTTGGAAGACTGCGTTGGTGCCTGGAGGAAGATTCTCTAAGGATTCTGCCAAAGGTAAACCTTCTTTACGGAAGATCGCATTTGCTAAAGGGAAAAAGGCCTCCCTCGATTGGAAAACGCTGCTCCAGGAATCCCACCCGTTCAAAGTATGTTCAAATAACAATAAATTCTCCTCCGAACCTTCAGATTTTAGTTGGCATAGAAGACTATACTCATTAGGATACACATTTTGTATCTATTTTCCAAAGGAATATTTCACTGTTAGCGGATTATTGCCTATTTCTCCAAAACTACACTTTGATACATTATACGGACATACAACAAATTGTGGCAGAATCAGGTCTGGAGGGTAATCAATAAGGAACCTGGATTTGGTTCAGGAAGATATTCTCTTGAAGAGAGGCGTGATCCGAAGCATGAAGGCAGTTGTGATTGAACAATTTGGCGGACCTGAAGTATTGGTGGGCAAAGAAATTCCCAAGCCGGTGATTGAATCCAATCAGGTATTGATTCGGACGAGGGCAACATCTGTAAATCCGGTGGATTTTAAAATTCGGCAAGGTGCTATGGGCTCTGCCACTGGTGATTTTCCATTAGTGTTAGGCGGAGATGCCGCCGGTGTGGTCGTTGAGGTAGGCGAGAATGTGAGCCGGTTTAAGGCGGATGAACGTGTCTTTGCACGTCCGCGTGATTTCGGCACTTATGCCGAGTATATCGCGGTAGATGCGGATGTGGTGAGTAAGATGCCCAAAGCATTCAACTTTGAAGAAGCTGCAGCCGTGCCGCTGGCAGCGATGACAGCGTGGCAGGCGCTCGTTGACCACGGAAAGATTAAAGAAGGCGATAAGGTTCTAATTCACGCCGGTTCGGGCGGGGTCGGCACGTTTGCCATCCAGTTGGCCAAACATTTCGGAGCAGAAGTGGCCTCAACAGCCAGTTCCAGGAACAAGGAACTGCTTGAATCGCTCGGTACCGATCGTTTTATTGATTATAAAGAAGAAGATTTTTCAAAGGTCCTCTCAGACTATGACCTCGTGCTGGACACGATGGGCGGGGATATCCAGCGTAAAAGCTTTGAGATCTTAAAACCCGGCGGCAGGCTGGTCTCTCTTGTTGAGAAACCTGATGAGCAGCTGCAGGAGAAATACCAAGTCACCGGCGTTCAATTCATGATGGAGCCCAGCGGCAGTCAGCTGGAGAAGCTTGCAGAGCTTGCCGATCAAGGCAAACTGCGGGTGGTAATCGACAGTACCTTCTGGCTGAACGAAGAAGGAATCAGACAGGCTCACGAAAAAAGTGAAACGCATCATGCAGCTGGTAAAATTGTCCTCCGTGCCGAACAATAGGGGGAGGCTGCGGTATTGACTAGCGGTGCGTTCAGCTATGGCAACTGCGGGCTGTGAACCTCCGCAATTACGGCGTACAAGCCGGAGGCAGTCTAAATAACGAAGCAAGAGCCCGCGTCTGTCGCGGGCTCTTGCTTCGTTGTGTGTAAAGGCAGAACAGCAATAGGCTGCTAATCTGCCGCAGATCTACTAGGAGGGCCGGACAACAAGTTCATTTATAGCAGTATCGGCCGGTTGTTCGATGGCAAAAAGAATTGTCCGTGCAACAGCCTCGGCCGGGAGTGCCTGCTTCCGGTATTCCTTCATCAGCTCTTTCGCATACTCCTCCGAAATGCTGTTGGCCAGCTCGGATTCAGTAACTCCCGGCGAAATTAACGTTGCCCGGATTCCGCTCACGTTTTCCAGACGCAGTCCTTCCGTGATGGCCCGGACCGCAAATTTAGTGGCGCAATATACAGCTGCCGTGGGCGAAACCTCATAAGCGCCGATCGAGGCGATGTTGATGAACTGGCCGCTGCCTTGCTCCTTCATAATAGGCAGGGCGGTTGCAATTCCATGGAGTACGCCGCGTATGTTCACGTCAATCATCTGGTTCCACTCCTCCAGCTTGAGACTCTCCAGAAGAGAAAGAGGCATAACGCCTGCATTGTTCACGACCACGTCAAGCCGTCCGAATTGCCGGCAGGTGAAGTCAACTACAGCCTGCATATCCTCCAGCTTGGTGACATCCGCCTGCCGAAAGTACACGGTGCAGCCTTCTGCTTCCAGTTCGGCAGCGATTGCTTCCAGCCGTTCGGTCCGCCGCGCTGCCATAACAACATGGGCGCCGCTTCGGGCCAGCAAGCGGGCGGTAGCTTCACCTATACCACTGCTTGCACCTGTAATAACTACGGTTTTTCCTGAGATATTCTTGTTCATTTCCGCTACACTCCTCATAGGGTTACTGGTGACTCTGCTTATCATTATGCGGGGAAGCAGAGTGCAGGAGGTATAGCATTTGTCGTGGATTATTGCCTAATTCTCCAAGCTGGATTAGAGTAAAGAGAGAGGAGGGGCAAAGATGAACCAGACACAACCGGAAGAAGAACTGTCCTTAGAAGGGCAGGGGGAACTGGCTTCCTTGATTGAACGGCATACAAGAACCGATGGGAAGCACCTGAGCGCAATACCTTCGCTGCATTTATTCCGCGCTTCCTGCGAGCAGGAACCGCAGTTCGCGATCTATGAGCCGGCTCTTTGTATGATTGCCCAGGGAAGCAAATTGGTAATGCTGGCCAAGGAGGGCTACCGTTATGACCCGAGGTCGTATTTGCTGGCATCCGTACATCTCCCTATCAAAGGTCAAATCCTGGAGGCGACGGCAATTCGGCCGTACCTGGGCCTGCAGTTAAATTTTCAACCGGATCAGATTGTCGATATGCTGCAGATGCCGCGTTCTGGCGGGGAAACCGGGAACCATTCCAGCCGGGGGCTGGCGGTGGGTTCCGTCAGCTCCTCTCTGCTGGACGCCGTCATTCGGCTGATCCGGTTGCTGGATAACCCGGAGGACATTGAAGGTCTGGCACCATTGATGATCCGGGAGATTTTGTATCGGGTCATGCAGGGGGAACAGGGAGCGTCTATCAAGTCTTTTGTTGTCAGCGGCAGCCATGCCCAGCGAATCGCAGCCGTTATAGACCGGATTAACCGTGACTACAGGCAGCGGCTTCAAGTACATGATTTGGCCAAAATGGTCAACATGAGTGTATCTTCGCTCCACTATTATTTTAAAGAAGTTACTGCGATGAGTCCCTTGCAGTATCTGAAACAGGTCCGGTTGCAGGAAGCCCGGCGACTCCTGTTGTCAGAGACCACAGAAGCCGCAGAGGCGGCATTTCAGGTGGGATACGAAAGCCCGTCGCAATTCAGCCGGGAATATGCCCGCCTCTTCGGGCAGCCGCCAATCAGGGATGTCAATCAGTTGCGGCATAGGTTGTCAAGGAGCTGACGCCGCAATCCTCTATTTGACAATGATTTTGCTTTGCCCGGCCAGCAGCCGGAGTTCACGCGGAAGCCGGTCGCGTTCATGTTCGGGGATGTCCAGCTGAACGCCGTAATAATGATTATCTGCTTCCTCGCGGCCCCAGCGCAGCGTGCCCTCCAACTGCAATGGTTCTTCATGCAGCACGAGATTTAAGCTGACCCGGATTTGATTGCTGTCTACTCTAAGGGCAAGCGGCATCTTAAGACCACAACCTGAACGGCTGATGTCATACATGAGCGCCTGTACGGGTTTGGCGGGAGCGGGTACTCCATTTATGCTTACAATAAACAAGTTGAAGGAGACCGGCTCTTTAAAGGTGTATCGGAAAGGTTCTTTTCTGTGATTGATCTTCATCGGTACCTCCATAATTTTCCTGGCAATATCAGCATATATCTATCATCGTCAGGAAACGTCCTGTGATGAAGAGTAACACTTCAGTTCCATTGCTAGATAGGAGTTCCTAAGACAAAACCACAAATTTAAAGAAATTAGTGTTGACGTCTGCTCACTTGCCGTGTAACATATGAACAGTCGAAACACAGAAAACTACATACTGTTCTCGTATAACCTCGCAGCCATTTGCTATATACAGGGCGAGGGTTTCTACAGGAAGCCTATTCTTCCTAACTACGATGACAAGGATCAAATGTTATGATCCTTGTCCCCGCAGTTAGGATTTTTTGTGTGCAGCGGCCGATTCAGAAGATTCAGGAGGATTAATAAACATGAAAGATTTGAAATACCTCATATCCGTCTTAGTGGGG
This sequence comes from Paenibacillus paludis, assembly GCF_042610515.1. NCBI lineage: Bacteria > Bacillati > Bacillota > Bacilli > Caryophanales > Paenibacillaceae > Paenibacillus > Paenibacillus paludis. Next base: position 352,058 of record NZ_JBGJZP010000003.1, read on the forward strand.
GCCATGAGCTATGGTATCCTATCAACAATTGTTGTGCTGGCTTACGGAAAAGGATATCAGCTCGGGGAAGTGGTCGGTACACAGTTATTGACCGGCTGCATACTCGCTTGGCTGCTGGCTATCTATACAAAAGTCAAAGAAAACCGCAAACAAAAGAGCCGTGGCATTCCAGCCGCAGCAACGCAGCGTGTGTCAACAGCACTGACCTGGAAGCATAGACTGCTGCTCATGCTCGCCGGAGCTCCGACGGTGTTGACTGGTCTGCTGTATTATCAGTCGCTCCGTTATATTCCGGCATCGCTGGCGATCATCCTGTTGTTCCAGTTCACATGGATCAGCGTACTGATTCAAGCTGTAAGCAAACGCCAGCGTCCCGATAAAATTACACTGCTGACTTTGCTGCTGCTGTTCGGAGGAACATTGCTGGCCGCGGGGATTTTGGATCAAGGTGCCGCCCATTTCAATATCTTGGGGCTCACTTTAGGCCTGCTGTCTGCGGTAAGCTATTCGATGTTCATTATATTCAGCGGCAAAGCCGTTCCTGCCGCACACCCGGCCTACCGGAGTGCCTGGATGATTACCGGCGGATTTGTATTATTATGCATTTTATTCCCGCCAACCTTCATCTTCAACGGTTTGCTGTGGGGACAATTGCTACTGTATGGTTTCCTGCTGGGATTGTTCGGCGCTTTTATACCGCCTGTGCTGTTTGCAATTGGTGTTCCCCATATTGGAGGCGGAATGGCAGGGATTCTTGGTGCCGCGGAGCTGCCGGTTGCAGTTCTGCTGTCCTCATTTGTACTGCATGAGCATGTAAGCTGGCTGCAGTGGACTGGCGTTATTATAGTGCTGATCGGAGTTGTGCTTCCTGAACTGTATAAGCTGCGCTGGAAAAATACACGCGTAATAACGTCATAATCTTATTGTTCCTTTGTCAAAGGCCGGTATCCACTCAGGATGAGTTGGACAACCGGCCTTCTTTGATATTGTTACTCTTTTGCGAATATCATCTGTGCCACGCGCACAATTGTACGATCTCGGTTACAATAAAATAAACGGACAAGGAGATGAATTCAAGATGAACAAAAAAACGCTGGCGGCTGCTGGAGTAGTTGCTATCGCGCTGGGGGCATACCTATTTGCGGGAAACACCGAAAAACAAAAACCTGAACATGACATAGCACCAAATATTAAACAAATGGTACATGATTTCAGTACAGGCAACACAACGGCCCAATCGGCTTCCATCACTTCCGGGCAGCTTATCGTGACTGGTGACGATTCAAAAGAAATCACCTACAATCTGCCTGAGGATGAGTTTTTTCTGTCCATTGCGCCTTACATAGATAAAACACACCCTTGCGCAATCCATAGCCTGACTGGCTGTCAGGGCGAAATGACGGATGAAGAGTTCAGTGTAGCGATTGAGGATTCAGAGGGGAACTCCGTAATGGACAAAACCACAATGAAATCACAAGACAATGGATTTATTGATCTGTGGCTGCCGCGGGACAAAACATACCATATAACGGTAGAGCATGACGGGAAAACCGCGGAATCCGCAATCTCTACTTTTGAGAACGACGACACCTGTATTGCAACCATGCAATTAAAAGACAAACAGAGCTTGTAAGCCCCCTTGAGAAGGAAGCTGTTTAGCTCTAGTAATGATCGGGGGGACTATCCGGCACAACTGGAAGGCCCCCACCGATACACCACCTTATGTCCTCCTATTGAGGATTATTTTGGTGCGTGCAGTAAAATTGTCCGTCTCGCTCTATTTCCTTCAACACTGCATATTCATGGCCCCAGTCACACATTGTATTTAACACGGGCACAAAAGATTGGCCCAACTCCGTTAGACTATATTCTACTTTTGGTGGAACCTCCTGAAAGATCTCTCTTTTTACAAGTCCGTCTTTTTCCAGCTGACGCAATTGATCGGTTAATACTTTTTGTGTGATCCCCGGAATGTACTCATAAAACTCCTTGGTTCTAACCGGATTTCGGCTCAAAAAGAAAAGAATTAAACACTTCCACTTTCCGCCCACAATATTCATAAATATATTTATCCCTGAATTATATTGGACCAAATCCCGTTCCTCCCCAATAGGCACTTAAAAGTGGGTAAACCACAATTTTGTGCGTTATTTTCCTGTGTAATCTTTACTACTATAATTTGAAAAGCAAGATAAATAAAGGTGGGAGTGGATAACATGAGTGTGAAAAATATTTTAGAACACCGGAATTCAGTCCGGCATTATGATCCGGATTATAAAATCAGCCCGGAACTGCTGGCTTCATTCATTGAAAGTGCAAGCAAATCACCCAATGGAAATAATGTACAGGCTGTGCGGTACCTGATCATTGATGATCCTCAAATCCAAAAGTCACTATTGCCTATCGCATACAATCAACAACAAGTGGCAGACGCTTCCGCTGTATTGGTGATGCTTGGTGATTATAAAGCGTTCCAGGACGATAACATTATTCAGATTCACGAGGAAGGGTTTCAAGCTGGTTATTTCGATGAATCTTTAAGAGACTACCTGGCAAATGCGGCCATCGGATATTATGCCAGTAAATCAGAAGAGGACCTCCGGATGGAATTAACCAGAGATGTAAGTCTTGCGGCTATGTCATTTGTGTTGCTGGCGAATGAAGCCGGATTGGACACGATTACAATGTCAGGTTATGATTCCAGGCAGCTAAAGGCAACTTTGAATATTTCCGAAAGATATCTGGATGTAATGCTTATTGCTATCGGTAAAGGGATTAAAGCAGGGCATCGGACGGTGAGACATGAGGTAAATAAAGTGATTTATAGAAATAAACTGACTTAACTCAGACCGAATGGATATTTTGCAGATACTCCTCTGGAATTGGCGCTTATCAAAGACCGTTTGCCGGCAAAAGCTGCTGCGCCTGTCGGCAGAAGTAGACGATTACACGGATATCCTTATCGTGTGGCATCCGGGCTCACAAAAGATCGGCTACTACGATGTAGAGCATCAGGAATATGCTCCTTTGGCTAAATTCGCGGAGTTTATGGCCGATCCGGCCCTGTATATGACCAGAATTCTGGAAGGCTAGATTGCAGCCCCGACAAGCGGCACATGGGATCAGCTGGAGTATAATTCTATTAATTTTTTGTTTTGTAATAAATCGCCCTTCTGAGCAATACTAAAATAGGGCAATTGCCAGCTTTGTGTTGCTATAGCTTGTTTGCTGGTAGGGGTATCCCAACTAGGGTAGACTCTAATGGCCATTTTTCCATTTGCCTTAGTTGTTGTAAGGATATTATGTTTCACAAGAACATCTTTTGGAAAAACGAATTGTCCAAAGCGATTATTAGGTGCATCAAAAGTATTAATAACCAATAAGTCTGTGGCCTTTTCATATGAAAAGGCTTGGTTTTTATGATGATCATCTTTTTCCCATATGGCGACAAATTGTCCTGTTTTGGTTGGTGTTATTTTGGCAACTCTGAATCTGACCGATTTAGAATTTAGCTGGAATACACCAGCCCCATAATCTGAATTTTGGGGTTCTTCCCGGACGGATGCTATCGTTAATTGATTAGGTTCATACAAAATTTCTTTTACATAGGATAGTGCCTCATAAAATCTATTCATTGTACAACTCCTCATTTTAATGCTTCACAGAATCCCCCACAAATACTAATCCCAGTCCATAAAAAATGTGGATTCCAACTGTCCATGTTCACACTCCGGGCAACTCAAATGAACAGGCACTAAGTGTTCCAAGGGTGTAAGCCTCATGGTATCCTTGCATCTTTTACAAGTATAGATCGTTACAAACTGAGTTGTGTCCGAGCGCATGTTCATAAATAATTCATTTCGGACGTCATTACAGGATGGACAGACATATAAAGCATCATAAGCGTCGAAGGTCGTGGCAGGATCTTTTTGAAAATGTTCAATCTGTTGTTTGAGCGCAAGGTCTTTTACAAATGAGGCAATGGACTCCAAGCTAAAATAATAGAAACCGATTCCTATATAAATATCTTCAGTGTATGTACAGTGATCACAGGTTAGTTTGTAGCCTTGTCCCATTTTTTTCACCTCTTGTAATTTAATGCGGATGTTCAAATGCCTAGTATAAGTGATTGTAGCACAGTTTTTGACCAGGAGGATGGACGGATTGATTATACTGTGATGTTCAACACAATGCAGCGCTCATCCAGTCGTGGACAGACAAATGTACATTGACAAAAGCGACAGTAGTGTCATAAAATTAAAAAACGACAATGGTGTCACATTTTTGAGCGGAAGTTCTTTTAGCAATTGGAGGAATGAGGATGGCCAAAAAATCAGTGGAAAAGAGACAATTGATTCTGAGTAAAGCACTAGAGTTATTCGTTCGCAAAGGATTTCATGCTGTCACGATGAGCGATATTGTAGAGGAGTGCCAGATTAGCCGCGGTGGTTTGTACCGTTATTACAGCTCTACAGATGATATCTTCCGCGAACTGTTGCGTGCAAATGCCATACATACAGAGGAAATCTTTGAATCTATGATGGGTGCAGGCAAGCCCTATCGTGAAATCATGGAGCTGTTTTTGTCCGGGCAAAGAGCGGAGCTACGCCAGATTACTAACAGCATGATGACTGCAGCCTATGAGTTTTTTCTCTCACACAAAAGCAATTCAGACAGGGAGTTCTTGCAGCAGCAGTACATACAATCAGCGGCTTTTCTCAGCAGGCTGATCCAGTACGGCAATGAACGGAAAGAGACGGAGGTAGCTTCCCCGGATACAGTTGCCAATCAGCTGCTGATATTTTTAGAGGGCCTGAGGGTGCTGGGTTTATCCGTTGATCTTACAGATGAATTTCTGGAGGAGCAGTTCAAGTGGTTTCAAAATAATCTGTTCGGAGGCCATCCCCCTTATGAAAACAATCCTTACAGTTAACGAGGTAACGAAGCAGTACAGGAACAATGAACTCATTCTCAAAGAGGTTTCACTGGAAATAAAGGAAGGAAGCTTTACGGTTATCATTGGGCCAAGCGGGTCAGGCAAATCCACCTTGCTCAACATCATGTCCGGATTACAAAAGCCGAGCAGCGGAAGTGTATTCTTCGGAGACAAAGACATTACACAATTCAGCGAACATGAGCTTGCTGATTTTCGCAGACAAGATATCGGTCAGATTTTCCAGCAATATTTGCTGCTCTCCCATCTCACGGCAGAAGAGAACATCAGGATAGGTGCGCCTGCATCGGGTGGAGCGTATTCCGTGCAAGAATTGGCGGAGATGCTGGATATCTCTGGTGTTTTGGACCAATATCCAGGCGAACTGTCGGGAGGCCAGCAACAGCGGGTAGCTATTGCCAGAGCTTTGATCAAGAAGCCGCGTATGCTGTTTTGCGATGAGGCAACCGGGGCTCTGGATGAAACAAACAGCAGGAAGGTTATTTCTTTGCTGCATCAGATTTGTGTTAAATATGGCGTAACTGTACTTTTCATCACTCACAATTACGAAATCGCGAGAACCGCAGATCGTGTGATAAAGATTAAGGACGGATCGATGATTAAGGATATTCATCAGAAGAATCCTATTCCTGTGGAACAAATGAGCTGGGTATAGCGCGTGCAGACTGAAGGGGAATGGGGCGGAATTGGATTGCACTATTTAAAAAAACAAATAGTTAGCCTGTTGAAGCAAAATCGTGCTTATGGAGCAGTGCTGCTGTTGATTATTTTGTTAACCTCTTTTATGTATTTTTTCGTGCAATTTTCAGTTGACCGGAATGTAACGAATATGGAGTACTACTTGAGAAATCAAAACCAGGAAGATGTCAGATTCCAGTTCACCGGCACAGCAGACAAGAACAAGGTATTGAAGGGGTTAGAGAATCAACTGATTACCGAAGAACGCAGCATTAAGAAAATGAAGAGTGAGAACAAGACCTATTTTCTGCTTAGCGAACCTCAGCGGCTGAATATGCCCTATATCGTGAAGGGCAGGCTGCCGGAGCAAGCAGATGAAATTGCGGTCTTGCCGCAATTTCTGCAACAGAATAACCTGCAAGTTGGCGATTCATGGAGAATCGGAGAAATAAGCTTTACGATTACTGGTTCAATGTATTTGCCGGATTACTTATCGTTTATACCCTTTGGTGAGGTTCAGCAGAATTATTCCGATGCTACGTTCGTTCTTGTCTTACCGGAAGTCTATGACAGACTAGAGGGGCAGGAGAGTCAATATTATGCCGGAGCCTTGCGAGAGGGCGTTGATCACCTATCAAAGAAAAGCCTGCTGGCAGAACCAGCTTTTTCTTATTTAGCATCGGCTTCTGAGATAGACAGCGATACAGAACTGCAAAAGGCACTGGAATCAAATAATGGACTGGCGCAGTCTTTTTTGATTGTGCTCGGTTTAATATCTTTGTTCATCTTTTATATGTTTTTTAAACGATTCATGTCGCTGCACAAGCAAGATTTGGGCTGTTTAAAAGCACTTGGCTTTACCGGGAGGCAAATAACTTTTGTCCTGATAAGGTTCACCTTCGGAATTGCAGGCATAGGTTGCCTCTTGGGGATGGGGTTAGGGTATCTTGGATCCAACGTGCTCATGGGCATGCTGGAAAGCACTTATTCCTTCCCGTTTTTTGAACGGGGGATTCATTTCGGGTCAGCCGTTAAAGGCATCTTATTTCCAGCCGGGGGAGCAGTTCTTATAACGTGTTATGCAGCGGTTCCGTTTTTGAAGCAAGAAGCCCATGCTTTGTTAAACATTTCAGCGCAGCCGCGGCCGGTCAAGGGTGTCTTGCGGGCTGCCAACCGGGTAGTTAATCTATTGCCGGAGAAGTGGCGGTTGCCGTTCCGTGTTGCACTGCGAAAATGGAATGCCTTAATCCTTAGTGCTTGTGCGATTCTGCTGACTACCTTGTTGTTCTTGCTAAGTTATTCCTTATATCAATCCAGCGGTACAGCCATGAATGCCCAAATGGCTGGCATCGATTATACCTATGACATTACCTATCCGGAATTTCAGAATGATGATGCGAATGTCAGATCCTCCCGGATGTATTATCTCCAGCAACAAGTGCTACTGAAGCAAAAGAAAGGCAGTATCATCTCAGCGCAAATGCTGGGACTCGATAGCGGGGGGACGCTGTTCACGCTGCTCGATGCCAATAATAACGGCCTCAGGATGGATAACCTGAAAGGAGTCATTGTCAGCCGCTCATTCAGTTGGTTATATGGCATCAAGAAGGGGGATACTCTCAACCTTATACTGGATCGGCAAAATGTGGAGCTTGTCGTTCAGTCGATCAGTCAAAACGGGGATACGGATACGATATATACTTCCAAAGATAACCTCGCTGGTTGGATGAAGGTGGAGCGTTCACTGCATTCGGGCGAGTTAAGTAATGAAATGAATTCTTCCGCCAACGTTAAAGTGGTAACTGCTGCGGATAAAAAAGCAGCGCTGGAAAGCAGCGCTGTCTCAAGTCGTTCAAGTGCTGTCATTAATCAAATGATTGGTATTGTAATTGGCGTTTTACTGATATACCTGATTCTCCTGCTTAATTTTCAGGACAGTACCCGGGATATGAAAATACTCCGGCTGCTCGGTTACAAATCAGCCGAAATCAGCCGTTTGCTGATTGACGTGTACAGACCGCTGCTGGTATTGCTCTATGTTATTACTCTTCCGTTTGCGGTGTTTATTACAGAACGGATTTTGCGGATTCTATCTCTTCAGACTGGTGATTATATGCCGTTTAACCTGAATATATGGATGCTGATTCTTCCGTTGGTGCTTATTATGCTGCAATATATGCTGGTTATGCCGATATTCAAGGGTAAGCTGCGCAGAGGAAATAGAGACAACAACAGTATTGATACGAATACATGTTGAAATTTTGGTGCTGCGGATCAAAGAGATAAATAAACACAAACAGCGCGCGCCGATGGAATATCGGTGCGCGCTGCCTGCTTAGCATGATTCTGTTATCGAGTTAACAGGGGATAACTTGAGCACTATTCGACCTGAAACTGGTTCAACTCATCCTGAAGCTTTTTGGACAAATGACTGAGTTGCTGGGATAGCTCAGCGACTTGTTCAATGCTGTCCAGTTGTTCCTGCGTGCTTGCACTAACCTCTTCCGTCGAAGCGGAATTCTCTTCTGTAGTGGAAGAGATGATTTCCAGTGCCTGGAGAATTTCATCTTTATGTTTATGGACTTTGGAAGTGTTGCTGCTGATCTGAATCATGCGTAATTTCAAGGCCTCCAAATCCTTGTTAATGCTAAAGAATACCTGCTTCGTAGCCTCCACAGATTTTGCGTTTTCTTCAGCAATTTCAAGACCTTGTGCTGTGTATTTAACGGATGCAACAGTTTTTTCCTCGATTTCATGTACCTTTCTGCCAATCTCCTGTGTGGCCTGTGCGGTCTGCTCCGCCAGCTTGCGAACCTCCCCGGCAACAACAGCAAACCCGCGGCCCTGTTCTCCCGCCCGAGCGGCTTCAATGGAAGCATTGAGCGCCAGCAGATTGGTTTGTGTGGCTATTTGATGTACTGTATCCACGATGCTTGAAATTTCATGGCGGCTTAGATCAATATCATGAATAGCAGACGATATCGACTGAGTGGAGTTGTGATTCTCATCTGCCCACTTGGATAACTGATCCAATACACCCAACCCCAGCTCGCTTTGGTCAGCAGAAGCTTGCACCATCGTCTCTATGGCTATGGCATCACTGGCGATTTCGTCAATTTGGCCCGATAGTGATCCGGTTTTTTGCAATATCGTATCCGTTTCGATCGACTGATAATTGGTTGCATTGGCAATCTCAGTAATGGCCGTCGCTGTATCGTTCATGGTTATAGCCGTTCTGGAGGAAATGGATTGCAGATCCTTGGAAGACTGGTTCAATACCTCAGCGGAGGTGCCAACCATCTGGAGCATACCTTGAATTTTCTGGACCATGTTGAAGATTCCGTTTGAAATTTGTCCAATTTCGTTGTTGGAATGGGTATCAAACTGAACTGTCAAATCCCCGTTTTCCACCCGCTTGATTTTGGTGAGCAGTATGGGGATTGATCTGAGCAGGTAACGGAGCGTGATATAAGAAAATAGAACGAGCAGGATCGCAGCTGCAGTAAATCCGCCAATCGTAACCCAAGTGAACTTTTTTAATTCTGAGAGCACTTCACGCTCTGTAATGGTCAAACCTACGGACCATCCGGTATCTTTACTGATAGCATAGCCGATGTAACGGCTTTCTCCGTTGTCATCAATCAGTTGTACTCCGGATTCGCCAGCTATCATTTTCTTGCCGATCGCTCCAAGATCTCCAGGGAACTCATTAATCTTTTCCTTGGATACCTTAGTCTGATCAGGGTGATACAGAATATCACCTGTTTTGGAGGCGAGAATGGAATAACCGGTGCTGCCGAGCTTATAGCTTTCCATAATGGCAGGGATGTCTTTAGAGGCTATATCAACCGCCGCAAAACCGATTAACGCATTGTTGTCATCCTTAATCGGATAAAAGATACCCATCAGCATATCACCCGAAGTGATGTCAATATAAGGATCGGAATAGTACAGCCCGTCTGCTGCGACTGCCGGTTTGTAATACGGCCGTTCTTTAATATTAAAAGATGCATCAGATGCCTTACCGTCGTTTAAGAGGTAAAAGCCTTTGCCGTCAATACTTGCAATCCAAGCATCTGCAAAAGAGGGCTCTGCTTTTACAATGGCAGCCAGAGTTTTCACTACTTCATCAGCAGACGGAGAAGTTTTAGCCATTTCCGGAGATTCAGTGGTTTCAATGTATTGTTTAAAAATATCATTTGTTGACATTTGTTTAACAAGTGAACCCTTTTCCTTAAATAAAGCATCGAATTGACTTACGAGTGCGTGTGTCTTGGTCTGCAGCATGGATTCTTGTTGTTTCACAAGTATGCTTCGAGTGCTGGAAAACATATATGTTCCCAAGATCGAGAAGACGACAACAATAATAACTAAAAGTACAATGGACAAAGTATTTGCTATGCTTGGTGAGCCGAATCGCCATTTCTTTATTTGCTGCAACATATTACCATCTCCCCCGATTCTTTTCTGAGCTAAAAGTCTCATAAGAATATGTCGGAAGATTGTGACTTTTTTAATATAGCTTTCATCTAAATGAACGAAATTTAATTTAAAAAATAAGGATTTGGGATAAAAACTATGCTAAGTGCGATATCTGCAGTCCTTATTCTGGATGTTTTTCCAGACTGGTGGAAGGAGGTGGGCAGACTGTAGTCCAACCATGAGTTTATATTGTCAATAAAAGCTCCATGGCGGAGCGTTCTCTCTGGGCAATATCGTTTAAAAGCTCGGATCCCCGTTTTAGCTCCTGCTGATTTCCGGTTCTTCCAGCATTGTCAATTGACGCGGATACACTGTTCCACAAGAGGGCGATTTCCGTAAACAGCAGATAAGCCTTTTCTATTTTTGAATTACTGAGCAATTCTGCGCATTCTTTGAGAAAATCTCTGTATAGGTTGCGAAATAAGGCACCGCCGGTTCCGGCCTTTTCCATTAACATAGCAGTCAAACATAGATCTTTCTCCAAGTCCTTACTGCGAGCAGGCCATTTCAGAATTTCATTGCTCATTTTTTCGATGCCTTTGTTGCCCATATTACGGATCGGCGGATTCAAATAGTCATGCGCATTATTAAGAATAGAGGATCGTATTGCAGGCAGAAGCGGTGGAAGGTCACCTGCCAGTTCAAGCGTAAAGGAACGGTTTCTGGAACTCATGGATCCCTTTGCATTCCTTGACATGGCCAAACTGGATAACCGCGTGGTTACAAGCCCGCCTTGTTGGCCTGTGTCTGACATGTAGGCGTATTCGTCATCCATACCGTAGATCACGGCATAGTGGGCGGCAAAGTGTATTTTATTCGTAAAGTAATCTAAATAATATGAATCTAATTTAAGGCCTACGGGAACACCTTGCTCTATGCAGCTTTGCACGTTCTGCCATGCTTTTGTGACAGAGGAAGTTTCTTTCACCTTCATGTTCAACTGGAGCCGGGATGCCAGGCATGCAGACAGTTCATCTGGCTTCGCTCTGCCTCCAATAAAAGGAAAGTCCATTCCCTTCGAATCCCAATAAATAAATCCCAATCCTTGTCCAATTCCGAATAACATCGGCTCCGATAATTGAACACCTGCATGTTGAAGAAGATTACCCATGGCTGTGGTCTCGCAGTGTTCTCCCTGATAAGGAGCAAAGTTTTCAATCCTCATGAACTTGACCCTCCAATTCCCCTATTAGTTCGTTGATCAGATTGGCGACAAAGATCTTTTCGTTCTCGATGAGACTCATCGGGTGAAGAAAAAGAGCCCTGACGTGCAACGGCAAACGGCAGCCGCCTTGCGATTCATATTTCTGCGCGATGTTCCTCAATGACTCCTCCAGAAAATTTTGCCGTGTCTGCAATGCTTCTACAGCTTCATTTATCCCGATAAAAGGGAGAGCCGCCAGCCCAAGATCGAAACGGTTATCCCGTTCCCGTGAGGTAGTTAGGCTAATGATGACTTCATTTCTCAAAGTGTGCATACCGTCTTCCAGCATGACAAAAGTGGACGGGAGAGGACCTTTGCCAGATTTGTGGCCGGATTGTTCGGATCGGATCAGGCCTTTGTCTTTCAATTTCTGCAAACCGTTGTAAATAGAAGTAGTGCCTATGTTCGCCCATTCCCGGTAACCCCGCTGCTCGATCAGCTTATTAATCTGGTAACCTGACGCTTGTTTGGATTCCGCAATAATTTGCAATAAGATGAATTCTACGTTGGAGAGACTATACATTTTCTTCCTCCTTATATTACATGAGTGTAATATAACACTAGTGGAATATAACGTCAAGGTGGTTAATGTGGGGAACGGGCCAGTTCCGCCAGAAAACTCTGAACATGCATGAAACCTTCGCAGAAAAGAACTGCTTCAGGTTGACATAGATGAGATATAATTGTATATTATTGGAATTGGATTACAAGTGTAGTCATGAAACAGAAAGAAGGGTGGAAAGAATATGTCTACGGAAACTCCAAAAATCTCGGATGCCGAGTGGGAAGTAATGAAGGTACTGTGGGCAGAGGCCCCGCGCACCGCAGGTGAGATTATTGAAGCGCTGGAAGACAGCCGGGACTGGAACCCGAAGACGGTACGGACACTGATTAAGCGTCTGACCGAGAAGCGGGCCATCGGCTACAACCAGACAGGAAGGGTGTATTCATATTACCCGCTTGTACGGGAAGAGGAATGCGTTCAATCAGAGACCCAATCGTTTCTGAAACGGGTCTACGGCGGAACTCTGCGCCCGATGTTGGTCAACTTTTTGCAGGATGAGAAGTTGTCCCGGGAAGATATTGATGAATTGAAGAGAATTTTGGATGAACGAAAGGACTGAGCTGCTTGCTGGAAGCAACATACAATCTGTTCGTCAAGGTAATGTCGCTGTCCGTGATGGCGAGCGTACTGGCTCTGCTGATCCTGGCTGCCCGGTTTCTGTTTAAGGATCGTTTAAAACCGGCCTGGACGTATCTACTATGGATACCGCTGGTAGTGAGGCTGGCCATACCTTGGACACCGGAAAGCGCGTTCAGCATTTTTAATCTGTTGCCGCTGGAGAAAGAACCGGCGCAGACTGCCTCCATTCCGTCAACGCAGCCAATGGTCGGCATTAAGCTTGAAGCCGGGTTGACCGGTGGAGAATCCGGCTCCGCGCCTGACGCTGGAACAGTAGGTGCCGGACTTTCACCGCTAGCGACGACACCGGGTCTAATACCGGATAATCCGACCTCGCCGGTTAATGTTATACAGCCGGGGACAGGTAGTGCTCTGGCTGCAGATGCAGGCTGGACGCCGCTATATTTGCTGGGACTGGTATGGCTTGGTGGAGCTGCAGTGGTACTGGGCCTGTCGGTTCGGGCGCAACTGCGCTTCACGGCGAGGGTTCGGCGGGAACCGGAGGTCATTTCTCCGGACATCCGGCTGTTGTTCGAAACCTGTCTGCGCGAACTGCAGGTGCGTCGTCCGGTGAAGTTGATCGAAACGAGGCAGATTACCGTCCCGGCGCTGCTCGGCTTTATGCGACCCAAGTTGCTGCTGCCGGCATCCACGCTGCATACTCTGGAGGCAAGCGGGCTCCGCCATGTATTTCTCCATGAACTGGCGCATGTGAAACGCCGTGACATTCCACTGAATTTGCTGACAAGCTTGCTGCTGGCCCTGCATTGGTTCAACCCGCTGCTGTGGTATGCCGTACGCCAAATGAAAGCGGATCAGGAGGTTGCGTGTGATGCACTGGTCTTGACACATCTTGAACCGGAATACCACAGAAGTTACGCGCTGACTCTTCTCAAACTGTTGGAAACATTACCTGGCCCGATCAGTCTGGCCGGAGCAGCTGGCATTTCGAGCAGTAAAAAGGAAATGGAAAGAAGGATAATCATGATCACAAGGCATAAGAAAATCACAGCAAAGAACACGCTGTTGGGCCTGGCCGTAGTTATGCTCTTAAGCGGCTGTACCCTGACCGGGGCCAAGCTGAATTCTGCGCCGGTCCCGGAGAAGAGTACTCCTGCTGCTTCCCCGGCAGCTTCACAGGATAAAGATACCCCTGCATCCGGTGTCAAAGGGACCCTGTTGGGAGAGAAAAACGGGATCACTGTGACCGCTAAGCCCACAGGGGAGAATACGCTTTTACATGAAGTCACAGTTAATGTACGGGGTGAAGTGAGCCGCACGTTCTTGTGGGATGCAGGTAAAGACGAGACGCGGCCTCCGATCATTGATGAAGCCGACGTGAACGGGGATGGTACTAAAGAAATCTTCATTCGTATTACGACCGGCACCGGCACAGGAGTTTATATGAATGACATTCATGTGCTGCAGCCGGCTACTCTGGAAGAGCTTGTGGTCGAGGATCCGGTCGAAGCACTGAATCGGAGGCTGAAATCCTCCATTACACACCGCGATAACCATACCTATGTCTCTGCTGAACTGGATGGAAAGCATATGAGCAAAGTTTATGATTACACGGAGGCAGCATGGGGGGAGAAGGTCGGATTTGGTGCCATAGTTTCGTATGAGCTGACAGGCGGCCGTATTGTGGCCCACTTGGCCGGCGCTGCGTCTATGAATGAATTTCCGCTCGAAGTTGTTGCCGTTTACGGCAAGGACCTGACCCTTGACAGCGTACAGATGTACTATGGCTCGTTCATTGCTCCGCCGCTCAGCGAACAAGAGATCAAGTCCATGATGGAACAAAGGCTTCCGGCAACCGGCTGGACCTTTGGCAAAGACGGTGACCAATACACTGTGGATTTCACAGATCCGCCGAACGGCGAAGGGCAAGGTAGCACCTTTAAAATCAATCCGTTTACCGGAACGGTTTATGACGCTATCTCCGGCAATCCCTTGAGAAGCCTTGTAAACAGGGAAGCGATAGATCTGTGGGAGATCTCTGACGGCAGCAAATACCAGAAGGAGCTGTATAAGCTGCTTCAGCCCATCCTGGATACCGAAGGCTTCGAGCCGGTGAGCAAGGACTGGATTTCCGGCTTTACCGGGGATGGATATTTGTTCGGTGAAGTCAGGAAAGAGGGCAGGGAATTCACGATTAAAGCCGATGTCTTTACCAGCCAGTGGGAAGAAATTCCTGATCCGTATAAATAGTTAAGCAGCCATTCAGATTTGCAATACGGTTACTAACTCGTTGTTACAGATTTCGCCGTTGTCACGGAAGCCGAAACTTTCATAAAGCTTTTGGGCGACGGAATTTTCGCCTGCATAAGGGATCCAGCAGTAATTTGCAGGCCCGGCTGGAAAGGTGCGGATAAATTCCAATATCTTTGTCATGGCTGCCCGACCATAGCCCCGATTCTGGAATTGCTTGTCAATCATTAGCCGCAGGATGCAATAATTACCGTCTGCTACTGACGGGAGATCGTATCCGGTGATTCCATAAGTCAGCATTACAAAACCGACAGGCTGTTCATCCGCATAAATAGCAAACGGAAACGGATGTCCCCCATTGGTGGTCAGAACATAACATGAAGCCATACTTGACAGATTGGACGCAACATAACGGCGTTGGTCTTCTGAAACCTCCAGATTAAAGATGGACCGCCGGTTTTCCAGCGTAATTTTTCTGAGCGTAATCATGTAGTGCTCTCCCTTCATTCTTCGTTTTGCGCCGCGGCCGCTTATATAACATACAATTTATACAAAAAAAGTAATAGACTTATATTGTATTTTTTTATAGACTAATATATATCCATGGCTTTTTTAGATATCGTCTTAATTGGCAGTATTGGCTACCCCCATATAATTGTATCGGTTTTATTATTTCGTTAACGTATAACTTTACGCCGCCAGAACCTTGGCGGCTTTTTTGCATTCACCGCAAGCGTTGTTCATAAAATTTAAGTTCTCCTTCAGTTATTCCGATAAGTATTAAAGGAATATCCACAATCTGGATGAGCATATACGGAAGGAGAAATATAGTAATGATTAATATCATCGATACATCTGGCAGACTTGGAAAAGAAGACTGCTTGCTATCGAATACGCAGCAATTTATCCGGAGAAGCGCTCCGA
Source organism: Paenibacillus paludis (assembly GCF_042610515.1). NCBI lineage: Bacteria > Bacillati > Bacillota > Bacilli > Caryophanales > Paenibacillaceae > Paenibacillus > Paenibacillus paludis. Next base: position 367,694 of record NZ_JBGJZP010000003.1, read on the forward strand.
ATCAACTTTTAATTGAAGTTTTCCAGGACTGTATATTCAATATTAAAGAACATCTTTCCGGCAACTTTTTATTTCTTCTTACGGATGAAGAGGGAGTTCTGCTCGCGATGGATTACAGCCCTAACTTGGAGAGAACAGTGAGCAGGTCGCCTATTCACTTAGGGATGCTTTTTACAGAGGATCATTGTGGTGTAAATGCAATATCAGAGGCCATTGCCCAAGGCTGTCCCGTGTATTTACCACCTGAAGATCATGAGAACCCTTTTTTTAAAGATTGGCATTGTTTTTCGATTCCTTTAATTGTTAATCAAGAAATTATTGGTTATCTCGATGTCTCCACGATTAATGCGGATATGAAAAGTGAACTAATCGCGATTGCCAAGCTGATTCCGGCAGATATGTTGATCAATTACCAGGATCAGCTTGTAAATCAGGCTGCTGAACAGCTTTCAGCACAACTAAGTGAACGTCAATTAAACGTACTCGAACTGATTTCTCAGGGAATGACAGGAAAAGCGATTGCCTCAGAATTAAAAATTAAAGAGAGTACAGTGAATCATCATAAGAAAATTATTTTTGATAAGTTGGATGTTCGATCTAGCTCAGAAGCTGTTTCTGTCGCGACTCGGATGTCATTGTTTTAGCACTCCCTATAGTTTTATATAGTGGGAAATGATGGGACCGCATGCTAATATTATCTGGTGTTTAAAAAAAGAGAGAAACATCAGGAGGGTATTATGAAGAAAAAAGTAGGATTATTATCAATGGTAATGGTGTTAATGCTGATGATGGTTACGGCATGCGGGGGGAAAGATAAAGAAGTTAGCTTAGGTGTGACTGAAAGCGGTACTTATAAGAATGATTACTTCGGTGTGTCTCTTGATTTTCCAAAAGAATGGGTTTACCAGAGCGCAGACGAGATGATGGAGACTATGGAAGCTGGCATGGAAATTGTTGCCGGTGATAATGCAGATAAGAAGAAAAAGCTAGATCTGGCAAAGACCAAAACACTTAACCTGTTGATGGCTTCCAAATTTTCGTTAGACTCAGGTGAAGTAGGGCCTTCCATTGTCTCTGTTGCCGAGAAGTTAAGCATGCTCCAAGGTATTAAGGACGGTAAGGACTATCTGGAAGCTTATATAAAGCAGGCGAAAGCAAGCCAGCTGCCGTATGAATTTACAGAAATCACGACGGTAAAAGTCGGTGGCAAAGATATGGACATGTTGAAAGGTACCATTGATAACGGAGACTTGGGAGTAGTCACACAAGAATATTACAGCACATTAATTGAAGGCTATTCATTCAACTTTATTCTTACATACGTAGATGATGCGTCGAAGGCTGAAACGGATAAGATTTTGGAATCTGTTTCGTTTAAATAACAGGCTGGTCTATAAGTAGATCTTCTACGAGCGGAGACAGTCCTCTACATACTCCAAACTGTAATAAAACGCAGAGCAGCGGTTCTCCTGTTACCGGAGAATCGCTGCTCTGTGTTTTTGGATCATTAGCGGCTTATTTCTGAATAATTATTTATAGAAATGGAGTGGGATGTCGAAATATTAAATAGCATCCAAGATATAGGAGGATTTAAATGTGGAGAGAGAACATCAATCGTTAATGAACGAATTAGTTGTTTTGCATGATAGTGGAAAATACATAGCCGCTGAACAGCTTGCATATCAAATTCTGGAGACACAACCAACAGATTCAGAAGTGTTGTACTACCTCTCACGGACCCTGTATATGCTGGACCGGAACGAAGAAGCTCTTGACGTTGGCTTGCAGGCATTGTCACAAGCACCGGCAGATGAATGGATCTTATTCCTGCTTAGTGAGATTCATCAAGATTTACATCAATGGGATGAGCAGGCTGCATATCTGGAGCAATGTCTTCGCCTGGATCCGGAAATAGCCGGATTTCATTTCGCCAAGGCCGGGAATATCATTAATAAATTCTCCCTCCAGTTTACTATTCAATTCAAGATGAGCCAATTTATCCGTCCCAACTTTTTCAGCAGGCCTGTCATTAATCCTCATTTGATGAAATCAGCTGAAGAAGCGGTGCAAGAAATCCATCTGGCCGTCCAGCTTGATCCAGATGTTGCCGAGCATCATGTGAAGCTTGGAGCTATATATTTTATGTTATTCAGAACTGAAGAAGCGGAACAGCAGTATCGCCATGCACTTCAACTAGAGCCGCAAAATGCAGAGACAAATGGAAGCTATGCAATCTTTTTGCTCCAGGAAAATCGGGTTAAGGAAGCTAGAGAACATTGCGAATTAGCTCTTATGTTTGATCCTAACCAGGAAATTGCCTTGATGGCAAAAGAACAACTCCACATCTATGAAACACAGAAGGAACACTTTTTCAAAAACCTCAGGCGATCCTATCATCTCAAAACAAAAGTGGCACCACATGCGGAACACCAGCTGCAATTCTCTAAAATATTGCTGGAGGAGGGCAAAGTGCAGCCGATTAGACAACTCAAGGCGTATTTGCGCCTGATGCCCGAAGAACTGGAGGTTCATTTAATGTATGGCAAAGCTCATTTTGACGCCAAACATTATCCTACTGCGTACTATTACTTCAAGCGTCTGAACCGTAAATGGCCTGGAAATCTTTACATCGAAGGCTGGCTGAAAGAACTCTCGCAGATGAGCGTGGCAGAACGGAATTTGGTTCCATTTCTTAAGCGATGTATCATACTCCCTGTGAAGCTTGTCATTATTACGCTGTTAAAAACACTAATGTTCACGTTAAGCTTCTACACGATCCCTAAAGCAAGACGGCAGCAAGATGCTCAACTCAATAGGCTGGTATGAAATCTATGCAAATACATAATATAGAAGAGAAATTAATAGAATTGCTTGATCCGTTCTCCGGGCCCAAAATATACAAAGGCAACCTGCTTCAGGAACGATCAAGGCAGCTGATAGATGTGTTCAATATCCAAGATAACGAGCGATTGCTAATCTATATGGATAGCGGATTATTCTCGAATAAGAACGGAATTTTGCTGACACCGGTGGCTATGTATTATAAGAGTGGTCGAAGTGAAAAGCGTATTTCCTGGAGAAGGATGGCTGATATAGGGCCTATTAAGCGGCGTAACAAACATAGCATCACCTTGGGAAGCTTAATTCTTTATTTCTCGCACTCTGATGTATCCAACGACCAGATAGTACAATTATTGGAATCCATCCGTTCAATGGTTATTAATACAGAGGCGCAGGGGGAGCTTTCAGCTCAGCCCATTGTGGACCAGATGAGAGCCGTCTGCTCAGAATATGTTGGGAATAGGAGCTATCTCGCCCCGTTTGATTACAATTGCGTCAGTGAAAATGATCTTCTGGACAGATTCCCGGGTTATCAACAACATTCAACCATAATATTTCTAAGCTTCTCCAAGCCAGGTAAAGTGAAAGACGGAATTCTGATTACTGAGTCTTGCCTATACTGGAAAGCACTCTGGAGTGCGGTCGAATGTATTCCATGGGAGTTAGTGGCGGGAAGCCACCTCTCTAGAGTAAATGACAAAATTGCGATGAACATCGGTACGAGATCTTATGATTTAACCGATTGTGAGCTTTCTGTAGAGGAACTCATAATGATACTGCAAAGCTTGTCCCGTATAGCTGCCCTAAAAGCGGAAGAACAGGGATCATCAAGCGCTCCTAAGAAATGGGTTATTGATCTAATCGGGCGGGCTGAACTACCTGAGAATGACGGACTCATAGCAGATGCTCTTTTCCTAGAATATATCTGTAAAAAGCATAAGTTCTTCATTTCCGAGTTTTATCCGAAACATCCTCTGGATGAGAAGTTTTTGAATCGTGAGGCCTTCCGCCTTAGTAAGAACGAAAAAGTAATCGCGCATTTTAGAACCGCATTAGGCAAAAAAGAAGAATATGGCGTGGTTATCACGGACATTGGCATCTATATTCGCGAGCCTTTTGACCATCCCTTTCCGGATGCCTTTATCAGTTACGACAATTTAGCACTGGTTCCGATAGACAATTCCAAATCACGTTTTCTGCTTATCGGCGAATATAAATATTCTTTCGTCCATCCGCGGAAATTTGCCAGTCTGCTTGAGGATATCCGCTTTTATATCAGTTGTCTTTGTACAGTTCCAGAAGGTATAGAGTATCCCTATGATCCAACCTATACGGAGCCATGGAGTTTGCCGGTTAGAGGTGCGCATGCGGATTCCAAGCGTTGGATTGTTGTGGAGGACGGTATGCTGAAGGGCTTGCACACTACTGAAGAGCTTCAATGGGCGAGAGACAGCAGACAGCTTGATCCAGACTTAATCAGATTATGGAGCTACGGCGTTCCTTCATGGCAAACGGTTGAAGAAGCGTTATTATAAATTACATAAAAGAAGAGGACGAATATGGATAAATTAAAATGGCTGCAAACTATATTACTTCTCCATCCTGAAGATGCAGAAGCCCATTATTGGTTGGGCCAGGAATTGGAACAGCGTGGACAAGCCCTAGAGGCGCTGCAAATTTATAGTGCTGCACTGGCAGTTAGTCAGCAGGAAACTCAGCGGCTTGCATTGATTCAAGCGATATCTTCAATCACCTCAAGTCTTCAGGCAGGCTCTCCCGTCGCAAGTTTAGAGAAAAATATTTCCGCAGCGTCCGGGTTTGTTGCCGAACCGGAAATTGAAACGTTCGAGCATGAAGATCTGACCCTTGAGAATAAGGAGCAGCAGGTACATACCGGGCGCGCCGGGCTGACCGTCTTCTCAGGCGGCAAGGACAACGCAGTAGCAGCGCAGAGGGGGCCTGCCCCGATTAAATTTAATGATGTTGCCGGACTTCACAAGCTTAAGAAAACCATTCAGCTTCGGATTATCAGTCCCTTTCAAAATCAAAGTCTGTTCTCCAAGTTCCGTAAAAAAGCAGGTGGAGGTGTTTTGTTGTACGGCCCCCCTGGTTGTGGGAAAACTTTTATTACAAGAGCTACAGCCGGTGAGTGTCAGGCCAATTTTATTCCGGTCAGCATTACGGATATTCTCGACCCCTATATTGGAGTCAGTGAGCAGAACCTGAAGGATCTCTTTGACAAAGCACGTTCCCGGAAGCCAAGCATTATGTTTTTCGATGAGATTGATACGCTGGGATATAACCGGTCCAAATCTTCCTCCAGTATGCGGGGAGTAATTGATACTTTTCTGACCGAAATGGAAGGAATCGATACCAATACAGATCAGATTCTGGTGATTGGTGCAACCAATATGCCATGGGATGTAGACAGTGCACTGAAACGGCCCGGACGGTTCGATCGCTTGGTGTTTGTTGCCCCGCCGGATGAGGAAGCCCGTGAGCAAATCTTCAGGCTTAAACTTGCTGATCGCTATATGGAGGGGATTGACATCCCTTCATTGGCAGCGAAAACTGAATTTTTCTCAGGAGCAGATATTGAGAATCTGTGCGAGAGAGCTACCGAACAGGTGCTGGAAGAGATCTTGGAGACAGGAGTTGAACGGCCTATCAGGATGTCGGATGTCGAGGCTGTTCTGCAAGAAGTCCGGCCTTCAACTATGGAATGGCTGCGGACAGCTAAGAATTATGTGAAATACTCCAACCAATCAGGCATTTATAATGACGTGGAGGAATATTTGAAAAAATTTGGACGACGCATATAAACTGGTTTTTCCTGAGAGCAGATTAGCATTTATTATGAGAGGGGACAATCAGATGGTTACATTGAATCATACGGCGTGGAGCCGGTTATCCGGGCCTGAAAAACAACAAATGCTGCAGGAACGGCTGCCGCAAGGCTTCTCGTTCTGTCGGCTGGAGCGCTTTGAACGTTATGGGCAGAGTTTGGAAACGGGAGTGTGCGCCTATGAAGGGGTCGAATTTGTATTTGTTCCCGGCAACGAGGTAACCTTGGGCTGGGACGGATGGTCCGGGGAGCCGGACAGTACAGCTACCAGGGTTATGGAAGAAAGTTTTGCGCTAATCGGGGTGGCGTCCGAGAAGGTGGAGGAGAGGCTGCGCGGAATAATGACTCCAGTCAGAAACGCTGTCATCCAGCCGATGTTGGTAGAACGTAATACCCAGTCTGTTGGCTGGACAGAAGTGAGTGCCCGGGAGCTGGATGCAGAGAAACACGCCGAGCTGTTCGAGCGGTTGGATACGTTCAAGAACAACTCTAACGGAAGCCGCGAATACTATCCTTCCTATCGTCTGGATCGTGATGGTGAACAGATCCGTATCTATCTGTTCAATGAAAGTGAGGATTTCGAGGATTGGGCCGATTACACATTGAAGCGGGGGTTTGACATTCCGACTGAAGACGAGTGGGAGTATTTGTATGGCACTGGCTGCCGGACCTTGTTCCCATGGGGAGACGGAATGAACGATTCCATGCATTTTGAGCTGCCGAACGCTTTCGGGCTTTACTTTTTGGGAGATCCATATCAGAAGGAGCTGACCAGGACTGGAGACGGCGGGTCGATTGGCAAAGGAGGCGACGGTACGGTTATTCACAGCGGCGGTCCGGGCGAGTTTTTCAGTTATTTGACAACGGCTGTATATTACCATGACCATCATGAAGACGAACAGGAATGGATGGATTGGCTCGATCAGCTGCATTACCGGCGGATTGTGAGGCTGTAGTCTATACCTGGTGGATTTTAAGCTCCTGTTGAAATATTCTGTCTCCATAACGGAGGGTAAGGGGATATTGCTCAGGTCTTGTCAGCTTGTAAAGTACAGACTGGCCTTCATGGTAAAAGACTGTGTGTTCGCACTCATCATACAGTTTTCGGGACAACTGCTGAATCAGCTTATGATTATTAGTAGCACGCCATCCGAACTGTACCATGCCCAACTGGTCTATCGGATCTTGATAGGTGTCCAGGATAATGTAAGTTCCAGGTTGATCCTTATGGACATATTTAAGCACATGACCAGTATGGACAGGCTGTTCCAGAGCATATTCATAAATGTCATGGAAAGGGATTGTAATGTCCAGAGCGTCCATGATGTTCTGAAAGTTAGGATGTACCAAATAATCTGCTGCATCTTCATCCGGCCAATAAGCCAGTTCAGATAAAGGTGCCATTATTAAAAATTGTTGCTCCAATCTGCTTCCTCCTTTTATTTCACAGTACCTTCAAGTGTAAGAGAACAAGGTTTGCTTGTAAAGGGAGGGTTCATACTGCAGAGGCATTAATTACTCAGGGGAGGAAATATGATGAACCTAACTAATTTGTCAAAAAAAGAACGCGGGAGCCTGGCGATTGACTTTACGGAGGCCGAGCAGAAGGTTGGATTTCCATTATGCGAGGGAATAAAAAGCTTGTATACTCGATCATTTGGGGAGATGGACAGCAGTGTTTTGAATCTCAGAGAGAAAGTCCATATCAAACCGCAAGGAACTCGCTGGGATACTTGGTTTTCGTTCAACAATTGTGAAGGAAACTGCGAGGTCATGTTGAGTATGCCCGGCTCGGAAAAAGAGCTTGCCGATTTTATTGCATACGGGTTTCGTGAATGGACCGGCGGCAATGATTTTGGCAAACGGATGATGATCGGTTCCTTGTTTGTCAACATCGGCGATATTTGTATCCTCCTTAATAATGACACAGGCAAGGTTGAGTGGATTGATTGCGGTTACGGTTATTTTGACACTTATGACGAAAATCCAAACGGTGTTCTAGCGGATTCGATTGAAGAGTTTTTGGGATTTTTCGAGTGAGAGGCAGAGTTTATCAAGCTGCTCGCTAATAATGTCCCCGCCCTAATAACTCAATCGGATTCAAGCGAAACTAAATAGCCAGTCGCCACTTCCGGCGACTGGCTTCTTTGACTTGTAAGGTGTTTTGATCCCAGTCTCACAAACGGGGGGCTCTCCCATTGCTGTGGAAGAATTTTATTGTTTATATGGAATATAATGAAAAAATATTTTATAACCGATATACATAATAAAGGAAAAAATGGTTCTTTTGTCTTGAGGGTATAATTGGAAAACTGGCGAATCGAGGTGGATGGATGGGACTTTCCATGAGAATTGAAGGGCTGGATACGGAAGACAACATCATTGAATTGTATGAAGAATCGTTAGTATCTACAGAATATTTACACAATACTATTGGGAATGCGATGGCAAGGACCGGGGATACGGGGTATGTCCTGAGAATAGTCGGAAAAATAGAACCTTCCCTTAGGAGTGAACAGCGGACTACTCAAAAAAGTATTTTGGAACTCACCAAATGGGCGTATTTACCCTATGCTCCCGAAGCGGACTTTTACCGGAAGGTGTCTATTGTCTATGAGAAAGGAGAACAGATTGTACGTGAATTAAACTTTACCAAAGCTTATGTACTTAATTATGAAGAGAATTATGACAACTACAGCGGTACAGGCAGCTTTCACTTAACCTTAGGGCAAAAACGGGGTGAACAGGGCAAGATCAATTTTGGTGAGCAAGAGCAGGCAGACGCTGCAAAAGTGTTTACTCCACTATTACCTAACGCATTTCCTCCGAAGCCCCCGGCTTATTATGATCTCCTGAAGATAAGGATACCCGAACCTGTGGATGCAACCTCGGGAGCCGCACCTACGAGAAAAGAGCTTATTGAAGCCTTGTTCATTAAGAAGATGGGGTCTTTTTCCGGGATGGCAGATCATGAGAAATATCTTAAAGAAGTGATTAAACGATATATGAAGGGCACACCTATTGCGCAGGAAGTATTTTTGAAGTATGTGAAAGATGACTCAATGAAAGAACTCACAGGTGTTGATGATGGTTCCTATTATCGTGATTCCAAAGAGACGGTTTTTCTAAATATTAATAAAGATTTCACCAGAAAAGGAACAGGTGTAGTCTTCTTTCATGAGTATGGACATTACATTGATCATGCTGCAGGCGATTTATCCGACGATAAAACCTTCCGGGAGAACTTAAGAGCTGATTTTAAAAATATAATGGAATCTCGTGCGAATGCAATGTACTTAAGCGAGCTGGATCCTAAACTAATATCGAAGCTCGGAAATATAAAAATAAGAGTCGAAGACATTATGAATCCGGATTATTGGAATGGGAAGCAGAAATCATCGATCGATTACAAGGAATTATACGAGAAAATAAGTAAGGAATTAACGCCAAATGAACTTTCTGCGATATCTGATCTGTACAGTGGATTAAGTATAGTAAAAGTAAACAAGAGCACGGAGCGAATAGAAGGTTATTGGCAACATCCTGTGAATTATTGGACGGAAAACCCTGACAAAATATACATAGAGGCTCTCGCTCATTGTTATGAAGCTCAGTTTGACGCTACTAGGCGAGCGAATTTTAGAAAATATTTCCCTACTGCCTATAAGAGATTTGAAGAGTTACTGGAGGGAGCTCATGACTAAGAGGAAATGGAAGTATTGTGGATTAATTGTGTTCATTGTCTTAATTACAGCCAGTGCTTGGTTATGGTATAGCCACTCCAGGCAGGAAGTTCGGTTATCTGGGGAAGCGGCTGAACGTAAGGAACTGGAGGAATCGTTAAGAGCGAAGGATAAACAGATCGATTTTTATTTTCGTAAAGTGAATGAATTGATACACGAATTGAATCAAAATAAATTAGAAGATAATCCAATAAAAGGAGAGAAAGATCTATATATGGAAGATCAATTGGTATGGGATGTATTGGAATCGGAAGAATACAAAGCTGTTCTTGAGGAGTACATTAAGCATTACGGTATCATTGATGAGTATATTATTCCCAAGACTGAGACTTTGGGAGGGTTCAGGTATAAAGTCGAGGAGAGTATCGCTGAGGGGTATGATTTGTTACCCAAGTATTATGGCTGGACCGAAGCTTTGATGAATATGGCTACGAAAGAGTTTCGAGATCTGAATACCCTATACAAAGAACATTTTGGTGAGGGTATCCCTACCGAGGTGATCTACGGAACAATGGAAGAGTTAATCGATATAGTGAATAGAAGTGTGAAAGAAGGCAGGGATTTGCTGCCGGAGTATTATCGGTACTAAAAAGCAATATAAGACCGTATTTCCGTAACTTTAGCTGGAAATACGGTTTTATTATTATTCTGCAAGAGATTCGGAGAGTTACTGGAGGGCGTACATGACTAAGCGGAAATGGAAGTATTGTGGAATAATTGTGTTCATTGTATTAATTACAACCAGCGGTTGGTTATGGTATAGCCACTCCAGGCAGGAAGTTCGTTTATCTGGAGAAGCGGCTGAACGTAAGGAACTGGAGCAATCGCTAAGAGCGAAGGATAAACAGATAGATTTTTATTTTCGTAAAGTGAATGAATTGATACAGACATCGGAAGATCAATTGGTGTGGGATATGCTGGATTCGGAAGAATACAAGGAGATTCTAGAAGAATACAATACACAGTACGGTTACATGTATGAGGAAGATATTCCTAAAACTGAAACTCTTGGAGGGTACCGGTACAAGGTGCGAGAAAGCATTACTGAGGGTTATAATCTGTTGCCCAAGTATTATGGCTGGACCAATGTGTTAATGTGCTTGAGAACGAAAGAGTTTGAGAAAGTGGACGCTATCTTTAGAGAAAATTTTAATGATGCTATCCCTACAGAGGAAATCTACGGAACGACGGAAGAGTTAATCGATATAGTGAACAAAAGTGTGAAAGAAGGCCGGAATCTGCTGCCAGAGTATTATCGGTACTAAAGCAGGATAAGACCGTATTTCCTTAACTTTAGCTGGAGATACGGTTTCATTATTATTCTACAAGAGATTCGAAGAGTTACTGGAGGGCGTACATGACTAAGAGGAAATGGAAGTATTGTGGAGTAATTGTGTTCATAGTCTTAATTACAACCAGCGTTTGGTTATGGTATGGCCACTCCAGGCCGGAGGTTCGTTTATCTGGGGAAGCGGCTGAACGTAAGGAATTGGAGGAATCGTTAAGAGCGAAAGACAAACAGATCGATTTTTATTTTCATAAAGTGAATGAATTGATACATACGTCGAAAGATCAATTGGTGTGGGGTATGCTGGATACGGAAGAATACAAGGAGATTCTAGAAGAATATAATAAACAGTACGGCTACATGGACGAGGACGGCATACCCAAAACTGAAACTCTTGGAGGATACCGATACAAGGTACGAGAAAGCATTGCTGAGGGTTATAATCTGTTACCCAAGTATTATGGCTGGACCAACGTCTTGATGAGTTTGGATACGAAAGAGTTTCGAGATCTGAACACCCTATATGATGAACATTTTGGTGAGGGTATACCTACCGAGCAGATATACGGAACTATGGAAGAGTTAATCGATATAGTGAATAAAAGTGTAAAAGAAGGCCGGAATTTACTGCCGGAGTATTATGGACTCTAAAAAGCAGGTAAGACCGTATTTCCGTAACTTTAGCTGGAAATACGGTCTTATTTTATTCTATAAGAGATTGAAAGAGTTGCTGGAGGGCGTACATGACTAAGAGGAAATGGATGTATTGTGAAGTAGTTGTGTTCATAGTCTTAATTACAAGCAGCGGTTGGTTATGGTATAGCCACTCCAGGCCGGAAGTTCGTTTATCTAGGGAAGCGGCTGAACGTAAGGAACTGGAGGAATCATTAAGAGCGAAGGACAAACAGATAGATTTTTATTTTCATGAAGTGAATGAATTGATACACGAGTTGAATCAGAAAAAATTAAGAGATGATCTTACAAAAGGAAAAGACATGAGCATAGACGACCAATTGGTATGGGATATGTTGGAATCAGAGGAATACAAGAATATTTTGGAAGAGTATAGTGAGTATTATGGCGTTCTAGATGAATTGAATATTCCTGAGACAGAGACAATAGAAGGGCTGCGCTATAAAGTTAAGGAAAGTATTGATTATGGATATGATTTGTTACCCAGGTATTATGGTTGGTCTAGAGCAGTGATGAATATAGATACGAAAGAGTTTCGAGATTTGAACACCCTATACAATGAACATTTTGGTGATGTTATTCCTACAGCGGTGATCTCCGGAACGATGGAAGAGTTAATCGATATAGTGAATAGAAGTGTGAAAGAAGGCAGGGATCTGCTGCCAGAGTATTATCGATATTAAAGCAGCGCATGACCATATTTCCGTGATTTTTGCTGGAAGTGTGGTTTTATTTTTATTCTTCTATAAGAGATTTGAAGAGTTACTGGAGGGAGCTCATGACCAAGAGGAAATGGAAGTATTGTGGAATAATTGTGTTCATCGTCTTAATAACAACTAGCGGTTGGTTATGGTATAGCCACTCCAGGCAGGAAGTTCGTTTATCTGGGGAAGCGGCTGAACGTAAGGGACTGGAGGAATCATTAAGAGCGAAGGACAAACAGATAGATTTTTATTTTCGTAAAGTGAATGAATTGATACAGACATCGGAAGACCAATTGGTGTGGGATGTATTGGAATCGGATGAATACAAAGCTGTTCTTGCGAAGTACATAAAGCATTATGGAATCATTGATGAATATGATATTCCCAAGACTGAGACGTTGGGTGGATTTAGATACAAGGTTGATGAGAGTATAACTGAGGATTATGATTTGTTACCTGAGTACTATGGATGGACCAATGTTTTAATGAGTTTGCAAACAAAAGATTTTGAGGTAACGGATGCTCTCTTTAGAGAGAATTTTAATGATGCTATCCCTACTGAGGAAATCTACGGAACGATGGAAGAATTAATTGATATAGTGAATATAAGTGTAAAAGAAGGCCGGGATTTGCTGCCGGAATACTATCGATACTAAACGGCAGCATAAGTCCGTATTTCTGTGATTTTTGTTGAAGTGCGGTTTTATTTCCAGCACAACGGCCCACGTCCTACGCGAGCTCGTTATGCCGATAAATATAATGGTTAAAAAAACTTATAAGTAATTCCAGCAAACAAGCTTATCCAAAGAATTAAAATTCCTTATTCCTATGTATCTGTACCGATAGGAGATAAGATGCCACAAACATTACAACCGCAACAATTAAAGAGGCAATTCCTACCTCGCTGCCATTAAAATTTACATTATCCCATATCATCCTTAGAAGAACCCACACCACAATTCGGATAACCACTGACAAGCCTGACGACACAAAAATCATCATCTCACTTTTCTCAACTCCGAATCTTAAAATAACCGGATATAAAATGGAAATTGTTGAAATAGAGAGTGACAGGCCCATAGTATACCCAGATGACAAATTCAAATAACTAGTAGTATCTAAATCTCTTAAATAGAAAAGAACCGGAGTAAACAAGCTGATTGCAGTACCCATTAATATCAACATGATAAATGAAAGGTATTTGGCATTGATAATAGTTTTCCTTTTTATTGGCAAGGTAATTTCTATCCTACTCCATTTGGATGCTTCATCGATCTGCAGAGAAGTACCTACATTCACAGGGAAAACCATAATCTGTGCAGCAATGACCGCATTAAGTACAGACGTATCGCCTGCCACAAAAGAAACAAACAACAAACATAAAGCTATTCCAAAGGATGTCTTTATGTTGTTCTGCATGGAATAAAAATTGTTCAACAGTAACCCTTGCACGTTATTCCTCCCCCTTTACCAGGAGCAGCATAATTTCATCAATAGATACATTGTCAACAATAATACCGTCATATTTTCGCTCAAACTCTTTTTTATCTTTTACAAGAACGTCTGTTTGAAAATTCTTTACTCTGTACGCAAGTCTATCGGCTTTATCAATACGATTGAACTGATCTATTTTGCAGCGGGCCACTCCGTATCCATAAATCAAATCATCTTTCTTCGCAGTAAGGATAATTTTTCCTTGATGAATAAAGGTTATAAAATCAGCGATTTTTTCCAGGTCACTTGTGATATGGGAAGACATAAGGATTGAATGACTTTCATCCTCCACGAACTCCAGAAAAACCTCCAAAATTTCTTCTCTGGTAATGGGGTCTAAACCGGAAGTTGCCTCATCTAAAATAAGTAACTTGGGATGATGTGATAATGCGACTGCAATAGCAAGCTTCATTGTCATTCCTCGTGAAAATTCCTTGATCTTTCTATCCATAGGAAGGTCAAACTTACTAGTGATATTTAAAAAGAAACCCTGATTCCATTGTTTGTAAATTCCGCTCATAACCTTTGCAAGTTTATTGGGTGTCACAACACCTGAAAAACTCGCCGCATCAAAGACAACTCCGATGTCTTCACGAATTCCTATGTCTTTGTCTGTCATAACCTGACCCAGAATTTTAATAGTTCCACTATCTTTTTTAACTGTGTTCAATATGGATTTAATGGTCGTTGTTTTTCCAGCTCCATTTTCACCAACAAACCCCATAATTGTTCCACAAGGAATAGAGAACGAAACATTATCTAAATGAAAATCAGAATTAGAATAGGTTTTAGTTAGTCCTGCTATTTCTAGACTATGATTCATTTTTTATCCTCCGCATAAAAGACAGTTAGCATTTCTACCATCTTTTCCAATTTAATTCCGCTCGTTCGGGCAATTTCAGCTGCAATAGTTAAGTGTTCTTCAATTTTCTTCTGTTGCTCTTCTTGAAAGAGATCTTTATTGGGGGCAGATACGAAACTTCCACGTCCAACAGTTGTTTCAATGAATCCATCCCGCTGCAAATCTTCATACGCCTTTTGGACAGTAATGACACTGACTTGAATAGATTTTGCTAATGACCTCATGGAGGGAATAGGGTCCCCCGCTTGCAGTTCTCCACTCATAATCATTGTTTTTATTTGCGAGGTTATCTGTTCATAAATGGGCTTATTCCTATTACTGCTAATAATAATTTCCAAAAAGGTCCTCCTTTCCGCAAACAGTGTACTTATTGTACCAGTACAATATAACTGATCTGCTTGCTTTTGTAAATAATTCCTGTGTAGGAAGGTGCAAGTTTTAGTGGCCCCGAAGTAAGTCCCCTTGCTTCCAGAAGCTGTAGCTGATTAAATAATTAAACTATTTTCCTTGAAAATCTCAATTAATTAAGGGGATTAACCGATAAAAGGTTTTAGATTCTGATGAATCAACCTATACATACTTGGAGGAATCAGCATGCCTTACACGATGGAAGTAAATGTGCAAAAAAATCAAGTGGTAGTAAAAGCATTTGGTCTTACAGAAGAGGATGTTCCGTCCTACATTTCCGATTTTGAAAAAGCAATGAAGCAACTAAAACCAGGTTTCACTGGAGTGACTGATGTATCAGGCTCACCATCTGTTCTTTCTCCTGAGGTTGCCGCTAAGCTTGCCCCCACAGGCGATATCGCTGTTGCAAATGGAGTGGGCGGATGGGTGTATGTGGCCAATTCTCCGGTTTGGAAAATGCAGATGAAGAGACTGTTCGGGCAATTTGCCGTACATTATCCAACCTTTGAAGAAGCGGATGCTTATCTGCAAAGCCTGTCTAACTAAGGTGAATAATTGATTGTTTTTAGAGAAGGTCTTCGGGCCTTCTCTTTTTATGTAAAAGTGAAATTAAAAAAACAATATGAGGACGGCTGCTGGCCAAATTTACTGATTTATGGCCGACCTGTTTGGCTATACCGGGTTGATGCTTGCAGGATAACGAAGCTAAGGCAGGGAGGGGGCCTTGTGGGTTTTGGTGGCGAGTGAAGTCACATCAGTCTCAATCAACTCGTGTAAGCTGCGCTGTGACGCAGAGCCTGAACGGCTCTGCCGTGCGCAATATCAGGGTGCGGCGTGGAGTGTCTTCTGGCTGAATATGGCTAAAGAACACCGGTAGCCAGTGTCACAGGTCGTAGGACTTGAGCTGCTGTTCAAAGACGGTATTATAGTGGAAAATTCGCGAATATGGACCTTTTCTTAGTATATGGTAGAGTACACTCTGACCTTCCTCGTAGCGAACGGCATATTCACATTCATCGTAGAAGTGCCTGGATAACTGCCGTATAGTCTCCCCTCTGTTCACGGTGCTCCAGCCAAACTGTATCATATCAAGTTGGTCCAACGGGTCTCGATAGGTATTCAGGACAATGCATTCTGAGGGTTGTTCCTGATTGCGGAATACCAGCATATCGCCAGTATGTACAGGATTGCTGAAGTAGTGTTCATGAATCTCCTCCACAGGCACGGCTATGCCAAGTTCATTCAAGACCGCCTGGAAATTCGGGTGTGTCACATATTTATCAGCCCACTCATCGGGATAAAACACCAAATCGCTGATCGAAGCTGTAATCCAAAATTCAATATTCATTCTGTATGCCTCCGTACTCGAACTCAAGGGATAAATTACTTGGAGATCACTATAACACCAAACGGACATAGGGATTAAAGGGTCAATGAAACAGAGAGCACGAAAGCACAGCGAATGGAACGACGGTCCGTTCACGGAGTGTCTTCTTCATCAAGCCTAATGTTGATCCTACTAACAGAAGGGCTGATCCAAGTAGCCATTTCATGGCTTTGGGTCAGCCCCTGCATAGAGTAGCTTTTCTTACTGCAATTGGTTATATTCTGCGATTAATTCACTTAAAGACTTGCTGAATTTCTCGGGTGTGCCTGACTGATTTTCGCGGAAGAAGGAGCTTTTCAAATAAAAATCTTCTACACGCTGCTTCTTGTTGACACGTTCGATAATTTCAGCACCTGAAACTTTGACTTTCTTGGCTGCATCAACATATCTTTCGAGCGAGTGGCTTGAGAATCCTTCCGATACGACTCTTGTCTCGTCTGCCGCATATTCCATCAGCAGCTTGAGATCTTCCGTCAGAACAGCATATTTCGCTTTGAATTTCGCCATATCCAGCTCCAGAATGTTGTCTGCCAGAATTCCCTGGTCATCCATCTCCGTTGCCAGGCTTTCCGCATCCAGTAAAAAGAGCATCACGGTGTAATTCAGATCCTGACCGTTATCCTTGTATTCTTGAAGACTGTTTCTTGTACGTTCATCGCCCATCTTGCCAAGCAGTGAGAAAAACTCGCTCGAAGCTTCTTCATAGGCAGCATCAGCCTTGAGAATTCGGGTATGCAGCGTCTTACTTCCGGCAAACTGGTCATCGACATAGCCCTTAATCTCGTAATACTCGTGTGCTTCAGCCAGTACGGCAAGCAGTTCTGTCAGGATTGGCTCCAGCAGGCTGACCTGGGCGTCCAGTTTCCCGAAGCTTGGCTTGTCGGCAGCAGCGGCGAACGCGGTCTGCATGGCCTTCTCACCGGATTCGGTGAAGGAGAGCATTGTGGCGCTGAAATACTTGTCAATCACCGGTTTGGCCTCATAACCGAACTCTTCAAAATAATCAATCAGCACATCCTGGAGCCGTCCCGTCATTGCGTTGTTCAGGTCTACATAGGCATTGTATTTGGCCAATTCCAGGGCTTCGAGTTCTAACTTTGCGGCTTCCTCGTCGATGGCCTCGGTGGGCGCAGGCGTTGAGCTTGAAGCTTGCGCGGTTTCCAAGGCTGCCTTGGAGTTGTTGCCATTCGCACCTGTTTCATGTTCGGACTTGCTCATTGAACAGGAAGTCATTAGGGTGCTAATAAGTACTAATGATGCAATCAGTGTAACATGGGACTTCACGATTATTATCCTCCAAATCTCTCAAAACAGTTAATATTATGTATTAAACATAATATATTCTTCGGCTGCTAATCCCTGAAAGTGAATATTTTGAAAGAAATCTGCTTTAGTGTTCATAGATATAAAACCAACTTGGACCTCAAGCAGTAACTCAGATTAGAAACCATTTTTCATAAGTAGTTTTGCCTTAATTGAAAATTTACATTTGTGCAGAATATGAAGGGATATTTTGTATGATGTCGAATTATGTATTACGGTATAACTATTAAATAATAATACCACTAAGTTTAGATTAGAATGGGAGAATAAGGAAAGGAGGTGCTAAGTCCCACCTGTTGCAGATGTTCCATTACGGAGCCAACAAATTATATAGTGGCGATCCTTGGCCTAACTGATAGGAGTTAAATATGCGCGCGAAATTGAAAGCAATCCTCTTAGCTATTATGATTTTATTAACGTCAGGCAGCCTTCCAAATACAGTAGAGGCGAAAACAGCAGATGTAACATCATTAGCCAGTACAATAGGAAAGAAGGTTATCTGCATAGATGCGGGACACCAGAGTAAAGGTAATAACTCTAAAGAGCCCGTAGCGCCAGAAAGCAAAACGGTTAAACCAAAGGTGTCAAGCGGTACGCAGGGCATAGCTACTGGTAAAACCGAATACAAACTTACACTGGAAGTGGCGTTGAAACTGGAGCAAGCCCTTCAGAAAGATTACAAGGTGGTAATGATTCGCCGCACTAATAATGTGGATATATCAAACAGCGAGCGTGCTATTAGATGTAATCAGGCAGGTGCCGATATGACCCTTAGACTACACGCAGATGGGAGCGTTAATCGCGAGATTCAAGGCATGTCCTTTCTCTATCCTTCTACTGACATCCCATCTACGAAGAAGATTGCATCGCAAAGTTTGGAGATCACCAAGGTTCTGTCTAAAGCGGTGCTGAAGGAAACGCAGGCGACATCGCGCGGGTTAATTCCTAGGAGTGATCTTACCGGGTTCAACTGGTCAACCGTACCGGTTGTACTCATCGAAATGGGCTTCATGACGAATCGTAAAGAAGACATGAAGTTAAGTGAGGATGCATATCAGGACAAGATTGTTCAAGGAATTAAAAAAGGTCTGGATTCGTATTATAAAGTTGCGGCGAAGAATTAAACTCTATACATGAATCCCCCGTCCATATTTGATGAACGGATTTCTTTCTGTCTTTTGCGGTTTACATAGAATATATATAAAGGGGAATACCAACATATTTAAGACAATTACAATTAAATTATCAATTCTTTTAATGATGTTCATGTGTTTTGTAAGTGTGACTAGTGTAAATGCTGCAAGTAACGAAGTTGCTGTGAGGCTCGATGGTACGAATTTGCAATTTGATGTTCCGCCCCAAGTAATAAATAATCGTGTTATGATACCGATGCGAGTTATTTTTGAAGCATTACATGCTACTGTTAAATGGGATGATGCTACACTATCGATTACAGCCTTATCTAAAAACGGTGATGTGGTTAAGCTCTCAATAGGAAATGAATATATTTATAAAAATGATAGAAAAGTGACTATCGATTCCCCGCCAGTATCGATAAATGGGCGTACATTAGTGCCCGTTCGTGTTATCGCAGAGTCATTAGGCAGAGCCGTAAGTTATAGATCAGATTCGCGGACGGTTATTATTGAGCCTGTTGACACTTTAAAAGAAGACAACCTAATAGAAGACACATCAATAGATACTTCAATAAATACTTCAATTAACACAACAACACCTGTACCTTCAGAAGAGGCTGCTTATGAAAAAATGATTGCCCTAAAGGAACAATATCCTGAGGGAATGGCATGGACAAACGGTAATGTTTACGCGTGGAATGGTGGCATTTATAGTAGAGGTTATGGCTGTGTGGGGTTTGCTTTTATATTAAGTGATGCGGCATTTGGTAACTTACCCGCTCGCAAGCATACGGATTTTAACAATATTCAAGTTGGAGATATTGTGAGGATTAATAATGATACCCATTCAGTGATTATTCTCAGCATAGATGACACAAATGTTACCCTTGCGGAAGGGAACTATAATTCATCTATTCACTGGGGACGTATGTTTACTTTGGAACATATAAAAGCTGTAGGCGATTATATTATCACAAGATACCCTGAGTAAAAATAAGGGCTGGCTTCCGTAAAGGGGCCGGCTTTTTCGATCTGACAAATGAACATTTTGTGAGAAAATGGGGCTATAGATTAAATGAGAACATTACATGTTTTTCTACTGTTACTGTTGTGTATTACGTTGAACGGATGTACTAACTTCCAATCAAAACCGGATATAGGTTTGCCCCGTATTAACGAGTCGAACTCAAGCGGTTCCTATCAACGTGAATTGGAACATTTGAAAATTAAACTAAGTAACAGTAAAAATGAAGATTTGGAGAATGAGATAAGAGAAAATAATCTGGATCAGTTTACATCGGGGTTAGTTGCTCTATTGAACATGCAGGACAGTATTCAAATAAAGGATAGTGAACTTAGTAACAAGTTTGATGAAGTAGTTTTTTCATCGACTAAAGAGATAGTACTTGAAGACGGAAAATTTAATATTAGAGTTGTTAATTTCCAGGCGCCTCTTGGTCTAAAGGGTTATAACGATAAGATAGAGCTTTTATTAGGAGGTTACCTTTCTTTGTATTCACCTAAGCCCGTATTTGTATCGTCGTGGGAGCTGGACAATCAGAAATGGACTGAGAAGAAACATAGTTTCACTAACACAATTGACTCTAATGATTTTTGGGACCTGAGTATTGAAGATAACACACTTATTGTTGAAAACCAGCAGTATATAGAAATGAATATAGAGATCTCAGAGGATACAAATGGATTTGTAATTACAAGTGATAAAGATACAAGTGTAACCGTACAATTTTCTGGAAAAGGTGTTGAGATACGGCAAGCACTGAAATCATTTAATGTTGATGGGGGAAAGTGAATTAGGTATTATTGGTGTGTTTGATTTGGGTATATATTGGTAGAAGTACATATAGCCGCATTATTGGCGCGATCACGAGATACGTTATAAATGAGAGAGGCGGAAGAATATGCACTCATTATCTGTAGCAGAATTGGTGGATTTGGAGAATCATGCTTGGGAAGAAGTCAGAGAGCTGCTGAGTCAAGGTACTCGCACCTATCGGCTGACAGCAGCGGAACCGGAAATAGCAGCACAGACGCTCGTTTGCTTACAGGTAAGCACCAAGTCTTATCTGGGAGCGATTGCTTACGAGACCGGAGGGATCGTTTTTGAGCATGGCTGGATTACACTTCTTGGCGCTGGTGGCGAAGGTATCTATGGGAGTCTTACTTCCTGGAATGGTCTTGCAGCCTCACAAGATATTCCTGCATTGCCCGGTCTGCTGATTGTGGCTTATGATGCTGCAGGCGGTTTTTTTGGACTTGATGTGGGACGGTTCGGGCAGAGCGGGCATGTATATTACTTCGCCCCGGATACGCTGGAATGGGAGTCGACCCAATTGGCCTATTCCGGGTTCATCGGCTGGCTGGCGGAAGGGGATCTTGATCTGTTCTATGAGACATTCCGCTGGGAAGGATGGGAAGAGGCGGCCCTGAAGCTTCAACCTGGTCAGGTCTTTGGCTATTATCCTTCGCTGTGGGCTAAAGAAGGCAGCGGTCAATTTAGCCGCAAAGCGCCAATTCCTATACTGGAGGCTTGGCAAGAGGCGAGGAGTGAAGGCAAAGCGTGAGCAAGAGAAAGGCAGGAAAAACAGGCAGAGCAGTGCTTAAGATCGTAAGTATTGCCGAAGAGCCGCTCGAGCAAATTCCTTATGTCAGTGCTGCGGCGGGCGGCCAAGGGATCTCATATGAATGGCTTCCTGTATATTGGGGAGAAATTCTGGGGCTCCCTCAGGATGTGGATGCGCTGATAGTGGCATCGGATCTTCAAGGTATGACCATTCATAGCACAACCGGTGAATATGGCAACTCACTGCTGGGTGAGGTACTTCCTGAATCGCTGGAATTTTTGCTCCAAATCCACATGCCGGCCATAGATCCCGAGAAGGTGCTAGTCTGTTTATGCGGTGATTTATACGGTGATCCCGCCAAAAGAGGTTCAAGCGGTGACCCGCTTCCAGTATGGAAGGCATTCCGCAACAAGTTCGGCACGGTGTTGGGCGTTAACGGCAATCATGATTTGCTGTCCCGGGAAGGGCAAGCCGAGCTTGCGTCTCATACCGGAATTCATCTGTTCTCTGAACCTGATATTATACGGCAGAAGGGGCTACATATAGCAGGTCTTGGAGGTGTGACCGGAAGAGGGGATAAACCGAACCGGAAGCCTGAAGGTGAATATCTGGAAGCGCTGCGGAACCTGATGCATCGTGGCCCGGATGTGCTTCTGCTGCACCAAGGCCCCGAGGTTCCCGAAGCCCGGCTTCCGGGGCATTCAGGTATCCGTGAACAACTGGAAGCCGGGCCCGAACTCTTATTATTTTGCGGGCATGTCCATTGGGACCAGCCCCTGGCGGAGCTTGAGAATGGCACCCAGATTCTAAACACGGACGGAAGGGTGCTGCTGTTCACCGCTGCGAGTCTGCAATGAATGAATAACTGCTGAGACAATGCCGGTTGCTGCGATTCATATCTATGAAGGGAGCATACAGGAAATTCAAACGATAGTTCGTAATTATTGAATACATCGCCAAGCGGCTTATACGCACCGGCGATGTGTTTTTTGTGTCCCGAAGTTAACACAGAGTCAACGCTTCGCTTCGCAAAACATTTTCAGTGTAGGTATGGAGTGTTCACTCGTAGCCGGCCATATCGATCTGTTTCCAAATCTTCTGGGAATAGCTCAGATCAGCCGTTATTTCGTGCAGCAAATGGGCGGCAACGCGATTATCCTTGAAAGCTACGCTGCATCAATATTTTGACAGCTTGAATATCGGCCTCGCAATCGTGCGAAGCCAATAAGCAAATACGGTCGTTCCGGTCCATGAGTTGCGCTTATTCTGTAGGTATTGATCGTTGATAATATAAGTCCGGGTGGAAGCAGGGCTCTTCAGACCGAACTTTTCCCACTCAGCCGGGTCATTTGAACCTCCGAGCCTTTCAAGCATATTCTCCGACGCGCTATTTATTTTAGAAGGAATTTGCTCGTAGGCTTCGGTGATTTGCGCATGAAATTCGTCGATCGGATTGCGGCTGGCAAGGCTCTCCAGGTGAATCCCTTCGCGAAGGTAAGAAACGTATGCAAGATGGTCAGCCCAGAACTCGTCGAGATAAAAAAGCCGTACCCTCTGCTCCGCTGGGCTCAACGGCTGCTCGCCTTTCAAAATTCGGAGCCGCTCCGCGTATAGAATTCGCCTCTGATCCTCCACCATATCCGAATAACAGTTCAGTTCCTTGTGGATATCGAAGTTTTGGCCCATAACAATACGCTGAATACTGGTGATCTTGCTGCTGAGCCCCGGTGCTTCAAGAGCCTCATCCTGCCTGGAAGCGCGAACCGCTTTATGGATGCCGAAGCGAAGCAGCAACTCGTCCTCTAAGCTTACATAAAAAACGGAAGCTCCCGGGTCGCCTTGGCGGCCGGAACGCCCGCGTAACTGGTCGTCGATCCGCACGCTTTCGTTCACATGGGTGCCAATCACGTACAACCCGCCAAGCTTGGCGACTACCTCTGCTTGCGCGCCGCCGCCGCCGCCGAGCCGGATGTCGACGCCGCGTCCCGCCATATTTGTAGACACCGTCACTGCGCCGGGTTCTCCCGCTTTGGCGATGATGTCGGCTTCTTCCGCGTCGTTTTTCGCATTCAGAACATGGCAAGGTACGCCGGCAGCCGCTAGCGCCTCTGCCAGCATGGCAGACTCTTCGACGCTTGACGTACCAATGAGAATTGGACGTCCCGTCCTATGGACGGATGAGATTTCTTGTACGAGTGCCTTAAGCTTGGCTTCTTTATGGGTATAAATCCGGTGCCGGTGGTCGATCCGGATGTTTGGCTGGTTCGGCGGGATTTGCACGACCTGCAGCGCATAAATATCTTCGAAGTCCATTGCGGAAGCATGCGCGGTAGCCGTCATTCCGCAAATCTGCGGATACAGGCTGATGAAGTGTTGAATGGTGATCGTCCCGAGAATTTTCCCGCCGGCTATGGAGTACAGCCCTTCTTTGGCCGTAAGAGCGGCTTGCAGCCCGTCCGGCAAATACCGGTTCTCCGCCACGCGGCCGGTATATTCTTCGATCAGCTCGATTTTGCTGTCCCGGACGATGTAATCGACATCTTTCTTTAATAACGATTCCACATGCAGCGCGCAATTTAATGACGTCAGCAAGTGACTGTTATGGCTATCGTACAAATTTCCGCATCCCAGCAGCGATTCCGCTTTCGCAGCGCCTGTTTCATTTAAGTAAACGTTCCGCTGGAACTCGTCGAAGTCGTAATGCTCTGCTTGCTTGAGCTGCCTAGCCACTTCTGCGAAACGAAAGCCGTCGCTCCTGGAAGAGGCCGAATCGCCGCTGATGACTAGCGGCACCCGCGCTTCGTCAAGAAGCAGCGAATCCGCTTCGTCGACGATGACGTAGTGGAAAGGACGATGCACGGTATCGGCTTCGCTTAGCGCGATTGTGTCGCGCAAGTAATCGAATCCCGCTTCTTTGGCCGTAACATAGGTTACATCCTTGGCGTATGCTTCCCGTTTCTCGGACAGGCTCATGCCCGCTTGAACCGAGTTTACCGTTAACCCGAGGAAACGATAGATCGGGCCCATCCAATCCGCATCCCGCTTGGCCAAATAATCGTTAAAAGTCAGCACATGAACACCTTTGCCGGTCAGTGCATTTAGATATGCAGGCATAACAGCAGAGAGTGTTTTTCCTTCACCGGTATGCTGCTCGATCAGAAATCTCTCATGTAGAGCTATGGCAGCCATGATCTGGACATCGTAAGGCTGTAATCCGAGCGTTCTCTTCGATGCCTCACAAACTAGCGCATAGGCATCGACAAGCAGCTCGTCCAATGGCGTACCCGATTTTGCTTCTTCTTGCAGCCGGAGGGATTCCGCTTGAAACTGCCCATCGTCCCATGCTTCCAAATTCCGTTTCCTGATGAGCTCCGCTTTGCCCTGATAAACTTTCAGCTTATTCTGGTTATCGAGGTCTTTGAATTTTTGCATCAACTTGACGGCTATATTCATATTAATTTGATCTCCTCTCGGTAGAAAAACGCTTAGTTTTGAACAATATTTGCGCTGATGCCGGGAAACAATGGGGTTGAAAGTAATGGAGAACGCATAATCCGTTTTAACATCTTATATAAAGAACTTCCTCGACGGGTAACTTGAAAGCTGCGGCAATTATAAGAGCGAACGTAATCGAAGGGGAGTAATCTCCTTTCTCGATTAACCCTACTGTCTGGCGAGTGGCTCCGATGGCATCCGCTAGGTCTTGCTACAACCATCTGAAGCGAGCACTCAGTTCGCGAACGTTGTTAATAAGCACACGAGAGTTCCTTTCCAGTTATTGGTTGGGAGTGATTGTAACTTATGTATTGTAAAATGTAAACACTATATTGCATTTCGGAAGCCATCTTAGTCATTTAAAAGCAAAAAGAAGACGGCAACACGTTAATACCGACGCTATAATGATCAGGCAGCTTTTTGCAACGCTGAACGACTACAAAAGCCACTACCACTATCTGCAACGCTGGCTGGCCGAACAGTACCCGATACTTAAGCTGGAGAAACAGACCGCCGACCACGCTCGGCAGTCTGTCGGACACATGCTGACTGCCCTGCGGACTCGCTTAGCCTTACGCTTGAAAGCTTCGGAACGTAAGACTGCGTAAGCTTCTTTAAAATAGCGCTGAGGAGAAAACGAAGCGAAGTGTTCCAAGGGCGGTCAAGCTCCCGAGAGCCAGCTTGTGGATGGCCAAACAAAGCCCCCAAGCGTTCAATCAACTTGACCCGACAGCCCAGCCATGGCTGGTTTCGGGCCGTTTGCAACTGCTTTCGCCTTGTTCTAGTTTGCAGGTTGTTGACAGAAAAACCCAAAGAGGGCTGCAACAGTCTGCCTCCCGGCAACCTGTCACAGCCCCAAGCCCACGTCCGACGCGGCCTTTTGGTTCTTATTCTTCCCCCGTCGCCACCGGATTCTCGCTATACGAAATCCAGTCACTCCAGCTCCCCGCATACAACTTAACATTCCTATACCCGGCCTTTTCCAGTGCCAGTACATTCGGGCCGGCGGTGACACCGGATCCGCAGTAGACGATGATCTCAGCGTCTTTGTCCAGCTCGGAGAAATGCTCCTGCAACTCCTCGGCACTTTTGTAGCTTCCATCAGCATTCTGCGTATCCTTCCAGAAGAAGTTGAACGCACCAGGGATATGTCCGGCTTTCTTGTCCAAGGTTTCTTCCAGACCCAGGAAGCGTTCCCGGGCGCGGGAATCGATAAGGACCGGAGAGAGGCCGGTTGCAGAAGCCGAAGGCTCCATATTAGCAGATACCTGGTGTACCTTGTCCACGTCAACCAGCGTCTGCAGCTGCACATTTGCCTGGAACGAGCTTGGTACCCGTACCGGCTGATGCTCCGTTACAGGGAATTTCTCTGCCTTCCATGCGCTGAAGCCGCCTTCCAGAATGAATACCTGTTCATGCCCCAGGTAACGCAGCAGCCACCAGAGCCGCGCAGCATTCATGCCGCTTTCGTCATCATAGGCGACAATGCGTGAATCATTTCCGATTCCCAGCTTCGAGAGGCGTGCAGCAAGTAACTGCGGGTCGGGGAGAGGATGGCGTCCGCCATGTTCTCCCACAGGGCCTGACAGATCCAGCTCCAAATCGAGATAGACCGCACCCGGAATATGCTCTTGTTCAAAGCTTTCCCGGCCAGCTTGAGGTTTACCGAGCGTAAACCGGCAGTCTACTATGGTTTGCTCCGGCTCATAGAGCCTTGCCAGCAGCCAGCGTTTAGAAACAGTTGCATCCATAAGTATCCCATCCTTTGCGTATATCAATATGAAATTTATTATAGCGGAAAAATCGGGTGTTCGCTGGAAGTAGTTATTTTAGTTGTTTTGGCGATTTGACACAGCCAGTTACTGATTTTACAATTGCCTTTGAATTGGTGAATATTTTTCACTTTATGGTAGACTCGCTACAATACATATAAGAGAGGGGCATAAGCCTACGGAGACCATTGTAAGCCAGGTTTGGCCGGAGTGGAGTGGAACATTGAGGAAGCGGAGCGGGGGCTGGAATAATACAACCTATTTTGTAGAAAATAGCACTCGCCGCGCCGTGCTGCGTATCTATGATACACATAAAGATAGAGAGAAAATCGAATTCGAGCATGCCGTGCTGCAAAAGCTGGGGATGTTGTCTTTACCCTTCAGAGTGCCTGTTCCCATCGCGACACCGGCCGGAGAAACTTTGGTTCAGCTGGAGGACAGGGCTGGTAAATTTAGCTGCTTGTTCGAATACATAGACGGAGATTCGCCCACTGAGCAGGAGTCTGGCTATTTCGGATCCTTCGGGGAGGCGGCAGGTACATTGTCCGTAGTGCTGGCAGGGATAAGTCCCGGACTTGCTCCGGTCTACCGGCCTTATTACGAGCTGCGGCAGGCTTATCCGCTATGTACCGGAGAAGCAATCCGTGAGCTGTGTCTGCAACCGCCAGTCCCCTTTACTGAACTTGCTAAGGGATTGGAGATCCTTTACAACGCCTATGAAAATATCGCCGATTCGCTGGCTGAACTTAAGGGGTTGCCGAATCAGCTGGTGCATGGAGATTTGAATGCTTCCAATCTGCTGGTGGAGACAAGCGATCACCGGCAAGTAGCTGCGCTGCTTGATTTTGAATTTTGCACCTTTGATGTGAGGGCGATGGAGCCTGCGGTAATTCTGTCAGGGCTATTGGGTCATGCGGAGGAAAGAGCGGCGGTCCGGGATTTTTGCCGGGGTTTCAGCACCAGGGTCCGTCTTAGCGAAGCCGAAATCAAGGCCGTTCCCGTGCTGATGCTGCTTAGAAAAGTTGATGTGTTCCTGCACTTTGTCACCCGCTATCTGGAGGGCACGGATGAAGCACATGTGCTTCATGAACAAGTGAAACAGTTATCCGCAGAGGTAACCCAACTGTCAGTTGTATCTGCACAAATTCAAGAAATTCTGCTGGAAGAGCAAGGCGGAGCTTGATACAGCTGTCTCCCGGTATGGATCATGGTCTGAGATCCACAGCCAGTTCCCCCGGTTGAGCACATTATCTTATTCGTCCAGCTCCAGCTGTAAGTATCGATCTCCGTAATAAACGGACTGCCAAAATTTATAGTGTGGAATATTGCGGTAATCATCTCCTGTATGTAGTTGGACTTTTGATTTGTGGGATGCCATGCTTTTCTCCTTCGGCAGTTGGTTTCTAGTATGTGTACCCTTTTTTACCAAGGATGTAACCAGTCACTCTTTTTGTTCGTAAGCATAGTTAAATCTATGAATGGGTTCGCTGTATTTGCTTATTGAAGCTTATTGAATATTTTGGAGAATTGGAGTTGCATGGATGAAAAGGTTAGTGATTATTACCGTCGGTAAAACACATAGCGGGAAAACTACATTTGCGAAAAAATTAGAACAACACTTACACAACTCAGTTGTGATTGACCGGGATGACCATGCTGAATTTATCAACACCCATTACAAAAGCTTGCTGCCTAAACAAGGAGCCAATACCTTCAAAAACGCCATCTCTCGAACAATTGTAGATTATGCTGTTAATGAATCAAATTCGCATCTTATTTTATGTAACGCCAATCGTGGTCGCAAAGGCCGTTTGGAGATGCTCGAACGTTTTCATCACAAAGGTTTTGTCAGCATACTTGTTCATTTTGAAATCCCCGATGATATTCTTTATTCTCGTATTACCAATAGTCAGCGTAGTACAACTATTTTCAGAAGTGCGTCTAATTTTGAAGAAGTGTTTAGCCGGCAGCAAGCAGAGTCTCATCATGGCGATGTGGTGGCACCAGCAGCAGGCGAAGCAGACCATTTGTTTGTAATTAAGGATAGTCATGAAGTTCAGTCTATCATTCAAAAAATTACGAATATCGCTCAAGGCTTATGAGTGAGAATCGTCTGAATATAACGTTGTCGAGGTGAAGAGCAGCTTCAAACAAGGAATTGGAGGAGTGTATGTTAAAAAGAAGAGGTGTGAAAATTACACTCTGCCTGCTGGCTGCACTGATTGTATTGGCTGGATTGGGAGCCGCATACCAATGGTATGGTTCTACACAGGACAGGAAGAATTATTCACCCGCCGGAAGTCTATACCAGGTAAAAGGAGGTAAAATGCACCTATATACTGAGGGTGCGGGATCAACGACTGTGGTGTTTGCAGCCGGGTGGGGAACGGCAAATCCTTACGCCGATTTTTCTCCATTGTACGAGGGGCTGAGGCAGCATGCGAAAATTGCGGTCTATGACCGCTTTGGTTACGGATATAGTGACTTAACCGGCAGAAAGCGGGATATTGACTCCATCACCGGCGAAGTTCACGAGCTGCTGCAAGTTTCCGGCCAGCCGCCGCCTTATCTATTTGTCGGCCATTCGCTAGGCGCACTGGAAACCATCCGTTATGCCCAGCGGTACCCTGAAGAGGTGAAAGGGATTCTGCTGATTGACGGTGGAAGTCCTGAATACTATGAGTCCAGTCCGGAGCTTAAACTAGTGTCCGGAATTTACAAGGGGCTTCGGGCGACCGGTATATTGCGTGCATTATATCATGTGAACGGATTCGCAGAATGGGTAGCGAGTGACAGCAATGGGGATAAGCTGCTGCCCGAGAAGCTGAAGGAAATAAACCGCAAAGCGGTACTGCTGCTGGCGGGCAACCGGAATATGACCGATGAAATTCGCCAGAGTCAAGAGAATGCCCGCGTCGTGTTGGCTGGCAGCAAACCGCTTCCGATTCCTGTCACTGTCTTGACTGCCGACTATTTCGGCAAGCTTGACGATGATGCCTCATGGATGGACAGCCAAGCAGTTCTTCCTGAATGGTCCGTCAAGGGCAAACAAATCATCGTGCCTGACAGCTCCCATTACATTCACAGCTATCAGCCTGAGCGGGTTGTTGAAGAACTGCTGCAGTTAATTGAAGGGGAATAAGCTGATTCATGTAAAAGAGGGTACACCTTGCCGGGTGTACCCTCTTTTTTCATATGGCTGCAAGGCATAAACTCTAGATCAGACGATATCCGGCAGGCAGCTCTCCGCTGTCGCGGATATTGCGGATTTGCGCTAACGTCAGCCTTTGATTGGTGGAGATGATTGATTCCACGTCATTGCCGTTGATGTAATCATCCAGATCTCGGATGTTGTGATTTCCACGCAGTACACGGAAAATGCCTCTGAAGCGGGTTCTGCTGAACAATACAAGCGTAGCATTGCTGCTGGTGGAGAAGAAGCGCAGACTTTCGATTCCGTCGAGAATGATGTCTGTATTACGGATCCCGAGATTGCCGGTATAAATTCTGCTCCGTCCCCTGTAGTTCTCTTCCGAGTATACTGTGAGCCGCGGGTAAGTTTGGGAAATATGGACCGCTCGTTTCATTTTTTTTCCTCCTAAAAGTTTTGTGAGCATCGCGTCCAGAATCTTCAGCGTCCAAAACTGACTTCGGAAGCATGGGTTTAAGTTCTGTGAAATCAGCATGTGCTGAAGCTCATTCCACTACTATTCTATGTTTGCTTGAGAGGAAGTCTTGGACGAGGAACTATGGGACCGCCTTTTAATGACACCTAATTCCTAAAAAATGGCTTTACATCACATCGTCACTAGTGTACTATGTAACTAACACACCGACACAGTATTTGTTTCTCCAATATTTTTACTTTTTCAGGAGGTTGCTATGAAACAGTCAATGAGTACACAGGGACTTGCAACACAAGGGAAAGATTCCATTGTGCTGCAGATGAATCAGGTCAGTAAGGTTATCAAAGGAAAGGCGATAGTAGATCAGCTGTCTTTTGACATCCGCAAAGGAGAAATTGTCGGGCTGCTCGGACCTAACGGTGCCGGAAAGACAACGACGATCCGCATGATGACCGGCTTGATCAAGATGAGCGAAGGGGATGTGCTGGTTCAAGGACATAGCATCCGCAATGATTTCAACCGGGCAATAGCCCATATCGGAGCGATTATCGAGAACCCTGAGTTTTATCCGCATATGACCGGGCTGGATAATCTGAAGCAGTATGTACGGATGAGTGATGATGTTCCGGAATCGCGGATTGAAGAGGTTGTGCAATTGGTTGGACTGCATGAAGCGATGAGCAAGAAGGTAAAAGCCTATTCACTTGGTATGCGGCAGCGGCTAGGTATCGCCCAGGCACTGCTCCATTCGCCGAAGCTGCTGATTCTGGATGAGCCGACGAATGGCCTGGACCCTGCGGGAATACGCGAAATGCGTGATTATATGCGGACAATCGCTGAAGTTGAAGGGATATCCATCCTCATTTCTAGCCACATGCTTGCAGAGATTGAACAAATTTGCCATCGGGCCGTTGTCATTCAGAACGGAAAGCTGGTGACGGTAACCAAGCTGGGTGCCGGGGAAGAGACGGAAGGAGAAGTGTCACTCACTGTCCGGGTAGGCGGGATGGAAGCCGCACAACGAGTTATACAAGAGCTGCAGGGAGTGGGGCTGGGCAGCGTGGATGAGACCCGTTCTGAACTAAACATACGGCTGCAGGACATCAGGGTGCCTGAGCTCGTTGAGGCATTGGGAAGAGCCAATGTAGGCGTATATCGGATTACGGAGAACAAACAAAGCCTTGAGGAAGATTTCTTGAAATGGACAGGGGGCAACCGCATTGCGTAAATTTAACTATCTGGTGCTGAATGAATGGCTGAAGCTGTCGAAGAAACGTTCTTTTTTCGTGCCGCATGTGCTGCTGATTCTGCTGCCGCTTCTGTTAGGCTATATGATCAAAGCTTTTTCCAAAGAGTCATTCGCCTCTGCTTCCGAGTTTACGGCGGTGATGCTGCAGCCAACCGGAATAGGCCAGGTCATCGCTATACTCGCCATCATTGGAACAGCGGGGATTGTATCCAAGGAGTATAGCCAAGGAACGATCAAGTTTCTGCTTATCCGCGCACGCAGCCGTATGGCTATTCTAGCCTCCAAGTATGTAACGGTACTGCTGTTCGCGCTGAGTCTGACCGCAGTTGCCGCCGTGGCTGTCTATCTCTCGGGTGCCATTTGGTTTGACGTTGGCGGGGGAGAAGCGGGAATAAGAGACATACTACTTTCGCTGCTGTACGGTTGCGTGTACACGGTCGTATATGTAACGCTGGCGTTTATGATCGGGGTGCTGACGACCTCCACAGGAGTGACCATCGGGATTACGATGTTTGCACTGACCTTGGATAAAGTAGTTATTTACCGTGATTTTTACAAATACTTTCTGTTTCCGAATATAAATCTTAGTGTCTACCACAACAACGCAGCGCCGTTGCCGGGAATGACTCTTGGCTTTTCCATTGTAATGCTGGCGGTCTATCTGATTGCGTTTCTGCTGGCGGGGTTTGTGGTGTTCAGACGAAGGGACGTTGCTTGATGACCATTGAATTTGACAACAACCAGCCCATATATATTCAGATCATGAATTATATCAAAGGCGAGATTATCACAGGCAAGCTGAAACCCGGCGATAAAATCCTCTCGGTGCGGGAACTGGCCGCAGAATTGCAGATAAATCCAAACACGGTGCAAAGAACCTTTCAAGAATTGGAGCGTGAAGAGATTGTGGAAACACGGCGGGGTATGGGCAGATATGTTACGGGGAGGGAAGAGACCATTATGACCATTAAAAAAGAGATGGCCCAGGATGTCTTGGACCGGTTTATCCGCGGCATGGAGGAGCTGGGTTTCCAGGGAGAAGAGATCTTGACGGTCGTGGCGGAGAATATTGCACAAAGGAATAGTAAATAGGGGGATTGCCAGGGTGGACAGTATACTTCAAGTACAACAGGTTACTAAAAAATACGGCTCAAAACAGGCGCTGCGCGGGGTTTCTTTTGAACTCGGTGCAGGCAGAATCACCGGACTGCTCGGCAGCAACGGCAGCGGGAAAAGCACACTCATGAAGCTGATTGCCGGGCTGGCACAGCCAACCTCAGGCAGTGTGTCTGTGCTCGGTGTTCCGGTAGGGAAACAAAGCAAAGCATTGGTTTCGTTTATGCCGGACCGGCCCCTGACAGACCCTTGGATGAGTGTGGGAGATGCGATGAAATTTCAGCGTGACTTCTATCCGGATTTTGACCCGGTCAAAGCCAAACGTATGCTGGAGTTTATGAAGCTTAGTGAACGGGATAGGGTGCAGACGCTCTCCAAAGGGATGAACGAACGGCTGCAGCTGACCATGGTCCTCTCGCGGCGGGCGAGTTTATACATGCTGGATGAACCTATTGGTGGAGTGGACCCTGTGGCGCGGACGAAAATTCTCAATGCGCTGATGGAATTTTACGAGGAAGACAGCAGCATTTTGCTCTCGACGCATCTGGTAACAGACATTGAACGGATATTTGATGAAGTTATTTTTATAAAAGAAGGAGAAATCATTCTGCAAAGTGATGTGGAGGAGTTAAGGCTGCAACGGGGAAAAAGCATTGACGAGCTGTTCAGAGAGGTGTATGCGGAATGCTGAAGCTAATAAAATACGATTTTAGACGGAGCCGTGACCGGATTCTTGCGTACTTTGTAATCGCAATTCTGGTGCATGCCGCCACATGGTATTGGAACAGACACATGGGGGTTCAATTGGTCGCAATCAATCTGACCACGTATGTCGTAGTGGGGATCAGCCTCCTGCTCACTAGCGCGATTACCTATGGCCGCAATTTGAAATCTTATCACCGCCGGCTTCTGCCAGTGAGTTCTCTGTATACCATCTTGTCACCGCTGCTGCTCTGCTGGACGCTGCTATTATCCGTTGTTATCATCGCAACCCTGCATCTTGGGATCTATATTCTCGTATATTCGGCGGATTTCCTCCCGGGAAACTTCTGGCCGGTTGCCCTAAACTGCATACTGCAGCTTATCTGGTTCTCCGGTTTAATGCTGATCTCCATTATGTTTGCCATCACGGTGGCCAATAGTGTGCGGGTCAGAGGAAAGATATGGATCATCATCGCTGTATTGGTGGTACTCCAGAACGGGCTGTCTTATCTTGAACAGCTGATGTTTAAAAGTTCTCTCGCGGGTGTGGAGAGCATGTTCGAGTTTGATATTCTTGATGCGGACTCGGTTCGCAGCGGGATTACATTCTCCTACCCAGTTCTTAATTACTGGCCTATGTTATTTGAAGCGGCCGTTGCAGTAATTCTAATTTATGCGATGAACGTGCTGCTGAAGAGAAGGGTGGAGGCTTAAACCGCCGCTCCATTTGTGAGGGAGGCTGGGGATACTAACTACTCATGCGGCGTTTGCTGCCGAACAAAAGCAGGGCTAATTGCCCTGCTTTTCGTGTTTGCACAGCAAAAGACGTCCTCGAAGGAGGACATCCGGCTGTGTCCTATTAACCAACTTACTGGGCGCTGCGCGTGTTAGTCCAGCTTTCCAGCTCCCGCAGGAGTTGCTCTTCTTCATCCTCCTGCAAATCCAGTCTTACCCCATATTGATATTGGCCAAGCCCGAACATCCAGCCCCAGCGTACACTTCCCACAAACTGAAGTTTGTCTTCTGCCAGCTGAAAGTGGATAATTATCTTCGTATCGCCTGCAGTGAAGCGGAGATTCAGCGAAGTTCGGATTTTGCACCCTGAACGGCTAAGGTCAAGCAGTACGCCTTCCGTAAGCTTGCCTGCCCCGGGACCGTTGTTACCAGCAGGAAGTTCAAGCCAGCATTCGATTGGCTGGTTCATTACATATCGGAACGGTTCTTTTCTGCTGGAGTCGTCCATTGTTCACCTCCGCTAGTTTATTTGCTATTATAACGAAATGGTTTCATTTGAACAATCTCCTAAAGTGCTATTTTTTAAAAAGAAAAGTTTTACTTATTTGTTGAAACGAGAGAGGAGCAGATACCCCGTGTATCAATATGACAATGAAAATTTTACCGGGCATAATTTTGACTACGCCGAATTGCGTGATGGAGAACTGAACAGCTGTACGTTTGATAGGTGTTCTTTCAAGGGAGCTTCTATGGAAGAAATGACTTCCGGCGGCTGCCGTTTTGTGGATTGTGATTTTACCGGCGCTTTGCTGAATGCCTCGCTACATAAAGGAGCAGCGTTTACCAATTGCAAGTTCTCCGG
The DNA here is from genome assembly GCF_042610515.1 of Paenibacillus paludis. NCBI lineage: Bacteria > Bacillati > Bacillota > Bacilli > Caryophanales > Paenibacillaceae > Paenibacillus > Paenibacillus paludis. The sequence goes on from NZ_JBGJZP010000003.1 coordinate 402,560, forward strand.
GGCAAATCTGTTTGTGTCTAAATTCGAGGATTGCAAAATGGTCGGTTCCGATTTCTCCAATGCGTATATGGACGGCATTACGCTGATCGGCGGGGATTGGTCTTACACCAATTTGCGGCATATTAACCTCAGCAGGCAGGACCTGCGGGGCATCAGGTTCGCTGAGGCGGACATGCTTGGCTGCAATCTGCAAAAATGCGATCTGCGCGGTGCGGATTTAAGCCGGGTACAACTGGCCCAGTGCAAGCTTGCGGGAGCAGATCTAAGGGATGCTAAGCTGGAAGGGATTGACCTGAAAAGCCTGGACTTAAAGGGAGTAAGGCTCGATGTGGAACAGGCGGTGCTGCTGGCACGTTCGCTGGGGGCTAAAGTCGGCTGATATTGGATACGCGAACAGCTCCGCTCTGTAAGATAAGGGCGGAGCTGTTGCTCTGTCTACAAGGCTGACTTTAAGATTGCAGATTTATAATTCCTGCGGCTTTATCCGATAAAAAAATTATCGACACTATTCTGCGAAAGATATGGGGAGAATGTGCATGACGTTTAACCTGCGGACTTTTTTTGCCAGTGCCTTTGCGGTAATTATTATCTTGCTGACTGCACTGCTTATTTATGTAATCGGGAATCAAGCTACGAAATCTGTGGAGGTAAGTATCGGGGGCTCGCTTGCTGCAGAAGCATATCAAATGTCGGAGAAACTGGATCATTTCATGTGGTCGCGTTCCGGGGAAGTGGAAGTGCTGAGCAAGCTTAACGCTTTCCAGAAGCCGCTGGACACTCAAGAAATCAGCGGATTGCTGAATCAATTGAAGAGCAGCCTGCCGGTGTTCACCTGGGTCGGTTACCTTGACCCGAAGGGAACTGTGCTTTCCGCAACGGACAACATTCTCCTTGGAAAGGATATCAGCCAAAGACCCGTATTTCAGGAAGGCCGGAAGGGGTTGTTCACGGGTGATGTGCATGATGCCGTGTTATTGGCAAAGCTCCTGCCTAATCCATTCGGAGAAGCCTTGCAATTCGTGGACGTGAGTGTCCCGGTCTACGACAAGGTGGGAATGCTTAATGGTGTACTGGCAGCGCATTTGAGCTGGGAGTGGTCGCGTGAGGTAGAGAAATCCATTCTGGACCCGCTCAAAGAACGGATGAAAGATGTGGAAATCTTCGTAGTCAGCCAGAAGGATGATACTATACTGCTTGGACCCTCTGGGCTGGTGGGGAAGAAAATGGCGAATGAAACGCTGCAGAAAGCCCGGGAGGGCGGAAATTCATGGATCGTGGACAGCGGCAGCGGAAAAGATTCTTACCTGACCGGATACGCTTACGGGGACGGTTATTTGAATTATCCGGGTTTGGGCTGGTCAGTGCTAGTTCGTCAGCCCACAGATGTTGCTTTCGCAACGGTACACCAGCTCGAAAGATTTATCATATTAAGTGGACTGGCAGCTGCGGTGATTTTCGCAATTCTGGGCTGGCTGCTTGCCGGATGGATTGCCCGTCCCCTGAATCAAATTGCCAAGACGGCAGATTTGCTCAGCTCCGGTGCCAATGTGGAAATCCCCGCCTTGTCCCGCTTTAAGGATGTGGCCATCTTGTCAACTTCACTGCGGAATCTGGTCAATAATCTGACCAAAACAGAGAATAAGCTGAGCTATATGTCGGATATGGCTCTGCACGATGTGCTAACAGGGCTGCCGAACCGGGCCGGATTGAACGAATTTTTGGTTCACGCGGTGAACAAGGCTAAATTGAACCGGACAACCCTCAGTTTTCTGTACATGGATCTGGACGGATTTAAAAAAGTGAATGATACTTTCGGCCATGCTACCGGAGATGTTCTGCTCCAGCAGGTGGCTGTGCGGCTGCGGGAGTGCACCCGAGACAATGAAATCGTTGCCCGTCTGGGCGGAGATGAATTTGTGATCATTCTGCATACTTCTGCAAGCAAACCCATGCAGGAGTCGGAGGTTGTTGCAGCGCGCATCATCAGCAAAGTTAATCTGCCGGTCGTCATTGGAGGCGATACCATACAGGTCGGATGCAGTGTCGGAGCAGCCGTATGGACTCCAGACTGCTTGGATACGGCCGAAACTCTGCGGCTGGCGGACGAGGCATTATATATTTCTAAACGCAGCGGCAAAAATCGGATTACATTTGAAGCCGCTTGCTAATAGGCGCTGTGCAGCCAAAAAACCTTTCTGTCTAGATATAGCGGTTAACCTGCCGCTGTACCCTAAGAAAGGTTTTTTTGTGTTGCTATTCTAATGAGATTCTTAGTTGTTAGTGAAAACCTTAGCGCAATTTTTTTCGGGGGGAAGCCCACCATTTGATCCAGAGGCTCCCTTCGTCATCATGAAATAATTTAATGCCAAACCATCTAAGGGGTGTCCACAACTCTTTAAAATAATATGATGGCATAGTCCAATAGACCCTCCTAAATAGTTAATTTTCACTATATACTACCCCAAATTTTAGTAACTAACAATAGCTTTTCTATCAAATCCAGGTAAAGTTTTGGTAAAATCAGGGCTGTTTATCTTAAAGCTGGTTGCTCTATGTATGGTGTAGGATAAACAATTGATAATTCATTACCCCTTTATTCACTTAGCTAAACATCTATCTTGAATTCATAGGAATAAGCACAAGCTATTTGGCAGAATGCGCATTTAATATAGGGAGGGGATGTGATGAGATGACGGAGACCGAATTTATTTCCAGAATTATACCCTACGCAGTCGAAGATACGAAGCGCAGTCATATTGCGGCCTCGCTGACCATTGCGCAGGCAGCGCTGGAATCCAGTTGGGGGAACAGCAGTCTAACGGTTAAAGCCAATAACCTCTTTGGCATTAAAGGCAGCGGACCTGCCGGAAGTGTGGCAGTACGGACAACAGAGTACAGAGACGGCAAAGCGGTGAAGGTGACTGCAGCCTTCCGTGCTTACAATAACTGGGGTGAATCTGTGGCCGACCATTCTGCGTTGCTCATCGGCGGGGTCTCATGGAATCACACCCTATACAGCAAGGTGATTGGTGCGGATGGAAAAAAGGCCGCACGGGAAATTGCCGCAGCGGGATATGCGACTGATCCCAAGTATGCGGCAAAGCTGATTCAGATAATGAATACCTATAACTTGTACGCATATGATGAAATTAAGGAGGAGGATGAGATGTCGGCGGAAGATAAGCAAAAGCTTGCAAGTCTGGAAAAAGAACTGAAAGATCTGCGGATTTTGTTGTCCGATCTTGCAGTCAGCAGAGATATGCTGAAGACAGATGTACAGGAGCACGGGCAGGCGATCACTAGTGCGACTGAGCGCCTTTCCCTAATTGAAGGCCGGATGGTGATGAATGTCCCGGCATGGGCGGAGTCGGCTGTCAGTGCAGCAGTGGCGGCGGGACTGCTGGATACGCCTGCCGGCGGCAGCTTGGATTTTTACCGGGTTCTGACAGTATTGCATCGGGCGGGATTGCTGTCATCCCGGAAGGAGGGGTGAACGTCATGTATAACGATGCGCTTAACAATGTGCTTGCTTTCGCATCGGTGTTAGCCGTGTTTGTAATGGCTCTCGTTCAGCTTGTGAAGAATAGCGTGAAGCTTCCGCGCAACCTTGTACCGGCGGTTGGTCTGGCAATAGGATTATTAGTCGGGGCCGTTGCCTATCCTTTTACAGATATGAATCTGGTGCTGCGACTGTGGGCAGGCGGACTGGCAGGATTGTCCGCCACAGGTCTGTTTGAACTGGCTTTTAACAAAAGGGATGGAACAACTAAAGATTAATATCCTGTGATTGCCGATTCTTCCGAATCTATTAAAGATTTACTATAAATCATTGAACCTAATGGTGTTATGTACAAGCAATAAGTAATCTCTCTTAATACAATGAAATATGCAAGAAAGGAAGGGGGGGCTCATCATGGGAACTTATCTTGATGCTCGAACCTCGCAGAACGCGAGCATAGCGAACTCTATTGCCATTCCGATTCTGCTGCTGAATGCTCCGCAGCTGTTCGGACAAATTGGCTTGGTCACCGCAGGTGCTACGACGAATCCGCGAGTATTGTTAAAAGGAACAATCTCTTTGACGCTTCCGCTGGCGCTGGCTGGTATTACAATTACAATAGTGAGAGGAACGCTTAGTACCGATCCGTTTGTATATTCTGCTACCTCTACGTTTAGCCTTAGCGTCTTGGCGCCACAAGTCATCACGTTTTCAGCTGCAGACTTTAACCCTCCGATAACTCCTCAATTGACGTACACTGCTTTCGTTAGTTCCAACCTGCTCGGCACGGTTCGTGTCGGTCCGGAGAGCTTTGACGGTATTCTGGTCTCCGATTAATTTAAGGTTACTGTGTCTTGTCATGCCTGAAATATTGGGTATGACAAGACCTCTACATATACATTTGCCGTGGCCTAAATTTTGACCGTTTCGCCCAATCTGTTAAGCCAGCCAATACATATTCTACCTTGTAGTAATCATTATGAAGGAGGTAATCTCATGGGTGCAGATTGCGGATACGGTGGTAATGTTGGTGGCGTTCATAATTGTCCGGTAAGTCCTTTTACATCAACAGGTGCAATTCTTGTTCTTTATATCCTGTTGGTCATTATTTTGAGTGCCTGTTTCATCTAAGCTGGATAGCACATCGGCGTGTTCCCGGGCTTTTTGCCGGGGACGCGCTTTTTTCTGTGTCTAGTCCGATTTACATAATGCACCAAAACACTTATATTTGAGGATAATACCTTAATAAGGAGATCGTTATGGATTTCAGAAAAATAAAAAACGGTGAAAGTCTGCCGCTGGAGCTGCTGTTGTCAGCTGATCCTTCTCTGCCGAAAGTGGAGGATTATGCAAAAAGAGGTGATTGTTATCTCGCAGTTGACAAAGAGGACGTTGTAGGAGTGTATGTGCTGCTGCCGACAAGACCTGTTACGGTTGAACTGGTAAATATTGCGGTTGCTGAAGAGCAGCAGGGCAGAGGAATAGGTAAACAAATGGTGATGCACGCCATACAGATTGCCAGACAAGAAGGGTACAGCGTGATGGAAGTGGGCACCGGTAATTCAAGTGTAGGGCAGCTTGCGCTGTACCAGAAATGCGGCTTCAGAATAGTGGCCGTGGATATGGATTTTTTTACAAAACATTATCCTGAAGAGATCTATGAGAATGGCATACAATGCAGAGATATGCTACGGTTATCCCTAGATATATGACTCGCTGTATCATTAACTTATTGGAGGAATTGTTGTGACAACTATTTATAAGAATCTAACCGATCTGATTGGCAATACACCGCTGCTGGAGCTGGCAAATTACAGCAATTCTCATCAGGTTGAAGCTAAGCTTATCGGGAAACTGGAGTACTTTAACCCTGCTGGTAGTGTAAAGGACCGTATAGGCTTTGCGATGATCAAAGATGCTGAAACCAGAGGGCTGATCCAAAAAGATTCAGTATTGATTGAACCTACCAGCGGAAATACCGGGATTGGACTGGCTTTTGCGGCTGCTGCACTTGGTTACAGACTGATGATCGTGCTGCCTGAATCGTTCAGCGTGGAACGCCGCAAACTGCTGAAGGCGCTTGGAGCTGAGCTTATTTTGACCCCGGCGGCTGAAGGGATGTTAGGCGCGGTTACCAAGGCGGAAGAACTGGCTGCAGCAATCCCGAATTCTTTCATTCCACAGCAGTTCAGCAATCCGGCCAATCCACAAATTCACCGCGACACAACTGCAGAAGAAATTTGGAAGGATACCGGCGGGGAAGTGGACATTTTTGTGGCTGGGGTAGGTACTGGGGGAACCATTTCTGGTGTCGGAGCAGTATTAAAAGCAAGAAAACCGGGCGTGCAAGTAATTGCTGTCGAGCCGGCAGATTCGCCGGTCCTTTCTGGTGGCAAGCCAAAAGGGCATCAGATCCAGGGCATTGGAGCCAATTTTGTGCCCGATAATTTTGACCAAGACGTGGTGGACGAAATTTTTCAGGTTAAGAACGAGGAGGCATACGAAACGGCGCGCAGTCTGGCCAGAACAGAAGGCCTTCTTGTTGGGATTTCCTCCGGAGCAGCTGTGTATGCCGCATCGCAAATAGCCAAACGCCCCGGGAATCAAGGGAAGAACATTGTTATTATCCTGCCGGATACGGGAGAGCGCTACTTGTCTACACCACTTTTTGATGACGAGGAATAAATTCTTCTGCAGGACGTAACTCCGACGATAACAAGAATCTGATTATTCAAGGGGCAACCCAATATTAAGCAGATTTGGTCCAATCTTGTTGGGCCTCAGCTCCCCGGGATGGTGTTGTTGAACTTACTGTAAGTTGGAGCGAGATTTAAGTGTATATACCCTGCCGCTGGTAGGGTTTTATTTTTTACACTGCCTGTTTCATTGAATGTCTTTCGAATGACAATGTGTTAGAAGCCAAAAGAAATAGTCAAAACATCATCAATCTATACCATACTGATTTTCGTTTACTTAATGGGAAGCTATTAGAATATTATGGTTGTACAAAACAATTAAGTGAGGCATTAAGCAACAGTGGTTCAATAAGTGAAATAGAAGAGGTCAAACCTAAAGAGATAGAGGATTTTGTCCCTATGTATTAGGATATATGGATTAAGATAGGGACTGTTTAGAACAAAAATCGAGGCCCTATATCTAGTACCTTTTTCATATAACAACGGTAAAAGAGCAGGATAGAATATAAGAATCAAAGCCGTAAGTGCTAACAAGTGTAGATAAGCCAAATAGAATAATCGATGGTCTAAAGGTGGAATCAAATGGTATGAAAAACAATCCGGCTATAGCAAGGCCATATTGTAATCGGGTTAGATAAATTCTGGTTTGTTTGTTCATAAATATCCCTTCTATCTTTAATTAATACGATTTATAGAGAGATACGCAAATGGCGGGTGGTTACAGCAGCAGTTATTTTAATCCCATACTAATGCAATGTTGTGGAAAGCGAATCCAAAAGCAACAGCAAAGCAGATTCCTACTCCCAAGCCCTCGATTTCAAGTATTTAACAATTCTACTCGACTTATCTAATTTAGTTTCGTAAGGGCATAGCCTTGAACGTATATGGAATCACTTATCTGGGTGAAGTCGGCGAATATGAATCCTATTTTGTTATTCGAAGCGGGCTGACACATGGAAAAGTGGAATCTGCTAAGTACCATGAATATTCAGACCCATGCTCCGACTAACCTATTTCGAGTTTCTGAAGATGCTTCGCTGCCGTAAGATAGGTCAATCGACGCCGCGGCCCGACGAGGAAGCTTTCCCGGCGCCGGAACGCATCGAAACGGCAAATAGGCTGATTTGAGAGATCGGCAGCCGTGGACGCAAGTTTCTATATCACGAGAAGAAGGACTGATATGTGGCAAAGGCATGAAAGCTAAAACCATCATACAGCCCTGGGCGACACTGATCGAGCTTGGGAGAAGCGATTTGAAAATCGCAGATGGGCGACAAAACACCGCGGTGAGCTGGCAATCCACGCCGGGAAGAAGGTGGACCGGGAAATCAGCCAACAGGGGCCTTTTTTAAAAGCGTGCTTGCCCGCCATGGATATACAGCTGATAACCTGCTGACTGGGTGTGTAATCGCTGTTGCCAGGCTGGCAAAATTAAAGCTTAGATAGCCCATTTGAGAGGGCAGAGACAGCATGTATCACACTTAGTATAAAGAATAGAACCGTGTAATTATGAATGGGTAGTCCATGTAATTAGTACGGAGTTGCGACTGAATTTAGTAGTAATAGATTATTATACTTCGCTGCATGCTTCTGCTCATCGAGGATAATTCCGTACAAAGTATCCTTATAAACGCCGTATGGAAGGCCGAACCATATCTTTCGATACTTTTCAACAGCAGACAATTCACCTTGGAAGGCTTTTTGCAACCCGGCATTATACGAATTAACATGTTCAGGAACTTCGCTGCTAACTCCTGTCACTTCATGTCCTGTTAATTCCCTGTACATTTGTCGGAACATTTGATTATGCCCTCGTTCATCATTCCGGATAGAGGTAATCACTTCAGCTTGTTCGTGGTTTGGAGCCAGTTTTATGAGTTGGTCATAAAAAAGTTCATCATTTCGCTCCCCTTGGACTGAATTCCTCATTAATTCAAGTGCATCTTGAGTTGAAGTTGCCCAAATGGGGACAAATTGTGATCGGAACCAATACGGATACACCATATACATGAGCTAAACCCTCCAATAGTTTGTAAGTATTTTACCAGCAATCATATGCACACTAGCCCAAGATGTGCATGATTTCTCTTTTTTCTTAAAAAACTATTCATGGGAGTAGGAGTATCATGAGCGAATTATAGCTTCTTTGAAATCGTGAAACCCTTGGTACATTAGGCTTTTCATAAATAGTGGTGAGGAGTCAAATAACTGTTTTTTGGTCGTTTTTGCGAATTTGGCACCCAGTTGGCACCCAAGATTGCACCCAATTATGTTTTCCGTTTTGCAGGTTTAACCATATCGTCGAATACATCGGCAGCAGCTTTGTCCACCGATTCGAAGTGTTTGTTCTTCGGTCCTTTAATAACCAGAGCTCCATCTTTATACATGTTCAGGGGATATTGAAGATAGGGAGAAACCAAGCAGACATGTTGGTGGAATCTGGACAGTTCCATTTCATTAGGATTGGGCGGAGATTGGTCGTGCCAAAGCAGGGTTTTATTGAATGGTTGGAGGGTGGTATTAATTCAAATCGAAATTGATAGGAGTGATCTTATGCTACAAAGAAAGCATAGAGGCAAGATAATCTCGTGTTATGAGTACGGGGTATTATCACAAGGGCAATCTATTGTTGAAAATGGAGAAGAGACATGGGTCTTCCAGGCTGAAAATCATGAGAATCTGATGATGAATTATAGCTTAATTCAAGCTTTCAATGACCTTTTGATGGAAGGTTGGGAATTGGTAGCTGAGAACAAAATTAACTACATTCTCCGTAAATCCATTAAACGACATGCTTCATCTTCAGGTGTATAGAAGAAAACAATTCGGGAAAATGCACCCAATCAGCACTCAATTCATTATTTTTGCTCAAAACCATTTATTGCGAAATTTAGACGATCCTTTGTTACATAAGGCTTTATAGAACAAAAATCGAGGCCCTATTTCTAGGGCCTCTTTCATGGGAGAGGAGAAACCGGACGAAGAGCTTATGGGGAAACGTAAGCCTGCTCCGCGGTTGTCTACGACATTTTGTGATGTCGATAGTTACATGATGTCCCGGTTGCTCCAGTCTTATACCTGTGGACGTTAAAAAAAATCTGCCGGCCTCAATGTGACAACGGTAGACAATCTTTTTATTTCAATAGACAATTGTGGTACTATAGGCTTGGACTTGTGCCTTAATCGGCATAATAAACAGAGACATAGAGCAGGTGAATAATTGGTGAGAGTTGTATCGGGAAGTGCAAAGGGGAGGCCCCTGAAGAGTGTTCCGGGCAGCGGAACGCGGCCTACAACCGACAAGGTAAAAGAAGCGGTGTTCAGTATGATCGGTCCTTATTTTGAGGGCGGGGCAGCGCTTGATTTGTTCGCAGGTACTGGCGGTCTTGGCATTGAAGCCTTGAGCAGAGGGATGGACAGTGCGGTATTTGTGGATATGGAGCAGAAAAGCATCGACACGGTGCGTGCGAATCTGAAGGCAGCTAAGCTGGAAGCGCAAGCTGAGGTTTACCGCAATGATGCCGGCAGAGCCCTTAGCGCGCTGGAGAAGCGGGGACGTTCGTTTGATCTTGTGTTCCTGGACCCGCCGTACAGGCTGAAGCATGGGGATGAGCTGATGATGGCGATGGCGCAAAAAGGTCTGCTCAGATCAGATGCGGTCATCGTGCTGGAGCATGAATCAGGCTATGCCTATCCGGAGGATATTCCGGGGTTCTATAGAACCAGACAGGCCGTATACGGCGAGACGACAATTTCAATCTATCAGTATGAATCCGCTCTCCGTGAAGAGGCTGTGAGTGGTAAGGAGGGTAATGATGAGTCTGCAAATTAGAAAAGAACGTGTTGCCATTTATCCCGGGAGCTTTGATCCGGTTACGATGGGACATATGGATATTATCCGGCGTGCAGCCAAACAATTCGACAGACTGATTGTTACCGTGCTTAACAACCTAAGCAAGAATCCGATGTTTTCGGTAGAAGAGCGTACGGAGCTGCTGCGGCAGGCCACTGCGGATATTCCAAATGTGGAGGTTGACAGTTTCCGCGATCTGCTGGTTAATTATCTTCGCCAAAAGGACGCTCAAGTCATTGTCCGCGGGATCCGCACGGTCACTGACTTTGAATATGAATTGCAGAACGCATCCATTAATCATAATTTGGACCCTGAAGCGGAAACGATCTTTATGATGACCAATCCGAAATATTCCTACCTTAGCTCAAGTGTGGTCAAGGAAATCGCCCACTTTGGCGGGAATGTGTCGGATTTTGTGACCCCTGAGGTAGAACAGGCAATGAAGCTTAAATTCAGCCGTTTAGACGGCGGAGCCAAGTAACAGCAGATACAGCGGCAGACAGAGCGATGATCATCATCAGCAGCAGCGATTGCAGGCCAAGCAGCTGGGGGACTACACTCCATACGTTCAATGCTCCAAGTGTTGCGGTCGATTCGGCAACCTCGGGACCCGCCACCGCCGGCAGTACGGTTTCACGGAGATTCATCAGCGGGTTCCATAATAATAGGGTAAAAGCAAAGGCAAATACTCCATGCAGCAAGCGGACGGCGGCATAAGGCAGGAAAGAGATTTTCGCCCTTTTAAGCAAGGTAAGTGCTTGGAGCTGGCCGCAAATTCCGCTCCAGCCGAGAGCAGCTGATAGCAGGGCCAGGCCTGTGATCCCCATGGAACTAAAGTCGTGAGGTGCTGTCAGTTCTGAGGTCAGTGCATTTGCTCCGAGATGAATCTCCAGAAAACTTGCCGCCAAAGCAGGAGGCAGCTGCGGTACTAGAGAAGTAGCAATATTTATGACAACAGCGAACATAATCATGTAGCCGCCGATAACCATCAGGCTCTGAACGGCAGTTGAGACGGATTCGCCGAGCAGCTTGCCGAATCCACGGCCATCTTTTGCCCGGGCTTCTGATACTGCCTGATGCATCCGTCTGGGCAATGAAGCCGTTTTGCGCTGTGATGGAACTACCATCGGAGCTTCGGTTTTCGCCCGACCTGTGAGCAGGGTCGCGGTTACGCCTGCGGCAAGTCCCGAAATCCAGTGGATGGCCAGCAAGGTATATCCGGCGGCAGGACTGTGCAGAAAAGCAACGCCGACTACAATGAGCAGCGTAACCGGACTGGCGAAGTGGGCGACGGAAGCCAAGCGTCCGGCCTCCTTGTCCGTAATGCTGCCCTGCTTATGCAGCAATTGCACACCGCCTGCGCCAGCCGGGAAACCGGCGGTCATTCCGAGGGCGAGTGTCCAGCCTCCGGCCCCCGGAAGACGGAAAATCCTGGTCATCACCGGCTCCAGCAGTACTCCGAGTCCATGCACGAATCCCGTGGCTGTGAGCATTTCTGATAACATCAGAAAGGGCAGAAGCGCCGGGAAGACAAGTGTCCACCAGAGCTTCAGACCCTGAAGGGAAGCCTGGAAGGAGGACTCCGGCGATAAGATAATCGCAATGGCGAGCACAATGGCAACGGCCCCGGACAGAAAGGGAACCGAGGCTGAAGTGAACCGGCGTATTTTAAAGTTATTCATTATGAGCATCACCTCTTCATAACTTAGGACATGGGCTGAGACTGTTATCAATTTATGCAGGGCAGACAACCATCATGCCACAGCGGAGAGGATACAGCTCCGAAGTTTATTTGGAGACATAAGCATAGAGCCGCGGGGAAAGAAGGGAATTGCATTGAGGCAACTGAAACGCCGGGTAGGCGTTCGCGCCATAGCCTACTTGTTTACTTTTGTGGTTATACTCTATGTTGCAGTATTTATGAATACTCCATATCTCGTGTATCAGCCGGGCAGTGCCTCAGAGGTGGCGCCGATGATCAAGGTGGAGAATGCCGATCCGCAGGAGCAGGGCACATTCATGATGACGACCGTATCAGCGAGCTACGCCAATGTTGCCCTATTAGTGGCTTCTGCGTTTAATTCCAATGCGGAAGTCGTATTGAAAGAGACTAGGCTAGGGGATAAGAGTGAGCAGGAATATGCAGCTGAGCAGGTATATTATATGAGCAGCTCCCAGTCTGCTTCCGTTCAGGCTGCCTATCATGCTGCGGGCGTTCCTTATGAGGATGTTGTAGACTATCTGTATGTCTTCTCGGTTCCGGAGGAAAGCAGCCAGGACCAATTTCAAATAGGCGACAAAATCATCCGTGTTCAAGGGCAAACTGTGCCTGATCCCACTGCGCTCTCCAAACTGCTCTCCTCAAGCAAGGTCGGCGATCAGGTAGAAGTCGTGCTGCAGCGGGACGGTAAGGAAGTCAAGGAACAGGTAACACTGGTGGAGGTTAAAGACAAGGAGACTGCAGCGGGCCGTCCTGGATTTGGGGTTGTGATTGGCGCGGTGCAGAAGGTACAGCCGAAGGAAGCAGGAAAAGCGGTCAGCTTTGTGGATACCAGTGTCGGAGGACCCTCGGCAGGCCTTATGTTTACGATGGAAATTTATAACCAGCTTACCAAAGGCGATTTAACCAAAGGTCACCGGGTAGCGGGAACTGGAACTATTGACGCTGAAGGCAAGGTAGGGGCCATTGGCGGAGTTAAACATAAGATTGTTGCTGCAGACCGGGAGGATGCGGAGATTTTTTTCGTGCCGGTTAAGAATTATGATGAAGCCAAAGCCAGAGCGGATAAAATAGGCACCTCAATGAAGCTGGTGCCTGTATCCACTCTGGATGACGCGCTGAAATATATGGAAGAGCTGCCGGTCAAACCCTAACCGGCGGCTGCAAGAAATCGCTGTACAGATCAGTCCGCAGAGGATTGGCGAAAGCTCCGGCATACGCGGCGGAGGCTTGGAGATCGCGTTCAAGCATCGGATGTGAGAAATGGGCAGGACTCAGGACAACGGGAAGGGAGGAACTTCTCTTCATATTCTTGAGCAGCTTTCTGCCGCTCTCGCTGAACCCCAGAACCCGAATGTAGCCGGGGCCTTGGGCCAGCCGGGAAGGTGTCATTTCCTCCTTGCTGTGATTCAGCAGGGCATGCAGCAGCAATCTCTGCAGCCGTGTATGCGTGTAGCGTCTGCTCTTTAATACTTGCAGCAATGCGCTGACCGAAAATTGTTCAAGCTGCGGCATGACTCTCAGCAGCCGGTTCTCAAGCCCTTCATTCATATCCTGCAGGGACCTCAGCTCTGCGGCAGTATGCGTAGTCAGCACATGAAGGAGCTGGGTGCGGAAGTCCTCCAGGCTCAAAGGGCCTCTGCCGGCTGCATGCTCTCTTTCCAGGATGGACACGCTATATTCTGGCATGAATTCTGCAGGAGAGCCGCCTTCATTAAGAAGCCGGCGGATTGCTGTGGCGCTGGCAATCGAAGACCCCGCCTGCAATGGGTCATGGAAGCCTGCGCCAGTGCGCGGCACGGTAAGAGGTCTGATGACACTGCCGAGCCGCCGCAGGGCGATCAGGTAATGCAGGCCGAGACTGTTGTTCGGCTGCCGCAGCAGTTCTTCGGCATCGAAGGGTTTCTCCTCTCCCGGGAGAGACCCTTCCCAGACTGCCGCCGCTGCTGCGCTGTATGCGGCGGGGAAGCTTGTGCCTAGCGCCATGAGGCGGCGGATCTCGCCCTGAAGCTCGCTGCTTTCTTCGGCCAGGAATCCGGCCAGCGGCAGCAGCTCACCCAAAGTGCCGGCTTCGGAGCCGAAGCACAGGCTGTCCACGACCCCGGTCGCTTCCAGCAGGGATACAGCTCCGAAGGCGAACCACTCTGCCGGTTGAAGCGCATAAGCGACCGGCAGTTCAATCACGAGATCGGCGCCCATATGCAGCGCCATCTCCGTGCGGGCCCGTTTACTGACCGCAGCCGGCTCGCCTCGCTGGGTGAACGGGCCGCTCATGACGACGATCACGCTGTCCGCGCCGGAGATTTTTTTGGCTTCATTGAAATGGTGGACATGCCCGTTATGTAAAGGGTTGTATTCTGCTATTATGCCGACGGTTGTCACAGCTGCTTCACTCCGTATTCTGAGAAATATGGTGATTTAATAGTTATATCATAAATTGTCCCTCTTCCTGAAACAATATAAAGGGAAAATGGTTGACAAAGTTCGGTAATAATAGGTATAATAAATTTTGTTTGTTTGGAGTGATGATTATGAAGATTCACTTTCGCAAAATGGCAAATGTCGATGAGCCTCTGAATATTCATGAAACTATGGATGTCAGCGAGCTTGTCAAAGGGCGAAAGGATATACTTGCTGTTGCACCGCTCTTGGTGGACCTTAAAGCGCTGCCCGCGGATACCGATTGTGTGAACGTGGTGGGAAGACTGAGTGGAGAGGTGGACATGTTATGTTCACGTTGTCTCATCGAGGTCAACAGTAAGCTGAACATTCCTTTTGCGGAGACTTTCAAGTGGCTTAAGGAGCCAATTCTTCCCGAAGATGAAGATGATGAACTCATTTACATCAAAGATGAGACTGTGGAGCTTGTCCCGTTCGTGGAAGAAAACTTCGTACTGCACTTGCCGGATTCGGTATTGTGCAAGGCAGACTGTCTTGGTCTTTGTCAGAAATGCGGACAAAACTTGAACGAAGGCACCTGCAGTTGCGACAACACAGTGATCGATCCTCGACTCGCTGGGTTGAAAGACTTTTTCAAATGAAGTATGACTAAGACCAAATCCCGCGATAGGCGGGTTAAAACCGAATTAGGAGGTGTAACACAATGGCAGTACCTCAACGGAGAACGTCCAAAACACGCCGTGACAAACGCCGCACCCACTTCAAACTGGTTGTGCCGGGCATGGTGAAATGCGAACAATGCGGAGAGCTGAAACTGGCTCACCACGTATGCAAAGTTTGCGGAACTTACAAAGCAAGAGAGATCATCAAACAATAGTTTCTAATAAGAGTAGCACTTCATCTAATGGTGGGGTGCTATTTTTTTGGGGATGGGTAAAGATTCCCCTCCGTTATTGTGTGGCTGAAGCCGCGTGGTTATGCCGCTTTTCAGGCAAAGCTTTATTTTTGCCGCAGCATGCTTTATACTACATATTAGTACCAGGTTCTAAATGAAGTTTATGACCTTTATATTGATGACGATAGCGGCCTTCTCGCGGCCGGATGCTAAGTTCAGCATGTGCCAGGAGGTGAGCCGCCATAGAGCGGATGTCCAAGAAAGAGCGCCAGCAGCAGCTGCTGGGTATTATCGATGGCAATCCATTTGTGACCGACAGGGAGTTGACCCGGCAGCTCAAGGTGAGCATTCAGACCATCCGTCTGGACCGGCTGGAGCTGGGGATTCCGGAGCTGCGTGAACGGATGAAGCAAATGGCTGAACATTCTTATGATCAGGTGCGCTCCTTACCAGCCAATGAAGTGGTCGGTGATATTGTCGATCTGCAGCTGGACAAGAGCGGCATTTCCATATTTGAAATTCGTGAGGAGCATGTCTTCTCCAGGAACGGGATCGCTCGTGGCCACTACGTGTTCGGACAGGCCAATTCGCTGGCGGTTGCCGTGATCAATGACGAAATTGCCCTGACCGCTTCAGCCGACATCCGGTTTGTGCGCATGGTCCGGTTAGGCGAGAAATGTATTGCCAAAGCGCAGGTGCGTTCGCTCGCTGGCCGGAACGGCAAAGCTGAGGTGGACGTATTTACGTATGTCGGAGAAGAACTCGTGTTTCAGGGTCATTTTGTAGTGTACCGGTCCGCAATTGAAGAATACAGCGAAGGGGGAAACCGCAGTGCTGATCGCCATTGATGCCATGGGAGGCGATAATGCTCCTGAATGCAATGTGGAAGGGGCATTGTCCGCGGCCGCGGAATGGAGCGATACGCAGATTGTGCTCGTCGGCGACGAAGCCAGACTTGAGCCGCTGCTGAAGAATAAACCGTCCAATGTGACGGTGCGTCATGCGGGGGAAGTGATTGGCTCCGATGAAGAGCCGGTCAAAGCAGTCCGCCGCAAGAAGGATTCATCCATGGTTGTGGCTGGACGTATGGTGCGTGAAGGGGAAGCAGATGCCATGATCTCTTCCGGGAACACAGGCGCGCTGATGACCACGGGGCTGCTTGTGGTGGGGAGAATGGATGGAATAGAGCGCCCGGCGCTTGCTCCGATGATTCCGACGCTAGATGATGTCGGCGTACTCGCCCTTGATCTGGGGGCCAACATGGATGCCAAGCCCCAGCACCTCGCACAATACGCGCTGATGGGCAGCATCTACCGCAGCAAAGTACACGGAATTGCCAAGCCGCGTGTAGGGCTGTTGAATGTGGGGACTGAGCCGGGCAAAGGTAATGAATTGACCAAAGAAGCTTATCCTCTGTTAGCCGCTTTGCCGGGGATTCATTTTGTCGGCAATGTTGAAGCACGTGATGTGCTGACGGGCAATTGTGATGTGCTTGTTTGTGACGGGTTTGCGGGCAACATACTTCTGAAGACACTTGAAGGTACGGCGGGCGCTATGTTCTCTCTGCTGAAGGAACAGTTCAGCCGTTCGCTCAAGACCAAGCTGGGTGCGGCTATACTGATGCCGGAGCTCAGAAGTCTCAAGGGGAAGATGGATTACAAGGAGCACGGCGGAGCGCCGCTGCTCGGTCTTAGCGGTCTGGTAGTGAAAGGGCACGGCTCATCTGACGGCAATGCGGTCAAGAATGCAGTCAGACAAGCGCGGATTGCGCTGCAGGCGGGTCTTGTGTCCAGCATATCCAAGGAAATTAGCGGGAAGTGAGTGACGATATGAAACAGTTGCGTCCGGTAGGAATAATTGGTACAGGAAAATATGTGCCCGAAAAAATATTAACTAACAGTGATTTGGAAAAGATAGTCGAAACGAATGATGAATGGATTGTCAGCCGTACAGGGATCCGTGAACGGCATATTGCCGCTCCGCATGAGGCGACCTCGGATCTTGCTTATGAAGCTGCGCTGAAGGCGCTGGAATCAGCAGGCATGAAGGCGGAGGATCTGGATCTCATTATTATAGCAACAGTTACACCTGACAGTTCTTTTCCGTCCACAGCCTGCATTCTGCAGGACAAACTGGGGGCCAAAGGAGCCGCGGCTTTTGACTTGTCCGCAGCCTGCTCCGGCTTCGTCTACAGTCTGGCAACAGCAACCGGATTTATCCAGAACGGGATGTATAACAATGCATTGATCATTGGAGCGGATACCTTGTCGCGGATTACGGATTACACGGACCGCAACACTTGCGTGTTGTTCGGAGACGGCGCGGGAGCGGTTATTCTCGGCGAAGTTCCGGAAGGCAGAGGTTTCCAATCCTTTGATCTCGGTGCTGAAGGCTCCGGAGGCAGCCTGCTGAAGATGGAAGCGGGCGGCTCGCGTATGCCGGCTTCCCAGCAGACGATAGACGACAAGAAGCATTTCATCTACATGAACGGCCGTGAGGTGTTCAAGTTCGCCGTTCGGGTGATGGGTACGGCTACCGAGCGTGTGCTTACCAAAGCAGGTCTCACGAAGGAAGACATTGATCTGTTCGTGCCGCACCAGGCGAATATCCGCATTATTCAATCGGCTATGCAGCGTTTGGATCTGCCGGAAGAGAAATGCGTAATCAACGTCGACAGATACGCCAATACGTCTGCGGCTTCGATTCCGCTTGCGCTGGTTGAAGCAGCGGAAGAGGGCCGGATGAAGGAAGGCGACACCGTGCTGATGGTTGGCTTCGGCGGCGGCCTTACTTGGGGTGCCTCGGTACTGAAATGGTAAACATATAAACGAGCAATGAATTCAAAGAACTCGGTGTGCCTGCCGCTTGATTTGCAAGCCCGGCAGCTGCACCGTTTACGGGAAGGAGTTCGAACTTATGGGTAAAATCGCATTTGTCTTTCCCGGCCAGGGTGCACAGGCAGTTGGGATGGGTAAGGATGTATATGACGCTCTGCCGGATAGCCGTGCGGTGTTCGAGAAGGGCGATGAAGTGCTTGGGTTTCCGCTGAGTAAACTTGTATTTGAAGGTCCGGACAGCGAACTCAAGCAGACGGTAAACACACAGCCTGCGCTTGTAACAACCAGTGTAGCTTATCTGGAAGCACTGAATAAGCATGGACTGAAGCCAGACTACGTTGCAGGTCACAGTCTGGGTGAATACAGCGCTCTTGTGGCTTCAGGCGTACTGTCTTATGAGGATGCAGTCAGCCTCGTGCGTCTCCGGGGACGTTTCATGGAAGAAGCGGTTCCTGGCGGACAGGGCGCTATGGCAGCTGTATTGGGTGCAGAACGCGAAGCTTTGGCTGAGCTGTGCAACAATATTTCCGCAGAGGGCAACCCGGTTGAATTGGCAAACGTCAACTGTCCGGGTCAGATTGTAGTGTCCGGATCGCTCGAAGGTGTGAATGCTGTCGTTCAGCGTGTGAAAGAAGCCGGAGGCAAGCGGGCGATTCCGCTCGAAGTCAGTGGACCGTTCCACTCTTCTTTGATGAAGGAAGCTGCCGAGCGTCTGGCAGCTGAACTGAAAGGTGTAACCTTTAATGCGCCTTCAGTTCCTGTAATTGCCAATGTTACTGCCTCGCCGGTTACCGATCCCGAGGAAATCCGCGGGCTGCTGGTACGCCAGGTGTTCTCGCCTGTACTCTGGCAGGACAGTGTGGAATGGCTGATTGCGGCTGGTGTGGACACATTTGTTGAGATTGGCTCCGGCAGTGTGCTGGCAGGACTGATCCGCAAAATTGACAAGAATGTCAAGGTGATCAATATCAACAGTCTGGAAAGCATCCAGACAGTCAATGGCTTGGCTTAACCACAGCGCAGGATAAAGGGAGGGGAATACAGAATGTTCTCAGCATTAAGAGGCCAGACGGCCCTTGTAACCGGCGGTTCCCGCGGCATCGGCCGCAGCATAGCGCTTCTACTCGCAGAGCATGGCGTGAAAGTGGCCGTGAACTATTCCGGAAGTGAAGCTGCAGCGCAGGAAACAGTAGCCCGGATAGCAGAGCTAGGCTCCGAGGGGATTGCCCTGAAGGGGAATGTAGGCAAAAGCGATGAGGCGGAGAATCTCGTTAAAGAGGTCTTGAACACTTGGGGCAAGATTGACATCCTCGTTAATAATGCCGGCATCACCAGGGACAACCTGATTATGCGCATGAAGGAAGAGGAATTTGATCAGGTCATCGAAACGAATCTCAAAGGCGTGTTCAACTGTCTAAAAGCAGTCACACGTCCGATGATGAAGCAGCGTTACGGGCGGATCATCAATATTTCTTCGGTTGTGGGTGTGACGGGGAATCCTGGGCAGATTAACTATACTGCTGCAAAGGCAGGGGTAATCGGCATGACGAAAGCTGCGGCCCGCGAGCTGTCTTCACGGGGAATTACCGTGAACTGCATCGCTCCCGGTTTTATAGACACCGATATGACCCGTGAGTTGTCCGATGAAGTCCGCAGTGAGCTGATTAAGGGAATTCCCCTTGCTCAGCTTGGGCGGCCGGAGGACATTGCTATGGCGGCGGTATTTTTGGCCTCGGAAGGGGCTGCTTACATGACCGGTCAGACACTTCATGTGGACGGCGGTATGTACATGTAAGATCAAACCAGCGTATAGGGATTAAGGGAGAAGCGGGAAGAAGCGCCCGGAAAGCGTTTTTTACGCTCTATGGTATTTTGACTTCATATCTCGTATAATACCAAAAGAGGAGGTGAACCGGATGTCCGATGTATTGGAGCGTGTAAAACGCATTGTCATCGACCGCTTAGGTGCCGATGAAGCTGAGGTAACATTAGAAGCGTCTTTCAAAGATGATTTAGGTGCTGATTCTCTTGATGTAGTAGAATTGGTTATGGAATTGGAAGATGAATTCGATATGGAAATCTCTGATGAAGATGCAGAGAAGATTACGACCGTGGGTGAAGTTGTGAAGTACATACAATCTCATACCTAGAGTCATATGATTGAGGGTCCCGTTCCTGCTAGGGCGGGACTTCTCCTCATTTTACAGCACAAATGAAATGCAAAAGGATGCATATTTGCACCTTTACGGGGAAAATAACAGAACCGCAGAGGGGTTAATTTTTGCGGCGACTGCAGTTTATATAGACTATTCAGAGAGCATGTATGTTCAATTATGTTGAAGTATACAGCCTACAGATGGGGTGATTGCGTTTGAGTCATAGAGTGGTAATTACCGGTATGGGCGTGATGACGTCACTGGGTAAAGATTTGGATACGTTCTGGGATAGCCTCATGAGCGGGAAATCCGGTGTTTCCAAGGTTGAAGCCTTTGATGTCAGTGAATACACTACGCAAATAGCAGCTTCGGTTAAAGACTTTGATGCGGAAGAACGTTTTGGCCGCAAGGAAGCCCGCAAGATGGACCGTTTCGTTCAGTTCGCGGTAGCAGCCGGAGAAGATGCGCTGAAGGACAGCGGACTTAAGATTGGTGAAGATATTGATGCGGAGAGAATTGGTGTGTCCGTCGGATCAGGTATCGGAGGTCTGGGTACTTGGGAAGACAATCATAATCTCCTGCTCGAAAAGGGACCGAAACGGGTCAGCCCGTTCTTTATTCCCATGATGATTGCCAATATGGGCTCCGGCCAGCTGTCGATCAATCTTGGTGCAAAAGGTCCTAATACAACAACTGTGACAGCCTGTGCAACAGGAAGCCACTCCATAGGGGAATCCTTCCGCCTGATCCAGCGCGGTGACGCGGATGCGATGATCTGCGGCGGTTCCGAAGCTACTATCCGCCCGACAGGGATGGCAGGATTCTGTGCCATGCGGGCGATGTCCACCCGCAACGACGAGCCGGAGAAGGCCAGCCGTCCATTTGACAGCGGCCGTGACGGTTTTGTAATGGGTGAGGGTGCCGGAATTCTGATTCTGGAATCGCTGGAGCATGCCGAGAAACGCGGGGCGAAGATCTATGCCGAAGTGATCGGCTACGGTCTGAGTGCGGATGCCCATCATATGACGGAACCGGATCCTGACGGCGCAGCACGCTGTATGAAGATGGCGATCCGAGATGCCGGTATCGCACCGGAAGAGATTGATTACATCAATGCGCATGGCACTTCCACGCCAGTAGGCGACAGATCGGAAACGGCTGCCGTGAAGAAGGCGCTTGGAGATCATGCTTACAAGGTTGCAATCAGCTCCACGAAATCAATGACAGGCCATTTGCTTGGTGCTGCCGGCGGTGTGGAAGCGATCATTTGTGGTCTTTCCCTGCAAAATAACATCATTGCGCCAACCATCAATTTGGACAATCCTGATCCGGAATGTGATCTGGACTATGTTCCGAATGAACCGCGCAAAGCAGATCTGAATATTGTTATGTCGAATTCGTTCGGATTCGGAGGACATAACGCAACCGTAATTCTCAAAAAATATAATCAGTAAGGGGACAGTGCAGTGAAAGGAGACCTGAAGCAGTTACAAAGTCAACTTCAAATCCAATTTCACGATGCTGTACTTCTGAAGCAGGCCTTTACCCATGCCTCTTATGTGAATGAACACCGTTTCAATCAGCATCAGGACAATGAGCGTCTGGAGTTTCTCGGAGACGCGGTTCTGGAGCTTACGGTTTCTGAATATTTGTACAAGCTGCTGCCGGACAGACCGGAGGGTGAATTGACTAAGCTGCGGGCCGCTATTGTATGCGAGCCTTCACTGGTCAAGTTCGCTGAGAGCTTGGGTTTCGGCAAATATGTATTGCTGGGCAAAGGGGAAGAACTTACGGGCGGACGTACTCGCCCGGCCTTGCTGGCCGATGTGTTCGAATCCTTCGTGGGAGCGCTTTATCTCGACCAAGGGCTGGAAACGGCACGGCGGTTTCTTGATCATCATGTATTTCCGCTGGTGGAGACGGACGGCAAGCTGCAAATGCAGATGAGCGATTTCAAGACGGAGCTTCAGGAGCTGATACAGCATCACGGATTGGGTACGCTGGAATATCGGATTATTGAAGAACGGGGACCGGCGCATGAGCGCGAATTCGTCTCTGAAGTGTATATGTCCAGCCAGTCTCTCGGCAAGGGCAGCGGCCGTTCCAAGAAGGAAGCGGAACAACAGGCTGCAGCTGCAGCGCTTTTGCGTCTGAAGGAAGACGGCGCCTGAGTGATGTGGAACTTAGATAAGGTAGCTAGCAAAGAGCGGTAAAGGTCTGAATCCGGCAGGAAAAGCGGAATTTAGACCTTTGCTGCTCTTTTTTAAATATCGTTAGATTGAACAAGCTTTTTAGGAATTTATGGATATCGTGTAAGAAGTGGATGAATTCACGTTGAAACGAAAGGATTTGCCCTTTTTTGTGGTTTGACAATCTTTATTGGGTAGGTTTAACATGTAATTAATTAAATAAATTACCATAATAGGGATGTTAAGGCTGGGATGTAGTGATGTCTGAGACTGTATTTGAATGCCAGGAGAAGATGCGAAGACTTGCAGTTAAGATTGTGAAGCATTATCGCGGCAAAGGTCCGGAGAATGTAAAGGTTAGGATGGAGTATGAGTCCTTAATCATTATAGAGATTCGTGGAATTCTCTCCAGTTTATCTGAAATTTTACTCAGAGAAGGTGCGGTACATTTAGTTACAGAATACTGGAAAGTGCTGAAGCCTTATTTGGAGAGAGAGTTTATGGCAGAGATCGTAGAAACGCTTGGCAGCCCCTTTACATATACATGGAAGATCGAAGACCCGAATCCAGGGGATAGGGCAATTATTATTCAATTGAATAAATCGGTTTGATTAGAGAGAATGGACTTTTGCTCCTTAGCTTTTTAATAAGCCAGTACATTGTGTATTTCTGATTATACCTTGTATTGGCTTATTTTTGTGTTGCTATAATTGTGCAAAAAATCACAAGGAGTGGTGAGGAACTATGGAGAATAAAGTGCTGACTGTATGTCCGTATTGCGGAAGTGGTTGTCAGATGAATTTACTTGTTGAGGAGGGGAAAATCGTAGGCGCTGAACCAGCGGATGGAAGAACGAACGAAGGGAATCTATGCCTTAAGGGTCATTATGGATGGGATTTTCTGAATGATCCGCAGATTCTTACCGCCCGTATCCGCAAGCCGATGATTCGTAAAGCAGGGACACTGGCAGAGGTATCCTGGGAAGAAGCCATTCAGTATACAGCCGAAAAACTAACAGCAATCAAGGAAAAGTATGGACCGGATGCAATCATGGGAACCGGTTCAGCCCGTGGCCCGGGAAATGAAGCCAATTATGTCATGCAAAAATTTATGCGCGCTGTTATCGGAACCAATAATGTTGACCATTGCGCTAGGGTATGTCACGGGCCGTCCGTAGCTGGGCTTACCTATTCGCTAGGGGATGGCGCAATGTCCAATTCAATTCCTGAAATTGAGGACACGGATTTGTTGTTTATTTTTGGATACAATGCAGCGGTTACCCATCCCATTGTGGCGAGAAGAATTGTTAGTGCGAAGCAGAAGGGCGCAACCATCATCGTAACCGATCCCCGCAAGACGGAGTCGGCCCGCATTGCAGATACTTGGCTGCCCCTTAAAGGCGGCACGAACATGGCGCTTGTCAATGCCTTTGGTCATGTGCTAATTGCTGAGGAGTTATACGACAAGCAGTATGTTGAGAAATATGTGGAAGGTTTTGCGGAATATAAAGCCAGTGTACAGAAATATACACCTGAATATGCGGAGAGCATTACAGGTGTGCAAGCGGCGGAGATCCGCAAAGTAATGAGGCAATATGCGAGTGCGAACAAGGCGATGATCCTGTACGGTATGGGGGTATGTCAATTTGCCCAAGCCGTGGACGTTGTAAAGGGTCTGGCCTCACTGGCGCTTCTGACCGGTAACTTTGGCAGACCTGGCGTCGGGATTGGTCCGGTCCGCGGCCAAAATAATGTACAGGGTTCCTGCGATATGGGGGCATTGCCAAATGTCTATCCGGGATACCAGTCTGTTACGGATGACAAGATTCGTAAAAAATTTGAAAAGGCCTGGGGAGTGGCTTTGCCTCGCAAAGTCGGGTATCGGATTACCGAGATTCCTCATCTCGTTCTAAAGGAAGACAAGGTGAAGGCCTATTATATTTTTGGCGAAGATCCGGTGCAGAGCGATCCGAATGCCTCAGAAGTGAGAGAGACGCTGGATAAATTAGAATTTGTAATAGTCCAGGACATCTTCATGAACAAGACGGCCCTGCATGCGGATGTGATTTTGCCGGCCACCTCCTGGGGTGAGCATGACGGGGTCTACTCCTCAGCTGACCGTGGGTTCCAGCGGATCAGAAAGGCCATCGAGCCTCCCGGTGAAGTAAAGCCCGATTGGCAAATTATCAGCGAGCTTGCCACGGCGATGGGCTACCCGATGTCCTACCGGAACACGGAAGAAATATGGGATGAAATGAGGGGGCTCTCTCCGTCGTTTGCCGGAGCCAGTTATCGGAAGATGGAAGAACAGGGCAGTGTTCAGTGGCCTTGTCCGTCAGAAGATCATCCGGGCACACCGTATTTATATGAAGGGAACCGGTTTACCACTTCCAGCGGCAAAGGACAGCTGTTTGCCTGTGAATGGAGGGCACCGCTGGAGCAGCCGGATCAGGAATATCCGTTGTCCTTGTCCACAGTGCGTGAGGTAGGGCATTATTCGGTTCGGACGATGACCGGCAACTGCCGTGCCCTCAGTCAACTGTCGGATGAGCCTGGTTTCATCCAGATGAGCCCGGCGGACGGATCAAGCTTAGGGATTGAAGACGGCCAGCTTGTACATGTTGTATCCCGCCGAGGCAGAGTGTTAGCCCGGGCACAGATCAGCAACCGTGTCAAAACCGGAGCCACCTATATGACCTACCATTTCTGGATTGGGGCCTGCAATGAGCTGACGGGTGATTATCTGGACCCGGTCTCCAAAACTCCGGAATACAAGTATTGTGCGATCCGTATCGAGAAAATTGCAGATCAACTGCGCGCGGAACAACAGGTTCAGCAGGAATATGAGGCGCTCAGAGCGCAGATGCATGTGGAGGCGAGACCGGTATGAATAATGTACAGCCGAATCCGTTTGTCATTGCCGAAGCGGGCAAATGCATAGGCTGCAAGGCGTGTGAACTGGCATGTTTCGCAGTTCATAACGATCACAATGGGGTTGGGGCGGCGGCGGGTACTGTTACGGTACCCGTTATTCCCCGCCTGCATGTCATTCGAACAGAGAGCTTCACACTGCCGGTACAATGCCGCCAGTGCGAGAATGCGCCTTGTGCGGAAGCCTGTCCGGTTCAGGCGATCCGGCAGGAGGAGGGGACGATAGTTATTCATGAAGAGAGCTGCATAGGCTGCAAAGGCTGTGCCATGGCCTGTCCGTTTGGTGCCGTCAGTCTGTATAAAGCATACAGCAACGGCAAGGTAGTCCCTCAGATTCAACTGAAGGAGCGGCAGCATAGCGCGATGGTACATAGCGCCAAAGTGATCGCCTATAAATGTGATTTATGCCGGACCAGGGACCATAAGGACGGAGCTATGGGAAACGTTCCGGCTTGTGTAGAGGTCTGTCCGGTAGAGGCACTGTCACTGGTTCATCCGGATACCAGTGTATCCTGGTCGCGGACAGCAGCAGCCATGCGACTGTAACACCACTTCAATTCAGAAAAGAAGGTTGCACTATGTCGTATAAGGATCCAATCATTCATATTGACGAACAATTATGTACCGGCTGCAGACGTTGCGCGGCTGTATGTCCTGTGGATGCCATTATCGGCGAACCGGGCCACCCGCAGACAATTGATGCTAATCGCTGCGTCGTTTGTGGACAGTGTGTGCAGATTTGTACCGCTTATGCTGCGGACAACGAGTCGACGACAGCCTCACGAGCGGTAAAGTTACAGGAAAGAGGGCAGCTCCCCAATGTGCGTGAGCCTTTGTTCGCTGCTTATTCGTCAGGGGATATCCAGAAGGTAAAAGCTGTTCTGGCTGATCCGAAACGGTTCAAGGTGGTGCAGTGCGCTCCTGCGATCCGAGTATCTCTGGCGGAGGAGTTTGGGCTGCCCTTCGGCACTTTAACCCCGGGGAAAATGGCGGCGGCGCTGAGACGACTGAAGTTTGACCGGATTTATGATACGAATTTTGCTGCGGACGTGACGATTATGGAAGAGGGCTCAGAGCTGATTGGCAGAGTGATGTCAGGAGAGCGGCTGCCAATGTTCACCTCCTGCTGTCCGGCCTGGGTGAAGCATGCGGAGACGGCAGCACCGGAGCTGCTGGAGCATTTGTCCAGCTGCAAGTCCCCGATGCAAATGGGTGGAGCCTTGTTCAAGACCTACGGAGCGGAGCTGGATGGAATTGCACCTTCGGATATTTTCAGCGTCGCGGTTATGCCCTGTACCTGTAAAAAATTTGAATGCAGCAGAGAAGAAATGAGTGTGGATGGTTGCCGTGAAGTGGATCTCGTTATTACTACAAGGGAACTGGCCAGCTTAATCAAGGATCAAGGCATCGATTTCATTCATCTTCCCGACGAGCCGTTTGATTCACCGCTGGGCAAATACTCTGGAGCGGGCTCGATCTTCGGCGTCACAGGCGGTGTGATGGAAGCTGCGATACGAACGGGGTATGAACTGATCACCCATGAGCAGATTCCCAATCTGCAATTGGATTTTGTCAGGGGAGAGGAAGGCATCCGGACGGCAGAAGTTCAGATTGGCGATTTGGAGCTCAAAGTGGCAGTAGTTGCAGGACTGAAATATGTGGATGCTGTTTTGGCAAAAGTTGCAGAGGGCACCTGCCCGTATCATTTCATTGAAGTGATGGCTTGTCCCGAAGGCTGTGTCAGCGGCGGCGGACAGCCCAAGCTCCTGTTGGAAACGCAGCGGAAAATTGCTTATCAGGCCAGAAAGAGCGCTGTCTACCGCCACGACTCTCATCAGAAGGTCCGCAAATCCCATGAGAATCCAGATATTATCAAATTATATAAGGACTTCTTAGGTGAACCGTTAGGCCATACTTCACATCATTTGCTGCATACCAAATTTGTTGACAGAAGTCTTAAGGAGGAGATGTCATGAACCGGTTTGTCATTGCCGATCCCGATAAATGTATTGGTTGTCATACTTGTGAAGTGGCCTGCGTAGTTGCCCATGCCGGGAATAATATGTTCGTTCAGGAAGAGAGCGGGGCTGACTTCTATCCACGGTTGACAGTCGTCGAGACCGATGAAGTTACCGCACCGGTGCAGTGCAGACATTGCGAGGATGCTCCTTGTGCCAATGTGTGCCCGAATGGCTCCATTACGAGCAAAGACAATAGCATTTTCATCAATCAGGATAGCTGCATTGGTTGCAAGACCTGTATGCTGGTATGTCCTTATGGGGCGATTACAATGGTTCCGGCACATAAAGGTGGCCAAAAGCAACTTCAATCCGGGCTTCGTTCCAATACATCGGGTGCATGGAGCCGCAAGGAGAGAATTGTGGCGAACAAATGTGATTTGTGTGAAGACAGCGGCAAGGGCCCGGAATGTGTACGGGTATGCCCCACAAATGCTCTCCAATTCATCGTTCCAAGCCAGATTGAGGATTCCATTTCCCGGAAAAGACTGGCCAGTGCGCAGTCATTACAGCAGTTTAGCGGTTTTTCGCGCCTCTAATTCAGTCACTATAACGCAGAAAGCAAGGTGGAGCGTTTGTCCGATATCTTGGTCGATCACTTTGGTCGTTTACATAATTATGTGCGTATCTCCGTTACTGAGCGCTGCAACTTGGGCTGTCAGTATTGCAATCCGGGCAGAGTAGAAAAGGCTGTGGAGGGTAACCCGCTTACCTTTGACGAAATTGAACGGATCGTAAGGGTACTCGCTGAGATGGGGGTAACCAAGGTGCGACTTACCGGAGGAGAACCGTTGATGCGTCCGAACCTGGAAGAACTGGTGGCCAGGTTAAGGGCAATCTCCGGGATTGAACGTGTCGGTCTGACCACGAATGGACTGCTGCTCGCCCCCAAAGTGCAGAAGCTGCGTGATGCCGGGCTTACAGATCTCAACGTCAGCCTGGATTCTCTAATTCCAGAACGCTATTCCAGAATCACTGGGGGCGGCGATGTCAGCAAGGTGTTGCATGCTTTAGCAGCTGGTTTTAAGGCTGGCTTCGAGGTACTGAAGCTGAATATGGTCTTGATGAAAGGTGTAAACGATGATGAAATTGAATCTTTTCTGCAGCTGACTCAGAAATATCCGCTGCACGTCCGCTTTATTGAATATATGCCCATGGGTCATGATATCAACGGATGGGAAGCGGGATATATGCCTTTGGATGGAATACTGGAGCGGTGTGCCAAGGCTGGTTTTAGTCTTGAAGCAGATCCGGACCCGGGTAGGACAACTGATGAGCCGACTAGGAAAGCAGCAGATTCCGGCCCGGCCCGTTATTTTCGCATCCAAGGTGCGGCAGGGCAATTTGGCTTGATTCATCCGGTCAGCCAGCATTTCTGTAATTCATGTAACCGGCTGCGTATTACAGCAAACGGTCACGTTAAGCCGTGCCTCTTCTGGAACGAAGAGCTGTATATCCGGCCTTACATCGCTCAATCAGAGCTGCTGAAGCAATTGTTTCTGCGCGCCCTGGAAGCCAAACCTGGCCAGCATATAATGATGGACCAACCGGGCACCAAGCCACCCCTGAAGGCCACAATGCGTCTGATGTCGCAAATTGGGGGGTGAAAAACAATTGAACGACGATCCTATGTTTCGGGTGGAATCGGATGCTTTAGGGAGTGAAGCGGTTCCCAGTGGGGCTTATTATGGAATTCACGCGGTAAGGGCGCGGGATAATTTTGCGGTCAGCGGCCGGCCGGTGAATCCGCGGATCACGCGGGCCATTGTAATGGTGAAGAAAGCGGCAGCCAAAGTAAATGGCAGGCAAGGGGGTATTTCCGAGCAGGCGGCTGCGGGTATTCTATCTGCTTGCGATGAAATTCTACAGGGCCAGATGGATAAACACTTTATTGTGGATGCGTATCAGGGCGGAGCGGGAACGAGTACGAACATGAACGTTAACGAGGTGATAGCCAATCTGGCCATCGAGAAACTTGGTGGACATAAGGGGGATTACCGGCTGATCCATCCGATAGATCATGTGAATCTCTATCAATCTACCAATGACGTGTATCCCACTGCCATGCGAATTGCGATGATTCCGCTGCTTCGCTCGCTTAGTGAAGAGTTCGCCTCTCTTCAGGAGGCATTGCAGGAGAAGGAGCGGGAATACGCTGATGTGTTAAGGTTAGGACGGACTCAACTCATGGACGCACTGCCCATCATGGCCGGACAAAGCTTTGGTGCTTATGCCAAAGCGGTTGCACGGGACAGGTGGCGGCTGTACAAGGCGGAGGAACGGCTGCGGGAGATTAACCTTGGAGGAACGGCAGTGGGCACAGGAATGAATGCCCCCCTTGCTTATATTTATGCCATTGCAGAAGAGCTGCGGGAACTAACCGGAATGGGGCTGTGCCGCAGCGATTTTCCGATGGATGGCACACAGAATATGGATGTGTTTGTGGAAGTTTCAGGTTTGCTCAAAGCCGCTGCAGTGAACTTGCTGAAGATATCCGGCGATTTCCGGCTGCTTAATGCCGGGCCCTCCGGCGGAATTGCAGAATACATCCTGCCGCCTATGCAGGTAGGTTCTTCGATCCTGCCCGGTAAAATGAACCCGGTCATCGCAGAGATGGCCGGGTCAGTCGCTATGAAGGTGATCTCCAATGATACAGCAGTCACTTTGGCGGCGGCCAGCGGACAGCTGGAGCTGAATGCCTTTGCCCCTTTAATCGCAGAATCTCTGCTTGAATCTCTTGAAATTCTTACTGAGGCTGTACGGCTCTTTCATGAGCGATGCGTGCGTGGGTTGAAAGTCGATACTGCACATTGTCTCGAGCATTTGGAACGCTCCGGCGTCATGGCTGCCGCAGCAGTGACGTATCTGGGTTATGACGCCGCAGCTGAACTGGCTACGTCTGCGGCGGCCTCGGGCCGGCCGTTAAAAGAGATTTTGCTGGAACAAGGACTGATGACGAAAAAGCAGATCGATGCCATTCTGCACCCGCTGGAGGTTACCAAACCAGGCATCCCTGGAAGATCAAGAGATTTATAAAGGTTCTAAGATAACGAAGGAGCGCATGTTATGAGCTTAAATAATACCCCGCGTGGAGAACGAATACACATTGCAGTTTTTGGACGGCGTAATGCCGGGAAATCCAGTGTGATTAACGCTTTAGGCGGTCAGGAGACGTCCATTGTTTCTCCGGTAAGCGGGACAACGACAGATCCGGTTTATCAACCGATGGAGCTGCTGCCGGTGGGACCGGTAGTGCTCATTGATACCGCCGGATTGGATGATAGCGGAAGTTTGGGCGAACAGCGGATTCGCAAAACAAATCAGGTTCTGAGCAAAACCGATCTGGCATTGCTGGTGATAGACGCTGTCCAAGGAGTAAGCGAATTTGAGCACAATCTTTTACAGAACCTGTCTTTCAAGAAGATTCCGGTCATTCTACTATTGAACAAAGTAGACTTGCTCGAAGAACATGGTAACGGTGAGGAACACACTGTAGTGGCGGCAAAGGCAAAGGTAGAAGACCAGCTTCATTTGAAGCCAATGCTATTCAGTGCTCTCAGGAATACTGGGATCACGGATCTAAAAGCTGCAATCGTCCGGGAGCTGCCGAGGGACGAAGACCGGTTCCGGCTAGTGGGAGACCTGTTGAATCCCGGAGACTTGGCTGTTCTGGTAGTGCCGATCGATAAGGCAGCACCCAAAGGAAGACTGATTCTGCCCCAGCAGCAGACCATTCGTGACATCATGGAATGTGATGCAGTTGCTGTTGTCACCAAGGAACAGGAGCTTGGACACACGCTCAAGACGCTGGGGCGCAAGCCAAATGTGGTCATCACGGATTCACAGGCATTTCTTAAAGTTCAGGCAGATACCCCAAAGGATATCCCGCTCACGTCCTTTTCCATATTGTTTGCCAGGTACAAGGGGGATCTTCCTCAGCTTGTACGCGGGGTTCGCGCTATTGGTCGTTTGCAGGACGGAGACCGGGTGCTCATTGCGGAAGCCTGCACGCATCACCGGCAATCCGATGATATTGCTTCCGTGAAGATTCCCCGCTGGCTGCGGGAACTGACAGGCAGGCAGCTTCAAATTGAACATGCCGCAGGCAGCGATTTCCCTGCAGGACTCGGCGGTTATTCACTGATCATTCACTGCGGAGCGTGTATGTTGAACCGCAGGGCGATGCTGGGGAGGCTTGAAGAGGCGGAACATGCGGGTGTTCCAATTGTGAATTATGGTGTATTTATTGCCTACGTGCAGGGGGTGTTCCCAAGAGCCATCGAAATGTTTCCGTCTGCAATGCTGGCCTGGGAGGAGGGGGCATATAACCATTAATGCGTATATTAAAGCGGGGGTGTTCCAAAAGCCATCTGAATGGCTGCTGGAACACCCCCTTTTTGTGACAGCGTACATTGGGTGCGGCCTAAAACCGTAGATCTCGTTCGCCGTTATGGATACGCTGAAGTTGCTTTAGGGTCGCTTTTTTGACCGATTCCTTGGGAATGCGCTCCAGATTGTCATGAATCGTCTGCTCTCCAATGGCCCGCATCTCCTCATCGGCGTAATCCAGCAGGTATTCCTGAAACGTCATCAGGGAGTTCGGCTGACAGACATTATGGATTTGGCCGGATTTGGCCAGCTGCATGAAACGGTCTCCCGTGCGGCCTTCCCGGTAACAGGCGGTGCAGTAACTCGGCACATAGCCGTCCTGGCAGAGATTTTTGATGATTTCCATAGGGGAGCGGTGATCGCCTACCATGAATTGCGGTTTGTCATCTTTATCTTTGTTCACACTGTATGCGCCAACACCTGTGGCGGAGCCTGCGCTGATCTGGGAAATGCCCAGTTTGATTATCTGATCACGAAATTCAGCGTCTTCGCGTGTAGAGAGTATCATTCCTGTATAGGGAACGGCTATTCGCAGAACGGCGACGATTTTGGCGAAATCCGGATCGCTGACCAAGTAAGGGTAACTGTCCAGGTTCACATTCTCCGCTTCGCGCAGGCGGGGGACGGAAATCGTATGCGGTCCGCAGCCATAGGCCTGTTCCAGATGCTCGGCATGTTTTAACATGGCTATCGTTTCATATTTATAATCATAGAGCCCATACAGAACACCAATACCAACATCCTCGATTCCGGCTTTCATGGCCCTGTCCATGGCGGTCGTATGCCAATCATAATCACTTTTGGGTCCTTGCGGATGGTATTGCTTGTAACTAGGTCTATGATAAGTCTCCTGAAATAAAATATAAGTTCCAATTCCCGCCTCAGCCAGCTTGATGTAGTCATCGAATGTGGTTGCGGCGATATTGACATTGATCCGGCGGATACTGCCATTGTCCAGCTTCGTATCGTAAATAGTCTTTATGCAGTCGAGAATATAATCGATGGAACAATTGCGGGGATCCTCACCTGCTTCCAGCACAAGCCGTTTGTGTCCCAGAGACTGCAGAACTGTAACTTCCTGGGCAATTTCATCTGAGGTTAAGCGGCTGCGTGTGAATTCAGAATTGGAATGTTTGTAACCGCAGTACACGCAATTATTGACACAGAAGTTGCTGACATAGAGCGGTGCGAACAATACAATCCGGTTGCCGTAGATCCGTTCCTTGATATCTCTGGATACCTGATAAATCTCATTCAGTGTTTCCTGATCTTCCACATTTAAGAGGACAGCTGCTTCTTGTGAGGTCAGTCCTTTACATTGTCTGGCTTTCTCAAGAATTGCGGACACCTTGGCCCGATCCGATCCAGCATTTTCTCCAAATCGCAGCGCTTCTTTGATCTCTTCGTCCTGAATGAAATCCGCCGGACGACTTTCATTTACTCGGCTCACGAACATCCACTTCTTTCTGGGTTCATTATTGGATTGACAAGCAGACTTGGACTCTTCCAACTCGATTGCGAGATGACAACAGGCTGATTCGGTGGCTTCCTTACAATGGAACATGCTGTGCAGAAGAACGGGATAGATAATTCAGACTATCTCCCCGGCCCATATCCACATGGAATCCGGCAGCTTCAATCCGCTGTTCCAGACAGAATCTGCATTGGGCGGATTCGTCACCCAGACAGATTTTGTTATTGTAGAGCGTATATTGGGCTCGTACAGTCAAAGGAGAGAGATTAGGCATGACCACATTGGCGCCTGCTTGCAACGCCAGCTCCCGCCCGTTCGGGTGAGCGGTTCCCATGGCTGTTGTAGCAGGGATTAGGGCATTCGGCACGAAGAGCCGGGCAAGAGCAATCATATCCAGTGTATCTATTACTGTTCCGGCCGGCTCGTCCTTTAAGGGTGTGGCCTGATGCGGCAAAAAAGGGCCAATGCCGATCATATCCGGTTCAAGCGCCTTAAGATACAGCAGGTCTTCAGCCAAATCCCCGGGCGTTTGGCCTGGTAAACCAACCATAAAGCCTGCACCCACCTGATAGCCGAGGGACTTGAGAGCCTCCAACCGATTCCGGCGGCTGTCAAAGGTCATGGTCGGGTGCAGGGCTTGGTACAGCTTACGGGAGGCTGTC
This sequence comes from Paenibacillus paludis, assembly GCF_042610515.1. NCBI lineage: Bacteria > Bacillati > Bacillota > Bacilli > Caryophanales > Paenibacillaceae > Paenibacillus > Paenibacillus paludis. Next base: position 436,278 of record NZ_JBGJZP010000003.1, read on the forward strand.
TCATGACGCAGCAAGTAACGGTCAGCTCCGGCCGCGAGCAGTGTAGCGTAAGTCTCATCATCCCGTTCACCAATCGACAGTGTTACCGCGGTATCCGGATAGAGTGTTTTAATGCGCGTAATGAGCTCGGCCAGCTTCTCAGTGGTGTACCAGTCGTCTTCTCCGCTCTGCAGAACAAAGGTACGATAGCCCAGCTCATACCCTTCCCGGCAGCATTCCAAGATTTCTTCAGGTTGGAGCCGATAGCGGCTGACTGTCTTATTGCCGGAGCGTATGCCGCAATACAGGCAGTTCTGTTTGCAAATATTGGAAAATTCGATCAGCCCACGCAAAAATACACGGTCGCCATAACGTTCCATTCTTTTCAGATGGGCCAGGTGATGAAGCCGCTTTTTTAGATTTTGGTCCGGGTTCCTCAGTACGGTAATGATCTCTTGAGCTTCCAGTGATTCTTCTTCATATAATCGATCCAGCAATTGTTCCGTTGACATCACTCCCTATCCTGGAGGGGATTAATCATATAACCAAAAAATAACAATTGCGAAGCTCTAGAAAAAATTGTAACAAAAGTAAAAATAGAGAACAGTGAGTTTTGTGCTTGAATTTTGAGGTTCAAGGAGGGGGGAAAGCGGGACAACCGGAGATACGATCCGGACGGGTATACACATTACATGAATTCTGACGAATGAAACCAACGGTGGTGATTCCCAACTGTTCCGCCAGCTCAAGTGCTAGTCCGGTGGGGGCAGATTTGGACAAAATCATTTCACAGCCTATTTTGGCTACTTTCAATAAGATTTCAGAAGAGATCCGTCCGCTGAAAACAACAATTTTGTCATTGAGTTTCAAATGTTGCTTCAGGCAGTAGCCGTAAATTTTGTCCAGTGCATTATGACGCCCAATGTCGCTGCGGGCCAGCAGCACCCCGCCGGCATCGCAAATTGCAGCAGAATGGACGCCACCGGTGCGGTGGAACAGCTCTGATCCGGTTTGCACTTCCTCCATTAAGCGGAAACAATCGTCGAAAGAAAGTGACACATGTACCCCGTCCGCAATTTTGGCCGTTCTGGCATCATTAATGTAGACGAAGCCATGCCGGCTAGACCCGCAGCAGGAAGTTACATATCGCTTGGCGAACAGCTGACGGTGTAATGGGCTTAAGTGGTCTATAGTTACGTGGACGAAACCTTCTTCTTCCTGACTCCAAATCGCCTTGATATCCTGGAACCCTCTAATGATTCCTTCGGATGCCAAATAACCGATAACCATGTCCTCGATATATTCAGGCGTGCATACCAGAGTGACGAATTCATCACCGTTTATTTTGATTGTGACCGGATGCTCCGTAACGATAAGATCTTCCTCCATCGTGATATGGCCACTGCGGTAACGTATAATTTCCCCATGCCGCTCGGATCCGAGTTCCAATGCAATCACCCTTTTTCGTTAGAAATTGAATATCTCAACATTTCCTTAAATGATAAATAATACCATCTAAAAACACACCCTTACTACATCACTTTTCCTAAAAAGTGTCAATTTAATATCTCACATACAGCCTTTGCGTTCTTCATGAATCAGAGCTATTTTAGGAGTTGAACGCTATGGTATAATGGGTCAGAGGTGATAGGCGAGTTATGTTTTTGAAACGGATTGAATTAGCGGGCTTTAAATCATTTGCCGACAAAACGGAAATGGAATTTGTACGCGGCATAACGGCCGTTGTTGGCCCGAACGGCAGCGGCAAAAGCAATATTTCCGACGGCATCCGCTGGGTGCTCGGTGAACAGAGCGCCAAATCGCTGCGCGGCGGCAAGATGGAGGATATTATCTTTGCCGGAAGTGATGCACGCAAAGCCGTGAATTACGGTGAGGTGTCGCTCACGCTGGACAATGAGGATCATGTCCTGCCGCTCGATTTCAGCGAAGTTACAGTAACGCGCCGTGTGCACCGCAGCGGTGAAAGTGAATATTTAATCAATAAGCAGGCCTGCAGGCTGAAGGATATCACAGAGCTGTTTATGGATACCGGCATCGGACGCGAGGCTTATTCGATTATCGGACAAGGCCGGATTGAAGAAATTCTGAGTACGCGTTCCGAGGATCGCCGCGGTATTTTTGAAGAGGCCTCAGGTATTGTTAAGTATAAATCACGCAAAAAAGATGCGGGCCGCAAGCTGGACGAAACCGAGCAGAACCTGCTCCGGATTCATGATTTGATCAGCGAGCTGGAGGATCAGGTAGGCCCGCTCAAGGATCAATCGGAGAAGGCCATCCGCTATAAGGAGCTGCGCGAGCAGCTGAAACAGCTGGAAATCTCCGTGTACGTGCACCAGATAGAAGGCATTCATACCTCCTGGAAGGAAGGCAATGCCCGGCTTGAAACGCTGCAGGTCGAACAGCTTGAGCTGTCCACTGTCGTTTCGGCCCATGACGCCAAGCTGGAGAGCGGGCGTGCTGAGCTTCGAGCACTGGAGGCGCAGGTTGAACAACTGCAGGAACAGCTGCTTCGTTACAGTGAAGCGAATGAGAAAAGTGAAGGCTACGGCGAAGTGCTGAAGGAGCGCAAGCGCAACCTGGAGAACAACCGCGAGCAATTGATGCTTACACTGGGCTCGGTAGGAGAGCGCTCAGAGGGTAGACAGCGCGAGCTGGCAGAGCTGGAGCATAAGCTGCAGCAGTCAAGACAGGCTCTGGAGGAGCTGCGCGCTCAACTGGCAGATGAGGAAGTCCGGCTGGAAGGAGTGGCTGGCGGGATTAGCCAAAGCAAGGAAGAGAAGCTGAAAAGCGCCTTGCTTGAGCTAATGAACCTGATGGCCCAGGCCCGCAACGAAATTCGTTACGCGGATCAGCAGAAGGAAGCCTTGGAGCGGCGGATGAGCCGCAGCGTTGAGGAAAGCGGCAAATGGGTCGCGCGGCTCGCGGAGCTGTCTGCTTCGCAGAAGGGTCTGAAGGATACCATTGCCACACTCGGCAAAGAGATTGGAACGCTGCGCGGCGCCTACATCACGGAGAGCGAGCAGACCAGCAAACGCCAGAAGCTGCTGGAGGAAACGCAGAGCGGACTCCGTAAATGGGAACAAAAGCGCGAAGCCCAGGTTTCCCGGCATGAGACAATGAAGGAAATGCAGGATGATTTTGACGGATTTATGCTTGGAGTCAAAGAGGTCCTTAAGGGAGCGCGCAAAGGCCAGCTAAGCGGTGTGCACGGTGCAGTAGCGGAGCTGATCTCCGTGCCGGAACGGCTGGAGCTGGCTGTGGAAACAGCGCTAGGCGCATCGCTTCAGCATGTGGTTATGGATAATGAAGCCGTCTCCCGTCAAGCGATTACCTTTCTGAAGCAGCGCCAGCTGGGACGGGCTACATTTCTGCCGCTGGATGTCATCCGGCCCCGGCAGATTACCGGCAGCGACCGCAGTATGGTGGAAGGTGCGGAAGGATTTGTCGGCATCGGCAGTGATCTGGTCGGTTATGAGGACAAATATGCAAGCATTGTCGGCAGCTTGCTCGGAAATGTCGTTATTGCAGAAAGTCTGGAACAGGCTAACCGGATCGCCGCCAAATGCCAATACCGCTACCGTGTAGTTACGCTGGAAGGCGATGTTGTCAATGCCGGCGGTTCGATGACCGGGGGCAGTCAGCATAAGAAGAACAACAGCCTGCTGAGCCGTAAACGCCAGCTCGACCAGCTGTTCGGTGAAATTGAAGAAAGCGAACGTCAGATTGCCAAGCTGAAGCAAGGCATCGCCAAACTTCGCGAGGAGCAGGAGAACGCTGCGAAGAAGCTGGAGCAGCTGCGCCATGACGGTGACGAGAAACGTCTGGAGGAGCAACGGGTCTCCGGTGATTTGAAGCAGCTCGAACAGGAACTGCGCCATGTTCAGGAGCAGGTGGATGGTGCGGGTGCCGAACGCAGCGGCTTTGAGAGTGAAGTCCGCAGTCTGGACGAGAGCCGCAATCAGGCGGTTGCCGAGCTTGCAAGGCTGGAGAAAGAAGAGAAGGATTCCCATGAGGCCATCCGCAATGCCGAATCTGAGCGTAAGGCGAGTGAAACGGCTAAGGAAGAGCTGCAGGGTAAGCTGACCGGCATGAAGGTAAGTGAGGGTAAGCTGGACCAGGAGATATTCTCACTGGAGGAACAGCTTAGACGCATGAGGCAAGACGCCGGATCGCAGGATAAAGAGCTGCGCCAGAGCCGCAGTCTGCTTATGACCATCGAGAAGGATCTCGAAGAGAATTCACGCGAAGCGGTCAAACAGAAGGAAGATCTGAACAACTACCGCCTGAAGAAAGAAGAGACGGCGGGTACGCTTGATTTGGCGCGCGCTGAACGGGCGGCGTTAACCCGCAAGCTGGAGCTTGCCGAAGGTGAAACCAAAGACCAGCGGCAGGCTTTAAAGGCCGTGGAGGACAAGCTGCGTTCCACAGAGGTAGCTGTAGGACGGCTTGATGTTGAGCTGGACAACATTCTCCGTAAACTGAGCGATGATTACGAGCTGAGTTATGAACTGGCGAAGCAGCGTTATCCGGTTCCCGAGGATGTGCCGGCCGCACAGCTGGAGGTGCAGCGTCTAAAGCGCAGTATATCTGCGCTTGGCGAAGTGAACCTGGGGGCAATTGAGGAGTATCAGCGCGTGCATGAACGTTATACTTTCCTCAGCGGCCAGAAGGATGATCTGGTGGAGGCCAAAACAACGCTTTACCATGTCATTCATGAGATGGAAGAAGAGATGTCCAAACGCTTCAAGCAGACCTTCGATGCCATCCGCCGTGAATTCGGCACGGTTTTCTCGAAGCTGTTCGGCGGCGGACGGGCGGACCTGATGCTGCTTGATCCCGAGCATATGCTCGACACAGGCATAGATATTGTCGCCCAGCCTCCCGGCAAAAAACTGCAAAATCTGCAGCTGTTGTCAGGCGGTGAACGCGCATTGACCGCTATGGCGCTGCTGTTCGCCATCCTGCAGGTCAAACCGGTGCCTTTCTGTGTGCTGGATGAGGTGGAAGCGGCACTGGATGAAGCGAACGTAGTCCGCTTTGCCCAGTATCTGCGCGAGTTCTCGGAGCAGACACAGTTTATCGTGGTTACCCACCGCAAAGGAACCATGGAGGAAGCGGATGTGCTGTATGGTGTAACGATGGAAGAAGGCGGCGTATCGAAGCTTGTCTCGGTGAAGCTGGAGGATGAGGAAGCGGAGATTGCCTAAATGAAAGCATTGTATTTCGGAAATGAACCGGGGAATCTGGTGTCTTAACGATAAGAGGAGGAAGAGCATGAGTTTTTTTAAGAAACTGAAAGAAAGTATTTCCGGTAAAACCGAAACGGTTACCAAACAGTTCCGCGACGGTCTGGAGAAGACCCGCAAGGGTTTCGTTGAGAAGGTATCCGACCTCATCATCCGCCGTAAAAAAATAGATGAAGAGTTTTATGAGGAACTGGAAGAGATTTTGATCGGTGCCGATGTCGGGGTAAATACGGTAATGTCGCTTGTTGAAGAGCTTCGGGCTGAAGTGAAGCAGAAACGGATTGAGGATGCCTCGGAGCTGCAGCCGATCCTCTCCCGCAAACTGATGGAGCTGCTGCGCGGTGATGACGACAACAGTCTGAAAGAGAATCCGGACGGAATCACCGTTATTCTGTTCGTCGGCGTAAACGGTGTCGGCAAGACAACAACAATCGGCAAGCTGGCACACCGCTACAAACAGGAGGGTAAAAAGGTTCTTCTCGCCGCAGGCGATACCTTCCGGGCCGGAGCGATTGAGCAGCTTGAGGTCTGGGGTCAACGGGCTGGTGTTGACGTCATCAAGCAGCAGGCGGGCTCTGACCCGGCTGCAGTAATGTTCGATGCCGTGCAGGCAGCCAAGCAGCGGAATGTGGATGTGCTGATTTGCGATACGGCGGGAAGACTGCAGAACAAGAGCAACCTGATGGAAGAGCTGAACAAGATCTTCCGGGTCATTCAGCGTGAAATTCCCAGCGCTCCGCATGAGGTGCTGATGGTGCTGGATGCGACTACCGGTCAGAATGCCTTGACGCAGGCGAAGCTTTTTGGTGAAAAAAGTGGCGTTACCGGCCTGGTGCTGACCAAGCTGGACGGGACCGCCAAAGGCGGTATTGTTGTGGCGATCCGCCAGGAAATGAATCTGCCGGTGAAGCTGGTTGGACTGGGCGAGAAAATGGAGGATTTGCAGCCATTTGATTCCGGACAGTTCGTTCATGCGCTGTTCGCCGGGATGATCTCTGACGAAGATCAGAAGGAAGCGCAGGAGTAACGCGCCGCAGGCGCTTCAAACGAGGATGAACTATGATTACCATAAAAGCCCTGCAGAACGGTTCACGTTCTGCAGGGCTTTTGTCATTACTGATTGTGTGAAAAAACAACTGCCACCAGGTTTTTTTGTGAAAAAGCTGCCCCCTCTTTAAATAGAAGGAACGGGTGCTTTTATATTTGGATACTTATATTAAAAAAACATTATATGAAAAATTCATAATAGTACTGCTTGTCAACTCACCTGCATACAATTCAATGTATAATTCACTTTCGTGCTCCCGAAAACTAAACTCATGAGAAAGGAAGCGATTCCACGAATGCTGGATGGGGTATAAACTCCATTTTGTTGTTATATATATTGACATGAACAATATCATTTACGTATTATGAGAGTAGTATTTAATATTTTCATACTTAATTCTTAAATTACGAACCAGCTTGTCAACAAACTTCACACATTATAATGATCCGAAAGGAGTCGGGCTCATGTCCAAACTTGATCCTTTGCCCGGTCTGTCTCCGTATCCGCTGCAGCATTTCTATGATGAAATGTATGCCGATGAACGGAGCATCCGTCCTCATTACAAACATGTGAACCGCATGTTTTCCGGGATGAGCCCTGAAGAGCTGCAAGGCAAGCAGAAGCTGCTGCAGCGCCGGATGATGGAAGAAGGTATTACCTTTACGCTGTACAACCCGGCACAGGATCATCCGATGGAACGAACGATTCCTTTCGATATGATTCCGCGGATTATCCCCAAGGGGGAATGGGAGAGGCTTGAGGCTGGCATTGTCCAGCGGATCACGGCTTTGAACCTGTTCATCCATGATATTTACCACGAGCAATACATTGTAAAAGACGGGATTGTCCCGCGCCGCATGATTATCTCCAACTGTTATTTCCGGCCGGAGATGGCGGGACTGCGAGTCCCCGGCGGTGCTTATGTCACTACCTCGGGCATTGACCTGATCCGCCATCATGACGGAGAGTATTATGTGCTCGAAGACAACCTGCGTACTCCTTCCGGCTTTTCCTACCTGTTTAAAGGCAGATCACTCATGAATCAGCTTTTCCCCGAATTGTCTTTCGCCAGCTCCATCCGGGATGTGGATCATAGCTTAAACCGTTTTCTGTCTGTGCTGCGGAGTTTATCTCCGTCGAGGACCAAAGATCCGGTTATTGCGCTTCTGACCCCGGGAGAATATAACTCCGCTTATTATGAACATGCTTTCCTGGCACAACAGATGGGCATTCATCTTGTAGAAGGCCGTGATCTGGTGACCCAGGACCACAAAATTTATCTGAAAGAAATGAATGGGCTGCGCCGTGTAGATGTGTTGTACCGCCGATTGGATGATGACTATATCGATCCGCTGGCGTTCCAGCCCAGCTCCCTGCTTGGTGTCGCCGGACTGATGAATGCCTACAGGGCAGGCAACATTGCCATCGCCAATGCACCGGGAACCGGAGTAGCCGATGACAAAGCCATGTATGTCTATGTTCCAGATATGATCCGGTATTATCTCAATGAAGAGCCGATTCTGGGCAATGTCCCCACCTACCTGTTATCACGTCCGCAGGAACGCCAGTATGTGCTCGATAATCTTGCGGAGATGGTCGTGAAGGAGACATCACTCTCCGGCGGCTATGGCATGCTGATTGGAAGTGAAGCTACCAAGGAGGAACTGGTTGATTTCCGGCTCAAGATCCTCGCTGACCCTGCCCGTTACATCGCCCAGCCGATTATGTCGCTGTCAAGAGCGCCGGTATTGTCAGGAGGGACAATGGCTCCGCGTCATGTTGATCTCCGTGCATTCGTGCTCATGGGTGCGGACCGCAAACCGCATGTGATTCCCGGAGGGTTAACCCGGGTTGCCATGAAGGAAGGCTCGCTGGTCGTGAATTCTTCACAAGGCGGTGGGGTCAAGGATACCTGGGTAATGGCCTGAGGGAAATGTATATTGCGTCTGGATCATAAAATGCCGAATCACTATGTTAGATGAGGGAGTGGCGAGGATGCTGAATCGTAATGCGGAGGCTTTGTTTTGGATCGGCCGGTATATTGAACGGGCAGAGAATCATGCGCGGCTTATCGATGTGCATTATCATATTCAACAGGAAGAGGACTTCCAGGAGGAAGGACATAAATGGTCGAGGCTGATTGATGCGCTCGGGGTCAGAAATGAATACCTGCGGCAATTTGACAGCTTTTCGGAACAGGATGTATTGTCCTTCATTACGCTGGATCTGGGCAATTCCAATTCTTTATTCTCTTGTGTTCATCAAGCGCGCAACAATTTGCGCACTCTGCGTCAGCATTTGCCAAGCGAGCTGTGGGATATTGCCAACGGTTTTAATCTGTGGCTTGCAGAGCAGTCGGTAGCGGATATTATGCGGGGGCCGCATCATTTCTATCAGCAGGTCAAAGAGCGGGCGGCGATGTTTCTCGGGGCAGAGCAGTCTGTCATGCTGAGGGGAAATGAATGGCATTTTATTGAGAGCGGCCGCTTTCTGGAACGGGCAGAGAACACGACACGGATTCTGCAGGCGGTCACTGTACAGTGCAAGTCTAAGGAAATTAACGCGATTTATACCCAGCTTCAGGCGGTGCTGAAATCCGTGAGCGGTTATCAATCCTTCCGAAGGTATTATGCAGATGCCATGTCACCGGAGAGTATTCTGGAGTTCCTCATTGTGAATGCCTCTTTTCCGCGTTCGGTCCGCTTTTCATTCCATAAATTGGAGGAGCATTTAGCCAAGCTCGAGCTGGATACTTCTGAGAAGGGCTCCGGGCATGAGAAGGTCATTCGCCAGGCCGGAAAGATCAAAGCAGAGCTGGATTATATGGAGAAAGAAGAAATGTCCGGCGATCTCGTCGAGGATGTGCTGCATTCGCTGATGTTATCATGCCAGAGACTGGGCAAAACGATGGAAGGCGCCTTTTTTCGCCGCGAAGGAGTGCGGGTATGAAAATTCAGATCCATCATACGACCACCTACAGCTATCCCGAGCCGGTTACGGACAGTGTCAATGAAATCAGGCTGACGCCGCGCACGAATTACCGCCAGTCCTGCTACCATCATGAGGTTGAGGTGTTTCCCCCCGCCAATTTGCTGACTTACGAGGATTTCTTCGGCAACCGGGTTCATGCTTATTCCGTGAACAAGCCGCATACGGAGATGGTCATCCATACGAAGGCGACCGTAGTGACTTTAGATAAAGCACAGGGTAACGATCTGCCGCATCTTCCGCTGGAAGAGCAGGTGAGACTGCTCAATGATGAGAAATTCCAGAACCGGTATGTTGAGTTCATCTTGCCGACGCGTTATACGGAAGTGACTCCTGAGCTGGTTGAATTTGCTTCACAGCATCCCTTTGACGAAGCCGATGATATGTACGAGTGGACCAAAAAGCTGTCATCGACCATCTACGAGCAATTTACGTATGATCCCGAGGCTACCAGTGTGAACACGACTGTGAAAAAAGCATTAAAGCTGAAGCGCGGCGTCTGCCAGGACTACGCACACTTGATGATTGCGGTCTGCCGCAGTGTCGGTCTGCCTTCCAGATATGTTAGCGGGTATCATTTTGTCGGTGATTTGCAGGGAGCTAATGCCAATTTCGAGCAGGCTTCGCATGCCTGGGTGGAGACGCATATTCCCGGCACGGGCTGGCTTGGTTTTGATCCCACCAATAACGTGGAAGTAAGCTGGCGTTACATCAAACTTGGGCATGGCCGGGATTACAAGGATATTGTACCGGTCAAAGGTGTCTACCGCGGAGTATCGGGTACGCTCACCGTGAAGGTGGATGTCCGTCAGTTGGGAAACTAAATGTACAGAATCCAGGCCCCACATTGTGGGGCTTAGTTTTGTATCTAAATGAGATAACCGGGTCACATCCTCTTGTTTTGTGCATCTTTAGTGCAACTTGCTGCCTGGTTTGCACAAATTTTGCATAACCTGATTATAATCAAGGCCGATTTGGGTAATCTTGAAACAGAGCCACTTGGATGGACGAATCGGAAGGAGAGTGTACATATGAGCCCAAATATAGCTAAAAAGCAGCGTTTTCTTGGAAAAACAGCCATAATCACAGGTGCGGGCTCGGGAATCGGCAGAGCGACGGCGATTCAAATGGCGCGCGAAGGTGCAAATGTAGCCTTGTTTGATCTGGTGAATGAGCGTACTTCGATCCTGGAGCAGAAGCTGAACAAGCTCCGCAAGGATTGTGCACTGGCCATTGACGTAGACACCTCGGATGAGGAACGGATGAAAGAAGCAGTGCGCAGGACCGTTGAGCATTTCGGAGGTCTTGATGTTGTGTTCGCCAATGCTGGAATCAACGGAGCTGTGGGTCCGATTGAGGAACTCAGCCTTAGTGATTGGGAACGTACTATATCGGTCAATCTGACCGGAACCTTCCTGACGCTGAAGTACAGCATTCCCCATCTGAAGGATAAAGGGAAAGGCAGCATCATTATCACCAGCTCGATTAACGGCAACAGCAGATTCGCCAGCTTCGGCTGGTCCCCATACAGCACAACTAAAGCCGGTCAGGTAGCCTTTGCCAAGATGGCGGCACTGGAGCTGGCCAAGTTCAAAATCCGGGTCAATGTAATCTGTCCTGGTGCGATTTCCACCAATATTGATGAGAGCACGGAATTTAATGAGGATATGGAAGCTATCGTGATTCCGATTGAATTTCCGGAAGGGGCACAGCCACTCGCGGATGGACCGGGCAAACCGGAAAATGTAGCGGATCTGGTTGCTTTCCTAGCCTCGGATGAATCCATTCATATAACGGGTGCGCAGATTGTGATCGACGGTGCAGAATCCCTGTTGTCCTAACCCATAACGCAGCGGGTGATACATCATCTGCTTCCCAGCAAACAGCCTTAGCCGGTGATCAGATCAATGATCAGGGTTGAGGCTGTTTGCTGTGTTTTTCTTGTTGTAAACATACAGGTTATGGTAACATTTCAGCTAAAGGGCCTGGGCTGACCCGGACTCATAAGTATTATTATGCTATACAATGGCTCTACCCTGTGGTGCGGGCGCTTTTCCCTAAATATGCGGTTTCACTAAAAGAGATCGGTCTGGCTATGATTCATCTATCAGTCCATGGATCTGACCGCGATATTCTGGAAAGCCGGGAGATTGCCGCCATCGCAAGAGAGCAGTAGGTTAACTGTTAAATAATCTATCACAGAAAAAGGTGATCCTATGAATCAAGAGGTGACAGATTTCATTAACACTGTCCAACAGCCATGGCAAAATGAGCTGTGTAATCAACTCCGCCAGTTGGTTCATGATTCCATTCCGGAGGTACAGGAGCGTATTCAATACGGCAAACCGCATTTTCTTAAAAACGGCAAATATGCTGCGGTTATTACCACCGCTAAGGGTTGGGTGACCTTTTCCATCTTCAATGCAGCAGAATTGGAAGCTCCTGACGGATTGTTCGAAGCCGGAAAACCGGAAAGAAGAACAACCAAGCTGCTTGAAGGCAAACCGGTTGATTATGAGCTGCTGGGTGCATTGCTGAAACAAGCCTCGGCTACACTCTAGGGTAGTTCATAGAATCGGATGCTGAACAATAAAAGGAATGAAACACTGCCGAAAGGTGGTGTTTTTTATTTTTTCACAAGAACAAAAACTAAACAATCTAATTAGATAGTTGTAAAATAACAAACAAAATGATAATATGTCTATATTAAATAAAGCGGATTGGGTGATTGAGTTGCCGGAAGGAAAGGGTTCAGTCAGTATTTCGGAAAAATTCTGGAATGCCTCGATTGAGGAGTTAAAGCAAGGTTATATTTTTGAGACGCGAGACCGTTCAGGAATCTATACCTGTCTGGTATGCGGTGAAGAATATGAGAAGGGTATTATCTATAAGAATGACAACCATTACTATGAGGCAGAGAAATATGCTGCGCTTCATGTGGCCAATGTTCATGGCACCATGTTTAATTGGCTGCTCGGAATGGATAAGAAACTTATAGGGCTGACGGATCTGCAGAAAGGGCTGCTGCTTGCATTTCATCAGAGCCTCAGTGACGGGGAGGTTGCCAAGGAGTTAGGAATCGGCAGTACTTCCACGGTGCGGAATCACCGGTTCACACTGCGTGAGAAGGTCAAGCAAGCCAAATTGTTTCTTGCCGTCATGGAGCTGGCTGAGGAGAAACCGGGTGTTTCTTCACCATTTGTAAGTATCCCGCGCTCCGCTTCCATGATCGATGAACGTTTTGCTATTACGGAAGAGGAGAATGCCGAGATCCTTGGGACTTATTTTAAGGAGGGACTGGATGGCCCGTTATCCGAATTTCCCAAGAAGCAGAAGCGGAAAGCCGCCATTCTTCGCCAACTGATTAAGAGGTTTGCCGCCGGCCGCAAATACAGTGAGAAAGAGGTTAACGCCATTCTGGGTGAAGCCTTCCCTGATCATGTCACACTGCGGCGCTATCTGATTGATTATGGCCTGCTGGACCGCGAGGATGACGGCAGCAGCTACTGGGTTAAATTATAGAGCCTGTGCCCCGGGACAGAGCTTATTATTGAAGGAGAGATCAGGAATAATGGAAAAAGCAAGACGCAAAGAACTGGCCTATGATTATGCCCACTCTCATCGGCCGATGGGTGTATACCGGATTGTGAATACGAAGAACGATAAGTCTTTTGTAGGCAGCAGCCTTAACCTGGAAGGCGTATGGAACAAGCATAAATTTATGCTCGATATTAATAGCCATGACAATAAATCGCTGATGGCCGACTGGGTAGAGTACGGGGAAGAGGCCTTCCGTTTTGAGATTCTGGAACAAATTAAACCGGAGGAGGATTTTGTGGCATCCGTGTCCGAGCTGGCCAAATACAGAAAGCAGCTTCCGGAGCTGGAGAGCAAATGGATGGACCAGCTGTCTCCCTACGGAGACCGCGGTTATCATAAACCCAAGCAGAAATGAAATGACATAGCGGCTGTGTTAAAATAAGAAGCAAAACGGGTTCTGAACACAAGGAGCGGTACGATATGGGTATGCTGTCATGGCTGGCGGAGCAGCGGATTCAGGAAGCGATGCGGAGCGGGGAATTCAAGGATCTTCCCGGGGCTGGAAAGCCGCTGGAGCTGGAGGACTTGTCGGGGGTTCCTGAGGAACTGCGGATGTCATTCAAGATTATGAAAAATGCCGGGCTGCTGCCGGAAGAGATCACACTGCGTAAGGAATGTGTAACCCTTGAGGAACTGCTGGCAGCATGCCGCAACAGCGGGGTTACTAGTTCTGGTGAACAGAAAACGCTGGAGAACAAGCTCTCCATGAAGAGACTTCGGCTGCAGGAACTGCTGAGGCAGCGCGGGCTGGAGAGCAGCAGTTCCATCCTGGAGTACGGCGATAAAATTCGTCAGAAGCTGCTGAGTGAAGAAGAATGAGTCTGCGCCCGGAGGGGCGGCAGGCTTTTTTTTGTTATCTTTCGGTATATCTGTATCCGGTTGGGAGAGTTCGAATCCAACTTTATGAAGCATCTTGAAATTTAGGATCGTTTCGCCCATGATGATTAGGCAGGATAGATGCAATACGCGCTGCCAATTATACTAAGTTAATCACAGATTATGGAGAGAAAAGATGAAACAGCTTCCTATTATGCAGGTGCTCCCTGACCTGAAATTGATACTGAATAAGAATAAAGCAGCTGTACTTATTGCCGAACCCGGTGCGGGGAAGACGACCGGAACCCCTCCGGCTTTTTTGGACGAGCCTTGGATGTCTGGCAAGAGTATTCTAATGCTGGAGCCCAGAAGGCTTGCAGCCCGTTCAGCGGCTGTTTATATGGCGGCCTGCCTTGGAGAGAGTGTGGGACAGACGGTAGGCTACCGGATGCGTATGGACAGCAAGGTTGGCAAAAACACACGGATTGTTGTTGTGACCGAAGGTGTGCTGACGAGAATGCTGCAAAGCGATCCTTCACTTGGCGATGTTGGACTTATAATTTTTGATGAATTTCATGAGCGCAGTCTTCATGCTGATCTCGGGCTGGCACTGACGCTGGAGGTGCAGTCTGTGCTGCGTGAAGATCTGCGTATTCTCATAATGTCAGCTACACTGGATGGAGAACGGGTGTCGGCGCTGCTTGGCGGAGCGCCGGTAGTGGATTGTCCCGGCCGCACCTATCCGGTGGAGACGATTTATGTTCCGGGATCAGGCACAGCGCAACTGGAGCAAGCAGCGGCCATTGCCGTCCGCCGGGCCCTGGATGAGCAGTCCGGTGATGTACTGGTGTTCCTGCCCGGCGAACGGGAGATCCGCCGTACCGAACGTGAGCTGCAGAGCGGGGCGCTTCCCCAAGGGACGGTGCTGCGGCCGCTTTATGGCCAGCTCCCGCAGGCCATGCAGGATGCGGCGGTGGCTCCAGCCGTGCCGGGTGAGCGCAAGGTCGTATTGGCAACTTCCATCGCCGAAACAAGCTTGACCATCGAAGGGGTGCGCACGGTGATTGACACCGGGCAGCGCCGTACGCAGGTATTCTCTCCGCGCACCGGCATGCCGCGGCTGACAACAGTGCCGGTATCGAAGGCATCGGCTGACCAACGCCGTGGCCGTGCCGGGCGGACAGCGCCGGGAGTCTGCTACCGGCTGTGGAGCAGCGAGGAGCATCAACGTCTTCCGGACGACAACGTGCCGGAGATCATGGAAACCGACCTGGCGCAGCTCGCGCTGGAGCTGGCGCTATGGGGCGTGCGCGATCCTGCCGCGCTGCCCTGGCTGGATGCGCCGCCCGCCGCGCCTTACGCGCAGGGCGCTGCGCTGCTGCGCCAGCTCGGCGCGCTGGATGCCGGCGGCGCCATCACGCCGCACGGCCGCAGCATGGCCGCG